>JAGSGF010000006.1 GCA_023955335.1 Yoonia sp.
AATGCGGGCCTAGCGGCCAGCATGCGCTTCGGCACGCGTTCGCTATATGACAAGCACACCCGCCAAAGCGCCGCAAAACACCAAACGCAGTGGCCCCTTTTTACCCCGCGTATTAGGTCCCTTATTGCTCTGCGATTGACATCCCTATCGGGGAATGGGTGATCCGTGAAGCGTGACGGCAGTCGAAGGACTGGCCAGAGCTGACGTTTTCGGTGAATGTTTCCCCGGTTCAATTCCGGCAGGGCAACCTCATTGAAACTGTGAAGAAAGCCCTGACGGATATGGGGATTAACCCCAATCGTCTGGAACTGGAAATAACCGAAGGTGTCTTGCTCAGCCATACCGATGAGACGATTGAAACTCTGGAAAAACTGCAAGACCTCGGCGTCAGGATCGCGATGGATGATTTTGGCACCGGGTATTCTAGTCTTAGCTACCTGCGCCGGTTCCCGTTTGACAAAATCAAGATCGACAAGTCCTTCATTACCGATCTTGGTAAATGCTCGGATGCGGACAGCATCATTAATGCTGTGATCGGGCTGGGAGCTTCGATGGGCATGACATCAAATGCCGAAGGTGTGGAAACCGCCGAACAGGCCGAGAAACTGCGCAAACAAGGCTGCAACGAAGTGCAGGGCTTTTACTTCAGCAAACCGATTCCATCGGAATGTATCGGTGAAATAATGGCGGATTGGGTTTTTGAAAATTTATCGAAGGATTCGGTCGTGCCGAAAAGAAAGGCGATCTAAGTCTCTCACTAGCAATTCACAATCAAATAGGGGAACGAGCAAAGTTTCTTGGAAGCAGTGATTACTATAGGACTCTAGAAGAGGCGGAAAAAGGATTTTTTACTGTGGTCGCTTTTAGGTCCATAAACTTGAATGGTAATACTTGCCTTATTGGACAGGGCACTCAATTTAGTTTCAAAAATCCTCCGATCGATATCCGCTGAGATCAAAGAGAGGGAACGTCGGCTTACAACTTCGTGGTAAGTCTTATTTGAACGAGCAGCAAATGTCCGTTTTCCTCCCATCCGTGTTAATGTGTACAGGCTACATCATCGGCAACAGTGAGCGCCCGAAGCGTTTCGCGGTTAACTGTAGTTAACGGTGCGGCCTCTGCGCCAGTGCCTCCCTTCAAAAAAGGCTTCAAACTGCGCTTTCGTTAGACTTACAGTGCCCTGATTAAGTTCAGGCCATCTGACCCCACCGCCTTCGATCCATGTTTAGATCAGCACAGGAAAATCGTTACGGCATGGGGACATCTGTCATGAACTTGGGAACGGAATAGCCAGCTTGCACGGCTGGTCGGGCGGCGATGCGCAGATACCAATCCTTAACGTTTGGAAAAGCCTTCAAATCAACCTCTTGCCATTCAAATCGCGACACCCACGGCCAGCATGCAATGTCTGCGATAGAATACTCCCCTCGGTTTTCTCCTGCGATGTAATCGCGACCTTCAAGCCGGGTATTCAGCACACCATACAATCGCTGCGCTTCGACGGCATAACGTTGCTCAGCGTATTCGGATTTGCCTTTATTGTATTTTACAAAATGATGCGTTTGCCCCAGCATTGGGCCCAAGCCGCCCATTTGCCACATCAGCCATTCAACCATGCGCCAATATTCGTCGCCGTTGCATTGGAACTTTTTGTACTTGTCAGCGAGGTACATCATGATCGCGCCGGTCTCCATCAAATGAATTCCGGTCTCATGATCGACAATTGCGGGAATGCGGTTGTTCGGCGCGATTTTCAGAAAATCCGGGACGAATTGTTCGTCCTTCGTGATGTCTATCGGATAAGCCGTGTACGCAATGCCCAGTTCCTCAAGGAGGATGGAGACCTTGCGACCGTTCGGAGTGGTCCATGTATAGAGGTCAATCATAGTGCGGCCTTTTCATCTTCTTGGTTCATGGGGTGCCGTCTTTGGCGTCGAGCAGGGTCAAGTTCTCACATTACGTCTATCCGGTACCCGGATCGCGGAAAATGGACGCAGACGGTTCCCACATCTTCAGCGGTGCGCTCGATTACAACTGTCTCTGCATCGGCGAAACGGATCTTCCCTGCCACAGGCTGCTCGCCGCCATTCACGTCGGGACTGATGGTCACCGGTTGCCCGACCTGAAGGCCTTGAGGCTCATGTGCAGCCACACCCGTATTGGCGGCCGGTTGCATATCTTTGGCGCGCGCGATGGCATCTTCTGGTTGCATTGTGCTGGACGTGCCATGGCCGATTGCACGCACGTTGTCTTCCCACCGGACGAGGTCAGCGAACTCGGACAGAAACGACGGCCCATCGGCCCAGCGGCCACGCAAGAACCAAATGACGTGGTAGAATTGCGCATCGATCGCGGCAGGTTCTGACCCCAACAAGAACGGGCGTCCATCCGCCAGCTGCGCGTTAAGCCAAGACAAGGGCGCACGCATTTGGGCGACGAGATGCGGGAGCTCCGCATTCGCCTTTTTTAACGCTGCCGCCCAGTCCTCGCCCAGATAAAGCCGTCCCCGATCTGCGGCGAAATCTTTGTCCAGACTATCTCCGGCAGTCCCCAAGACATGCCGTACCGTCTGATCGAACAAGGGACCGTCTGTCCACCGGCTGAGGCACCACATCAAACCATGTTCGGACGTGGGCATGAACGACGGGGCGGGATAACGCCGCTCAAGTTCGCGGATGATGCATTGGCTGTCGCAATAAATGTCTGCATTGATCTGCATGACAGGTGTCCGCCGATAGCCCCCCGTAAGAGCAGTTAGCATCGGTTTGGGCAGAATGCGCGGGATCGCGACGCTGCGCCACGTAAGGCCCTTGATGCCAAAAGCCACGCGCACTTTTTCAGCGACGGGCGATTCCGGATAGGCGTGAAAAATAATTTCTGATGTCGGGTCAGACATGTTGCGGTTCCTTTGGATTAGGATGGCGGACTTTGATCCGTTTGGACAGCGGGGAAGACAAAACCATCCATTAACTTTCGGGCAGTGCGCAGAACCTCTGTGCGCGTGATGCGCCCGTTGGTCGTGTGGGCGATAATTGTCATCTCACCTGTCGGATGTTCAATAGACAACACGCTGGGGGACCCGGTGCCCACAACCGCCAAGCCATCCGCGACCGTGCCACGGGTCAGGCAGGCGGTCGCAACGCTGACGGCACCCAGAACCCCGATGGCGCGGTGGCAGCTGTGCGGGATAAAGGTGCGTGTTCCAATGGCGCCACCATTCAGGGCCGGCGCGATCATCGTCATTTTTGGAACGGTTTTGTTGCGGACATCGCCAAGGTTCATCATCTGACCGGCGATAAGGCGGATCGCTTCGAGACGGTCGCGCAGGGATTGATTGGCGTCAAGGTCCGCAGGGTCTTCGGCACCTGTAAGACCCACGTCAGCCGCACGCAAAACGACGCAGGGCATGCCATTGTCAATCATCGTAACTTCAACGCCGTTGATGGTATCGAGCGGATTCCCGGTTGGAAGAAGCGCGCCACAACTGGATCCAGCCGTGTCCTCAAATGCAAGAGGTAAGGCGGCCGCATGGCCGGGTACGCCATCAATACGCGCATCGCCTGCGTAGCTGACTTTCCCGCTAGGCGTGGCGACGCGAACTGTGGCGATTTGATCGGTGTTTTGCATGAAAATACGCACGGTTGTCTCACCGGACTGGGCACGAACCAATCCCCGTTCAATGGCAAAGGGACCAACACCGGCGAGGATATTACCGCAGTTTTGTGCAGAAGTGGCGCGGGCTTCATCGACGACAACCTGCAGGAACAGATAGGTCACATCAACCCCGACTTGCAGAGACGGTCCGACAACAGCGACCTTTGATGAAAGTGGATCGCCGCCGCCCATGCCGTCGATTTGGCGCGGGTCGGGCGAGCCCATGATCGACAACAGCAACGAGTCTCGTTCAGCGGGCTCGGCGGGCAAGTCAGATGCAAGGAAATAACCGCCCTTGGACGTGCCGCCGCGCATCCACATGCAGGGGATTCCGTCAGACATATTTCAAGCCCGCAGCGTCCAACTGACCGCGCATGTCATACATATCAAGGCCGAGTTCCCCCTCTGCAAACCGCGCGCGTTTGTTTTTCTCATTGGTCGTGCGTTTTTGGGCGGCGGCCAGTACATTGGCGGCATCAGACTGTTTGACCACACAAACGCCATCGTCATCAGCAACAATCACGTCGCCCGGGGCTATGGCAGCCCCCGCGCAGGTGATCGGTATATTTACCGATCCGAGGATCTCTTTGACGGTCCCTTGGGCACAAATTGCCTTGGACCAGACCGGAAACCCCATGGCTTCAAGATCGCGCACATCGCGCACGCCCGCGTCGATGATCAGCCCGCGACAGCCGCGTGCCATCGCAGAGGTCGCCAAGAGATCACCAAAGTAGCCCGCATCCGATGGTGCGGTCGTGCCCAGCACCAAGATGTCGCCCGCCTGTATTTGTTCAATCGCGACATGCAACATCCAGTTGTCGGCGGGCGGCGCGAGGATAGTAACGGCGGACCCTGCAATCGACGCGCCGCGATAGATTGGGCGCATGTAGCTGGCAAGCAAACCGGTCCGGCCTTGGGCCTCGTGGACAGTTGCAACACCCGCCTTTGCAAGACCGTCAATAATGGCCGGATCGGCCCGCGGAATGTTTTGGACAACGACGTTCATATCAATCCTTTGGTACAAGCGGCGGGGTACCGTGGGTGTGGAAGGTCTCGATTGTCTTAAGGCCCCACGCTTGGCCCTTTTTGCGTTCGGTTTCCGTCCAGATTACGGGCTCCCAATCGGGCGCGAGGATCAGGCGTGCGCCGGAATTGGCCAGTTCAATCCGGTTGCCTGCAGGTTCCCAAACATAAAGAAAAAACGTGCCTTGGATGGCGTGCTTGTGCGGTCCTGTTTCAATATGCACCCCGTTTTCAAGGAAAATATCCGCCGCGCGCAGGATGTCTTCGCGCTGGTCAGTGGCGTAAGTCAGGTGGTGAAAACGCCCGTCCGCGTTGCCGTGTTCTTCGGTACAGGCCAGATCATAGGTCTTGTTGTTTACGGTAAACCACGCGCCGCCCGTGCGTCCGTTGTCGAGTTGGATCATCTCGGTGACGCGGCTTCCAAGGCAGGTTTCCATAAAACGGCGAAATTCGGATACGTCGGTGGCCAGCAGATTCAGGTGGTCGATCCGCCGAGGGCAAACCCCGCGCCCATGATAGCGTTGGGCGATATTCTTCAGGGCGGGCTTTTCTGCTTCGGGGGCGACGTAGCGGTTTGTATCCCAATAGATTTCAAACGTATGATTGAAGGGGTCTTTGAAGCGGAACGCGCGCCCATGACCCGCGTCGCCGTCCATCCAGCCAATCACGTCGTATTCACTGGCCTCAATCGTCTTGACCCGTCGCTCCAGTGCCTCCTCGGATGCCGCCCGATAGGCAATATGGCTGACCCCTGTCGTGTGATGGCGGGTCAGTTTCAGGCTGTGGTGCTCGTAATCATCGAACGCGCGCAAATAAGCGCTGTCGCCGATTTGTTCGGTCACAGTCAGGCCATAGACGCGGGTGAAAAAATCCAAAGATGCATCAAACTGATCGGTGTAAAGTTCGACGTGACCAAGGTGTGCAATGTCATTCATAGCGTATCCACCGTGCGGGGGAATACCGATTGGAACCCTTCGGCGTATTGGCAATTGTGCCCGCCCGACTGGCCACCGGAATTGCGTTTGAAATGGTTGGCGCGCTGTTGGGCGACCCGTGTGTAGAACTCCCAAAGGTGTTCTTGACCCTGCATACATTCGATGGCTGCGCGCTTGTAATCCCAGACCGATGTAATGTCTAGGAAAGTATCCGGCTTCCAGTCCATCTGTTCAGTTTGATGCGGTTCGAACAGATAAAGCTGCGGTGCGCCGAGGACTTTTTCGCCCGGGTTGTGGCCCCATGCCTGCGCGATCATCCGCGCCTCAAGCGTGACCTGCGTGGTATAAGCGTGATCGGTATTATAAGGATCATGTTTGGAATGGCTGAGCATGAAATCCGGCTGCACCGCACGGATCACGTCGACAAGTTTGTATTTGTCGTCGCGGGTCAGTTCCAACGGGTAATCGCCGAGGTCAAAGAACTGGATGTCATGGACGTCGAGCGCTTTGGCGGCATTCTCGGCCTCGATCCGCCGTCCGGTTTTGACCTTTTCCAGCGTCATGCCTTGTTGTTTCCATAGCTTCGCGCTTTCGCCGCGTTCACCGTAGGACAGGCACACCACCGTGACCTCGTAACCCTGTTGTCGGTGCAAGGCGATCGCCCCGCCACAGCGCCAGACGAAATCAGCGGAATGGGCCGAGATGACGAGGGCGGATTTGGCATCAGACATAAGGGCCTCCAGTGGTCAGTTGAACATGGTGTCGGGCACAAGCAGCGAGATTTGCGGGAAGGTGATAAGGATGATGAGCGTCACGAACATTGCCAGCCAAAACGGCGCCACGCCGCGGAAAATATCAGCGAGCGACACGTTTGGTGCCACAGATTTCACGATGAACACGTTGATGCCCACGGGGGGAGAGATTAACCCCATTTCAAGCGTCAGCACCACGAGAACCCCAAACCAGATCGGATCGATTCCAAGTTCCAGCACCACCGGAAAGAAGATCGGTAGCGTCAGCACGAGCATCGCGAACCCTTCGAGGAAGCAGCCCAGCACCAGATACACGAGCAACATCAACCCGAGTATGCCGAGCACTGGCAAGTCCAGCGCCACGAGGGTTTCGCCGACATATGACGGCAAATGGCTAAGGGCGAGGAATGGGTTGATCATATGCGCCGCGATGAGAATAAGCATGACCGTGGCCGTTGTGACGACTGAACTGCGGGCCGCATGCCAGAAATCTGCGAACGAAAGTCTGCGCATCACGACGCCATAAATTATCACCAGTCCGGCACCAACGCCCGCGGCCTCGACAGGTGAAAATAAACCACCGTAGATACCGCCGATCGTGACGACGATGACACCAAGGATCGGGAATGCCCCCCCTAACGCGCGGCGTTTTTCGTCCCATGTTGTAACGGGACCGCGTGGCCCCGCAGAGGGGCGGAAATAGCAGATGATCGACACGGTAAGCAGGAACATCATCAGCAGCAATAGGCCGGGCAAAATGCCCGCGAGGAACAGCCTTCCGATGGATTGTTCGGTCAGAATAGCGAAGATCACGAACCCTGTGGAGGGCGGGATCAGAATGCCCAATGTGCCGCCTGCTGCAACAACGCCTGTAGACAGGCGCGGGTCGTATTTAAAACGCTCCATTTCGGACAAAGATACTTTGCCCATGGTCAGCGCGGACGCGACGGATGATCCCGACAGTGCCGCGAACCCGCCACAGCCCACAACCGTTGCCGATGCCAACCCGCCACGGATGTGACCGATCATGGCGTAGGCTGCATTGAACAATTGGCGGCTCATGCCTGTGGCGGTGGCCACATTGCCCATCAGGATGAACAGGGGAACAACGACGAGCTCGGACGAGGATGCGATGGTGAAGGTTTCGGACCCCAAAAGCCCGATGGCCGCATCCCAGCCGCGTACAGTCCAGATACCGATAAAACCCACAAAGAACATTGCGAAGGCGACAGGAATGCGCAAGATCAACAGCACCAAAAGGCCAGCTATCCCGATAAATCCAATTGCTTCGATGCTCATGTTGCGGGGGCCTTTTCGGTGCGGACATCGCGGCCCGACAGGGTAAGTTCAGCGGCGCGCAAGAGCATGCCCACAGACGTCAGAATGGAAAGCCCGGCCAATCCCCATTGGACCCATGCCTTGGGCAGACGCAACAGGTTGGTAGACAGGTTCAGCATCACACTAAGCTTGGCGCTTTCGAGAATGGCATAGGCGATGAATGCGAAAATCAGCGCGCCCAAAAGGGCGGCGATAATGTCGATCCAACGGTTCAGCCATGCAGGGTAGCGCGGTTCAAACAAGTCTACCGCGATATGCCCACCGTCACGGTCACACATGGCCATGCCACCGAACACCAATATGACCATTCCCATCGTGATCATGTCCTGACTGCCATAGAGCGGCGAGCCAAGCGCGCGACCCACGACGTCTGTCAAGATAACAGCGACCTCGACCAACAAGCCGAGGGCGCCGATGTTTGCGGACAGACCAATCAGCCTGTCCGCCCAAGTGCGCAGACGCGCGATCATGATTTAGTTGGCCTGCATCGCAGCAAGCGTATCTGCGCCGCCGACACCGTCAACGTAGGCACCCGTCACCGACGCGATAGCTTCGGCGAATACCGCAGCCTCTGCTTGGGTTAGATCAACGAAGGTGTTGTCCGACAGGGTGCGGGCCGTGG
Source organism: Yoonia sp. (assembly GCA_023955335.1). GTDB lineage: Bacteria > Pseudomonadota > Alphaproteobacteria > Rhodobacterales > Rhodobacteraceae > Yoonia. Next base: position 8,325 of record JAGSGF010000006.1, read on the forward strand.
CAACGCCTGCATCCGCAGTCGCGTTCCACGCATCTTCCGCACTTTGGGAAACGGTCTGATTGGACGGGCTGTCCAGCGCTGCTTTGGCTTCATCACTAAGCGCATCATAAGTGCCTTTGGTCATGACTGCATAAAACGACAAGCGGCCAAGGTTTGCACCGAACGTATAACTGTCAGCGACTTCGTCGAGTTTAAAGTCATTGAGCGTGGATGAACCGGTGATGACACCGTCGATCAGACCCGTCTGCAACGCGTTGTAGACTTGGTTAATCGGCATTTGCACCGGCGTCGCACCCAGCGCTGAGGCAACATCAGCGGCGGTTGCTCCGGCAACGCGGATTTTCAAGCCGGCCAGATCGGCTGGCGTGCGGATCACCGCGTCCCGCATGATGAACACGTTGGGTTCTGACGTCCAAAGGGCCACCGGCACCGTGCCGACAAATTCACCGGCAAGGTGGTCGTCGTAGGCCGCCCACATCGCAGCATATCCAGCGTCTTCATTGGTCAGCGTGCCAGGAAGCTCAACAATCATCGTCTGTTCGAACTGCGAAGACGTGTAGCCCGGAAGGCCCCACGCCATATCTGCCACGCCTTGGACAACGCGGATGTATTGCTCAACCGGACCTGCGCCCAACTCTCCGCCGTGATAGCCGCGCACAGTAACTTCGCCGGCTGTGGCTTCAGACAAAATGGTGTTCAGCTTTTCCATCACGGATTCGTTCACAGTGTGAAACGGCGGTGTGAAGTTGGCAAAGCTTAGCTCTTCAGCCGCTACGGGCATTGCAGCGGCAAATGCTACGGCGGATGCCGCGATAAGGTTCGTAAATTTCATGTCTGTACCTCCCAGTGTCGACATTTCGATTGTTTGGCGGGCGCCCACCCAGAACGCCCGCCTCATTTTTTGGCGACGTTAATCGCCCACGGTTCTCCAACTGTCCGCATAATTTTCACGGGCATCTTTTGCGTAAGGCGTGTCAGACACGCGCACGCGGATTTCGGTTTGCTTATGGGCCTCGGCAGATGTTTTGCCGGTTTGTTCAGGCTCGCCCCACTTCATGGTCAGCACATCGCCGACCTCAACAGATTGATCGACAACACCAAGGCTAAGGAAACAGCGTTCATTCCAGCTATAGCCGTTGAACATGCTCATCCCGATCATTTTGTCGCCCTGCATGACCATGTCGGCTGACGAGGATGCGTAGTTGGGCTGTGGGAAATCAATCCATTTATACGGCGTGCCTTGCTCAAGCCCACTGGCGATAATTTTGAGAACATCTTCTTTGTTCCACTCGAATGTTACCTTTTTGCGGTTTGGGCCATCCTTCATTTTGGTCAGCGCGGCCTTGCCGATAAAGTCGTCTTTTTTCCAACCGATGTAAAAGCCATATCCCAACTCGAACGGGTTTACGTAGTAGTCCGAAATATCGTCCGACACGTAGCTGCCACCGATCGACCCTGCGGCCTCGTAGCTGTCAGCACCAAGCCAGTCGCGGTACTCCTGCATCATGCCGTCCCCGGTGTAGATGCCAGGCAAGGGGGATGGAATCCAACCGGATTCCAAGGTGTTGGTCGAATAAGCGCGACTGCCAACCTGCACGAGGTTTACACCGATGTCGCGTGCAGCCTGTTGGATCGTGGATTGAATGTAATGCTTGTCTGCGTACGGCCCCCAGATTTCCAGACCAGGCGCGCCTGCCATGCCGTGACGCAGCGCTTGTACTTTCTTAGAGCCGATGTTGATTTCGTTGACATGGAAGAACGGGATGTCTGGCACTGGGCCACCGTTGATTTTCTCAAAGATGGCGGGCGCGTCGGGGCCTTGGATTTGGAACCGGTAGTGCGTACGCATGATCCGCTCACCATCGGGGCGGCTGTTGGACCGTGGATCGTGGAACAGACGGACTTGCCATTCGCCACGAGCGGCTTGAAAGCGGACCCAATTTGCCGTTGGCGCACGACCGACTAGGATGAACTTGTCCTCTCGTTCGCGGAAAATGATCATATCGCCAATGACGTGACCTGCGGGCGTCACAGGCACAAAATGCTTGGCGCGGTTCAGCCCGAAATTGCCAAAGCCGTTGATCCCGACATAGGCCAGAAACGGCTCTGCATCAGGACCCTCCACGATCAGCTCGTCCATATGGTGAGACTGGTCAAACAACACTGCATGATCGCGCCATGCGCCCTGTTCGTCGCGCCAGTTAGTGAATTCGGGGGCCACGACGGGGTAAACATACATCCCGATCTTGGAGTTGCGCAGCATTTCGACCGGATTGGCGTGCAGCGCGATAAGTGTGCTGAGACTAGACAAAAGTCGGCTCCTTTAGAAGTTTATGTTGACGAAACCAAAGCCAAACCGGGCACGTTTTTCGTGAGTATCGGTTGAGCTTCGGTCAGATAATTGAAGTTAATCAGCGCGAGGCGCGCATGTTCGCGGGCCAGAGCCTCGGCGCGTGTGCCTTCGCGGTTTGCGATGGCTTCCATAATGGCGCGGTGTTGGCGTTGTGCATGGCGCAGCGACTCGATGAAATCAGGGATCCCGGCCTGCTCGCTTAGAAACGATGACGGTGACGCGAGGGGCAGCAGGGTCATCCGCTCAATCTCTCGGCGGATCAGGGGGCTGCGCGGGAACTCAGCAAGAAGCTGATGAAAACGGGCGTTGTGCGTAACGTAGCTGTCAAAATCAAGGCCATCGGGATGGGCAATAGCAATATCGATTAGGTCCAACACGGCGTTGGCGCTCTCAAGGAGATTAGCGTCCACGCCGCGTTCCGCTGCCATGCGCGCGGCGGTGCCTTCGATGACGCCGCGAATTTCAATGGCATCGGCGATGTCTTGGCGCGTGAACGTGGCGACGCGGCAGCCGCCCGTTTCGATCCGTTCGAGCAAGCCCTCGGCAACAAGGCGGTCCATGGCTTGGCGCAGTGGGGTGCGAGACGTGCCAAGTTGATTGGCCACCGCAACCTCTGACAACCTCTGCCCACCCGAGAATGCGCCGCTCATGACCAAAGAACGAAGGCCCAGCAAGGCGCGGTCAAGTTGGCTGAGATTGCGATCGGTCACGGGCTAAATTTCCCTAATCAGGTGAAGAATTATTCTAACGTGTTTCACCTAGGTTGTATACAGAATCGGAAAGACGCAAGCGATTCGGTGCCGTTCGAGTGTATTTTTTGGAAATATAGACCGAAAATGTATACAATATCATTTGGGGAGCTAGAAATATTTTTGTAAAATAGATTTAAGCCGCATGGGAGGGTATTTTGCATGGCAACAAGGCAAAGGAATGGCCTGAGCTGCATGATAGAAATGGCAAAACTTGTTTATTATCAATGGCTTGTTTAAAATCTTCTTTGACGGAGCAGCGAATATAACGACCAGCTTGCAACCTCATTGTGTACACGCCTTTTGTGCCCACGTGTCCAATCTGTGCCGGTCACTTGTGGGTACATGCTTGTGTATTCAGCATCATGTTCTAAAGTACCCTTGGATCATCGGGCATGTGCTGCCTTGGGCCGTACTGGAGGGTGCGGTTTCTGGCTAAGGCGCAATCCCGAATATCCAAAAATGTACCGATGCGACCGCCCCGGATACCTGGGGCAGTCGAACGTTATTCCTTGGGAGGAAATATGAAAAATTCTATCAATCGCAGAAAGTTTCTGCGCGGTTCGGCTGTTGCCGGCGCCGCAACGCTTGCCACACCTGCACTTGCAGAGAGTCACGGCGTAACAATCAAAATGCAGGCAGCATGGGGTGGCGGTATCTTCCTCGAAAACGCCCAATCTTTTGCCAACCGCGTTAACGAGATGTCCGGCGGATCGCTGACCATCGAAGTGCTGTCGGTCGACTCGGTCGTCAAGACCAGCCAGATGCAAGACGCGGTTCACCGCGGCGTTCTAGATGCAGCCCACTATGTGTCCGCCTACTGGTACGGCAAATCCAAATCCGCTTCGCTGTTTGGCACAGGCCCATGCTTTGGCTGGTCGAGCCAGGAAATGCTTGGCTGGATTCATGCTGGCGGCGGCCAAGAGCTGTTTGACGAGCTGATGGCAGATCTGCGCTTGAATGTTGTGTCCTTCTTTAACTCACCTATGCCGGCTCAGCCGCTGGGGTGGTTCCAGCAAGAAATAACAGATGCCTCGCAGATGGAGGGCCTGAAGTACCGGACCGTTGGTCTGGCTGCTGACGTTATGCTTGAAATGGGCATGTCTGTTGTTCAGCTTCCGGGTGGTGAAATCCAGCCTGCAATGAAATCCGGCCTGATCGACGCGGCCGAATTCAACAACCCAACGTCCGACCGTGACTTTGGCATGCAGGACGTTTCCAAAAACTACATGTTGGCATCCTACCACCAGTCACAGGAATGTTTTGAGGTGACCATCAACAAGGACAAGTTCAACAGCCTGTCCGATGAGCACAAAGCAATCATCAAAAACGCATCAATGGCTGAAAACTCCGGCTTCTACTGGGGCAACACCAAGCGCTATTCTGATGATCTGATCAAGCTTCAGGAACAGGACGGCGTTACGGTTTCGCGTACACCAGAATCGGTTATGCAAGCCCAGTTGGTTGCTTGGGATTCGGTTTCCAGCCGCATCGCTGCAGACGATCCGTTCTTTGCCAAAGTGATGGAATCGCAGAAGACCTACGCTAAGGAAGTCATGGGTTATCTCAACCTCAACCAGCCTGACTACAAGCTGGCTTATAATCACTACTTCGGCTAATCGCATAGCGATTTTGCAGTGTCCGGGTGCCTCTTTGGCGTCCGGGCATTGTACACTTGGGACAAAGAATATTGTCCCACTGATCTGTTAGGGGAGCAACAGGCACATGAAATTCGTATACGCCATAGAAGGCCTCAGCCTTTGGGTAGGACGCGCCTTTGGGTGGTGCATCCTGATCCTGACGCTGTCAGTTTCCTATGAAGTCTTTGTCCGCTATGTCTTGAACGCGCCCACTGTCTGGGCCTTTGACATGATGGTCCAAATGTATGGGGCGCTGTTCTTGATGTGTGGCGCCTATGCGCTGGCGCAAGACACCCACGTACGGGCCGATGTTGTTTACAGGCTGTTCCCGGTCAAGGTGCAGGCGGGTCTGGATTTTGCTCTCTACTTCCTGTTCTTCTTTCCCGGCATTATGGCTTTGGTCTGGTTCGGGTATGAAATCGCCTCCGACAGCTGGCGCTATAAAGAGGTCAGCTTTAACAGCCCGGCCAGTATCCAGATTTACTTTTTCAAATCGCTCATCCCGCTGTCTGGTGGCTTGCTGATGATCCAGGGCGTTGCCGAACTGGTACGCTGTGTGATTGCCATGCGCACTGGTGTCTGGCCCGAACGACTGGCGGACGTAAAAGAAACCGAAGACCTACTGACGGCCGCTGATCTCGATGCGATACGCGCCGTAGTCCCAGGTAAAAAATAAGCCGCTCTGCGCTTCAAGAAAGTTATAAAGATGTCAAATCCCGAAGTCGCACTGATTATGCTTGGGCTATTTATTCTCCTTGTTCTGCTTGGATTTCCGATTGCCTTTACCCTGCTCGCCATGGGCGTTGGTTTTGGGTATTATGCCTATCACCAAGGGCACCCGATCGAAACATTATCGGATGTTTTCAACAACAATATCTTCTATCTGGTGAATCAGAACACCTATTCGGTGATGGAGAATCCGACCCTTGTGGCGATTCCGCTGTTCCTTTTCATGGGCTACGTGGTCGAACGCGCCAACATCGTCGATAAACTGTTTTTCTCGCTTTACATGGCTGCGCGCAACCTGCCGGGCAGCCTTGCGATTGCAGCCCTTGTGACCTGCGCGGTCTTCTCTACCGCATCGGGCATCGTGGGCGCGGTTGTGACCTTGATGGGCCTGCTTGCCTTTCCAGCGATGGCCAATGCCAACTACGATAAAAGCTTTGCTGCTGGTGTGATCTGTGCAGGGGGTACGCTGGGCATCTTGATCCCGCCGTCGATCATGCTGATCGTCTATGCCGCTATCGCTGATCTGTCGCCGTTGCGCCTGTACGCCGCGGCGGTCTTTCCGGGTATGCTGCTGGCCGGTCTGTATATTGTCTATGTGATCCTGCGCGTGTGGTTCAACCCAGAGCTGGCCCCAAAGCCAACCATGAAAGACGTTCCACCCCCAAAGGAAATCTACAAAGACCTGCTGTTCAGCTTCGTGCCGCTGACCGTGCTGATTGCCCTTGTTCTTGGCTCTATCTTGGGCGGCCTTGCAACACCTGCAGAAGCGGCTGCGATGGGCGCGTTGGGCGGCATGGTTCTGGCTGTGCTTTACCGTTCAATGACGTGGACCAAGCTTAAGGAAAGCGTGTTTCTGACCGCAAAAGCGACGGCCATGGTATGTTGGTTGTTTGTCGGTTCATGGACCTTCGCTTCGGTGTTTTCATATCTCGGCGGCCACGATCTTATTGCACATTGGGTTGGCGGTATGGATCTGGAGCCTTGGGAATTCCTTGTTATGGCGCAGCTCATTATCTTCTTGCTGGGTTGGCCACTGGAATGGTCCGAAATCCTGATCATTTTCGTGCCTATCTTCCTGCCGCTCCTCGAAGTTTTCGGCGTGAACCCGTACTTCTTTGCCATGCTGATTGCGTTGAACCTGCAAACCTCGTTCCTTACCCCGCCGATGGCGATGTCGGCCTATTATTTAAAAGGGGTGCTGAAAGACCAGATCGAGCTGATGGATATTTTCCGGGGGATTATGCCCTATCTGGGCATCGTGATCCTGACGATGTGTCTAATGTACGCGTTCCCTGGTATTGCGCTGTGGTTCCCTGATTACCTCTTTGGAGAATACATTCCGTGATAAAAGAGGCGTATAAGCTCACGGCAACCGAGGCACTGGCGCTCTGCGCGATAGGCAAGCTAACATCTGTTGAATTGGTTAAGTCCTGCCTTGCGCAGATGACAGCAACCGACGACGCGATAAAAGCTTGGGCCTATCTCGATCCAGAGGCCGCCATTTTGCAGGCGACAGAGTGTGACCGTATCCGCAAGGCAGGCCTGGCTATCGGTCCGCTGCACGGCATTCCTGTGGGGTTAAAGGACATCATCGACACCGCTGATATGCCCACGGCACGCGGCACCCCGATATTCAGGGGGCGGCGAACGGATCACGATGCCCGCCTTGTTGAGCTGTTGCGCGATGCCGGTGCTGTGATCATGGGCAAGACCGTCACAACAGAGCTGGCCTTTGTCCACGCCAACGAGACACGCAATCCGCACAGCCCCGATCACAGCCCCGGTGGTTCCTCGAGCGGTTCGGCGGCGGCGGTCGCGGCACATCACGTTCCCCTTGCCATCGGGACCCAAACCAACGGCTCTGTGATCCGGCCCGCATCTTATTGCGGAACGTTCGGCTTCAAGCCAACACGCGGTGTCGTGTCGCGCACGGGGCTGTTGCAAACCTCTGTCTCGCTCGATCAGGTCGGCTGCTTTGGTCGCTCGCTGGCAGATGTGGCGCTGCTGACGGATGTGATCAGCGGATATGACGAACGGGACGCGACCAGCTTTGCCCGCCCGCGCCCTGATATGTCGGCAGGCGCAGCAGAGGATGTGCCCGCCACCCCCGAACTTGTCTGGTTCAATCTGCCCTTTAACGATCGGCTGTCTGATGACGCCAAAGAAGGGCTGGACGCGGTGCTTGATATTCTTGGGCCGCAGGTCACCAAAATGGAGCCCGCCGATACGCTTTCAAACCTTGTCGCGGTGCAGGCGCGTATCCATGAATATGAAATTTGCAAGCATCAGGCAGAGCTATTTGACGGTAACTGGGATGAGATCAGTGAAACCCTGAAACCCGTCATCACACGTGGACGACAGATCACCCAAGCGGAATATGAAGACGCGCTTTTAGTCAAAGCCTCAGCAGAGAAATTTTTTGCTGACTTCTTTTTGGAATTTGATGCTATCATTGCCCCTTCAGCTGCTGGCGAGGCACCAACGTTTGGTACAGGTACGGGCGACCCGATCTTTTGCACGCTCTGGACGCTCGCAGGTCTACCCTGTGTAAGCCTGCCTTTGTTGGTTGGAGACACTGGTTTGCCGATCGGCGTTCAACTGATCGGCCCTGCTGAAAAAGACAATCGCCTGCTGCGCACTGCGCGTTGGCTGCAAACCCAGCTGGCGAACGCGGCAGAATAACGAAAAAGGACAAATACATGTCATACGGAATTAAACTTGTGATGGGGCTGATCGGGACTGCACTTTTGTGCATCTTCATCGGGGGATTGTCGCAAAGTATCTCATCGGGCTTTGCAGGCTTTAAGGGCGGAGCGCCCTTCATGATCATCGCGATCATCGTTTGCTGCATGGCGGTATATGATTTCTGGGACGAATGCGTCCGCAAGAAATGAGCAAACCCCGTCTTTGGATTACGCGCCGCCTGTCTGATGCAACGTTGGCCCGTGCTGCGCGCGATTATGACGTTGTCATTAATCACGAAGATTTGCCCGGCACCGCCGAGCAGTTGATCGCAGCCAGTGCTGATTTCGACGCCATCCTCCCCTGCCACTCCGAGCATTTTAGCGCCGGTGTTGTCGCGCAGTTTTCTGACCGGCTCAAGATCGTGGCGAACCATTCCGTCGGGGTGGATCACTGCGATTTGCCTGCGCTCAAAGGGCACGGCATTGTCGTGACCAACACCCCTGACGTGTTGTCCGACGCCACGGCAGAGCTTGCTATGCTGTTGATGCTTGGCGCTGCACGTAATGCGGTGGCTGGTGATCGTATCGTACGCAGCGGCGCATGGGACAGTTGGTCGCCCGCCTTTATGGTTGGCAAACAGGTCACAGATGCGCGAGTGGGGATCATCGGCATGGGCCGTGTGGGCCGCGCCTTTGCGGCCAAGGCACGTGGGTTCAATATGGAAATCCACTACTATAACCGCAGCGAACTACGCGCTGATCAAGCCAAAGGTGCAGTCTATCACGACAGCGTCGAAAGCCTGCTTGGTGTCGCTGATTTCCTGTCGCTGCATTGTCCGGCCACGCCCGAGACCACAAACCTGATGAACACAGACCGCTTTGCCCTGCTGCCGGCGGGTGCGGTCATGGTCAATACAGCACGCGGCGCATTGGTGGACGAGGCCGCGTTATTGAACGCGCTCGCGCAAGGTCAGATATCCGCCGCAGGACTGGATTGCTTTCAGACCGAACCCGGCGGGAACCCTGCCTTTGCCGCGCATGACAACATCTTTATGCTGCCCCACATTGGCAGTGCCACCCGCAAAACCCGCGACGCAATGGGTTTCCGCGCATTAGACAATTTGGACGCCTTCTTTAACGGTAAAACGCCGGGCGATCTGCTTTAATTCTCGAAAAGGAACCTCGACATGGCAAAAATTGCATTCCTAGGCTTGGGCGTGATGGGCTATCCGATGGCGGGGCATTTGCAGGCTGCGGGCCACGATGTCACTGTGTATAACCGTACGGCCGCCAAAGCGCAGGCATGGGTGGACCAGCATGGTGGTGCACGTGCCGCGACCCCTGCTCTGGCCGCAAAAGGTGCTGAATTGGTCATGGCGTGCGTCGGCAACGATGACGACCTGCGTTCGGTTTGTCTGGGAGATGATGGTGCCTTCGCCGGCATGGCTGATGGTGCGCTGTTTGTGGACCACACAACCGTGTCATCCAAGGTAACGCACGAGCTTTATGCCGCCGCGAAATCCAAAGGCGTCGGTTTCGTTGATGCGCCAGTGTCAGGCGGACAAGCTGGCGCGGAGAACGGACAGCTGTCAATCATGTGCGGTGGCAACATCGCAGATTATGCCCGTGCCGAACCTGTTATGAACACATATGCAAAACTTGTGCGCCGTATTGGCGACAGCGGTGCCGGACAGTTGACCAAAATGGCCAACCAAATCGCCATTGCGGGATTGGTTCAGGGGTTATCCGAAGCGCTGCACTTCGCCACCAAAGCCGGCCTTGACGGACGTGATGTGGTCGAGGTTATCAGTCAGGGCGCCGCTGGCAGCTGGCAGATGGCCAACCGCTATGAGACGATGCTCGATGATCACTTTGAGCATGGATTTGCCGTGGACTGGATGCGCAAAGATCTTGGCATTTGCCTTGAAACTGCAAATGAAAATGGCGCCAGTCTGCCGGTAACCGCTCTTGTTGATCAATTCTACAAGGACGTCCAAAATATGGGCGGCGGGCGTTGGGACACCTCTGCGTTGTTCAAACGACTTCAACGGACCTAAGTCCCTTCGACGCAGGCGCCCTCATGCCGATACATCGGTTTGTCCCTCATCGGGTCAGGCCCTGCAGGCTTGCTGCTACCGCAATTGCTGGCATCGACACCGTTATGATCGACCGCCAGGACCGCGCGTTTAGTAATTGTCGAACAAGCTATGGGGTTGAGGCGGGGGACTGAACGTGGCTGCGGCGGATATTCGCGTCCTCGCACGCGGGTTCAGTGAGCGTTATGTCAACAACACACCGATGTCGTCTGCGACCTGCCGCTATGGCAAGCTTAGAATTCGATAAACGGTCGGGGCTTGCATGGGCGCGGGCAAGGCTCAAAGGCTCTTAAAAGACATCAAAGACAGCTCAGCTGGGAGCCACAGACCGGTGGAAGACTACCGACCCAAGCAGTTAGCCGCAGCAGTTGGTAAGGCCGCGACAAAAACTAAACATGTTTTGACCTAACAAGCTGGAAAGCAGACCGTTGCCGTATCACAGCAAAGCAGGAAAAGGGTTCAGAGGGCCAACCACCGGCTACTGGGACGGGCGAGGCGGTTGGCAAAACATTCAGGTCATTGTCGGCCTTGTCAAAAGACGAGGTCGCGCATTGAATCTTGCTGCGCATCCCGTTCGCGGGCGCGTCGTTCAGCCGGATTTCATCAGAAGCGCTTTTGCCCGAGATGGCATTGGCAGAATGGGCCGAGAAAACCAGACGTCTGAAAGCATCTTGATCCAAGTGCGCCAGAAGCGTCAAGCCGAGGCCATCTGACCGCCATCTGCGTTTTCGGCAATCTCGCGGGCTTTTTCACGCAGGACGAATTTCTGGATCTTTCCAGTCGAGGTGCGTGGGATGGGCATGAAGACAAACTTTCCCGGTACTTTATAGGGCGCAAGCTGGTCCTTGCACCACGCACGCAGGGTCGCTGCATCTACGGATTGACCTGCCGCGAGTTCCACAAAGGCACAAGGCGTCTCGCCCCATTTATCATGTGGCATGGCAACCACTGCGGTGATTTCGACCGCGGGATGACGGTAGAGCGCTTCTTCCACCTCGATAGACGAGATGTTCTCGCCGCCCGAGATAATAATATCTTTGGAGCGGTCCTTAAGCTGTATATAGCCGTCAGGATGCCGCACGCCCAGATCGCCAGAGTGGAACCAGCCGCCTTCAAATGCCTCTTGCGTGGCCTTCGGGTTGCGAAAATACCCTTTCATCACGACATTGCCGCGAAACATCACCTCGCCCATGGTTTTGCCATCACGCGGCACAGGGGCCATGGTTTCGGGGTCCAGCACATCCAGCCCTTCCAGCGGCAGATAACGGACGCCCTGGCGCGATTTTAGTGCGGCTTGTTCGGCGGATGGCAGATCGGACCAGTCCCGATGCCAGTCGTTAACCACAGCAGGGCCGTAGGTTTCAGTCAGCCCATAAAGGTGCGTCACATCAAAGCCAGCGGTCTTCATTTCGGCCAACAGCTTTTCAGGCGGCGGAGCGGCGGCGGTGAAAAACTGCACAGTGCGATCAATGGCGCGTTTCTCGGTGGCAGGGGCCGAAATCATCAGGGACATCACGATCGGAGCGCCGCACAGATGTGTTACGCCCTCGTCTGCCAATGCGTTCCAAATGGGTTCCGCCCGCACTTGGCGTAGGCAGACATGCGTTCCGATAATCGCCGACAGCGTCCATGGGAAGCACCAGCCGTTGCAATGAAACATCGGCAAGGTCCACAGGTAGACCGCGTGTTTTGCCATGGATGTGGTCAGCGCGTTGCCCTGCGCCAAAAGATACGCACCGCGATGATGCGACACGACGCCTTTAGGGTCGCCTGTTGTTCCGGAGGTGTAATTGATCGAAATCGCGTCCCATTCATCCTCGGGCATCAGCCACGCGAAATCAGGATCACCGGTGGACAGGAACGCCTCATAGTCCTGCGCTTCAACCGGCATTTTGGCCCCGGTAAATTCAGCGTCATCATATTGGATTACCAGTGGCGTTACCGCCGCCAGCATCAGCGCTTCTTGCATCAAAGGCATGAATTCGCGGTCCACGATGACGATTTTGGATCTGGCATGGTCCAACTGAAACGCGATCACCGACGCATCAAGCCGGGTGTTCACCGAGTGCAGAACCCCGCCACACATGGGAACACCGTAATGGCATTCTAGCATTGCAGGTGTGTTGGCCAGCAACGCCGAGACGGTGTCTCCGCGCGCTATGTCATGTTGCGTTAATGCAGACGCCAGCTGCCGCGAGCGTGCGTAAAATTCCGCGTAATTGCGCCGCAACGCGCCATGTACGATCGCTGTGTGGTTGGGAAACACCGAGGCCGCGCGTTCCAGAAAAGTCAGCGGCGTGAGCGGTTGATGGTTCGCCGCGTTGCGGTCAAGATCGGTGTTGTAAGGATTGGCGTTCATGAGGTCAGGCGTCCTGCCATTGGGGGGTGCGTTTTGCGATGAAGGCGCCGATGCCCTCTTCGGCGTCACGAGCCAGCATATTATCAACCATCACACCCGAGGCATAATCGTAAGCATTGACCAAAGTCATTTCTCGCTGTGCGTAGTAGGCACGTTTCCCTGTTGCCAGTGTCATGCTGGACTTTGACGCAATCTTACGTGCCATTTCCATCGTTGCATCCTGTAGCATCTGGGGGTCAACGGCGCGGTTCACAAGACCGATTTCAGCAGCACGCGCAGCAGAGGTCATATCGCCCGTCAGCAGCATTTCCATCGCGTGTTTGTCGGCCACATTGCGCGACAGGGCCACCATAGGTGTTGAACAGAACAGCCCGATGTGAACGCCCGGCGTGCTGAACTGCGCTGTGTCCGCCGCGATGGCCAGATCACAACTTGCAACCAGCTGGCAGCCCGCCGCCGTGGCCACACCCGTGACCTCGGCAATGACGGGCTTGGGGCAATTCACGATGCCCTGCATCACGCCCGAGCACAGGGACATCACTTTGGCAAAATAGGCTTTGCCGCCATCGTCGTGCGAACGCCCTGCCGTCATTTCCTTCAGATCATGGCCCGCACAAAACGCAGGCCCGTTGGCCGCCAGAATGATCACCCGCACCGCTGCGTCTGATCCTGCATCAGCGAAGGCTGTGCCCAATTCGGCCAGCATTGCCTCGGATAAGGCGTTGCGCCGCCCCACATCGTTCAGGGTCAGGCGCAGAATGCCATTGGCGTCCAGATCGCGGAGCAGGATATCACTTGTTGTCACGGGGCAGATCCTTTTCGGGGTCTAAAGTATGTTGATTTCGACACTGTCAGCCAAGGTATTGGCGATAAAGCAATAGCGGTGCGCGCGGTCTTGCATTTGTGCCAATTCCTCCGCATTCACCGAAAATCCGGTATCAAAACGCACCACAGGACGGAGGTCGATCCGTGTCACGGACATCTGGCCTTTGGGATTTTTACCCAAATGCGCTTCTGCGTAGTCGTGATAGCTTGCCACCGGCCAGCCTGCTTTGGCAGCCAGCGCCAGAAACGTCATCATATGACAACTGGACAGGGCCGAGGCCAGCGCCTGTTCGGGATTGGTATTTTCCGGATCTCCGCCCCAATCAGGGGCGGAGTCGACGAGTAGGTCATACTGGCTATTGTACTGCACCGTATGCTCATTCGAATAGGCGCCTGTTTGCAGAACAGGTACAGCGCGCTGCCAATGCAGTGCAATCGCGAGATTAGACATAGTTGTAGCCCTTACTTAGCTGCGCTTTCAGGCGGCAGCGATGGATTTCTTAGGGTCATAGAACGGACGGTCCACAATGATGGCATCGACTGCTCCCTCTTCGTTGACGACGCCCGATCTGTTCACAACCTGAACTGTTGCGCCCAGGTTGGCGTGCGCTACGTCGACAATCGCTAGCGCGATGTTCTGCTTGAGCCGGGGGGAATAGACAGCTGATGTCACTTTGCCAATCACTTCGCCGTCTTTTTTGATACGCCAGAAAGACGTGTTCGGTCCATTGAGCGGATCACCTTCCAAGATCAAACCGATCTGCTTACGGCTCACGCCTTCTTTTTGGATCCGGCGCAGAGCGGCTTTGCCAATGAAGTCAGCGTCCATGTCAAGGTTTACAAGACGGTCAAACCCGAGCTCATAGGGGTTCGTCTCAGCATCTGCATCCGCATGATACGAAAGCATCCCGCCTTCGATGCGGCGGATCGTCGACGTGTGGCCCGGCTTGAGGCCATGGGCCATGCCAGCTGCCATGATCCGCTCCCACAGTGCATCGCCGCAAGTGCCATCGCGCAAGTACAGCTCGTAGCCCAGTTCGCTTGACCAGCCTGTACGTGAAATGATGAGCGGGATACCGTCAAGCTCGACCTCGCGCAGCCAGTAGTATTTGAGATCCCAAATGCTTTCGCCAAAGAGCTCTTGCATGATCAGGCCAGATTTCGGGCCCTGCAATTGCAGCGGGGACACGTCAGGCTCGCTGATTGTAACATCAAGACCAGAGTTTACAGCCACGCCCTGCGCCCACAGCAAGATGTCACTGTCTGCCAGTGAAATCCAGAAGTGGTTTTCTGCTAGGCGCAACAGGATAGGGTCATTCAAAATGCCGCCATCAGCATTGGTGATCAGGATATATTTGCACTGACCCACGGCCATCTTTGAAAGATCGCGGCATGTCAGCAGCTGGGTGAATTTCGCGGCATCCGGCCCAGTGATCTCAACCTGACGTTCAACTGCAACATCGCACAGGATCGCATCGTTTACGAGGTTCCAGAAGTTCTGCTCAGGGTCCCCGAAATCACGTGGAATATACATGTGGTTATAAACCGAATAGCCTTGGGCGCCCCAACGCACTGTTGCGTCGAAATAAGGGGACTTGCGGATCTGTGTGCCGAAACCGAAATCATCTGCTTGCATTGGAACTTCCTCCCGTTTTGTCTGTGATCTCCGAGATCTAAGACTGTCAAAATCTGCCCAAGATGTAGTCCGAGACGAAGCGCAAATGTGGACTGAAAATTTTCAGTTGCGAGACCGAGCAGGCTATTTTTACAACTCGGATAAGACCGTTTGGGCTTTGAAGCCTATTTGGGGTTTCTCGCGGCCAGCTTTGAAATGTTTGGCAAGCTTGATTTGACCTGCCGAGTCGCAAAGTGCGTCATGTAGCGGTCGATCCCCAGATCTTCCGAATGAAACGCTTCCATCAGGTCCTGAAACGCGACCAGGCTTGGGCTGATGACTTTCATGATGTAATCGACGCCGCCGCCCGTGGCGATGCATTCCGTGATCTCGTCTTGGCTGTTGATAAATGCCTCGAAACGGTCGAAATCAGCCTTTCTGTGGCGGCCCAAGGACACCGTCACAATCACTTGGGCAAAATCCGCCAGTTGCCCCAACGCGATATCGGCATGGTAACCTCGGATGAGCCCCGCAGCTTTTAACCGGCCCAGTCGTGCCCAGCACGGCGTCGCAGAGATGCTGCATAACTCAGCCAGCTTGATTTTGCTCAGTTGGCCATGTTGCTGCACTGCACTGAGAATGCGAATGTCTGTCGCATCAAGAACAATTCTCTTCATTCAGTCGATCTTTCATTTCATCAGCACAGGGACAAATGGTGCAGCGCTGTTCGCCACTTTAGGCTCTGGTTATCGTAAAACTCTTGGACTGGTCGCCAGTTTTGCGACAAAAACCGTCGCGCACACGTCCAATTATGCGCGATGAAGTGCCAGACAGGCAACTTTGGCCGTCCGGCAACAAAATGTCGCGGCCAGTACATTTCAGCAATGACTATACTTTCTGAACGCAAGCTTTCGCGAAACTTACGTCGCAGGTGTCCCAGCAGAGCAAGTCAAAGAGAGACTGGGTGCAGCGTGGTATTAGTGGGTCCGCAGTCCATCGGCATCCACCCGAAGATGGCGATGATCTATCGCGTCAAAGTGTCGGTGCTGATCAATCGACTGAGCGACTAAGACAGCATGCCTGAGGCGAAGGAAGCCCTGCGCGCGTTGATCGAACGCATCGAACTTCGAGATATCGCTAAAAGTTGGTGATGGCCCCTGAGGGGCGACAGCCCCTGAGGGGCGACATATCATGGCGTTGTTCACGCGCCGCAATTCTCGAAGAGAAAAGGATATGCCACATGACGACAAATACCATTACGCAGCTGAGCGATCCACAGGGATTTTCGCCTGATCCACTAACGGATCTGCTACGATCGGGCGCGCAGCGTCTGATTGAGCAAGCGGTTGAGGCCGAACTTTCAGTTCTGTTGGAGGCCTATGCATCTGAGAAAACGGACGACGGTCGTGCGCGACTGGTGCGCCACGGTCACCTGCCGGAACGCGAGGTCATTACCGGGATCGGCGCGGTGCCGGTCAAAGTGCCGCGCGTGCGGGACCGGGGCGATGCCGCTGAGAAAATCCGGTTTACCTCGACAATCCTGCCACCATATTTGCGCAAGGCCAAATCCATCGAGGAGCTGCTGCCCTGGCTGTATCTCAAAGGCATTTCCACTGGGGATTTCCATGAAGCACTCGCAGCTCTTCTTAGCCCGAACGCCGCGGGGCTGTCATTGACGACGATATCGCGGCGTTCGGGCCGACTGGTGGACCGAGTACGATCGCTGGCAACGGCGCGATCTCAGCACGCGGCGGTTCGTCTACATCTGGGCGCACGGCGTCTACTTCCGCCCGCGAATGGCTGAGGAAAAACAATGTGTTCTGGTGTTGATCGGCGCAGATGAGTGGGGCCGTAAAGAGATCATCGGTCTTGCTGATGGCTATCGCGAAAGCACCCAGAGTTGGCGAGAGCTACTGCTCGATTTGCAGCGGCGTGGCCTTTCCCATGCCCCCGATCTTGCCATTGGGGATGGTGCTTTGGGGTTCTGGCACGCGCTGCGCGAAGTTTTTGGGGCCACGAAAGAACAGCGCTGTTGGTTCCACAAGACCGGCAATGTTCTGAACGCGATGCCGAAGTCGGTTCAGGCCAAAGCGAAGCGACATCTGCACGACATATGGAAGGCTGAGACGCGCGTGGATGCCGAGGCCGCTTTTGACTTCTTCGTCACAACCTACGGTGTGAAATACGACAAAGCCGTGGGGAAACTGACCAAAGATCGTCATGTCCTCTTGGCCTTCTATGACTTCCCGGCCGAGCATTGGAAACATGTCCGAACCACGAACCCAATTGAAAGCACCTTTGCCACCGTCCGACATCGCACAGGGACAACCAAAGGATGTCTCAGTCGCAAAACTGGCCTTGCCATGGCGTTCAAACTGATGATGTCAGCCCAAACCAAATGGCGAAAGCTCGACGGCGCAAACCGCATGCCTGAGATCATCGAAGGGATTGCATTCAAGGACGGGATCAAACAACTTAGCCAAGCCGCCTGATCACGCCGTCACCAACTTTCGGGCATAGCTCCGAACTTCACCCCTCGCCTACAACAGACAGGTTGGACGTGCACGTAAAGGGGGTACTCTCAGGATTATTGGCACTATCGTTGGGCTACAAACACAAAAATGGCCTGAGTACGGATACTCAAGCCGCTGATAGTATTAGCGAATTAGTGTTTGTTGCGGCAGTGCGCAACCGCCGTAGCCTACCAAACATTCGCTACAACGTTTGATTTGCCGTTCAAAAATAAGGAAACTGGACGTTTCCCTCTATTGTCGTTTACGAACGGCAGGAGCCGTTCGTCATTTCGAAGCGGTCGTGATCGTTTGATTCTTCCGACGGCTGCGGTGAGCCCACTTTGACCGATTCTGTAGCTCCCACGAATGTCCGGTTTTGGAATGCGCACGCAGGAAGTCAGGGGATACTGAGCAATGTCTTACCTAACGCGCAGCCCCTTGGGTGCTCACAATGGTATCACAAGTTTTTGGTCGTCCTCAGGTGCATCATGGGGAAGGTGCTGTTCTTCTAGAACCAGAATGTTTTCTGCGCCAATTACGTTGCTTTTGGTCTTATAGCCAATAACGTCCTCAACAGGCATATCGAGGTTTCGGGCCAGAAGCATGGTTTCTTCAGACGAAAAGTTCGTCAGACCTCGGACAACTTCCTCACCATCTTCATTATACACGTGCAGCACGTCGCCTTTGGTGAAATCGCCCTGAATCGAAATTACGTCGCTAATGCTAATGCCGCAGTCGCCTGCCGTCACAGCGACAGACACTTCGTTTGACACGACAAGAGTTCCTGAAACCTGCAACCTGTTGCTGAGCCATATCTTAAGTGGCGACTGCGTCACGCCTGTTGCCAGACATCGCGTATAGCGCCGTTCGTTCTTCAGAATAGAAGACAGCGGGCGTTCGATGATCCCTTCGGCAATAATCGTTTCACAGCCCGCGTTTTGGGCCATGTTTGCTGCTTGCATCTTTGTTAGCATTCCGCCGCTGCCCAAAGCGCTGATGCCAGTGGTGGATTCAAGATGCTCGCTGACGTCTTCAATTTCAGAAATGAAGACAGCGTCAGGATCTGATGGATCGCGGTCATACAGACCTTCGACGCTAGTCAGAATGATCAACAGATCAGCTTGTACCATCTGCGCGACTTTGGCGGACAAGCGATCATTATCGCCGACCCGTAGGTCGCGCGTTGCCACCGAATCGTTTTCATTTACGATGGGCAAAATGTCGTTTTCGAACAATCTTATCATTGTGTTTTTGATGTTCAAAAAACGCCGACGGTCTTCCATATCTTCGACTACAACAAGCATCTGTGCGACGTCCATTCCATGTTCGGATGCCATCTGGCGATAGGCATTCATGAGCAAGGGTTGGCCGCAAGCCGCTGCTGCTTGCCTGTCTAAAATACCGGCATCTTCAGGGCGCTTTCCGACCATGTTCAACCCAAGTGCGACGGACCCAGATGACGTCAAAATGATGTCGTGACCTTCTGATTGTAGCTGCGCAAGATCGCTCATTAGACCGTTCATGAAGGCATAACGAAGTGTTAGTTTTTCACTGTTTTCCAGAAGGCTCGACCCGATCTTGACAACGATTTTCTTCTTCTTCGACATATGTTTCTCCGATATCTTATTGTTATTATTCGAAAATATAGTATCAGTTTGCTAAACCTTACGTTGACCTGTAGCACTGCATCATCCAACGATTCGCCGGTGTATAACACGCAACCTACTCGTGATTACAATGAGGCTGATACTGCGCGAGCCTCAATGGCCAGTGCAAATTCACCACGGCGACGAAAGCAAAATTCCAGACGACCGTGCATCTGTTTGATGCGATGCAGTTCCTTTTCTGCATGGGACGTTCTGCGACTATCGGAGACCGAAATGAACATACTTTTGATCGGATGTGGCAAGATGGGTGGAGCTATGTTGCGCCAATGGGTTGGCAACGATGGCAACCGCTTTACCGTCGCTGATCCAGCGGTTTCAGACCTTCCTGAAGGTGTGAGGCATGTTTCAAAAGCGACAGAATTAACTGCTGCGGAATTCGACGTTGTTATGATTGCGATCAAGCCACAAATGATCGCGGCCATTCTCCCAGACTATGCTCATTCTTTAAAGCCGGACGGGTGTTTTGCATCCATTGCCGCTGGGTGCAGCATCGACACAATTGCCCGAATCGTTGGGAAAAAGGCAATCGTTCGGGTAATGCCGAATTTAGCCGCGATGGTCGGGCTTGGGGTGTCAGGGCTGTATGCAAATGACAATTGCACAGACCAGAAAACAGCCTACGTCACGGCCCTCATCGCCGAGACGGGCACTTGTATTCAGTTGTCCAGTGAAGATGACATCGACCGCCTGACCGCTGTTAGCGGCAGCGGCCCTGGTTACATTTTTGAGGTAATGCGCAGTTATGTGGAAGCCGCCAAGTCCATAGGATTTGATGACGAAACCGCGCGGACGTTGGTGATGGACACAATTACAGGCACGGTTGAAACGGCACGCCAGTCGCCTGAAACTTTGGAAGAGTTGCGTGATTCCGTGACTAGTAAGAACGGCACGACGCAAGCAGGGTTGGCGGAATTGATGCGCGATGGCGCGCTTGACGTCTTGCTCCAAAAGACCGTTCAGGCAGCCTGTAACCGTGCAGCCGAACTTAAGTAACACAAGCATGTCGCCCTACCTTTAGGAATACAAAATGAACACTGAGAATACGCAATCAATCGATGATAACTTGGACGTCAGCGCTGTTATTTTGGCAATGGGACAGCGCGCTAAAGCCGCTGCACCTACTCTTGCTATGGCCACGAGCGTGCAGCGTAATCTTGCATTGAAAGAGGCCGCGCTTGCCCTGCGATCCCGTGCGTCTGAAATCTTGGTCGCCAATACGCGCGATCTTGTAGGTGTCTGTGACGCAGGAAAGGATGACGCATTCATGGACCGGCTAACCCTCACGTAAGACCGGATCGCTGATATGGCAGATGCCCTAGATGCGATTGCCAGTCAAGACGACCCTTTGGGCAAGGTTCTTGCATCGTTTCATCGCCCGAACGGGTTAGATATTGAACGGATCAGCGTACCCATCGGTGTCATCGCTATGATTTACGAGTCGCGCCCCAACGTGGGTTCGGATGCAGGCGGGCTTTGCATCAAATCCGGCAACGCGGTGATCTTACGCAGTGGGTCTGAGAGCTTACACTCTTCGCGCGTCATTGTTGCCTGTCTGGCGATGGGTCTGCTAGCCGCTGGTCTGCCCGAAGATGCTGTGCAGCTTGTCGACACGCGGGACAGAGAAGCCGTCAAGTTGCTGCTGCATAGCACGGATTGCATTGATCTCGTCATCCCCCGTGGCGGTCGTGGGTTGGTATCTCTGGTCCAAAAAGAAGCGCGTGTTCCCACGCTGCTACATCTGGATGGCAACAACCACACCTATGTTCACGAAAGTGCCGATATCGAAAAGGCCGTCGGGATTATTCAGAACGCAAAGATGCGCCGGACGGGCATCTGCGGTGCAACCGAATGTGTCGTGATCGATCGCGAGATCGCCGAACATATCTTACCACGCATCGTAAAAGCGCTGGAGGGATGCGAACTTCGCGGCGATGCACAGGCACAGACCATTGTACCTGAGATGATCGCCGCTACTGATACTGATTGGGACACGGAATATCTGAGCAGCATTCTTTCGGTTAAGATCGTCGATGGATTGCAACAGTGCATCGCGTTCGTGCAGGCGCACTCGTCAGGGCACACAGACGCCATCATTGCCGAAGATATTGAAGCCGCGAAATCATTCATGAACGCAATTGACTCTGCCGTGGTGATGCACAACGCGTCCACCCAGTTTTCGGACGGCGGGGAGTTCGGCATGGGGGCTGAGATCGGCATTGCGACTGGGAAGATGCATGCACGTGGGCCAGTCGGTGCCGAGCAACTTACTAGCTTCAAATACTTCGTTCACGGGTCCGGTCAACAACGGCCCTGACGCAACTCTTCAAATAAAGTCAACAATGGGTTGCCCAGTCCTCGTGGATCCGAAAGCCCGCCACCTCGCCATTAAATATAAGCGCATCCGAAAGTACCTTTATGACAAACAGTTCCCAGTACGACCAGCTTGACGACCTCGATCGAATGATACTAGTTGAGCTTTGCTTGGACGGTCGTAAGAGTGTAACCAAATTGGCCGAGAAGTTGGGGATTTCGACAACATCGTGCAGCGTCAGAGTTCGAAGGCTTGTCAGCGAAAGGGTCATCGTTGGATTTCGCGCTCTTCTCGATCCCAAAAAAATGGATCAGTGCCATGTGGCATTTGTAGAAATCAAACTTGAAGACACCACTGAAGCGGCCCTTATAGCATTTGATGAGGCCGTTGGAAGCGTGCCCGAGTTGGAGCAATGTCACTTGATAGCTGGATCGTTTGACTATCTCCTAAAGGTGCGGACAAAAGACATGCAAGCCTATCGCCAAGTTCTTGTCGAATCCATATCTGAACTGCCACATGTCGCGAGCGTGTCCACGTACTTGTCTATGGACACGGTAAAGGAAATTGATCTTATTCCAGCTCTCTAAAGCGGTCATTGGTATAAGTGCAGCGAATTCACACTTTGTCCCGCAAAGCGGACTTAGGGTCGATCCGAGGGTCAAACCCCAATCCACCATTTCTCGCGGTTGCAAAAGACGAAGCCTGCCCCAAACATGAATACGATCAGGATCATGCCCGATATCACGGGAACGCCGGCCCAAAGGCCTGCATACCAAGACCAAAATGAGAGCGAATTGAGCAGCAAGTAGCCGCCGCCAATCATTATGACGCGCCCAAGCAAAAAGCTTGACTCGCCACCGTTTGCGGCGCCTGCACCGCGTCTAACCATCGTCTGTCCTTAGTGGTGCTGTTCGGGCACGAGGATTTCGCGTTTGCCGACGTGGTTGGCCGACGAAACAACGCCTTCATCTTCCATCTGCTCCACCAGCTTCGCCGCCTTGTTATACCCGATCGCAAGCTTGCGCTGGATGTAGGACGTGGAACATTTCCGGTCTTTGATCACGATGGCAACGGCAGTGTCATACAGCGCGTTTTCCGTGTCGGACCCGTCGCCCAAACCAAGCACCTGATCGATGCTGGAACTTGCGCCATCCGCCGGGCCTTCGACAACACCGGACATATATTCTGGCGGCCCGTATCCTTTCAGGAAGTTGACGATTTCTTCGACTTCTTCATCGCTACAAAACGGCCCGTGAATACGGCTAATCTTACCACCACCCGCCATGTAAAGCATGTCACCCATGCCAAGCAGTTGTTCCGCGCCCATTTCACCAAGAATCGTGCGGCTGTCAATTTTCGACGTCACTTGGAACGATATCCGTGTGGGGAAGTTGGCTTTGATCGTGCCTGTAATAACGTCCACCGACGGACGCTGCGTCGCCATGATCAGGTGGATACCCGATGCACGCGCCATCTGCGCGAGGCGCTGAATACAGGCTTCGATTTCCTTGCCTGCAACCATCATCAGGTCGGCCATCTCGTCGACGACAACAACGATATACGGCAGAACTTCTGGTGAGAACTCTTCCGTCTCGAACACAGGCTCGCCGGTTTCGTCGTCAAAGCCGGTCTGCACAGTGCGGCTGAACATCTCTTGCTTTTTGAGCGCTTCTTTGACGCGTCCGTTGTAGCCATCAATGTTCCGCACGCCCATTTTGGACATCTTGCGGTAACGCTCTTCCATCTCGCCCACGACCCATTTCAGGGCCACAACTGCTTTTTTAGGGTCTGTTACGACAGGGGACAGCAGGTGCGGAATACCGTCGTAAACCGACAATTCCAGCATCTTAGGATCGATCATGATCATGCGGCATTCTTCTGGCGTCAGCTTATACAGCAACGACAGGATCATCGTGTTGATGGCCACGGATTTCCCCGAGCCAGTTGTACCAGCGATCAGCAAATGCGGCATCTTTGCAAGGTTTGCGATGATCGGCTGACCACCGATATCTTTCCCAAGCGCCAACGGTAACTTCATGTTGCTATCGCCAAAGTCACGCGCTGCAATCATCTCGCGCAGCACAACCATCTCGCGTTTTTCATTTGGCAATTCGATCCCGATAACCGACCGACCGGGCACAGTTGATACACGTGCGGACAGCGCCGACATTGACCGCGCGATATCGTCGGCAAGGCCGATGACGCGGCTGGCTTTCAATCCGGGCGCAGGTTCAAGTTCGTACATTGTCACAACAGGACCGGGCCGCACGGATACGATCTCGCCTTTGACGCCATAGTCATCAAGCACGCTTTCCAACATGCGTGCGTTTTCTTCTAGCGCCTCGTCGGGCAGATGATGCCGTTCAACGACCGATGGGCTGGCCAACAGCGACAGCGGCGGCATTTCATAGTCCGCGTATTTGTCTTCAAATTGCAGCGCTGGCTGCATTTCTTCCAATGCCTGCTTGGATGGGACCACCGACCGTTTCAGCGCGTACTGAACGACCTTTTTCGGCTCTGGCGTTGGCACCGCTACACGCGCGACAGGAGTGGGATCAGCGATCGGCGCTTCGACCACAGGCGCAGGTGCACGGTGCAGGATTGCCTTAGGTGCAATCGTCGGCGCAGCGGGTGCCGCAAAGATATTTTTCTCTTCGATTTCGGTCAACTCTGCCATGTCTTCGATTGATTCTGGCGTGTTGCGCACGTCGAGCAGCAGCGGTCGCGGCCCTTTGCCAGCGGTCAGCTTTGGCTCCACGCGCAGGCCGCCAATTATGACAGGCGCTTCGGGTGCTTTGCGATTACGGATCGCATCGGTGATCCGCGCTTTGACGCGTTCACCATCAACGGGGGCCGCATCAGCAACTTCGCGTTGTGCCACAAGCTCGGGCTCCGGCATCGGGTCGTTGCGCTTCAACAAACCAGACAGAAAGCCGCCCGATGGCGGCACAGGCGCAGGTGCCGCCACGACGGCTGGTGCCGCCGCAAAAGCGGGCGCGGTCAGAGGTGGCATTTTGCGCCCCGATGGGTCGGCCATTGGCGCAAGTTTCGTGGGCATCGCAGGGTTGGCGCGGACAACGGCAGCAGCGCGTGCTTTCAGCTCTGGCTGAGGAATGAGACGGCGCGCCTCTTCTTCCTCTGCAGCAGACCGCACAAGCGCCTCACGAGACATGCGGGATTGTTCGCGTTTTACAGCAATAGTGGCTAGTCCACCTTGGGCTGCTTTCGTCGACACGGCGGCGGTCTTGCCCACCATGCGCAGGATCGTGGCGTAGGTCATGATCACGCCCAGCAGCAGCCAGCGCCCACCAATACGCAATTCAGCACGGGTAAAGCCCAGCACGAATGCCATCATTGCCAACAGCGCCACAAAGGTCACGAGACTAAACAGCTTCACGGCAAGACCAGCGCCAAACGGCAACACCGTTAGCACAACGGCCAGCACGGTATCCCCGAACATGCCACCCATACCAAAGTTTGGCGGCCAAGCGGGGCTTGGTGAAAGTGTCACCGCATAAATCGACGCCATGGCAATCGCGATCGGTGCAAAGATGAGGCGTCCAGTTGCACGTTCTTCACCGTAGTGGGCTGCAAAACGCGCGCCCCACGTCAGCAAGATCAGTGGCATCGCCCAGATGCCCACGCCAGCGACCATCATCAAAGGTGCGGCTGTGGATGCCCCGAAACGGCCCAACCAGTTTTGGACAGGCGCGTCAGTGGCAGAAATCCAACTGGGGTCTTCGGCGGTGTAGCTTCCAACCATTATGGCCATCAGCACGCCGACCGCGATCAGCAAAAATCCGAACAATTCCTTGCCGCGTTTTTCAATCGCTGCCTGTGTGGTGCTGTCCAAAAGTGGATCGCGTCCGCGGGATTGGTAAGATGCCATGCTTAAATTCCTCAGCCGTAAAGACAATCGCGGATCAGGGTGAGCCCGCGCTGCAATTCTTGTGTTGGGGCGACCATGGCCACCCGAATAAATGTGTCACCGGGATTGAACCCGTCGACGTCACGGCTCAGATAAGCGCCCGGAAGGGTCCGTACACCTGTCTGTTGCCAAAGCTTGACCGCCGCCGCTTCGCCATCGTCCACAGGTAGCCAAAGGAAGAAACCGGCTTGCGGGGACTGATAGCCGTCGATGTGGCCCAGCGTGTCGTCTGCAATCTTGTATTTCTGTTGATAAAGTTTCCGGTTTTCCACAACGTGTTCGTCGTCGGCCCATGTCGCAGCAGCGACGGCTTGCAGCGGACCTGGAAGCGGCGCACCCGCGTAAGCCCGCAAAGCAAGGATACGTGCAATACTTTTGGGCCCACCTGCACAAAAGCCAGACCGCAGGCCCGGCATGTTCGACCGCTTGGACAGCGAATGGAAAATCACAACCCGTTCAGGGTCTGCACCCATATCGCGTGCCACTTGCAACGCCCCGACAGGGGGTGTGTCGCGGTAAATCTCGGCGTAGCATTCGTCAGCGAAAATCTGGAAATCATGCTTTACGGCCAGCCGAATTAGGGCTTCCCAATACGCGCGGTCGGCGACAGCACCCTGCGGATTTGCAGGCGAACAAATGTACGCAATCGCCGTCCGGTCAAGGATGTCTTCGGGCAGTCCGGCAAAATCCGGCAGGTTTCCGGTGGCAGGCGTTGCAGGCACATAGACAGGGTCGGCGTTTACCGACAGGGCCGCAACGGCATAGACTTGATAGAATGGATTGGGCGTCAAGATCACAGGCTTTTGCCCGTTCTTGGTTTCAGGACACAGCGCCATAGCGGCGTTATACAGCCCTTCCCGCGTTCCGTTCAGAGCTAGAATTTCGGTGGCAGGTACCGTGATGTCATAGCGGCGGTTCAAATAACCACTGATCGCAGACAGCAAATCGTCGGTGCCATTGTTGTTTGGATACTGGCCGAGGCTGGACAAATTAGCGGCCAAAACGTCACCCACGAATGAGGGAAACGCATGGCGGGGCTCGCCAATCGTCATATTGATCACGTCCGTGGCGTTTGTCGGCACATCCAAAAGGGCGCGCAAACGGGGCCAAGTCGCAACCGGGAGGTTCGAGAACCGCTCGGGAAAAATCATAACTGCCTCAACTTACGGGATCATTTCGCCCCGCTTTGTTTTAAACTAGCCCGAGGCGGGCGGTGCTGTCCAGAAAATGAAGCAAGATAAACGGTGATGCGTGACCCAATTGTGGCATTTAGGCCAGCGCAGCGGTCATACTGACCCCAAGCCGCAGCAGTTTCGCCTCTGATCCGGCGGGCCCATTAAGCATTATGCCGCACGACGGCACCGGCGTCGGGATGGTCAGCGATGCCAAGCCCATCAGATTGCCAATGCGCGTATTTCGCAGTGTCAGCAGGTTTTCGACGCGGTAATAATCCGGATCGCTGTCCAAACGCGCAAGGTTCGGGGGCAAGATCGGTGCTGTTGGGCAGATCACGGCGTCAAAGCCAGCAGTCGCGCGGGCATAGGTTTCACGGATTTCGCGTAACTTAATCCAATGCCCCACATAATCAGCCGCCAGCACATCGCGCCCCGCCCTAACCCGTTCAAGGATTTGCGGGAACATCTTTTCTGGCGCCGCCTCCACAAGGTCCTTCCAGCAACCATAAGCATCCGCGCAAAACAGCGGCCCAGCCATCGCAAAGGCGTCGTGTAAGTCGGGGATTTCGATATGCGCGACAATGCCGCCTGCCGCTTTGATCCGATCCACAGCTGCGTTGAACCCGTCACGAGGCGCGTCGCGTAGATCGTCCATCGCAATCGTGTCGAGAATAGCAAAGCGACGACCCCGAAGCGAGATACCCGTCATGTCCGCGGGCTTTGTGCCTTCGAGTGCTGCAAGCATCAGACCCGCATCTTCGACGGATCGGCAAAGCGGCCCGATGGTATCAAACGTCAAACACAGCGGGACAACGCCGTTCAGGGTGATCCGACCATGGGTTGTTTTCAGGCCAACCAGATCGTTCCAAGCTGACGGAATACGGACCGAGCCGCCTGTATCTGACCCGACTGCGGCTGCTGCAAGGCCGAACGCGACAGAAGCAGCAGCGCCAGAACTGGATCCACCCGGCACCGCGTCTGCGTCATTCACGCAAGGCGGCGTTTCCATCTGGGGGTTATAGCCCAACCCGCTGAATGCAATTTCCGACAGGTGCGTTTTTCCAAGGCAAACCAGCCCCGCAGCAGTGCCCGCCACCAATACGTCCGCGTCAGTATCAGGCACACGTCCGTCCATCAGCCGCGTACCGGCTTGGGTCGTAATGCCTGCGCTGTCGATCAGGTCTTTCCAAGACACAGGCACACCGTCGAGCGGGCTGCGCCGCTGGCCCGATTTTGCACGAATACCGGATGCTTTCGCCTCAGCCCGCGCACGGTCGTGGGTCACGACGGTATAAATTCGGTGGCTGAGGGAGTGTGCATCAATGGCCTTTAGATAGGTTTCGGTCAGATCAACGGGGTTAATATTCCCCGCGCCGATACCTCGCCCCAAATCCGCTGCCGTCATCCAAAGCCAGTCTTGCATCGTCGTCCCTTTCGTTTTGTCCACGCTAGCGACACCGCAGCGCATGGACAATCCCACGTCGCTGCCCATATTGCGGTATATGGATAGTGATCTCATCATCGTGGGCGGTGGCCTGAACGGCCCTGCTTTGGCCCTTGCGGCTGCGGGCGCCGGATTTTCTGTGACCATCATTGATGCGTTGCCTTCGGCTGTCCGGTCGATGCCCGATTTCGACGGGCGGTCATACGCGCTTGCGCTGACCTCTCAGCGGTTGTTGCAAGGGATCGGCGTGTGGCGTGCTGTCGCAGACCATGCGCAACCGATGTTGGAGATTAAGGTCACCGATGGCCGCGCTGGTGAAGGCGCAGCCCCTTGGATGATGCATTTCGATCATGCCGAAATCGAAGAAGGCCCAATGGGTTTCTTGGTAGAAGATCGCCATTTGCGGGCCGCATTTCTGACCGCGATGGATGAATCAGATTTAATCACACAAATCGATGCCGCCCGCGTTGTTGCACAAGATATCATGCCAGACGGCGCGACTGTGACATTAGACAACGGCGAAACCGTTTCCGGTCGTCTCTTGGTCGGGTCGGATGGACGCGGCAGTGGCACCGCCAAGCGCGCTGGGATCAAGAGGATCGGCTGGGGTTATGACCAGACGGCGGTCGTCTGTGCGGTCGCCCATGACAAACCCCACGGCGGGATCGCGCATCAGTTTTTCATGCCGAACGGGCCGCTGGCAATTTTGCCGCTGACAGGCAATCGGTCGTCGATTGTTTGGTCGGAAAGCACGGATCGGGCCGCGCAGCTGATGAAACTGGATGATGATCAATTCCTGGAGGCATTGCGCCCTGCCTTTGGCAGTTTCCTTGGGCAGTTATCACTGACGGGTGCGCGGTTTACATACCCGCTTGGGCTGACGCTCGCGCAAAGCTTTGTTGCTGATCGCGTCGCCCTGATCGGGGACGCGGCACATGGTGTGCACCCGATTGCGGGGCAAGGTTTGAACGCGGGCTTGCGCGATGTGGCCGCCTTGGCGCAGGTCTTGTCAGAGGCCCGCGCGCGCGGTGAAGACATCGGTGGCGCGCAACCACTAGCCCGCTATCAGGAATGGCGCAGATTTGACACGACAACGCTGGCGCTTGCCACGGACACGTTCAACCGCCTATTTTCAAACGATAACCCACTGCTGCGTGCGGCGCGGGACATGGGGATGGCGGCCATAAATGCGGCCCCATCATTGCGGCGCGGATTTATCCGCGAGGCGGCCGGACTGACGGGCGATTTGCCGAAATTGATGCAGGGCTGACTAGTCGAGGCTGCGCGCTTCATCAAACAACATCACCGGAATGCCGTTACGGATCGGAAACGCGAGGTTCGCATTCTTCGAAATAAGTTCTTGAGCCTCAGCATCATAAACCAACGTGCCGCGTGTCTGCGGACAGATCAACGCCTCAAGCATTTTAGGGTCAAATCGTGCTTCGGTCATTGCATCATTTCCTCTGCTGATCCGCCACGTAGCGAAAACTCTATTAGCGTTGTGAGCGTTTCGCGACGCGTGGTCAATGACGGGGCCTCAAGCAGGGCTTGTTTGTCTTCCGGCTCAAACGGGCAAAGCATCGATAGCGAATTTATAAGCAATTCATCCTCGGCCTCAAGCAGGCTTTCCCAGTCGGTTTGCAGCCCTTGGTCATCAAAGAATCTTCCAAGCGCTTCCATGAATTTCGGTCGGTCAAACGTGGCGTCTGTTTCAACGCCACCAAGGTCGCGGTCGAACCCTTGCCAGTTCACGCGGGCGCGTCTGTAAGGGACAAATCCCTCAACTTCTTTTATCAGCCGGAACCGCGATGCACCTGCGAGGGTGATCATATATCGCCCGTCTTCGGTCTCGGAAAACGCAGTGACCCGTCCCGCACAACCAATGCTGTGCAGTTTGCCTGCGCCATCTGGCCCATCATAGGTTTGCACCATCCCAATCAACCGATGCTCGGTTTTCAGCGCGTCATCCAGCATTTGCAGATAGCGCGGTTCAAACAGGTTTAACGGCAGCCGAGCACGTGGCAAAATCAGCGCGCCCGACAGCGGGAACACAGGGATCGTATCAGGAAGATCAATTGTTTTGGTCATACCACGTTACTTAGGCTGATTATCTGATCAGGCAAATATCATTGACGAAAGTTTGCGTCGCCCGTTCAAAACAACCGGATCTGTTGGTGCCAATGCGTCAAAGATGGTGAACAGCTCGGTACGTGCGGCACCGTCATTCCATTCACGATCACGCCGGAAGCTTTCGAGCAGTTGGTCAACCGCTCCTGCCGCGTCATCATTCGCCATCAGCGCATTTGCCAGTTCAATCCGTGCTTGGTGGTTGTCCGGGTCTGCGTCGACCGCGGCGCGCAGGTCGTCAACCGGCCCTGCATTCGCAGCCTTTCGTGCAAGGGTCAGTTGCGCATGGGCTGCATCAATCGCAGCATCGGCGGAGATTTCGGCAGGTGCGCCGTTCAGGACCGCCTCGGCCTGATCCAAATCACCAAGCGCGATGTGCGCCCGCACAAGACCGCCGTAGGCCACGGCATGCAGGCCATCTTCAGACAGGATCGCTGCAAATGTTTCGGCGGCATCAGCATAATCGCCGTCGGTCATCATACCTTCGGCAGCTTCAATCGCGTCATCGAGCCCGTTGTCAGGCTCTGGCCCCAAAGCCACGATTTTATCGACAAAGGCGTTAATCTCGGATGGCGGAATAGCACCTTGGAAACCGTCGACGGGTTGTCCGTTAAAGAACGCATAAACCATAGGGAGGGACTGCACCTGCAGTTGGGCTGCGACCGCTGGGTTTGCATCTACGTCGATCTTCACCAATTTCACGCGGCCTTCGGCGCGGGTGACTGCGGCCTCAATAGCTGGTCCAAGCGTTTTACAAGGTCCGCACCATGGCGCCCAAAAATCAACGATCACCGGGACCGTTTTCGAGGTTTCAACCACGTCTTGCATGAATGACGCGTCGGTGCCGTCCACAATGTGTGTGGGTGTCGCTTTCGGGGTATCGCCCAAACCTAGCATGGTAGTCTCCTCAATCCGGTGTGCGCTCCTTATATGGGGGCTTTGATGGACTTTACCACGGTGAATTGCGCGGCTAGCGTAGGTTTATGGCGCATTCGGTTCTGACATATGGCGACAGTAACACCCACGGGACACCCCCGATGGGATCATTGGATCATCATCCGCGCCTTATGCGTCGCTGGCCTGTGGTCATGGCGGATGCGGCAGGTGTCGATCTGATCGAAGAAGGATTGGGCGGAAGGTTAGCTGCTGGGCACGGCGACCCCAACATGGGTCCGCATATGGATGGCCAGTTGGGGCTGCGTATTGCGCTCGCAAGCCATGGACCGATTGACATGCTGACGATCATGTTGGGCACCAATGATTTGCAAGCCCATCACGGCAAAACTGCCCCGCAGATTGCAGCCCATGTGGATGCGCTTGTTAAAATCGCACAGACGGATGACTTGCAAGATCGGCATGGCAGTTTTGAGATTTTGTTAATCTGCCCACCACCAGTCATTGCTGTTGGTGTGTTCGCCGCTGATTTTGCCGATACCGTGGCGGCGTCACGCGCGATGCCCGCATTATATGCCCGCGTTGCGACCCGTCGCGGTGTGCATTTCATGGACGCGAGCACGCATATCGCAAGTAGCGATATCGACGGCATTCATTTTGATAATGCAGCCCACGCGGTGCTGGGCCAAGCCGTGGCGGATCAGATCAAAGGTATTCTGATCTGATCCGGTTCCTTTAGCCACCGCAGCGCTTTGCAGCGTCTTCTTCTGCGGCAGTAAAGCCAAGAAGGCTAAACTTATCAGCCGTTTGCGTGCCCCGACCGGACCGTGCGGTTAATGTTGTATCAGCACCACGCTTCATGGCGGCCACGATTTTCGCGTCGTCTTCCGAGCTGGCGGGCCAAGCCCATTCGCCTTCGGTAAACAGCTCGAACGTGGTCCCAGCGATTTCCATGTCCGCAGTCGAACCAGACGCAAACGGGTAACCGCCTGTGAACGCCACTTGCCCCTGCACAGATGCAGCCGGACGGTAGAACACCATCAACAGGACCTCACTACGCCGGACAGCGACAGTTTGCCCGTCTTTGGTGTTCACAGTTTCCTTGGGCGCCGAAACAGCCCAGCATTCTTTTGGGTCATCTTCGGTGAAAACGGACCAATCGGTGTTGGCCGCCACACGGTTATTGCTTTCTTGAGCGGCGGACATGGTACCAATGGCACACGCCGCTACCACACAAAATGCGCGCGAAATTTTGAAAATCATACCTAACAGCCTCCAAGCTGTGCTTGCCTCTGGACGCCCCACAATGCCTTGGTGCATCTTATGGCACCTTTTCGACTAGCGGGATCTGTTTCAACTCGATAGCGATCATGTTAGCAAAAAACCGCTTGGTTGGGAAAGCCCCGATTTTCGCATAACGCAAGACATTGCCCAGCACGTAAGGACACAGCGATGACAAATCCAGTTGATATGGTCGAAATTTGGCGCGGCGACATACTTGAAAGCCTCCACCGTGGACATGCGGTTGTCTGTGGCCAAAACGGCGATGTGATCCACGCATGGGGCGACCCGGATGCGATAATCTTTCCACGCTCGTCGTGCAAAATGATCCAAGCACTGCCGCTGCTCGAAAGTGGTGCCGGCGCGCATTTAACGACAGAGCAGTTGGCGTTGTCATGCGCATCCCATCAGGGGGCTGCAATTCATACCGACCGCGTTGGTACTTGGCTGAATGATCTGGGGCTTTCGGACAGCGATTTTCGCTGCGGCTCTCAATGGCCTGCAGATCATGACGCCAAAAACCGTTTGATCCGCGCCTATGAAGAGCCGTGTCAGATTCATAACAACTGTTCGGGCAAACACGCTGGATTTTTGACGCTGAACAAACATTTGGGAGGTGGTCCTGACTATGAAAAGGTCGATCATCCCGTACAAATAGCAGGCAAAGCCGCGTTTGAGGAAACAACAGGCGAGACAAGCCCAGGCTACGGCATAGACGGCTGTTCGGCCCCGAACCATGCGTGCACTGTCACAGGTTTGGCGCGGTCGATGGCCGCATTTGCTCGCGCCGATACCGGCGGTGATTTGCGCCAGCAGTCGATGGTTAAACTGCGTGATGCGATGATGACCTATCCAGAGCTGGTTGCCGGAGAGACCCGTGCCTGCACCGATCTGATGCGTGCTATGGGTGGCAAGGTTGCTCTCAAAACCGGAGCCGAGGGTGTGTTTGTTGCAATTATTCCAAGCTTGAAGATGGGCGTTGCGCTTAAGACCGTGGATGGAACAACACGCGCGTCCGAGGCTGCAATTGCGGCGATTTTGGTCAAACTGGGCGTGCTTGATGCGGCTCACCCCGCGACAATCGCCCGCATGACCCCACAATTGAAAAACTGGCGCGGCATTGTGACGGGCTTCACCCGCCCTGCTGCTGCACTAACTTAAAGGACTTTTGCAATGACATTTACGTTGGCCACATGGAACATCAACTCGGTGCGCTTGCGCGAGGATTTGGTTGCAACATTGATGCGCGAAGAAGCCCCGGACGTGCTGTGTTTGCAAGAATGCAAAAGCCCCGTTGATAAAATCCCGTTGGCGCAATTTCAGTCGCTCGGTTACGCCCACATGGTTGCGCGCGGCCAAAAGGGATACAACGGTGTCGCGATCCTGTCCAAGCTACCGATTGAGGAAGCCGGCGCAGAGGATCATGCATCGTTGAATCATGCCCGCCATATCGCTGGCAGGCTGGCCAACGGTGTGACCATCCACAACTTTTATGTGCCCGCAGGTGGCGACGTTGCTGACCGCGAGGTGAATGAAAAGTTTGGCCAAAAGATGGATTACCTCGCCGAGATGCGGGATGCGTTTATCGCCGACAGGCCGCAGAAATCCATTCTTGTCGGTGACCTTAATATCGCGCCGCTTGAGGATGACGTTTGGGATCACAAGAAGCTGCTTAAGGTTGTCAGCCACACGCCTGTGGAAGTTGCTGCATTGGCAGAGGTGCAAGCCGCTGGCGACTGGATCGATGTCACCCGTGCGGATATCCCCGATGGGAAACTGTACAGTTGGTGGTCCTACCGCGCCAAAGATTGGGACCAAGCCAACAAAGGCCGTCGCCTGGATCATGTTTGGGCGACCTCGGATATTGCCGCATCGGCGCATTCCAGCCGTGTGGTTCGCCATGTCCGCGGCTGGGAAAAGCCAAGCGATCATGCGCCGGTGTTTGCAATGTTTGACCTGTAGACGCCCGATGTTGGCGTTTCTTGTGTAACGCGAGCTGATTGCCTATATGGGCACCTTAGTCCCTTGAAAGGTGTCTGATATGACCTCCGCTGTCCCGATTACCCCAGATATGTTGACCATTCCCCGCAAGGTGGAAGCTGGACTCCCGAATCTGGTGGGCATGTCCCGCGAGGGTATGCGCGAGGCCCTGATCGCTGTTGGCACGCCGGAAAAGCAGGCCAAGATGCGTGTCGGCCAGATTTGGCAGTGGATTTACCATTGGGGCATTCGCGAATTTGATCTGATGACGAACCTGTCCAAGGATTTCCGCGCCATGCTGGCCGAACAGTTTGTTGTGGCGGTCCCTGAGGTTGTGACCCGCCAAGAATCGGCAGACGGCACGCGCAAATGGCTTGTGCGCATTGCTGGCGGCCATGAAGTCGAAGTGGTCTATATCCCCGAGACGAACCGCGGCACGTTGTGTATTTCCAGCCAAGTGGGTTGCACGTTGACCTGTTCATTTTGTCACACAGGCACCCAAAAACTGGTGCGCAATCTGACATCCGCCGAGATTATCGGCCAAGTGTTGGTCGCCCGTGACGAGCTGAACGAATGGCCCGAACAAGGTGCGCGCAATGTCGAGGCGCGTTTGTTATCAAACATCGTTCTGATGGGCATGGGCGAGCCGCTTTATAATTTTGAGAACGTCCGCGATGCGATGAAAATTGCGATGGACCCGGATGGTATTCAACTGTCGCGCCGCCGTATCACGCTGTCGACCTCTGGCGTTGTCCCTGAAATCGCCCGCACCGCCCAAGAGATTGGCTGCCAGCTGGCGATTTCATTCCATGGCACCACCGACGAGATCCGCGATAAGCTCGTTCCGATCAACAAGCGTTGGCCGCTGGCTGACTTGCTCGAAGCGTTGCGCGCCTATCCAAAGGTGTCAAATTCCGAACGGATCACGTTTGAATATGTCATGCTAGATGGCATCAACGACAGCGACGCAGATGCCCACCGCTTAATGCGTTTGATCGAAGGCATTCCGGCCAAGATCAACCTGATCCCGTTCAACGAATGGCCCGGTGCGCCGTATAAACGGTCGTCGAATAACCGCATCCGCGCGTTTGCCGATATTGTACATAACGCTGGCTATTCATCGCCTGTACGACGCCCACGCGGCGAAGACATCATGGCCGCTTGCGGGCAGCTTAAATCCGAGACCCAGCGTGAACGCAAATCGCGGGCGCAGATCGCGGCGGAAACTGGCAGCTAACTGAATTTACGGGTCCAAGCCGTTGGTTTAGATTGGTCACGCAATACGGCCAACTATCCAGAACTGGTCCCGCCTCAGGTTGGAAAAAGAAGTCTGGATTTGGATGCAATGCCGCCATCACATGGCAGGTGCGACCGATGGTTTTACCAGTTGATGCGTTCCTTCCTCGCGCGTCAAAACGAGCGGTTTTTCAGAATAGGCGTTTTCGCCTGCCTCAAGGATTTGCCGCCTGACAACGTCGTGAACCGCCGGAATGGTCGGGGTGACGATCACATCTACGTCTGACGCTGTCTGCACATCATATTCCTCCGAACGCGCGCGCCGCATCCTTAAAAGACGCCACGTTTGACCAGATATTTGAAGTTATCGCAGATTTGCGACCTAAGAACTTGGCTTTCATACGATCAAAATGACCTTGTGGCGCAGAATCAGGGTAGACCTATGGCGCGCTCAAAACCGGTTATCTCGGCACAGGCGGCAATGCCTGCAGACGGGAAGCCAACGCTGAAGACGATTGCGAAGATGAGCGGACTTGCGGTAACGACGGTGTCGCGCGCCTTAAATGGCGCGCCTGACATCGGCAAAAAGACCAAGGAATTGGCCCAGAAAATCGCAGCTGAAACTGGTTACGTGCCGAACACAGCAACTGGGCCGAGAGCCACCCGTATTATGATTTTGACAATGGCACCTTTGGCCAGTTTGCGATTGACCTGTTGGCAAGCCGTGGCCGCAAATCTGTGGTGGCTGTCGCCCCACCCCTGCGCCAAAGCTATGGACTGCATCTGGTCAATGGGTTGCGGCCGATGCCAACCAACAAACGCTGCATGTGTCAGAAACCGCGACAAGCGATGACCCGTCCGATGTTGTGACCGAACAGGTTACTGCATGCTTGAAGGCCCGCCCAGAAACTGACGCGATTGTCGCTGCTTCAACCACGACCGCTCGGGCATCTGTGGCTGCCCTTGAAAGCTTGGGCATGACAGTAAGTCGCTAAATTGACGGTGTATCCAAAAAGGCCACGCCATTCTTGCAGCTGTTCCGCGCCAATGCAATTTTTAGAGATCCCTGAGACGCCTTAATGATCCAGCAAGGCCGCGCGTTTTTCGCGGTCACGCCAGCGATCCAAAGCCGCGATCGCCTCTTCAGCGGTTTCAACGAATTTGAACAATTCAAGGTCGCCTGCGGCAATTGTACCTGCGTCAGCCAGCGCTTCCCAGTTGATAATCCCGCGCCAAAACTCTTCGCCAAACAACAAGACCGGCACCCGTTCCATGCGTCCTGTTTGGATCAATGTCAGCGCTTCGAAAGTTTCGTCCAGCGTCCCGAATCCACCTGGGAAAACGATGATCGCCGCCGCGCGCATCAGGAAATGCATCTTGCGGATCGCAAAGTAGTGGAAGTTAAAGCACAGCTCTGGCGTCACATACTCGTTGGGTGCTTGTTCATGCGGCAGCACGATATTCAGCCCGATGGACCGCCCGCCTGCATCAACCGCGCCACGGTTGCCTGCTTCCATCACACCCGGACCACCGCCAGTTACGATGACGTTTTCGTGCCCGCCGGTTTCCATCGACCGCGTGGTCATCAATTCTGCAAACTTGCGGGCCTCGTTATAGTATTTTGACAGGGCAGCCAGCGATTTGGTCCGTGCTGTGTCTTTCTTTGCAGGCTCTGGAATGCGCGAGCCACCGAACAAGACGATTGTGCTTTGGATGCCTGCCTCGTCCATCACCAATTCTGGCTTGAGAAGTTCGAGTTGCAGGCGCACTGGCCGCAAGTCATCACGAAGCAAGAAATCATCATCTGCAAAGGCCAACCGGTATTCAGGCGCCCGAGTTTGCGGCGTATCGGGGACTTGCTTGGCCTCCGTGCGATCTTGTTGGCTGTCGCGGAGCGGATGGTGACCGGGATCAATATTCATGATGATTACTTTCTGATACGTATTTGCCCGTACACTTGCCGCAATCAAGGCGGGATGCAAATGCCCGTTGCGTTATCCCTGACCGATTGCACGACTGCCGCCATCACAGTATAGCGGCCCCTAACAATAGACCTTAAAGGAGCCTGCCCCATGTCTAACGCAGCACTAGAGACCGCAATCGAAGCCGCATGGGATGCGCGCGACACGATCACCGTCGGCACCAAAGGCGAGGTCCGCGAGGCCATCACCGACACAATGAATGCCCTCGATAGCGGCAAGCTACGCGTGGCTGAACGTCAAGAGAATGGCGATTGGCATGTAAACCAGTGGGCCAAGAAGGCCGTGCTTCTGTCATTCCGCCTTAATGACATGGAACAGATTTCTGGTAGCAACGGCGGCACATCTTGGTGGGATAAAGTCCCATCAAAGTTTGCGGGCTGGGGCGATGCCGAATGGCGCAAAGCTGGTTTCCGCGCTGTGCCCGGGTCCATCGTCCGTCGCTCTGCCTACATCGCCCCCGGTGTTGTTTTGATGCCATCTTTTGTGAATCTGGGCGCTTATGTCGACGAAGGATCCATGGTTGACGGTTGGGCCACTGTTGGATCTTGTGCACAGATCGGCAAGAACGTGCACCTGTCTGGCGGTGTTGGCATCGGTGGCGTGCTGGAACCGATGCAGGCTGGCCCGACAATTATCGAAGACAACTGCTTTATCGGTGCGCGCTCCGAAGTCGTTGAAGGCTGCATCATCCGCGAGGGCTCGGTTTTGGGAATGGGCGTGTTTATCGGCCAATCAACCAAGATCGTGGACCGCGAAACTGGCGAAGTGTTTTATGGCGAAGTGCCGCCATATTCGGTCGTCGTCGCAGGGTCGATGCCATCCAAGAACGGCATCCACCTGTATTGCGCCGTGATCGTAAAGCGCGTGGATGCCAAGACCCGCTCCAAAACAGGCATCAACGAGCTGCTGCGCGACTGATGATTCTAAGCCGTACATTTGCCCGCCGCCGTATCGCGGCGGGTGACACCCCAAGCTGGTTTGCCGCTTGGGGGCTGGTGGTGGTCGATGCGATTTTGTTTTTCACAATTGCGGGCCTGTCCGCCCCGTATATCGTGGGCGGACTAGCCGAGGCCCAAGGCGCTTGGGTCTATGTTGCGCTGTTCGCAATCTACTTTATTCCGATGCAGGGCGTGCTGATCATCTCGGCCCTGTGGGCCGCTAAATCCCGTTGGGTCGATGACCCACCTCAACGACGCGCGTAAGCCGCCCCGAACCATTTAATCAGCAAGTCATTGTAGGTTCCGTCTTCGCGCAAGCGCAGCATTTCTTGATCAACGTCTTCGCGCAAAGTGCTGCTGGTCGGGAAGGCCATGCCGTAATTTTCCGGCTTATAGACACGATCAAGCAACTGCGCGTCTCCATTTCACTCCGTGCGCACGTAATATGCCAAGATCGGTCCATCAAACACCACTGCATCCAGTTCACCCGCCTCGAATGCAGCAAGCATCGTGTGCAGGTCAGTGTACCCACGAAAGCCAATGCCGCGCTGATCAAGATAGATTGCCGACGTTGACCCATCAATCGTGCCCACGGGACGCCCTTCGAGATCATTGATGCTATCAATGTTGCCTTGGATCGCGCTGATAGTCAGAGCCGCCGTGATTTGCGCCACAAATATCGACACGATGAACAGGCTCGAGATCACTAAGATCACTGCAAAGAACCGGCCACCGCGACTTTGCGGCACGCGTTCCTCAAACCCGCCGTTCACAACAAGGTTAAGCGCCCACCAGAATGCAGGGAATGCCGCATCGCGGGCGCTTCGGTCAAAATAGGGCTGCTTGTGCCGCTCGAACGCCCACATCAACATCCCGCCGCCGAACAGCAAAACAAGTGCAGCCAAAACAGCCAGCCCGATCTGTCGGGTGAACAACGCCTTCAGCATTGTCGTACTACTGCTGGCCTGCGACGCCATCATGATCTGCACGCCGCTTTCAAAAATCGGTTGGGAAAAATCCATCAACCGTTCACGTTCTGCCGTGATCGAGATGTTCGCAAGAGCCGCATCAACGCTGCCGTCTTGGACTGCGTCCAGCATTTCGCCGAACCCGTCTTTGCGGTCATAAGTGATAGAAAGGTTAAGTTTTTCTGCAACTGCGTTCAGCAAATCCACGCTAAATCCGACATCCACACCATCGACAACCATCGAAAACGGGGGGCGTGTAACGGTTGAGATCGTCAGCTCTTGGGCGGATTGCGCCTGTGCTGACCCTCCTCCAATCCACATCGAAAGCGCCATCAGCGCCCGAATAATGCCGTTCATCCCGTCACCCATTCTTGTCCCGTCGCACACATTGTGCGAAATGCCTTACTAGGACAAGTAAACAACGCCGCCAAGATGCCCCGTTCAAATTTGAAAGCCGTGATCATGACCAAGAAACCGAGCCGCCAAAAAGTATTCACTTTGCTTGTCGAAGTGGGCCGCAGTGACGATGACGGCATGCCCAAAGGCGCAACCGGTGCTGCCTTGATGTGTTACGCATCCGGCATCGACGAAGCCGAGGCCGTGCGCGAAACCGTTGCTATCTTAAAGCAAGCCGATCTGTCCCCGTTGGATGTCAGTGGATACGGCACGCTGGATGAACGTCTGGCCGAGGGCCACGAGATATCTGATGATGAAAAAGAGCTGATGCAGCGCGCGCTAGATGAAAACAGCGTCATCGTCGCACAGATGACCCCGTTCTTCGACGAACCCGGATCAGGCGACCAATAGCTTCCGCAAAGTCAGTGTCTCGTAGGACTGTAAAACGGGCACCTCAGCCCCTGTTTGCATCGGCACCAATTCCGCTGGCAATGGCGCTAGGATGCTGTGTTGTCGCAGAGATGCATCACGCCGCACGCCTGTGATGTCCAGTCCTTCGAACACCAGCCCAGCAACTTGCATCGGCGCGGCTCTGTCCAGAAGAACCTGCCAGTACCGATAGGTCAGCCCGCAAGCCGCCGGACGCACTGACAGCCCGTCGGTCATATGACCCGCCCGCATTGCAACGGTATCTGTCCCGAAAAGGTATTCCACCTCGGACCCGACCGCCCGAAGCCGTTGGCTTGGTGCGACCGTCATGTCTTGGCGCAACCCGTGATAGGGAGCCCGCAAAGTCAGTGGTGCAAACCGTCCGCGTGCAGGCAATAACGCCGAACCACACCAGCGCACTTGAGCGGTATCCCCATATGCCGTCGTGACCATCTGCCCTGCCCGCAACTTAGACACGGCAACTGCCCCTTTGGGCGTTTGAATCATTGTATCCCCGCCAAGCGTTGGCAGGACCCCGATTGGCATCACCTCATCGGCAATCGCCACAAAGGTTGCGCCGGAATTCATCGCGCAGTGCCGCGCGTCGGCCATCATGCGCACACCGTCACGCATCGACAGTGGCAACGGAGAAATCAATTCCGCAAATACCGGAACACTATTCCCGACCTCAAGCGCAAGGACACCGCGCCGCAAGGGCGCATCCCATGTATAGGTTACGGTCACGCTTGGTTTCACGGTCAACACGTCAGTCGCAAGTCGGTGAACACGGCGTTGGTCACCCTGCCACTGCGTCAGCGTCAACGCCCCGTTCCCACCAAGCGTAAGCGTCAGCCCGGCAGCCCAAGGATGCGACGATCCATAGTTCAGCAATGTCTGCGCCCCGCCACGCGGATCCGACGCAAATTCCATCATCAACGTACCACGCGGCATGACCGCGTTCAGATCAAACGGCGCACGGTCGGCACGGCCAAGCCCAATCGGGCTGAACACACCACCTAATATGTCCCGAAGACCAATCCAGCTCATGCGCAGGCCACCACAGCCAATTTCGCTGTGTAAACCGCAGTCGTTATGATCGAGGTCAGCACCTTTGCTGTAACCATTGTTCTTGCCTCATGCCCTAACGGACCTGATAACAAGGCATTCGCCCACCGAGAGTTTTGCCCTCTCGTCTATATGTTGTGGCACACTGCCCGTGCCTACACCCATTTAGGGCCTGCCCTGCCTCGGGTCACTTATTACGTTCACGCTACGCGATATTTCTCTTTTGAAAGAACGGTTTATCGCCTTACCCCAACGTAACCCGAATTTTGTGTGACTCCGATGTCACAACCTTCACTTGCGATAAAGCCCGATGCGGGCTAGCCAGACCGCAATGAAAAGGACACGACCATGCCGACAAATACAGACCCTGTTGCCCTGACCGCAGCCCTCGTGCGCTGCCCTTCTGTCACCCCGATTGAAGGTGGTGCATTGGTATTGCTGGACACGCTGTTGTCTGATGCAGGGTTTGACTGCACCCGCGTGGATCGTGGTGGGATTTGCAATTTGTACGCGCGCTGGGGCCGCAAAGGTGCCAACCGGACGTTCGGATTTAACGGCCACACCGATGTTGTTCCTTTGGGTGACGAGGCGGCTTGGACAATGCCCCCGTTCGGTGCCGAGATTAAGGACGGGTTTCTTTACGGTCGTGGAGCCACGGACATGAAATCCGGCGTTGCCGCCTTTGCCGCCGCAGCCATCGACTTTGTGCAAAACACACCGCCGGATGGCGCTGTTGTGCTGGCCATAACGGGCGACGAGGAAGGTGTGGCCTTAGACGGAACCGTCGCGTTACTTGATTGGATGGATGCCAACAACGAGGCGATGTCCGTGTGTTTGGTGGGCGAACCCACCTGCCCTGATGTCATGGGCGAAGCGATGAAAATTGGCCGCCGTGGGTCGTTAACCGCTTGGATCACTGTGACTGGGGTCCAAGGCCATTCTGCCTATCCGCACCGCGCCAAAAATCCGCTGCATGCGGGCGTCCGCCTGCTGGACCGCTTGGCCTCGCACGAGATGGATCAGGGCACCGATCATTTTGATCCGTCGTCTTTGGCGGTGGTCACGATCGACACTGGCAATCCTGCGACCAATGTGATTCCGGCGCAAATGACCGCTACAGTGAACATTCGGTTCAATGACCAACATAGTGGCGCATCTGTGTCCGCGTGGCTGCAAGCCGAAGCCGCCAAGATCATGGCCGAGACAGGTGTCACCGTGGCCATGAAGATCTCGGTCTCCGGCGAAAGTTTCATCACCCCTCCCGGTGACTTGTCTGATCTGGTCGCAGGCGCGGTAAAGGCCGAGACTGGGCGCACACCTGAACTGTCGACCTCTGGCGGCACATCTGATGCCCGCTTTGTCAAAAACCACTGCCCTGTGGTTGAATTCGGACTGGTCGGCCACACGATGCATCAAGTCGACGAACGTGTTGTTGTTGACCAAATTGGCCAGCTCAAGGCGATCTATCTGCGCATTCTGTCCAACTATTTCGCCTAGGGCGTCGGGCGGGGTGACGCGCCCAAGTCTGCGTGTTAGGGCGTGGGCATGAAACAGATCCCATCAAAAGCCGAAATCCTGCAGTGGATTTCCGACCATCCCACCAAAGCCGCCAAGCGCGACATCGCCAAGGCGTTTGACATCAAGGGCGCCCAGCGCATTGATCTAAAACGCGTGCTGCGCGAATTGGAGGACGAGGGTCGTTTGACCAAACGCAAGTCAAGCTATCGCGACGCCGAAGACCTGCCGCCAGTGTCCGTGCTGGAGATTGCCGGTGTTGATTCGGATGGCGATCTGTTTGCCCGTCCGCTGGAATGGGCTGGCACAGGCGCGGAGCCGGTCATCTTGATGACACTTCGCGACGGCGACCCCGCTTTGGGCAAGGGCGACCGCATTTTGGCGCGCGTCGCTGTCGCACCAACCGAGGACTACAGCCACACGGGCCGTATGATCCGCCGTCTCGACAACGTCGCAGAACGCATTTTGGGTGTGTACCGTGCCGGATCAGAAGGCGGGCGTGTGCTGTCAATTGAAAAGGGGTCCGACAGAGAGTGGACCATCCCAGAGGGTGCCACTGGCGATGCCAAGGACGGCGAACTGGTCGAGGCCGAACAATCCGGTCCTAAGGGGCGCATGGGCTTGCCCAAGGCGCGCATCGTTGCCCGTTTAGGTGACCCTTCGCAGCCGCGCGCTGTATCCCTGATCGCTATTCACCAGCACGGTATCCCCGATCATTTCCCAGATGAGGTTATCGCAGAAGCGGCGGCCGCAGAAGCTGCCCCATTGGACAACCGCAAAGATCTGCGCGACATGCCCTTGGTCACAATCGACCCGTGGGATGCCCGCGACCACGACGATGCCTGCTATGTCGAAACACATGACAACGGCGAAATGACCATTTGGGTCGCGATTGCCGATGTCGCCCATTACGTCACCCCAAATTCCGAACTCGACCGCGAAGCCCGCAAGCGTGGCAACTCCTCGTATTTCCCGGATCGGGTTGTCCCGATGCTGCCCGACAGTTTGTCAGGTGATCTGTGCTCACTGCATGAAGGTGTGGACCGCGCCTGTTTGGCGGTTGCCATGCGCATTGACACCGAAGGCAATAAAGTCAGCCACGAATTCCACCGCGCCTTGATGAAATCTGTCGCCTCGTTGAATTACGAACAGGTGCAGGCCGCGATGGACGGCGCGCCTGACGATCAAGTCGCCCCGTTGGTTACGGACGTCATCCGACCGCTTTATGCCGCCTATGCCGCGCTGAAAAACGCCCGTGCGGTACGTCAG
Organism: Yoonia sp.; assembly: GCA_023955335.1. Classification (GTDB taxonomy): domain Bacteria; phylum Pseudomonadota; class Alphaproteobacteria; order Rhodobacterales; family Rhodobacteraceae; genus Yoonia. The sequence continues at coordinate 52,493 of JAGSGF010000006.1, forward strand.
CCGTTGGAACTTGACCTGCCAGAGCGCCAAATCGTTCTGGACGATAATGGCAAGGTCACATCAGTGAACTTTAAGGACCGTCTTGACGCGCATAAACTGATCGAAGAATTCATGGTGCTGGCGAACGTCGCCGCTGCCGAGACATTGATCGCCAAGCAGACGCCACTGCTGTTCCGTGTGCACGAAGAGCCAAGCCCGGAAAAGCTTGAATTGCTGCGTGAGGTCGCGAATGCGTCCGGTCTTCAGCTGGCCAAGGGTCAGGTTTTGCAAACCGCTCACTTGAACCGTTTGTTGCAGCAAGCCAGTGGTACAGATTACGCCGAGCTGATCAATATCTCGACCCTTCGGTCCATGACGCAGGCCTATTATTTCCCCGAGAATTTCGGCCACTTTGGCTTGGCGTTAAAGGCATACGCACATTTCACATCGCCGATCCGACGCTATGCCGATTTGATCGTGCACCGCGCGTTGATCAAGTCACACCGCTGGGGTGACGATGGGTTGTCGCCTTGGGATGTCGATCATCTGACGGAAACCGCCAAGCAGATTTCCGATACAGAACGTCGGTCGATGGTCGCCGAACGTGACACAACCGATCGCTATCTTGCTGCGTTCTTGTCAGAGCGCATGGGTGTCGAATTGTCCGGTCGGATCAGTGGTATCGCCAAGTTTGGCATATTTGTGAAGCTGGATGAAACGGGTGCTGACGCGCTGGTGCCTATCCGCACATTGGGGACCGAATATTTCGACTATGACCATGACAGCCAAACGTTGTCGGGGTCCAGATCGGGGATCAAAATCGGGCTAGGACAGCGCGTTGTCGTCAAGCTGGCAGAAGCTGGCCCTATCACCGGTGGCCTAACCGCCGAGCTGATCACGCTTGACGGAACCGCAATGCCAAGCGGTTCGTCTCGTGGCCCGTCTCGTGGTGGTCGTGGCAAACCTCCGCGTCGTAAGGCCGGATCTTCGAAAAAGAAGGCCGCCAAGACGGACCGCAAGGTCAAACGCTCCCGCAGCTAAAGATGATCGGTCGACGCCAACTACGTTAAGGGCAATTGCCGTTCATGCAGGCGGTCATCGTGTCCAACAATGCCTGAGATGGATCTGGGAAAATTTGCCCCCCACATGGGTTCGCTTCGATAATGACAGCATCGCCATCGACCTTCGCAAAGAACAGCGATTGCACATCAGGCGTTACACTGCCGCACCACGGGCCATAGCAAACTGGCTGCAGCGTCACTGTGCTTGCATATGGCGTCGTAAATCCGCCTTTGTTCAATGCGAATCCCGCGAATTGGGCCACAATTGGGGCTGGATTACGTTCTTCGTTCACAACACCTTTTGGCTGCTTGGTCGCGTCGAAATCAAGCGTTCCGTAAAGCAGGTAATAAGAATCTGAATCTTCGGACACCCGTTCAAACGTGCGTACGGCGTCGGGGCGAACACATGAAAGGGCCGTCGCCTGTCCGGCGATGACCGTCAGTGCGATGGCGGCAAATGCGATTTTCACAGCGCGTTTGAAAATTCAGCAAGCACCTGCTCATAGACGCTCCGCTTGAACGGAACGATGTTGGCAACCAGGTCTTCCTTGGGCAGCCATTTCCATTCGGAAAATTCAGGGTGTGCGGTTGCGATGTTTATCTGGTCATCGGACCCGTGGAACCGCATCAGAAACCATTTTTGTTCTTGGCCGCGATAGCGACCGCCCCAAATATTCGGGACCAAATCAGCGGGCAAGTCGTAAGGGATCAATCCACGGCTTTCGGCCTCGATCGTTATCAGATTAGCGGTCACACCCGTTTCTTCCCACAACTCGCGGATCGCAGCGTCTTGGGTTTTTTCGCCTTTGTCGACACCGCCTTGGGGCATCTGCCACGCGTCAGTATCACGGTCCAATCGCTGGCCCACAAAAACGTGGCCGCGCGTGTTTGCCAGCATAATGCCTACGCAAGGACGGTAGGGCAGCTTGGAAATTTCATCAGGAGTCATAAAGTGGCCTTGGTGTTTCATCGTGTTCGCCTTTTGGTTTGCACTCATTTTCTGCCAAAGGTCCAGCCGTTATGCGATAACAACGTTGCTACTGCGGCGAATTCGTTGCGCGATCCACTGTAAATGATCAGGGCGGAACGCAACACATCCGGCAGTTGACCGCCCTTTGCCGCGCCATGCATGGATGAAAATCGCGGACCCGCGTCCCTTAACAGCAAGGGGCCAATTCCAATCCGTGATCAGCACAAGATCATACATCGGGTCAGCACGGCGCAGCGCCTCGTGGCTAAAACCATGCGGCGCGCGCACCATCATATTGTAGTCAGGGTCGGCCACATCGTCAGACCACAAATCCGTCGGCCCAATCGGCAACGCCCAATCCGCAGGTCGTGCCATACGGTCAGGGCGGTACAACATCCCGACAATTCGGTGGGCGCCGCGCGGGGTTGCACCATCACCTTCAGCCTTGTGGTCCGTAACGCCACCACGTCCAATCGTACGCGCAAACCGCCGCCCCGCAAACCGCACATGGGTTGGCATTACCATCAGGTCATAAGGGCCCATCATCCGCCTCGCTTTTTCCGAAATACTCATCTGCGACCCTTGGGTCGCGTCCGGCCTATAACAAATGCCCCGACTTCGCAGCCTTGGTCGCAAGATAGGCATGGTTGTGCGGGTTAGCCCCTTCAATCAAAGGCACGCGTTCAGTCACCTGCACGCCCGCCCCTTCCATCCGCGCCACTTTGGCGGGATTGTTGGTCAGCAAACGCACGGCATGAAAGCCCATCCGTTTCAAAATTTCGGCCCCAATACGAAAATCGCGTTCATCATCGTCAAACCCAAGCCGGTGATTGGCCTCGACGGTATCAAATCCTTGATCCTGCAATGAATACGCCCGCATTTTATTGGCAAGCCCAATCCCGCGACCTTCTTGGTTCAGGTACAACAAAACCCCTGCCCCCTCAGCCCCCATCTGCGCGAGTGCGCCGCGCAACTGTGGACCGCAGTCGCATTTTAGTGACCCCAGCAGGTCGCCAGTAAAACACGCAGAATGCAGTCGCGACAGCACGGGCTTGTCACGCGCAGGTTGACCGATCTCGATGGCATAGTGTTCCTCTGCCCCGTCATCTGGGCGGAAAATGTGCAGACGTCCGGCCTCTGATACCTCCAACGGCAAGCGCGCCGAGATAATCGGGTTCAGCGGGCTCAGCCCAGTATCAAGTGCTGCGGCGCCAGAAACCAAAGTCAGATTATGCGCCAGTGCGAACCCCGTGGTGTCGGCTACGGGCAGGACAATGGCGGCAGGCAGCAAACGGGCAGCCTTGCACAGCGCAATCGCGGCGCGGTGCATATCCGCAGCCCCTTCGCGGCGGGTTTGCAGCGGCCCTTTCATCGGACTTCGCAGATCATCGGCGGGGTCAGCGACCGACCGCACCCACGCCAGCGTTGCGTCAGATGGCAGCACGATCCGCGCCAGATCACCGTCATAGGCGCGCGCCTTCAGCGTATTCGCCCGCCAGCCCGTCACAGCCAGCACCGGATCACCGCCAAGCCCGCGCAGATGCGCCAGCCGTGCCGCGTCCAGCGTCTCAGCTGCCAGCATCACAGCACCGCCATCCAGCACAACAGGCACGCCCATGCGCAGATCAGCGCGGGCGCGGGCCAGTCGTTCGGTTACATCGGGGGCAAAGCTCATGCGAATGTGGTCCTCATATGTTTCAAAGGTTAATCCTGTTTGGCCCAAATTGAAACATTTGGTGCATTGGTCACACGTCCGTGTGATTTTGTGTTCAGAAAACTTGCCGTGCACGTGTCTGACACACACTTGATAGATCAGTAGCAAAGGAGACTGTCATGGGACAACTCAAAAGAATTCTTCTCGTGGACGACGACGACGACCTGCGCGAGGCCTTGGGTGAGCAATTGCTTATGACCGAAGACTTCGACGTGTTCGAGGCCGATGATGGTGCCAGCGCGATGGTGAAGGCCAAAGAGGGTCTTTACGAACTGATGATCCTCGATGTGGGTCTGCCTGATACCGACGGACGCGAGCTATGCCGGTTAATGCGCAAGCAGGGCGTAAAATGCCCGATTATAATGCTCACCGCGCAAGACAGTGATGCAGACACGATCTACGGACTTGATGCTGGCGCGAACGACTATGTGTCCAAGCCGTTCAAGTTCCCTGTTTTATTGGCCCGCATCCGCAGCCAGTTGCGCGCTCATGAACAGTCCGAAGACGCCGTATTCCAGATGGGCCCTTATACGTTCAAGCCTGCCCAAAAGATGCTCCTGACTGAAGACGACAAAAAGGTCCGTCTGACCGAAAAGGAAACGAACATCCTCAAGTTCCTTTACCGGTCTGCCGATGGCGTTGTCCCACGCGACGTACTGTTGCACGAAGTTTGGGGCTATAACGCAGGTGTCACCACGCATACGCTGGAAACGCACATCTACCGCTTGCGCCAAAAGATCGAACCCGATCCGTCCAATGCCCGTTTGTTGGTCACCGAATCCGGCGGCTACCGCTTGGTTTCTTAAACTTAAATAGCGCGGGTCGAGCCATTTGCAACTGCGCTAGCCTTGCGGAACCCTCTGGTGATAGGGTTATATCACAACTTCCCTGTTGCACCGTCCGGGCATCTTGTCCGAATGTTTTTCCAACGAAAATCTGCTTTTAAGGAGCGCTCATATGAAAACCGCCTACGACTATCTTCAAGACGCCGACGCCGTTGTCACCCGAATGAGTACCGCAGACGCTATTGCCAAACATGCCACCGGTGCTGGCGTCTGGATTGACGTGCGCGATAGCAGCGACATCGCCGCATCGGGCACCATCAAAGGCGCGCACCGCGTCGCCCGTGGCTTCATGGAATTTGCAGCCGATCCTGCTTTGCCCCACCATAAAGAATTTATGCAAAAGGATGCCGATATTTACTTGGTCTGTGGCGCTGGCGGTCAGGCGGCGCTCGCGGGCAAGACATTGGTAGATATGGGATATGAAAATGTCACCAATGTCGGCGGCATTGCCGATTGGAAAGCAGCCAACGGTCCAACCGAAGCCTAAGCAACAAAGTCGGCGCGGCTGTAGCCTTGAACGAACAGCAGCGCCGACAAATCCCCGTGGTTCACGCGCACATCGCATTGCGCCTGAACGGCGGGTTTTGCGTGTAGCGCCACGCCAACGCCCGCACGAATCAACATCCCCAGATCATTGGCCCCATCACCCACAGCGATCACATCGCGTTCGTGGATGCCAATCTGCGCGGTGATTTCTTCCAGCGCCTGCACTTTGGCTTCGCGGCCCAAGATCGGGCGCCCCACGTCACCCGTCAGTTTACCGTTCGCGACAAGCAACGTATTGGCCCGATTCTCATCGAATCCAAGCGTCGTCGCAACCTGTGCCGTGAAGGCCGTGAAGCCCCCTGATACCAGCGCCGCATGTCCGCCCGCGCCCTTCATCGTGCGCAACAAATCAGTCCCGCCGAGCATATAGGTAATGCGGGTGTTGAGAACTTGGTCAATCACGCCTTCATCAAGTCCTGCAAGCAGACCAACCCGTTCGATCAATGCCGCCTCGAAATCCAATTCGCCGTTCATGGCACGGGCTGTGATGTCAGCCACACGCGCGCCAACGCCTGCTTCATCCGCAAGTTCGTCAATGCATTCTTGCTGGATCATGGTGCTGTCCATATCTGCAAGCAGCATCTTTTTGACGCGGTTTTCAGTTGGCAAGACAACCAGATCGACACCCGCCGATTGCAGGTCTTTCCAGACAGATTCGAAATTATCAGGCCGCTGCAAAATCTCGAACTCAACCGCTTCACCAATGGCCAGCCATTTGGATGTATCACCACCCCATGCACTGCGTAAATTCTCAACCAGTGTTGGATTTAATGGCCCTTGGGCCGGATTGCAGATCAGCGTGACCATAAACATATGCGCAGTCCTCAAGTTTCCGATTGGCGTCATCAGCGTCGCAAAAAGTAAGTGTAGCGGCGGTTTAGCGTCCTTTTCACTGTTGTGAAAGGCCCCGTGCGCCGCTAGGTCGGGAAGCGGGACACCCTTCCCCAACGAAGGGCGATTATCTGTGAGGATACCAGTGATGGTTATGACGAAACCGGCCACGCGGCCGATGAATCCGCGTTTTTCTTCTGGCCCTTGTGCCAAACCCCCCACTTGGAAACTGTCTGATTTAGCGGGCGCCCCCTTGGGCCGTTCACATCGCGCAGCCGTGGGCAAATCCAAATTAGCCGAAGCGATTGACCTGACCCGCGAGATCCTCGGCGTGCCAGATGATTACCGGATCGGCATTGTGCCCGCATCCGACACCGGCGCGTACGAGATGGCCATGTGGTCCCTGTTGGGTGAACGTCCTGTGCAGATGGTTGCATGGGAAAGCTTTGGCGCAGGCTGGGTCACGGATGTGGTCAAGCAGCTGAAGATCGACGCGACCACGCACCTTGCTGATTACGGCCACATCGTGGATATGGCAGCCCTGAATTACGACAACGATGTTTGCTTTACATGGAACGGCACGACGTCCGGCGTGCGCATGGCTGATGGTGATATGATCCCCACCGACCGTGCTGGCCTGACGCTTTGCGATGCAACGTCTGCCGCGTTTGCCCAAGACCTGCCTTGGGACAAGCTCGATGTCGCAACGTTCTCTTGGCAAAAAGTCATGGGCGGTGAAGCAGCGCATGGGATGATTATCTTGTCACCTCGCGCTGTTGAGCGGCTCGAAAACTACACCCCTGCATGGCCACTCCCCAAGATTTTCCGCCTGACCAAAGGCGGCAAATTGATCGAAGGCATTTTTAAAGGTGAGACAATCAACACCCCGTCGATGCTGGCCGTTGAAGATTACCTTGTTGCGCTGAAATGGGCCAAGTCGATTGGCGGCCTGGATGCGTTGCAGCACCGTGCCAATGCCAACGCACGTGCGGTGTGGAATTTCTGTGCGGCCAATGATTGGATCGACAATCTGGCCGTTGATAAAGCCACACGTTCAAATACGTCCGTTTGCCTCAAGTTCACAGATGACCGGATTACCGACGGAGCTGTGTTCGCTAAGGGCGTGGCCAAGCGTCTGGCCGATGAAAATATCGCCCTGGATATCGGTGCTTACCGCGATGCACCTGCGGGCCTTCGTATCTGGTGCGGTGCCACGGTTGAAACGTCTGATATCGAAACCATGTTGCCATGGCTTTCTTGGGCGTTTGAGGCCGAGCTGAACACATAATGCGGTGGGCAGATTGCCCATCCCTCCCCACCCAATTTTCAATAGGAGTGTGCCATGACGGCCCCTAAAGTTCTTATTTCCGACAGCCTTTCTGAAGCAGCTGTGCAAATCTTCAAAGACCGCGGCATTGATGTCGATTTCTTGCCTGAATTGGGCAAAGACAAAGACGCGTTTTTAGCCGCGATCTCAAAATATGACGGCTTGGCGATCCGGTCGGCGTCAAAGGCGACCGCGAAAATCATCGCTGCGGCGACGAACCTTAAGGTTATCGGCCGCGCCGGTATCGGCACCGACAACATCGATAAAGACGCCGCGTCCAAGGCGGGTATCATCGTTATGAACACGCCGTTCGGCAATATGATCACCACCGCCGAACATGCGATTGCGATGATGTTTGCCGTGGCGCGTCAAATCCCGGAGGCGTCCACGTCCACTCATGCAGGCAAATGGGAAAAGTCCAAGTTCATGGGTGTTGAGCTGACTGGCAAAACACTAGGCGTCATTGGCGCGGGCAACATTGGTGGCATCGTTTGCGACCGTGCGCGTGCATTGAGGATGAAGGTCATGGCCTACGACCCCTATCTTGGCGAAGAAAAAGCAGAAAAGATGGGCGTGAAAAAGGTCGAGTTGGAAGAGCTGTTAGCCAACGCCGATTTCATCACGTTGCACGTGCCTTACACTGACCAGACAGCGAATATCTTGTCTGCCGAAAACATCACCAAACTAAAAAAGGGCGTGCGCATTATCAACTGTGCGCGTGGCGGTCTGGTGGACGAACAGGCTTTAGCTGACGCGCTCAAATCCGGCCACGTTGCGGGTGCTGCGTTTGATGTGTTTGCTGTTGAACCAGCTATAAATAGCCCATTATTCAACCTGCCCAATGTCGTTGTGACCCCGCACCTTGGGGCCGCCACAACAGAGGCACAAGAAAACGTCGCCCTGCAAGTGGCCGAGCAAATGTCAGACTACCTGCTAACAGGTGCTGTCACCAACGCGCTCAACATGCCGTCCGTGACCGCAGAAGAAGCCAAGGTTATGGGGCCGTGGATCAAACTGTCGGGCCATTTGGGTAACTTCATTGGTCAAATGAGCGACGAGCCGATCACCGCGATCAACATCCTGTTCGACGGCGTCGTGTCTGACATGAACCTCAAAGCGCTGACAGCAGCGACAATCGCGGGGATTATGAAAAAAGCGAACCCTGATACCAACATGGTCAGCGCGCCGGTGATCGCGAAAGAACGCGGCATCCAAATCTCGACAACCAAGCAAGACCAGTCGGGGACTTTTGACGGTTACATCAAAGTGACGGTTGTAACGGGCAAGCGCGAACGCTCTGTCGCGGGCACTGTGTTCAGCGACGGCAAGCCACGGTTCATCCAGATCAAAGGGATCAATGTCGACGCCGAAGTCGGGGCGCATATGCTTTACACCACCAACGAAGACGTGCCCGGCATCATCGGCACTCTGGGCCATACCATGGGTGGCCACGGCGTGAACATCGCGAACTTTACGCTTGGCCGTGCAGGTGTGAAGGGCGAGGCAATCGCGCTGCTTTATGTTGACGACGCCGTGCCAGAGATTGCGATCGACGCGCTCCAAGAAACCGGTATGTTTCAGCAGGTCAAGCGGTTGACTTTCGAGGTTTAAAATCAGCGGGATGGCGGGTGGGGCGCATTGCCCTATAAGGGCAACAGCGACACCTGCCATCCTAACCAAAAGGCTACAATATGATCTATGCGATTGGTGACATTCACGGTCAAAAAGCAATGCTCGACAACGCGCTGTCCCTCATCGAAAACGACGGAGGCCCAGACGCAGAAATCGTCTTTATGGGTGACTATACCGACCGCGGTCCCGACAGCCGCGCAGTCATCGATACCCTGATCGAAGGCGAGGCAGCAGGCCGGAACTGGACCTGTCTCAAGGGCAACCACGACCGAATGTTCTACGACTTTGTGACCCAAGGGGCCGAGCATGACCCGATGATTGCACCTGGCCTGTCGTGGGTGAACCCGCGCCTTGGTGGTGCCGCGACGCTTGCCTCCTACGGTATCTTAGGGACACCAAATTTCAATCAGCCTGACGGCGAACTAGAACGGCTGACCCACTACACGACCGACACAGGCGACCTGCGCAACGACGAGATCGTCGCATGGGCGCAACAACAGGTTCCCCAAGCGCATCTGGACTTTGTGAACACCCGCGCACTGTATCACGAAACAGACACCTTAATTTTTGTGCACGCCGGCCTACGTCCAAACATCCCCCTCGCGGTGCAAGACCCGGAAGACATGATGTGGATCAGAGAAGGTTTCTTAGAAACCGGTCATGATTTCGGCAGGCTACTTGTGCACGGACATACCGCAATCGACTATCCGACCCACTATGGCACACGGGTCAATATCGACGCTGGCGCTGGCCGTGGCCGCGTGTTGGTGCCTGTGGTATTCGAAGACCGCAAATGTTGGGCGCTGACCGACAAGGGCCGCATCCCCGTCACACCCGCTTAACGGTGCGAAAAGAAGCCTGGCCCAGCGCGATCCAATAACCGCTTGGCCATTGCACGGCCCATCGCGGGGCCATCGGCAATGGGTCCGGTCACATCGTCCGACAATGCCTCTGATCCGTCCTCGCGCAGGATTTCTCCGCGCAGGCGCATCTGGTCACCTTCAATTTCAGCCAATGCCGCGATCGGCGTATGGCACGACCCGTCCAAATCCGCCAAAAATGCCCGCTCGGCCACCAACCGCAAACCCGTTGGTACATCGTGGATCGCCGCCAGCATATGCGCGGCACGGGTGTCATCCACCCGCCGCTCAATGCCAATCGCACCTTGGGCAACGGCGGGCAGCATATCGTCGACCTCCATCGCCACATGCGGCACGTCGGTCATGCCCAAACGGCGCAATCCGGCCACGGCTAGAAATGTCCCATCGGCCACGCCGTCATGCAGTTTGCGCAAACGGGTCTGCACATTGCCGCGAAATTCAGCGACGTTCAGATCGGGCCTGCGCGCCAAAAGCTGCGCACGCCGTCGCAACGACGACGACCCAATGGTCGCACCCGCCGCAATATCGGCCAGTTGAAGCGCACCGACAGACACAAACGCATCGCGCACGTCTTCACGTGGCAGATACGTATCAAGCAACAACCCGTCTGGCTGCGCGACGGGCATGTCTTTCATCGAATGCACAGCAATGTCGATTTTACCGCCCAGCAGCGCGTCTTCGATCTCTTTTGTGAACAGGCCTTTGTTGCCAATTGTCTTAAGCGCGATGTCCGCATTGATCAGCGTCGGATCATCGCCAGTCGTCTTGATCACCACGATTTCAAACGCATCGGCGGGCAGATTAAACGCAGCCCCCAACCGGTCACGGGTTTCATGAGCCTGCGCGAGCGCAAGCGGTGATCCACGCGTGCCAATTCGGAACGGCGCACTAGATGAAGGCATGATATTTGTCATGCAATCGTTCTAGTCAGCAGCAGCGATATTGACAACGACCTTCGTTCTTGAAACCACCGACAGTGAACCAGACGGACAGCATCTTATGACACACAACAAGACAATTTTGCGGGCCCTTGCAGGGGAAACCCTCGAGACACCCCCTATTTGGATGATGCGACAGGCAGGTCGTTACCTGCCCGAGTACAAAGCAACCCGGGCCCGAGCAGGCGACTTTTTGTCGCTGTGCTATAATCCGGAGTTAGCCGCAGAAGTCACATTGCAGCCAATCCGCCGCTATGGATTCGACGCAGCGATCCTGTTTGCCGATATCTTGTTGTTGCCCCAAGCCTTGGGTGCAGACCTGTGGTTTGTCACCGGTGAAGGGCCACGCCTATCGACGATCACAACTGCGGACGAACTGGCTGCGTTGAAACCGCTTGACGCGATCCACGACACGCTGAACCCAATCTATGAAACGATCAAAATCTTGCGGTCTGAACTGCCGCCCGAGACAACATTGATCGGTTTCGCAGGTGCGCCGTGGACAGTCGCGACTTATATGATCGCAGGCAAAGGCACCCCTGACCAAGGCCCCGCGCACGCGCTTAAAGACGGCAACCGTGCTGTTTTCGAAGGCCTGATAAACCGAATCACCGAAGGCACAATCAGCTACTTGTCCGCGCAGATCGAGGCAGGCGCAGAAGTCGTCAAACTCTTCGACAGCTGGGCCGGATCGCTGGAAGGCGCTGATTTCTACGATTTCTCGATCAAGCCGATCCAGACAATCGTGGCAGCCCTCAAGGCAAAATATCCACATGTGCCGATCATCGCATTCCCGCGCGGCGCTGGGGAACGATACGTCGACCTGCACGCGGCGACGGGCGCAGATTGCATCGCACTCGACGATGGAGTTGATGCGGCTTGGGCGGCAGAGCACGTGCAAATTGATGGATGCGTTCAAGGCAACCTTGCATCACGGCATATGGTGACCGGCGGCCAAGACTTGGTCGATGAAACCCGCCGCATTTGCGCAGCTTTCAAAAATGGCCCGCATATCTTCAACCTTGGACACGGGATCACACCTGACGCGAACCCCGACAATGTCCAGTTAATGATCGACACTGTGCGCGGAGGCTAACCCTTTTTCCGAGCAAAAATATGTCGGGGGAGGCCACGGGCCGGGGGCAGCGCCCCTAGCCCCGCTTGCTTAATACCATTTCGCCATTGGCGGCAGGCTCATCAATACGGCGTCTGCGTCATGCCCTGTGGCCAGCCCAAACTTGGTCCCGCGATCATACACAAGATTGTATTCCGCATAGAGACCGCGATGCACCAACTGCGCGTCTTTATCAGCCTCATCCCACGGGATCACGCGCCGCTTTTCGACAAGCGGTAGATACGCGGGCAGGAACGCCCGGCCGATGTCTTGGGTCAGGGCGAAATCTGCCGCCCAGTCACCCGTGTTGCGATCATCCATAAAGATGCCACCAACACCCCGCGCCCGATTGCGGTGCGGAATATAGAAATACTCGTCCGCCCATTTCTTCAGCGCCGGATACAGATCCAGACCATGTGGATCGAGGTGCGATTTTTGGGTGTCATGGAAATGCGCCGTATCTTCGGCAAATTCCAAGCACGGGTTCAGGTCAGACCCACCCCCAAACCACCATGCATGCGGGGTCCAAAACATACGGGTGTTCATGTGGACGGCAGGCACTTGCGGGTTTTGCATATGTGCGACCAGTGAAATACCCGATGCCCAAAACCGCGGGTCGGAATCCATACCGGGCACGCCACGCGCGGCCATCGCACTTTGCGCGGCAGCGCCAAGCTGGCCGTAAACAGTCGACGTATTCACACCAACTTTTTCGAACACCCGCCCGCCACGCATGACCGACATCAAACCACCACCTGCATCGCTGCCATCATCGGCCGTGCGTTTTGTTGCTGTTTGCTCAAATCGACCAGCTGCAAAATCGGCAGTGGGTCCATCCGTATGGCTGGTTTCCAACCCTTCGAATGCTGTCACGATCTGATCGCGCAGGGCTTCGAACCATGCGGCGGCTTGGGCTTTTTCGGTTACGAGATCGGCGGTCATATCTGTTCCCCTAGATTATCCAAAAATGATACGCCCCTGCGGTACAGATCACAACATTCAGGCCACTGAGACCAATTGACCCACGTTCGCCTTGAAGTCAGACCCATTGGCAATTATCGCAGGTCCACGCAGGGGGACCGCACTTTGACCACGATAATACCAGCTTGGGTAGACGGCACATTACAGCCCGTCGAAAAACTACATGCGCATATCGCTGGGCTGCGCCACAAAGCGGTGTCTGTGTTCGTGATGTGTGATGACGCAATTTTGCTCCAGCGCCGCGCATTGGGCAAATACCACACGCCAGGTTTATGGGCGAACACCTGCTGCACTCATCCGCATTGGGAAGAAGACCCCACCACGTGCGCGGCCCGTCGCCTGACGCAAGAGATGGGGATCAGCGGACTGGATCTCGTTCATCGGGGTGTCATCGAATACCGCGCAGATGTTGGCGGCGATATGATTGAACACGAGGTCGTCGATCTGTTCACCGCACAAGCCACCCGCGATCTACCAATGGCCCTTAATCCTGATGAGGTGTCCGAGGCTGCGTGGGTGTCCATTGCTGATTTGCGCCAGCACGTCGCCGCAGACCCAAACCGGTTTACACCTTGGCTGCGCATCTATCTGGCGGAACACGCAGCGCGGATTTTCGGCGCCCCCGATTGACGTTGTTCGCGCGCGCCTTTGCTGCAATACCCTAAGCATGCCCCAAACGTTTGATAGCATCCGTGCCATGTTGACCCATGGCTTTGACACCGTCATTGACGTGCGCTCTCCTGCGGAATTCGCGGTTGACCATGTGCCTGGCGCGATCAATCTGCCTGCTTTGTCCAACGACCAGCGCGCAGATGTCGGGACGATGTACAAACAAGTCAGTCCGTTTGATGCGCGCAAGCTGGGCGCGACCCTTGTCGCCCGCAACGTCGCTGATCACGTCGCAGGGCCATTGGCCCACCACGACGGAAGCTGGCAGCCCTTGGTCTATTGCTGGCGGGGCGGCCAACGGTCAGGGTCATTCACCATGATCCTGCAACAGATTGGCTGGCGCGCGGACATCGTCAACGGCGGCTATATGCAATGGCGTAGGCTCGTTAAAAAGGCCCTATATGACAACCCGCTGCCGCACCATTTGGTCTTGCTAGATGGCAATACCGGCACGGCCAAGACCGCTATTCTGGCCCGCCTTACCGCAATGGGCGTTCAAGTCATCGACCTTGAAGGGTTGGCCGGGCATCGCGGGTCATCGCTAGGAGCTATTGCTGGTGGGCAGCCCGATCAGAAGGGGTTTGAAACCGCCCTTGCGGTTGCACTTGACGGGTGTGACCCATCCCGCCCTATCGTGGTCGAGGCTGAAAGTTCCAAAATCGGCCAGATCAACCTACCGCCACAACTGTGGGCCAAAATGATCATAGCGCCACGTATCATGATCGAGGCCCCCATCGACGCACGCGCCGCGTTTTTGGAAACCGCTTATGCTGATATGATCGCTGATCCGTCAGAGCTGGCGGCACGCTTTGCCCCGCTTCGGTCTATTCGCGGACATGCGGTCGTCGATGGCTGGTTGGCGCTGCTGGATGCGGGTGAATTTTGCGCATTGGCAAAGGCCCTGATGGAACAGCATTACGATGCGGCCTACGCAAAATCGCGCGGGTCACAGCTGCGTTCCGCCCTTGCAACCGTCACCGTCAACACCCTAGACGACGCGGGCCAGGATGATGCATCCCACCAGATTATGCAGGCTTTGTCTGCACTGTGACCGCACCATCGCCAGCTTGGATTTGCCCGATAATTGCAGCTGGATAGCCCGCAGCCTGAAGGGACCAAAGCACGCCATTGGCCTGCCCCCCATCAATCGCGGCCAACAGCCCACCCGCCGTTTGCGGATCAAACAGCAAATCGCCCTTTGGTCCGTCCGCACCAAACACCGGCCCAGCGCCTGATTGGTTGTCTTTGAACAGGCTTGATCGCACCCCTGCGATTGCCAAATCGAGCGCCCCGTCCATCCACGGCACTGCATCCAGATCAATGATCGCGTCGACACCCGATGCCTCGCATATGCCGCTGAGGTGTCCAACCAAGCCAAACCCGGTGACGTCGGTCATCGCATGTGCACCGTGCAAAATTTGCGCCGCTTTTGCCTGCCCCGTGGTCATCAGGCTCAGCGCACTGGCCACATCTGCCCCTCGCGCCTGCCCCGCCATTTCAGCCGCCATGAGAACCCCGCTGCCAATTGGCTTTGTCAGGATCAAAACATCACCAGGTTTCGCACCTGAGATGGTAATTGGATCAGCGTCACACAGACCCGTGATCGCGAATCCGATGGTCAACTCATCGCCCAATGACGAATGCCCGCCAACGATTGCGGCCCCCGCATCGCCCATCACAGTATGCGCGGTCTGCATGATTTCCGCCAATGTCCGGCGCAGCATTTCAGACGACATGCGCGGCAAGATTATCGTGGCTGTTGCGGCTTGTGGGGCAGCCCCCATCGCCCAAGCATCCCCAAGCGCGTGCACCGCAGCGATCCGCGTCATAATCACAGGGTCAGCGGTAAGGCTGCGCAAGTGGTCGGTCGTCATGATTTGCGTTTGCCCGCCAGTCCGCAAGATCGCGGCGTCATCGCCTGCGATGCTTTGCACGTCATCGCGATTGGTTGCTGGCAAATCAGCAAGCACCTCGCGCAGCACCCCGCGTCCAACCTTGGCACCGCAGCCGCCGCACATTGGCTTATCGCCCAGCGTATCCAGCAATCCAAGCGCGACATCGCGCGGCAATGCAGGGCCTGCCATCTGCGGCAAGTCCACGAATTTATCCATAAACTTGCGGTCAATCCGATCCTTCCACTGCCAAAGCAAAGGACCTGATACAGCCGTGCCAAACTTTTCCGCCAAGGCGCTTTTCTTGCCTAGCGAAATAAGCTTGAGATAGTCGCCCTGTGGTGCGTAGCTTTGCAAATCACCGCCCGCCAGAACAGCCCGCAGATTATGGGCCAAGACAGGTGCTTGACGCACAGCAAACACACCCGCTTTTGGGCGCGGGTTTGCAGCCATATGGGCGCAGTCCCCCACGGCAAAGATCGCCGGATCAGACGATTGCAGCGTTGAGTTAATGGTGATGAAACCCTCGTGCATCGCAACACCGATATTGGCTTGCCAATCATGCGGTTTCGCCCCTGCGGCCCCCGTGACAAAACCGGCCGCAATGTGTCGCCCATCGGCCAGTCGCACACCCACCCGGTCCACGCCAGTCACATCCGCCTGCTCAACAATTTGCACATCATGGCTGTCGAGAGCAGCGCGCATTTTTGCCCGTGCAGTCGCGCCAAGATCCTTTAGCACAGCACCCCGATCGATCAGATGAACAGTCGCGCGCGCGCCCAATGAATGGCGCATTGCCAGAGCAAGCTCTGCACCGGCGACGCCGCCACCGATCACGGCGACTTTGGGCACCTCAGCGGTCGTGCGGTAATGATCCCATTTGCTGGCGAATGGCCCAAGCGGCTTGGCGGGCGTACCGTGATCTGCAAATCCAGACAGGGCAGGCATCGCGGACGTGATCCCCACGTCGACGCTTAGCACGTCAAACGCGATGGGCGGACGGCCTGCAACAGACACTGTTTTCGCCACGCGGTCGACCCCGTCAGCCGCCCCGAGGATCAGGCGCGCGCCTGCAAATCGGCAAATCTTGACCAGATCAATGTCCAACTCGTCGCGGGTATAATGCCCCGCCACGAAACCCGGCAACATACCAGAATAGGGTGCTGTTGGACCGGGATTGATCACAGTCAGACGCACACCTGCCAACGGGTTCATCCCCCATTTGCGCAGCACAAGCGCATGGGTATGGCCGCCCCCGATAAGGACAAGATCACGGGTCAAAGGAAGCTGTGTGTTATTCATCCGCCCTCTCTAGCGCATGCCTGCGCTAAGGCGCCACCCATTGCCCCGCCCAGTCACCACCTCGTGAGTAGATCGCCCGTCGGTGGTCTGCACCAAGGTGCATCAGGTCGATTTGATCGACAGCGCATTCCAGTACTGCAAAGGCGGCCGGATCAGCCGGTTTTGTATAATCCAATGCAGAGGTAATCGGTGTCGCAGGCGCCGGCGTGGTCCCATAAGATTGACGTGCCGGATCAGGCACATTTTCCCAGATACCCGATACAGCCGCCCCGCTTTGGACGCGCACGTTCACCCGCAGCCGAATTTGCAGCATCGGCGTGGGCAACCAACAGAGCAGGCTGGCGGACGGGGTCAATTGCAGGTCTTTCACCTTTTCAGAGTATAAGTCCGTGTGGAACTGGAGCGTTTTCTGGTCTGCATCCGACCCGCGCAAGACAACCGTTCGCGCATCTGGCCACCCATCCCTACCTGTCGTCGACAGCGCCCAAAGCCGCGCACCATCGCGTGCGCCTATTTGATCCCATGCAAATGACCAAAGCCCGTCAAGGTCACAAAACCAATCATTCATAGCCTGTCATCTCCAAATACCCGCGCCCGTTATGAGAGCCGGTGACGCGCACGGGCCCCTCCCAATATGGCACAGACGTGTCCATCCAACTTTGTATGTTCAACGCTGATACAACGACATCGATACCTGCATCGGGCAACATCACCTTCCATGTCGTTGGCACATCACGCCCAGCGACTTTTGATTGCACGATCTGTTGTGTGCTAAACGCCCCATCCGGATAAGCCACTGTTGTCCCGTCCGCACTGATCAGCGTGGCTTGCGTATAAACGCTGTCGCCACGAAGCAAAAAGCCCATCAGCTTTGACCCGTCATCAAACGACAATGAGAACCAGTCCCACCCCGTCTGATCCGCCTCAAGAGGTTGCGATGACCATTCACGATCCAGCCATGCGTCTCCGGTGACCGCCACATCGCCCGTTGGCAACTGCAACGTCCCCGCGATTTCATAGAACGGTTGCGAGTAATAATACGACGCCCGCCCACCAGCCGATTTCACCGAATACCCCGCAGCACCGTGGAACACCCGTGGTCGTGTTGCGTGTAGGGTCATATCATAGGCGAAATCGGGGCCAGCGGCCCGCAAGACTGCATCACTATCTGGTCCGGCAAATGTCCATTCGTCGATCCATGCTTCAAACGGGTCTACGGTCACGCCTGCTTGCCCAATCCCACCGCGTGCCAGCCGTTCGGTCACAAAATGCGCATCGGGTGTTGTCACAGCCGCATGCCCCATCCAAAGCTGCGGCGAGGACCAGCCATCATCATCTGTCGGGGCAAGTGCGGTGCGGAACAATGTCCATTGCAGCCCATAATCGCGTCCGTCATCGCCCGTCAAATTCGCAGTCAAATACCACCATTCGATCCTGAAATCCGGATGCGACCCGTCATCGGATGGAAATTGAAACGTCGGATTAGGTTCAGGCAATGCAAAGCCCTCTGCACCCGACCCAAGCCCTGCAAAGCCCTGCGCCAGACTTGCCAGTGGCAGCCACAACAAAACGACAATCAACCTAACGTTCATTTGAAAACACCTTCAGCAAATCAGCAGGTGGCGTACGCGCCAATCGCAACGCAGGCCAAAGCGCCGCCAACCCTGCGGCCAGTATCGCAAGCCCCCCAAGTTGCGCATAATCCCATGGGAACAGATACATCGGCAACCGCCACCCAAAAGCTGCCACATTGACCACCGCCAACAAAACCCACGCAAGCGCCAAGCCTAAAGGCAACGAAATCGCCCCCGTCAAGACGGCCAACATCACCGTCCGGATCAGCTCTAGTCGCCCCAATTGCGCGCGCGTCAAACCCATCGCCCAAGCAGGCGCAAGCTGCGGGACGCGCATCGCCGTTAAGGTTAATAGGCTCATCAAAATCGCAAACCCCGCGACCGACAATGTCAGCACGTTCAAGGCCGTCGTTACGGTGAATGTTCGGTCAAAGATCGCCAGAGAATAGGCTTTTATACTGGCCTGATTGATCGCACCACTTGCAGGTAGCCCCACTTCGGACTGAAGGCCTTGCACCAATGCACCCACGTCTTCGCGCGGTAATCGCACCCCAAATCTAAGTGGCAAAACCGTTGGGAACAGTGTCTGAAACAGGGGTTCCGCAATAATTGCCTGCCCAATCGGGTTGCCATAGTCGCCATAGACGCCCGCGATGGTCAGCGGCTGTTCACCGACATTCACCACATCACCCACCGCCAGACCGGCACCACGCGCAAGCTGTTCATTGATCAAAATCGCCACGTTCGCATGGACGTCTTTCCAAGGGGTTTGCCCTGCGGTCAGGAATGTCCAATTGTCGCGATAGGTTGCATGATTGCGCGCGCCAAATACGTCTGCCGGGCGGCCTGCGACAAGGACCTGCGCAGACATGATCGGCAGCACCGCGTCCACACGCGGCGTCACAAAATCGACCACTGAAGCCGCCTGTTCGGGGTTTTCCGCTGTCACATACAGCTCGGACGCGAGCCGCTGATCCAAGAACGCGACAAACGTCAGCCGAAAACTGCTAACCATCGTGGACACGCCCACATTTGCGGCCATTGCCAGCAGCAATGCCATTAGCGCCAGCGACAAACCGGGCAACTGTTGGCGCGTGTCCGCCCAGAACCAGCTGGCAATCACACCGTGGCTGCGCTTAGCTATCCCCCCCAGCACACCGCGCAGAACGATGGGCAAACCCAAAGCTGCGCCAATCAACAACGCCCCGAGCAATGCAAAGCCTGTCACGATCCCGTCGGCGGTCAATGCCAACACAAATGCGACCAATAGCAGTCCGGCAGATGCCGCCGCTTGCACCTTTGCTCCGCGACCAGCGACGACGGCGAGTGCGCGCGGCTGCGCCCCTGCGAGCAGTGGCATTCGCGACAGTTTCCACAACGCAGTGCTCGCGGCGACCGCCGTGCCGCCCAACGCGATTGCCATGCCCGTTGCCCACCAAATCGGGCGCAACTGCAACGTCCCTGCCACATCCGCTCCATAAAGCCCGCGCAATGTCGCGGCCACATCCGGCAGCAAGAAACCCGCGATCAAATACCCCAGCCCAACCCCGATCGCACCTGCGATCAACGCGAGCCCCAGAAGCTCGGCCCCGATCAAGAAGACCAAAAATCGCAGCGGCACTCCAAGTGCCCGCAAGGTCCGCACCGTTCCGCGCCGTTGTTCAAATGCCAACCCGATCGCGCCATGTACAATGAAAATACCGACCGCAAATGACAGCAATCCGAATGCGGTTAGGTTCAAGTGAAAGCTATCTGTCAGTCGCCCGATGTCGGATCCGCCTTTGGCAACTTGGCGGGTCAGGTCGGGCGCGATTTGATCCAGCGACGCCTGACCAAGCGGTTGTTCTGGTCCGACGATCAGCGCATCCAATTCATCTCGGCGCCCCAGTAATCCCTGCACGGCCCCAACGTCTGCAATCGCTGTCCCCGGTGCGATCGCTGGATCTGATTGCGCGCCTTCCAACACAACATCGGGGGCCGCGATGATCTGCCCGTCCACCGCGACAAAATCCTGCAGGCCACCCACGTTGCGCAAGCCAACAGGAGCCAGTCCGCCAGGTGCCGTCAACGGGTCCAAACCAATGAGCCGCACATCACCGACGC
Source organism: Yoonia sp. (assembly GCA_023955335.1). Taxonomy (GTDB): domain Bacteria; phylum Pseudomonadota; class Alphaproteobacteria; order Rhodobacterales; family Rhodobacteraceae; genus Yoonia. The sequence continues at coordinate 72,852 of JAGSGF010000006.1, forward strand.
GCCCTTCGATCACCGGACTGACCAGCCAACCAGCACGGCGTAGCGCGACATAAGTGTCTTGCCCGATCGGTTGCCCATCGCGGCGCACAAGCCGATCAAATCGCGCCTCGCCTAAGGTGGCCGCCGCCGCGTCATAGCTTGCGCGCGCCTCTGCGTTGATCGCCTGCACGCCTGACCAAAGCGCAGTCGCCAATGCAAGCCCCGCAAGCAAGGTAAACAATTGCAACGGATTGCGCCGCCAGTGACCGAGCAATGCGGCAAAGGTAACTGCCATCATGCGATCCGACCTGCCCGCAGGTGCAATCGATTATCCAAACGTGCAGCCAGCGCCATTGAATGCGTGACCATCAACAGGCCTGCGCCCGTCTCGGCCACAAGCAACAACAGCACATCCATGACACTCGCAGCGGTGTCTTCGTCCAGATTGCCGGTCGGTTCGTCTGCCAATACCAACCGCGGGCGGGGCGCCAAAGTGCGGGCAATCGCTACCCGCTGTTGTTGCCCACCGGACAATTGCTCGGGGTATTTCGCCACCTGCGACGTCAATCCTAACCGGGCCGTCAGTGCGTCGACCCAATCGGCATCGTATGTCCCCGCAAGCCGCGCCTGAAACGCGATATTGGCCGCAACTGTAAGGCTCGGGATAAGATTGAATTGCTGGAACACCACGCCAACTGTCCCGCGCCGAAGCCCCGCGCGGCCAGCGTCGTCCATGGCCGCAATATCGGCCCCATCAATAAAGATCTGCCCCTGATCAGGCACATCCAATCCACCGATCAGATGCAACAACGTACTTTTTCCGCTACCTGATTCACCTGTCAGCGCAAGGCTTTGCCCGCCATCCAGCGACAGGTCAACGCCGCGCAGGACAGCAAAAGGTCCATCGACCGTCTCGTATGTTTTATGCACATCACGCGCGTCAAGCAGCATATCAAAGCCTTTCATTCTCGGGCTAAGGTAACGCAGTTTACCCGATTGGAAAGGTCAACCTGCGCTCAATTCAATCCGGTTGCCGTCAAGATCAAAAACAAATCCTCAGCGCCAAAGGGTAAGGCAGGTTGTCTGTGATAAAACGATTTGATCACCTTACTCGCTACCCTGGTGGGCCAAATTTTACGAGGGATTGATGCAAGTCTTACTGATTGCTTTGTGTAGGCGTTAAGGACTTGGTAAGGGACGTATTGCTAGGTTTTCCTTGGGTCGGGCGCACAGATATCTAAAGAAGGCACAGCCATGCAAAAAAGCAAAAACAAAGCCCAAATTGTTCTTAAGCTCAAAGAAACACATCCTGACGAGCAAGGTCGCACAACTGAAACTGCAACCATGTTTCGGCTTTGGTCGCTGCTGTCCGACGACGATGGCGTCCGCGACATGACTGTTGGACCGCGCAACATTATCTAAACCCTTCCAAGGGGCGGTCTGTGTTGCGCTCTGAACACCACCAGTGAAATGACCCCACGTTTTGCTGGTGGGCCCGCGTTGATTGGATAAGGTACCCGCAACAACCGGGGAGAACCGACCATGACCGATATCGTAATTCTAGCGGGCGCGCGCACTGCAATCGGCGCCTTCGGCGGCGCCTTGGCGGGCACAAATCCGATTGATCTTTGCACAAACGTTGCCAAAGCCGCGCTTGATCGTTCTGGCGTCACCCCGGACCAGATCGGCCATGTGGCGATAGGTCATGTGATCAATACCGAGCCACGCGACATGTACCTTTCCCGCGTTGCCGCGATGCAAGCAGGCATCCCCGAAAGCACCCCTGCCATGAACGTGAACCGCCTATGCGGATCCGGCGTACAGGCGATTGTGTCGATGATCCAGACCCTGCAATTAGGCGACGCTGAATTTGCCCTCGCTGGCGGCGCAGAAAACATGAGCCGCAGCCCCTACATAATCTCTGACCAGCGGTGGGGCGCCAAGATGGGCGATGTAAAAACCCAAGACATGATGCTTGGGGCACTGAACTGTCCGTTTGGAACCGGCCACATGGGTGTGACCGCAGAAAACGTGGCCCGTGAACACGGGATCAGCCGTGCGGACCAAGACGCCTTTGCACAACAAAGCCAAGACCGCGCTGCTGCCGCAATCAAGGCCGGGTATTTTGACAGCCAGATCACGCCTGTTCAGGTCCGCATCAAACGGAACACTGTCGACTTCACGCGTGACGAACACCCCAAGGCAACGACGCTCGAAGCGCTTGGCAGCTTGCGTGCTGTCTTTGAAAAAGATGGGACTGTGACGGCGGGCAACGCTTCCGGGCTGAACGATGGCGCGGCAGCGATTGTTTTGGCGACAGCTGATGCGGCCAAGGCGGCAGGGCTTACGCCGAAATTCCGGGTGCTTGGGTATGCGCATGCTGGCGTACGACCTGAAGTAATGGGCATCGGCCCGATCCCGGCCGTGCAAAGCCTGCTGGCGAAAACTGGCTTAACCGCCTCCGACTTCGACGTTATCGAAAGCAACGAAGCCTTCGCGTCCCAAGCCCTAGCTGTCAGCAAAGAACTGCGCTTCGATCCCGCGCGGGTAAATCCAAACGGCGGGGCTATCGCCTTAGGTCACCCAGTCGGCGCAACGGGTGCGATCATTACAGTCAAGGCCATGTACGAGCTGGATCGCACAGGTGGAAAACGCGCCTTGATCACAATGTGCATCGGCGGGGGCCAAGGAATAGCGCTTGCGATAGAGCGTATCTAGGCTTTTTCCGAGCCTAAATATGTCCGCCGGAGGCACCGTTTTGTCAAAAACGGTCTGCTAGGTTGGGTAGTCCCGCAGGAAAACGGGCTTGTCGGGCGTCGACAGGTCCGCATCATATGCATAGCCTCCTGCGCGAAAATCCAGAATACCATCAGGATCGGTCAACCGGTTTTCAACTACAAACCGCGCCATCGCACCGCGTGCACGTTTGGCAAAGAACGACACAATTCGAGGGCGGCCCTCTTTAACCTCCAAAAACTGCGGCGTAACCACGCGCAGCTTTAGCGCCTTGCGGTCAGCCGCACCAAAATATTCTTGGCTGGCACAGTTGATCACCGTATCCGCACCAACATCCGCAGCACGTTCATTTAATGCCTTGGCAATAGTGTCACCCCAATACTCATAAAGCGACGCACCACGGCGGGTCTTCAACCGGCTGCCCATTTCCAGGCGGTACGGCTGAATTGCATCCAGCGGGCGCAGCACCCCGTACAATCCGGACAAAATACCCAGATGGTCCTGCGCCCACGCCAGATCATCTGCATTCAATGTCTTGGCCTCTAGGCCCTGATAAGTGTCGCCGTTGAACGCCAATGCGGCAGGCTTCACCATCTCCGGTGTCGGCTCTTCAGCAAACGCTTTAAATCGGTCCCTGTTCAGGCGCGCCAGATCATCTGAAATGCTCATCAATCCTTTCAGCTGGGTCAGCGTCAGATTGCGTGCCGTTTTGGACAGCCGGATCGCGTCATCCTGAAACTCAGGCACAGTTACCACAACATCAACAGGGGCCATGTCCAGCGACTTGGCCGGCGAAATAACAACAAGCACTAGCGGCTCCTTTCAAGGTTTACGTTGGATTGTTCCATCGCGGTAAGTGCCGCCCCAAGCGACCCGTCAAAATCAATCGCACGGCACAAGTCCAAATCGACAGTCACGTCAAACCCCAGTTGGGCCGCATCAACTGCAGAATAGTGCACGCAGAAATCTGTGGCCAACCCGACCAATGTCAACTGCGTGATCCCGCGGGTTTCTAGATAGCCTTGCAGTCCGGTTGGCGTCTTGTGGTCATTCTCGAAAAACGCGGAGTAGCTATCGATTGCAGGGTTGTACCCTTTGCGCACGATCATATCCGCCTGGTTCACATCCAAATCGGGATGAAACGCGGCACCACCGCTGCCTTGAATGCAATGGTCAGGCCATAACACCTGCGGCCCATACGACATTTCGGTGACACTCATCGGTGCGGCATCGTGGCTGCTCGCGAAACTTGAATGGCCCGCGGGGTGCCAGTCTTGCGTCAAAATGACAGCGTCGAACCGCGGCATCGCGGCGTTGATGCCGGCCACAATGGCATCGCCATCCGCCACCGCCAAAGCGCCGCCACGGCAAAAATCATTTTGCATATCGATCACCAACAAGCCATGCATCGCGGTCCCCTTTTCATCTACACCCTCTGGCTAAGATAGGGCGCGGGGCTTGGCAAGCAATCAGCTTGGCAGTCCCGCAAAGATCGCGTATCTCCCCGCCTCTGGCAGCACGAGGACCTGAACGACATGAACACGCTTGGTATCGACTTTGGCACCTCTAACACATCTGCCGCAGTCCTTGTGAATGGACGCGCCCATTTGATTGAGGTCGAGGCAGGTCGGACCACCCTGCCCACTTCGCTTTTCTTCGACTATCACAGCGGGACCACGACCTATGGGTCCGTCGCCAACGCAGCCTTGGTCGATGGACGCGAAGGGCGGTTTATGCGCGCGCTGAAATCAGTGCTGGGCACCCCATTGGTGCGCGAACAGCGCCAAATCCACTTTGAACGGCTGACCCTGATAGAGGCCATCGCACGGTTTCTTACGATGATCCGCGAACGTGCAGAGGCAACGACGGGCATGCCGTTCACCCATGCGTTGTCGGGCCGCCCTGTTCGGTTTCATTCCAGCAATGACGCCCGCAACGCGCAGGCCGAGGTCGACTTGCGCGAAGCCTATATGATTGCCGGATACACGCACGTCGATTTCATGTATGAACCCGAGGCCGCAGCGCTCGCCGCTGGCCCACTGCCAAAAGGCAAGCTTGGATTGATCATCGACATAGGAGGCGGGACGTCTGACTTTTCAATCTTTGAACGCGACGAGATGCACACACGGATCATCACAAGCCACGGGGTGCGCGTGGGCGGCACGGACTTCGACAAAGCGATCAGTCTGGCGCAAGTCATGCCCCTGCTGGGGCGTGGTTGCGAAATCCGCAATGAAATGGGCCCCGGCACCTATACAGCCCCGAATGCGATCTACAACGATCTGGCGTCATGGGAAAAGATTCCATTCCAGTACACGCCTGAAACACGCAGGCTTGCCGCACGTTTTCAAAAACGGGGGATCGATTCACAGCCATTCAAGCGCTTGTTCGATACGCTGGATATGGAAATGGGCCACGACATCGCATTCGCCGTCGAAGCAGGAAAAATTCGCGCGAATGCCCCTGATGCAGATGCCGCCGCGATCGATCTGCGTATGATTGAACCAGAGCTTTGGGCCCGCATGGGGCATGGCGATTTGGCAAGTGTCTTGCATGATCATGCCACCACAATTCGCGACGCGGCAATCCAGACGCTGTCAGATGCCGATCTGCGTGCCGACCAGATTGGACAGATCGTTTTTGTCGGCGGATCAAGCCTGATGCATGTGGTTGAACATGCAATGACCACCCTGTTTCCCGACGCCGTTCTGGAACGGACCGAAGCATTTACTGCTGTCGCCGACGGATTGGCCATCGCCGCGGCAAGATAACGCCGTCTTTCGCTACCTCGAATTATCGCGCGGGCTTGAACGCATCGCCTAAGGGGCGTATTTGGCCGTTATGTATACAGTCGCCGCTCTTTATCATTTCACCCGCTTTGATGACATTGTCGCAATTCAGGGGCCGCTTTTGGACCTTTGCAAAGCGCACGGCATCAGTGGCACGTTGCTGTTGGCACCCGAAGGGATCAACGGGACCATCGCAGGCGACCGCGCTGGCATTGATGCCACTCTCGCCCATATCCGCGCCTTGCCCGGCTGCTCAGGTTTGGAATGGAAGGAAAGCACGGCAACCGTTCCGCCTTTTCACCGCATGAAAGTCCGGCTGAAACGCGAGATTGTCACGATGGGTCAGCCTGATGTTGATCCAGCAACAACCGTTGGCCATTACGTTGCACCCGCAGATTGGAACGCTTTGATCCAGTCGCCCGATGTGGCCGTGATTGACACCCGCAACGATTATGAAGTCGCAATCGGAACGTTTGACGGGGCCGTTGATCCGCAGACAAAAACGTTTGGCGAATTCCCCGCATGGTGGGAAGAAAACAAAGCCCGCTTTCATAACAAGAAGATCGCAATGTTCTGCACGGGCGGTATCCGGTGCGAAAAATCGACGAACTTCCTGATCGGCCAAGGTGTTGAAGACGTCTATCACCTGAAGGGTGGCATTCTGAAATACCTCGAAGACGTGCCACAAAACGACAGCACATGGGACGGTGATTGCTTTGTCTTTGATGCCCGCGTCAGCGTGGGTCATGGCCTCAAAGAGGGCCCGCATATTTTGTGTTACGCCTGCCGTCGCCCGTTGCTGCCAACGGATCGAGAGCGTCCCGCGTTTGAGGAAGGCGTCGCCTGCCATCATTGCGCGACCGAAACGTCAGTTGATGACAAGACCCGTTTCCGCGAACGTCAAAAGCAAATCGCACTTGCCCGTAAACGTGGGTCACATCACATTGGCGGACTGACCTAGGATGACCATTGCCCCTTACATCCGCGGCCAGGGATTGGCGCTTTTGATCGGGGTGATATGCGGGGTAGTTTTCTTTCTTATCGGGCTCCCGTTACCGTGGATGCTTGGGCCGATGATCGGGCTTACCGTCTTTTCAGCTGGCGGCGCACCAGTCGTTGGGCCAGACAAGTTACGGCCATTTGTGATCCCTATCATTGGCGTGATGCTTGGCTCTGCGATTAGGCCAGAGATTTTTTCACAGATGGGCGGGTGGGCCATCACGCTTGCCGTTCTACCGTTATACTTGGCGATTGCATCAGGGCTGTCATTTACCGTTTACCGCAAGATGGGGCGATATGACCCTGTGACCGCTTTCTATGCAGCCATGCCCGGTGGGTTGAATGAAATGTTGATCATGGGCGGGGCTGCGGGCGGCGACGAGCGCAAGATCGCACTTGCCCACGCGGCGCGCGTGTTACTGGTGATCCTGTTTGTTGCCGTGTTCTTCGGCCTGTTCCTTGGGGTCCGGTCGGGTGCGAATGCAAACAACTGGATTGCGGTCACTGAGCCGAGCATCGGCGACTACGCCTTGCTGATCTTGGCCGCTGTTATCGGGCTATGGTTGGGCCGTCTGTTGCGCCTGCCTGCGGTGCCCGTGTTTGGGCCGATGATCGCGAGCGGTATCTTTCACCTCGTCGGTTGGGTCGAAATTGCACCGCCAACTGTTTTCATCATCACCGCGCAAGTCGTGATCGGGACGATCATTGGCACGCGGTTTATTGGCGCAACCATGTCGGAAATTCGGCGCGATTTGACCTTAGCGGCAATCGGGTCTGGTATCATGCTGGCCGTCGCTGTCGGCTTTGCTGTGTTCATCGCCTGGGCTGCGGATGTCGCGTTATCCGAAGCATTCCTTGCCTTCGCACCCGGCGGGTTGACCGAAATGTCATTGCTGACCCTCGCGATGGACCAAGATGTGGCCTACGTTTCCACGGTCCACATCATCCGCATCACATTGGTGATCGCGATCGCGCCAGCGGTGTTTGCCGCGTTGCGCAACCGGTTGGCGGGCGGGTCACAATAATCGTTTTACCGTCGGGGTTTACGGATAACGGCGGCAAGCCCCTCAACGACCTGATCCAAGCGCAATTCGGCCGCGACATCCGTCGTCCAACACCCACCTACAAACCGGATTTGTACATCAGTGATCGCGAATGGGAATCGATCTCAAAATAGTCATCATCGATGTCTTTCTTGACCAAACGACACACCCGTTGCCAGTGAAAATATGATGAAAACTCTGAATAATCAGTGTCCTCACGTGGATAGATGTCCATCATTGCGTGACTATCGAACGCATACCAGAAACCATGCCTTTCAAGTCATTGCGTGAATGCGATTTCCGTTTCTGGCGGGCCTACCGCAGAAGATCTGCTGTCGCAGAAACCGCAGTGCCCGTTTTTGGAAAAGGTCGAGTGGTCGGGAACCGACTTGGTCAGATCAAGACGCAGAACCAGCGGCAGCCCAGCTTGAGAGGCCCCCCTCGCAAAGCCGTCACGCCGAAGTGGCGTTCAACCGTCGATCGTTTGAAAGGAAAATTCACGATCAAAGTCAAAAAATTCGTCCGAAACTTTCGGACGAATTACTTCATTGCGAAACACTTTGGGTAAATCCGGCAACAGATCAGAAATCAAGGTTTTCCACCGACAGCGCGTTTTGCTGAATGAATTCGCGGCGAGGCTCAACAACATCGCCCATCAGCTTGGTGAACAGGTCGTCAGCCTCAGCCAAATCTTCGACCTTCACCTGCAACAACGTCCGCGCATCGGGATCCAACGTGGTTTCCCAAAGCTGGTCTGGGTTCATCTCGCCCAAGCCCTTGTAGCGCTGGAATGTCAGACCGCGTTCACCCTCTTCCAGAATGGCGGCCAGCAGATCAAGCGGGCCGTAAATCATCTGGATGCGATCCTTGCGGACCAATGTGGCAGGCAAGTTATAGACATCTTGCAAGCCTTTGGTGAACGACCCTGTCCGGCGGGCTTCACCACCACGCATGATTTTACCATCCAGCGTGCGAACTTCTTCGACGCCGCGCAGCATACGGGCAAGGCGCATGCCTTTGTCTTGCGTGATACGACCAGCCCAACCGCGCTCCCATTCCTCTGCGATTAGATCAAGACGCTTGGCCACGCGGTCAGCGGTGCCTTGCAGATCATTGTCGACCACACCGGGAACAAACGCGCCAGCGATGGCGGCCTGTTCCAGAATATGACGCGGATAATGGGTTGGAAAAGCGTTAAGCAGGTTACTGAACTGACGTGCTTCATTGACGACGCGGCGCAGATCGGCACCACTGATTTCTTCGCCGTTTCCTTGACGCAAAATGGCCCCTTCGGACCCCTGTTCGATGCGGTAATCATCCATCGCGGGTTGGTCCTTAAGGTAAACCTCGGACTTACCACGGCTGACTTTGTACAGCGGCGGCTGCGCGATATACAGGTAACCACCTTCGATCAGCTCCGGCATCTGCCGGAAGAAGAACGTGAGCAGCAGCGTACGAATATGCGCCCCGTCGACATCCGCGTCGGTCATGATGATGACCTTGTGATAGCGCAGCTTGCTGATGTTAAATTCGTCACGACCAATGCCAGTGCCAAGCGCCATAACAAGGTTACCGATTTCTTGGCTACCCAGCATGCGGTCAAAACGAGCCCGTTCGACGTTCAGGATTTTACCCTTCAGCGGCAAAATCGCCTGTGTGCCACGGTCACGGCCTGTTTGAGCAGAGCCACCAGCAGAATCACCCTCCACGAGGAAGACTTCGGTTTTAGCCGGATCTTTTTCAGAGCAGTCTTTGAGCTTACCAGCAAGGAAGTTCACATCCATTGCCGTTTTGCGGCGCGTCAGATCACGTGCTTTACGCGCAGCTTCGCGGGCATGCGCCGCCTCGACGATCTTACCGACAACACTGCGCGCAATGGCGGGATTTTCTTCAAACCATTCAGATAGTTTTTCAGCGACAAGAGATTCCACCGCGGGGCGGACTTCGGAGCTGACCAATTTATCCTTGGTCTGGGACGAGAATTTTGGATCAGGTACTTTGACGGAAAGAACACAGGTCAACCCCTCGCGCGCATCGTCACCCGTAAAGGAAATCTTTTCCTTTTTCGCAATGCCAGACGACTGCGCATAGTTGTTGATCGTACGGGTCAGCGCGCCACGGAAGCCTGCAATATGCGTACCACCATCGCGCTGCGGGATGTTATTGGTGAACGGCAGAACCATCTCGTTGTAGCTGTCGTTCCACCACATCGCGACCTCGACTATGATATCGTCGCGTTCGCCAGTCACATAAATCGGTTCCGGCATCACCGGTGTTTTGGACCGATCAAGGTATTTCACAAATTCTTTAACGCCGCCTTCATAGAACAATTCGGTTTTCAAATGTTCAGCAGGGCGCTCATCCGTCAAGATGATCCGCACGCCCGAATTTAGGAAGGCCAGTTCGCGCAGACGCTTTTCCAATGTCTCAAAGACAAAGTCGCGGTTGCTGAATGTCTCCAAGCTGGCGAGAAACCGAACCTCGGTGCCCTTGCGGCCATTTGCAGGGCCTTCGACGCGCAGGCTTTCGGTGGTGTAGCCACCCTCAAAACGAGCGTAATGTTCTTTGTCATTCCGCCAGATACGCAGCTCGAGGTAATCCGACAGCGCGTTCACAACAGACACACCCACGCCGTGCAGGCCGCCGGACACCTTATAGGAATTGCTGTCGAACTTACCGCCAGCATGCAGTTGGGTCATGATGACCTCGGCCGCCGAAACGCCTTCTTCTTTGTGCATATCGACGGGAATACCGCGACCGTTATCGCCCACAGAAACGGACCCATCATCGTGAATAATCACATACACATGGTCCGCGTGACCAGCCAAGGCCTCGTCAATGCCGTTATCGACGACTTCGTAGACCATATGGTGCAGGCCCGACCCGTCATCCGTGTCACCGATATACATACCAGGGCGCTTACGAACGGCCTCTAAGCCCTTCAAAACTTTGATAGAATCGGCACCGTATTCGGCGTTTTCCTGCTGCTCGTCTGACATGGGGGTATTCCTGTGTATCTTTGCGCTAAATATAGGGATTTTTTACGCGATTGTCACGGCGAAACCCCCATATTTTGCGTCACAAGAACGGGATCAGAAGCCCCACCAAAATCAGCAAAATTCCAGCCGTGATATTTGTCCGGCGCAGCGCAGTCGGTGACGTCATAAACGTCTTTGCGCGGTGGATCGACGCGGCCAAAACGAGGTTTCCCAACAGCGGTACAAGAAACGACACCGTGCAGATCGCAACGATGTCTTTCCACGTCAAAACGGTCAGATCAAAGAACCCCGGCAGCATCCCCATGTAGAACAGGATCGCCTTTGGATTGCCCAAGATCACAGCGACCCCCGCCAGAAACCCGGCCCACATGCCCGGACGGGTCAAGCGGCTATCAGACGCGATGGTTTTGTCCGCTGACCGCAAGATCAACCAGCCCATCACCAAGAACGTCAGGCATGCCACCCACTTGAGCACGAGCATGAAGCCCGCGAACATCGACACAAGCCATGTGACCCCAAGGATCGCCAGCAACGGCCACAGCACGTCGCCCACGACCACGCCAAGCGCCAGTGGCCATGCCGCCTGAAAACCACCCGACAAGGACCGCGCAATCAGCGCGACCCACACCGGGCCAGGCGTCAGGAACAACACGCAAAGTGCGCCCGCATATAGCAACAGATCACCCGCGGAAATCGTCATGCTGGCGCGTCCGACAAGGTCAAAGACCCATCTTTATTTAGGGGCCAAAACGGGTTCATTGCGGCCTCCCAAACATGGCCATCTGGGTCCGCGTAATAGCCGGAATAGCCGCCCCAGAAAACTTTTTCAGGGGCCTTTAGCGCCGTTGCACCGGCAGAAACCGCCAGTGCATAGGCCGCATCCACCTCTGCTTTAGTCGAGAAATTCTGCCCAAGGGACATCCCGCCAACGCCCAGTTTTGCATCAGGTCGCCCTTGATCCTTGGCAAGATTGTCCATCCCGAACAGCCCCAGAACCAAGCCATTTATTTGATAAAACCGCGCTTCGGGCAGGTGCTCTTTCGGGGTCCAGCCAAGGGCCTCGTAAAACGCTGTGGACCGATCCAAGTCAGCCACACCAAGGGTAATCAAGGTGACGCGTTGCGGGGTCATAGGGGTGTTCTTTCATTCAGGGATGACACGCCATCCAATTCAGTCACTTCGGCATATTGTGCGCGCGGGCCAAGTTCAGCGAACAACTCCGGACCCGTGCCGGTCATAAATGCCTGCGACCCCAACGCGCAGATTTCATCATAAAGCGATGCACGGCGGCCTGCGTCAAGGTGGGCGGCAACCTCGTCTAACAACAAAATCGGCGGCGCGCCAAAATCGCGGATGAGCGCGCGACCATTCGCAAGGATCAGGCTAATCAGCAGCGCCTTTTGTTCGCCTGTCGAACAGTCCTTTGCGGACACACCTTTGGATGCAAAAATGGCCAGCAAATCGGCGCGATGTGGTCCCATCAAGGTACGGCCAGCGGCCATGTCGCGCGACCGATATTCGGCAAAACTGGCAACCAACGATGCAGGATCATCAGGGGTCTCGATTGCAGGGTCAGGATGGACAAGGGTCAAATCTGCGGTCGGGAATGCCGTCCGGGTAGCCGCCTGCGCTTGCGCAAGTGCGTCAATTGCAGCGGTTCGGTTCACATGTATCCGCGCACCTGCTTCAGCCATCTGACGTTCAATCGCAACGTACCAATGCGGGTCGCGAACCATATCTTTGAGCAGTCTGTTCCGCTCACGCATCGCTTTTTCATAGGTCAGCACAGCCTCTGCATGGGTCGGCTCAAACGACAGGGTTGCGCGATCCAAAAACCGACGACGGCCTTCGGCGCCCTCGATCCACAGCCGGTCCATGGATGGGACAAGCCACAAAATCCGGCCAATCCGACCCAAGGCGATCTGCGCCGCCGCTTTGCCATCAATACGCACATGACGCGACGTGCCGGGCTCTGCCCAAGTCTCAATCTCGTGGGTCTGTTGCAGTGACTGCAATTCTGCTGTGACTTTCCAGCCCAACGCTTCTGGTCGGCGGATCAAGTCATCGGGGGATGCACGGCGCAGCCCGCGACCGGGCGACAGCAGTGACACAGCTTCGAGTAAATTGGTCTTGCCCGCACCGTTGGTTCCGTAAATCGCCACGGGACGACCATCAAAGGCCATGACGGCACGTTTGTGCGACCGGAAATGCGAAAGTGTGACGTGGGACAAAACGAGGGTCGACATATACCGACCCTCAGCTTTTTCTGCGCTTAAATATGTTCAATAACGCCATCGGCGGGCGCTTAGACCCGCATAGGCATCACGACATAGATCGCAGAGGTGTCATTCCCCTCGCGCATCAACGTCGGATCACCCGAAGAGTTGAACATGAACACAGCATTTTCGCGATCCACTTGGCTGGCGATTTCAAGCAGGTATTTCGCGTTAAAACCAATTTCCAGGCGCTCATCGCTATAGGCGACGGACAGCTCTTCTTCGGCAGCACCACTATCGGGGGCGTTAACGGACAGGATCAGTTTGTCTTGGTCCAACGACAGCTTCACCGCGCGGGACCGCTCGGATGATACGGTTGCGACACGGTCAACTGCCTTGGCAAACTCCGATGCATCGACTTCCAACTTGCGGGTATTCCCCTGCGGGATCACGCGGGTGTAGTCAGGAAATGTGCCGTCGATCACCTTGGACGTCAGCGTGATGTCTGGCGTCGCAAAGCGGATTTTAGTTTCGGATACGGATACGGCGATCTGCATATCATCATCGTCCAGCAGCTTGCGCATTTCGCCAACAGTCTTACGCGGGACAATCACACCGGCCATATCGCCAGCGCCCTGTGGCAGGTCGGCATCAATGCGCGCCAAGCGGTGACCATCAGTCGCGACGCACCGTAGAACTTTGCCGCCGTCACTATCGGCGACGTGCATGTAGACACCGTTCAAGTAATACCGCGTTTCCTCGGTCGAGATCGCAAATTTGGATTTGTCGAACAGGCGGCGCAGAACAGGCGCTGGCACCGAGAAATTCGAAGCATAATCAGAGGAGGCCATCACTGGAAAGTCTTCTTTTGGCAACGTCGCCAAGGAAAAATTCGAGCGGCCCGCTTCAATCGTCAAACGGCCAGTTGCGCCATCTTCAGTCAATGTCACCAGCGCGCCATCAGGCAGCTTGCGGACAATTTCGTTCAACGTCACGGCGGACACGGTCGTCGCGCCAGCGCGGATCACTTGGGCGGGCGCGCGATCAACGACTTCAATATCAAGATCTGTTGCGCGGAACTGAACGCTATCGCCTTCAGCTTCAATCAACACGTTTGCCAAAATCGGGATCGTATTGCGGCGCTCAACAACGGATTGGGCTTGTGCAACTGCCTTTAGCAGGCTCGCGCGTTCAATACTCAGTTTCATGTCCCATGCTCCGCATATCTGATGTGGGTTCGCCCCTGTAGGACGAGCAAATTACCGCATTTACCATCCTTCTCAAGGGCCTTTGTCAAACTGTCGTCGACTGTTGCTGTCAGGTCAAGGCCAGCCGTGACTTAAGCGGCTATTCCGACAGTGCGCGGCGCAACAATTCCAGATCATCTGCGATCTGGCTATCGACCAGCTTTAACTCGGAAATGCGCTTCACACCATGCATGACAGTCGTATGGTCACGGCCCCCAAAGCGACGGCCAATTTCTGGCAGTGACCGGCTGGTCATATGTTTGGCCAAATACATCGCCATCTGACGAGGCCGCGCATAGGTGCGCACCCGCTTTGGCCCGATCATTTCGGACAGGCGAATGTTGTAATGCTCGGACACGCGGCGCTGGATTTCCTCGACCGTCACCTTGCGATCAGACGCTTTAAGCACATCAGACAAACAGTCTTGCGTCAGTTCCAGAGTGATTTCACGGCCAACAAGGGACGCAAACGCGAACAGGCGGGTCAGCGCACCTTCAAGAACGCGGACGTTGGTGGAAATGCGGTGCGCCAAAAACTCGATCACGCCAGTGGCAATTTCAAGGTTCGGATATTGCGCGTGATAAGCATCAACCTTGGACTGCAAAATGCCAAGACGCAGTTCGTAATCAGTTGGATGCAGATCAACGACCAAGCCACACTGAAGACGGGATTTGATCCGCTCTTCCAAATCTTTAATTTCACCCGGTGCGCGGTCCGCGGAAATGATGATCTGCTTTTGACCATCGATCAGGGCATTGAACGTGTGGAAAAATTCTTCTTGGGTGCTGTCCTTGCCTGCCATGAACTGGACGTCATCAACCATCAGCACATCAACAGACCGGAACATCTGTTTGAAATCCATCATCTTGCGGTCACGCAATGCAGTGATGAAACGGTACATGAATTGTTCAGCCGACAGGTACAGTACGTTTAGCTCTGGGCTGCGGCGCTGGAGTTCGTGGGCAATCGCATGCATCAGGTGTGTTTTACCAAGGCCAACACCACCATACAAAAATAACGGGTTGAACGTAACAGGGCCACCTTCCGCAACACGACGGGCGGCGGCATGTGCCAGCTCGTTTGGCTTACCGACAACAAAGGTATCAAAGGTAAAACGCGCGTCAATCGGGGAACCAGAAATCTGGTCAACGCGCGTGGGCTTTGGGGCTGCGGCAGGCGCGGGGGCTGCGGGGCGTATGGCACCAGATGCTTTGAAAACCAGCCGCTGAACATCGTGGCCCTGACGGGTCAGTTGGTACATGATCTGCTCGCCAAAATTCTTTTGAACGTAGTTGCCAATAAACTTGGTGGGGACCTCGAACGTCACAACCCCATTGCTGGCCTCTGAAAACGCGAGCGGCGCGATCCAATTGGAAAAATTATTCGCGCCCACTGTTGTCTTCAAAGCGTCCAAGGTCGTCTGCCACACATCGTTCGTCATAAGTGTCCCGTTTCATTTATCCAAAGCCCCGATGACCGCCACTCGCGGCCACACTTCACATTCTTTCCAGACACACGACAACCGATCACCCAAAGTCCCATTTTGGGCGTGATTGCCTTGCGTAACTCGCCAGAGCGTCCGACGGACAAGATTATGCAATAAGCATAAGCAACGCCGCCATCGGCAAATTTTTGGATTTTGGAACAACTAATAACACCACACTTAATTAGCGCAGTATCAGCAGACGCAAAGTGACTGGTCACGTGACAGCTACCTGTCACAGGCCCATTCGCTTTGCATGAATGACCGGTCAACGACTGTTGAACGAAGGTCAAAACCTTTGCTTCAATCGCGTACCGATTTCACTCATGTCCCCCCGGAACGATGTGAATCGCTTGCATAAGTTAGCAAAGCGAACGGCCTCGTTTCAACATAACAACGCACTTGACTCGGGTCCGGATCGAAAAGAATCTGTGACCCCTTTGAAAAGGCTTACAAAGTCACAGCAGTGCCGTGATGGCGTTGCACAAAACGAAAAAGCGCGCCCGATGGGGCGCGCCTTTCATGTTGTGTCATCAGGCATGTGATGCCCAAAATGTAGTTTAGCCGAGTGCTTTTACACGTGAAGACAGACGGGACATTTTACGTGATGCTGTGTTTTTATGCACCACACCTTTTGTCACACCGCGCATCAGTTCTGGCTGAGCAGCCTTCAGTGCAGCAACGGATGCGTCTTTGTCACCAGAAGCAATTGCTTCTTCAACTGCACGCAGGTGCGTGCGAATCCGCGAACGGCGCATTTTGTTAATTTGAAAGCGTGCCTCGTTCTGGCGTGCCCGTTTTTTAGCTTGTGGAGTATTTGCCATGATGTCGATTCCCTTAGGTTCGGGTCAATAAAAATTATCTGCGCAATTGGCCCGACCGGGTTTTAGGAACCGGTGATTCTGGTCTAAGCGGACCGCACGCGCATATCTGAGGCGTCTTTAGTGCAAACAAAGCACAAAGAAAACCATTATTTGTCGCGGAACTGCGCCTCGCGCTTTTCTGCAAAGGCGGCCATGCCCTCTTTCTGGTCTTCTGTCGCGAACAGCGACTGGAACAGACGGCGTTCATAATTCACGCCTTCGGCCAATGTCATCTCAAACGCGCGGTTCACCGCATCCTTGACGGCAATGGTTGCGATAAGCGATTTCTCGGCAATCTTTTCAGCAACCTTGTGCACCTCTTGCAGCAACTTACCTGCGGGGATCACGCGGCTAACGAGACCCGAACGCTCCGCCTCTGCAGCATCCATAAAACGACCGGTCAAATTCATATCCATCGCCTTTGACTTGCCGACATAGCGGGCAAGCCGCTGTGTGCCACCGATCCCTGCGATGACGCCAAGATTGATCTCGGGCTGGCCAAATTTGGCTGTATCGGACGCGATGATAAAGTCGCACATCATCGCCAATTCGCACCCTCCGCCCAGCGCATAACCGGACACGGCGGCAATAATCGGCTTGCGCGTGTTGTTGAAACGGGTCGTCTCGGGCGCAAAGTAATTCTTGGTGTACATGTCCACAAACGACTGTCCGGACATTTCAGTGATATCTGCACCAGCGGCAAATGCCTTTTCCGATCCAGTGATCACGATACAGCGAACCTTGTCGTTTCCGTCTGCTTCTTCCAGTGCCTGGCACAATTCAGACATTAATTTGGCGTTCAGCGCATTCAGCGCATCAGGCCGGTTTAATGTGATCGTCGCCACGTAATCAGTGATGTCTACGATGATTGTCTCGAAGGCCATGTCATGTCCAAAGTTGCCGCTATCAGACTAGAGTGATGAAACAACTCAGATGCCGGATCAAGCTATCTTTGGCATTGCGGACAAAAGAATGACGAGCGCCCCGACTGGACGATTCGGTTAATTGTCTTTTGACATCCGTCAGTTGGACACGGATTTCCCTCTTGATCATACACTGCAAAATTATGTTGAAAATATCCCAATTCGCCGTTTGCCTGCCGATAATCGCGCAAAGATGAGCCGCCTGCGGCGATCGCCTCGTCCAAAACTTCGCGGATCAAAGGCACCAAAGATCGGATGCGTTTGGCGCTGACATCACCCGCCTTGCGCACCGGATGAATGCCCGCACGATGTAACACCTCGCAAACATAGATATTACCAAGGCCCGAAACGATCCGTTGATCCAGCAATGCCGATTTGATCGGGGTATTGCGCCCCTTAAGGCGAGCGACCAAGTAATCTTCGTCAAATGCATTCCCAAGCGGCTCTGGCCCAAGATCACGTATTAACCAGAAATCAGCCTCCGCTCCCGTCGCCATCAGGTCCATTGCACCAAACCGACGGGCGTCATTGAACGTGATCCGAGCATCATTCGCCATATGGAACACCACATGGTCATGCTTGGCCGCTACCGGATGAGGATGATGAAAATCGCCAACAGTATGCCCCGATATCGTCATGCGACCAGACATGCCCAAATGGATCAGCAACGTCTCTCTACTATCCAGATCGGCCAGAATGTATTTCGACCGGCGACGCAGGCGCAGAACTGTTTTACCAGTTAGCCGATCCGCCATGCCTTCGGGGAACGGCCAGCGCAAATCTGGGCGGTTCACGTCGGCGCGGCTGATCTGCACACCTTCCATTACAGGCGCCAACCCGCGGCGAACCGTCTCGACCTCTGGTAATTCGGGCATGGGACACTTTCTATAAGGATGCAGGCGGGATATAGCGCATTTGAACCCGATAGTTAGGGACACCGCAAAGGACGACAAGCCCCGATGACCGAAAACACCACACACTTTGGTTTTGAAACCGTCCGTGAAGACGAAAAAGCGGGGCGCGTGCAAGGCGTGTTCTCTTCCGTCGCCAGCAAATACGACATCATGAACGATGTAATGTCCGTTGGTATTCACCGCATCTGGAAAGAAGCAATGATGGATTGGCTTGCACCGCGTGCAGGGCAAAAGCTGTTGGATGTGGCCGGCGGCACGGGCGATATTTCGTTCAAATTCTTGGGTCGCGCTGGGTCTGGGCACGCGACGGTCTGCGACATTACCGAATCCATGCTGGTTGCCGGAAAAACCCGTGCAGAGGCCGCTACGATGTCCGACAGCCTTGATTGGGTTGTGGGCGACGCGATGGCGCTGCCCTTTGCGGACAACACATTTGACGTCTACACGATCAGCTTTGGCATTCGAAACGTGACTCGCCCGCAAGACGCGCTCAACGAAGCGTTCCGCGTACTGCGCCCCGGTGGCCGTTTGATGGTGTTGGAGTTCAGCCATCTGCCAAGCCCGATGATGCAGACCGCCTATGACGCCTATTCGTTCAATGTGATCCCGCGAATGGGGCAGTTGATCGCGAATGATCGGGACAGTTACCAATATCTGGTCGAATCGATCCGCAAGTTCCCTGATCAGGAAACGTTCCTTGAGATGGTGAAAACCGCAGGGTTTGAAAACGCAAAATACCGCAACCTGTCACTGGGTATCGCCGCGCTTCATTCCGGTTGGAAACTTTAACATGCGCGGTCCGCACAACATTATCCGGCTGATCCGGACTGGCGCGACACTGGAACGAACCGGCGCGATGGGCATCATACTGGATGCATTCGAGGCTGGGCCACTATTACGTATTGTCGTCCGCACAGTTGTTTGGCCGTTCCAATGGCTGGGGTATAAGGGCGACCCTTCAATGCCGCCTGCCCCACGCGCACTGACGGCCCTTGGGCCTGCATATATCAAATTCGGACAGGTTTTATCAACGCGCCCTGATGTCGTTGGCGACGAACTCGCCGTGCAAATGCGGGTTCTGCAAGACAAGCTTCCGCCATTTTCGATGGAAGAATCGCGCGCTGAAATCTTGCGCGAATTGGGTCAACCTGTCGAAGAACTTTTCAGCAGCTTTTCTGATCCTGTCGCCGCCGCGTCACTGGCCCAAGTGCACAAAGCTCACCTTGCAGACACAGGCGAAGCAGTTGCCGTGAAAATTCTACGTCCTGGGATTGAACGTGCGTTCCGGCGGGACATTGACGCGTTCTACTTTGCGGCAAGTACCATTGAATTGCTGTCCCCATCGTCGCGCCGCTTGCGTCCGATGGATGTGATCACCCATTTCGAAGGTGTGGTCATGGGCGAATTGGATTTGCGGCTCGAAAGCTCTGCAGCGTCCGAATTCGCGGCGAATACACAAGACGATGCTGGTTTTGATGTCCCAAAAATTCGGTGGCACCTGTCTGGTCGCCGCGTAATGACCCTCGACTGGGTTGAAGGCACAAATATTGGCGATAACGCAGCGCTGGATGCCGCGGGTCATGACCGACGTGCGCTTGCCGCCCGCGTCCTACAATTGTTTCTTAACCACGCACTGCGCGACGGATTTTTCCACGGGGACATGCACCAAGGCAACCTCAAGGTCGCCGCAAATGGCGATATCGTTGCCTATGATTTCGGAATTATGGGGCAGATCGACGAATATACGCGCCGCGTCTATGCTGAAATTTTATTCGGGTTTATTCGCAAAGATTATGCGCGTGTCGCTCAGGTTCATTTTGAAGCTGGCTATGTTCCGGCGCACATGGACGTTGACGCATTCGCCCGTGCATTGCGTGCCGTTGGCGAACCCATCTTCGGAATGGACGCAAGTCGCATTTCGATGGCACGCCTGCTGTCTTACCTGTTCGAAGTCACCCAGCGATTTGGTATGGAAACACGGACCGAGCTGATTCTGCTTCAAAGAACAATGGTCGTCGTAGAGGGCGTCGCCCGCTCGCTTGATCCGCATATGAACCTTTGGCACGATGCCCGACCTGTTGTTGAAAACTACATCAAAGAATCGATCGGACCAAAGGCGTTGGCAAAAGACTTGGCCGCAACGTTGCGCGTGTTGACCCGATTCGGTCCGCTTTTGCCAAAGCTCGCCGAGGACGCCCTGATACGGCAGAACAACCCCGTGACGCCGCCCAAGCCACAACGCCGTCGCGCACGGTTGGCATGGATGGCACTTGGGGCTGTATTAGCCGGAGCAGCCGTTCTTTTGATTCAAGCGCTTTAAAGTGATGGATCACGCAACGCGCTGACCTGACTGGTCGCAATTGCAGCACCGCCTTGGAGAATAAGAACGATTTCGCCGCCCTGCGATCTCACTTCGGTGACGGTGCTATAAACATCAACAGCATCTTGGGCCAAGATATCTTCGCCGGAATAGCTAACAACTTCAAATGAATAGAGCCCAAGTTCACGTGGGTACCCGTCCGCATCTAGCCCAGACCACTCTAAGGGTTCCGCGCTAATAGGGACATCAAATCTGTCGACTTCGCTGCCATCTTCGTTCGTCACGATAATCTCCGCTCGCTCTGCAATCGTGACTGGATTTGGCGCCAAAGTGATTGCGTCTCCAGCGAAATACGCGGCAACTGGCGCACGTGCCTCTTTACCAACCCAAGCAGCCATCTGGGCCATGCCGCTTGACCCCAATTGCGTGGCCAAACTACGAAGCAGGTCGTTGGTCTGCACTTGCTGCTCAACCCCCGAAAAAGTTGCCAACTGGACCGCGTAGTCAGATGAATCAACCGGATTTAGAGGATCCTGATTTTCCATTTGTACGGTCAACATTCGCAAAAAGGTTTCAAAATCCGAACTGATCGCCGTACTATCTGTGGCCTGCGTTGCTAATGACGGTCCACGCGACGTATTTGCTTGGGTGATTTCCATGATATCTCCTTAAAGACGTAAATCTAGGCCGCTTTGGTTAGCGTTTGTTGACGAGGGCGAGGGCGCATCCAGATGTAGATTCTCTTGCTCGGTGATCTGCTCTGGATTTGTTTGGCCTTCGTGGTCACCGTCACCTCGCCCTTCAAAGCTAAAGCCAACGTTCTCGTAACCAAGCTCTCGCATTTCTTGAGCAAGCATATCAATGTGGCGACGCATAAGGTCTTGGGTCTCTGCGCGCTCGGTCGTGATTGCAACGGCCATAATCCCGTCCTGCGTCGTAATTGCCAATTTAACCCGCCCAAGTTCTTCGGGATTCAATATAAGCGATGTGACACCGTCCTGCGTTTTGTGCACGGCGACAGCTAACTGCTGGGCGGTGGCAGGCGTGTACGTCTGGGTCGTGTTACGCGCGTCGGCCGGATGCGCTGTGTTCAACGGACCCACCTTTTGAACATCCAGTGCGGAAAACGAAAGTGCGTTTTCGACAGCCCCCCCATCCACAGCTATCGACTTCACTGTCCCTATTGGAACCGACGAATCGGCAGGCAACGACGAGAAAATTACCGCACTCATTGACGGGTGTGGGTTTTGATCATGGCGCATAGGAACACTTGGAACGACCCGATCGACTTCGGGCAGTGAAATCTGCGCTGGGGTTGGTAGCGGGTCATTTCGTTTTGGCGGATCAAGCACTATACCGGACCCTCGCATCGCCACTGCTGGCAAAACCTGAATCGGCTTACTGGCATCTGGAGCGATTAATCCATCCTCCACAAGAATGGCAGGTGCTGATTTCGATGACGACGATGGTGGTGGCGTAATTTGCCTTGCTGCCGCCCAAATTGGTTCGGCCAGTACTTTTTCTGTCGGAAAGATTGGATTTTCCCTAAACGCATGACGCGTTGATACACCATCCATGAAAGGCAGCCCTGCGCTTTTGGAATGCAATTCGACGTCAAAATCGTTGGGTAACATTGTCAGATCCGGATTTGAGCCGCGTTTGCGCATTTCTGCATTCGGTCTCTCAGACTGTAGATTGACCGACAACAAGTCAGCTTCCATCTGATCCTCAAACTGCAAAACTTCCGGACTAGACGGATCAGGAAGCATTTCATTTTCATCAGAAATGCCCTCCTCTGAATCCTTCTCTGCCTGCGCCATCTGCTCGACGTCAGGCGTTGGTTCAGCAAAATTTTCACCTATCAAAAGATCCTTCAAGACCTGCGCAAAATCACCTGCCTGGCGGCGGACAGCTGGCGTACCGAGATCCGAAACGGTGGGCGCGATCTGTGTCGTTGGGGCGATATACATACGGGCTCCGTCAATTTTTATTTCCTCATTTTTAATCGAATATCCTTACCGATTTATTTACCGCCTAGGAGCATTGTTGAAAAAAATCGCAATACGGATTCGCATAATGACAATTGTTCCAACGCTTCCACCTCCACACTTTAGTGCGACGCAAAAAATTGATTCTGTAGATTCAAAGATGCGCGAAGCTGCAGAGAATCTGGAGGCGACTTTTTTGTCGGAGATGCTAAAATCAGCCGGTCTTGGCGCATCGCGTTCCACATTTGGAGGTGGAATAGGCGAGGATCAATTCTCTTCTTTCCTCCGCGAAGCACAGGCAAAGGACATGGTTAAGTCTGGCGGAATTGGCCTTGCCGAGGCTTTGTTTGAGGCGATGAAGGCAGATATAAATGGTTGATTCTAAAGCTGCACACCTTCTTACTTTATTGAGCCGCGAACGAGAGGCGATCATTCGAGCTGATTTTCTAACGGTGGATCAATGCGTCGCGGAGAAAGAAATCCTGCTTGCGACACTTTTAACATCCCCGGTGACCGCAGGAACGCTCGCCCAGATCCGTATCGCGCTCGAGAAAAACCAGACCCTCCTAAAATCCGCCATCGCGGGCGTCCAAGCGGCACGGACTCGGATCGCGGAGCTCAAAGACGTCCGAATGGGGCTGCGCGTATATGATCAGGCGGGGCAAATCGCGCAGGTACAAACGCGAAATATTGGCCTTAGCAAACGAAGTTAGAACCGAGTTATTTCAAATTTTCGCGATCTTCCCGAACGGCATTAAGACCGTATTTACGAACCCTGATGCAGTTTACGATATATCCAAAATGGAACCCCATCAGGCAATAGCTTTGGGGAAAGTCAGAATGACTTTTCACACGTCACCCTTCGGTTACGTATCCTGAAATCTTTGGCGCAAAATGCGCCGCCACTTCAAAAAAGGCAGTTATAAATGGCCACTTTCCACGCGCCGCCATGGTGGCCACCCCCTTGGATGACCTTCTTACGTTTGATTATGATCGGCACATTTACAGTCGTCATCTTTCACCACCTTGTTTCGCTACCCAAGGCCGATTTAGGGGTCAGGGGATGAAAGGGTGCTTAAAGATTGGATTGTCTTCGAATGCGTTACTTCTGCATTTTA
>JAGSGF010000046.1 GCA_023955335.1 Yoonia sp.
ATCGGAAAGTCAAACGCGCGACCGCGCGCGGTGCCGACGCGTTTGTAGACACGGTACTTCTTTGACAAAGGCTGGAACAGCCCTTCGTGATCACCTGTTGTCTCGGACATGCCCAGAAACAGGACACCACCGTCATTAAGCCCAAAATGGAACATCTGAATAACCCGCTCCTGCGCTTCAGGGGTCAGGTAGATCATCAGGTTGCGACATGAGATCAGATCAAGTTTGGAAAAAGGCGCATCCGCAAGGATGTTCTGGCTTGCAAACAC
Source organism: Yoonia sp. (assembly GCA_023955335.1). Classification (GTDB taxonomy): domain Bacteria; phylum Pseudomonadota; class Alphaproteobacteria; order Rhodobacterales; family Rhodobacteraceae; genus Yoonia. The sequence goes on from JAGSGF010000046.1 coordinate 270, forward strand.
GACCGCATCGCGCAGTTCAGGCGTCACGCGGTAGCTGTGATCTTCCTTTGTGAAAAAGCGATTCAGTCGCGTAGATGATATGTCTTCAGCGATTGAATCTGGGTAAACGCCGTTGCGCGCCGCCGTCAGCGCACGCTCGTCAACATCCGAGGCAAAGAACTGCAGTTTCACATCTTTGCGCTCCGTCGATATCTTCTCGGTCGCGAGCATCGCCAGCGAATACGCTTCTTCGCCTGTCGCACAGCCCGGCACCCATATCCGCAACGGCTGCCCGGGATCATGGGATTTGACCACGCCCTCCAGAACGCTCGTATCGAGATAATCGAATGCTTCGCTATCGCGAAAAAAGGATGTGACGCTGATCAGAAGATCCGCACACAGGGCCTGCGCCTCGGCCGTCGAGTCCTTTAACAATGCAAGATAGTCGGTCGAACTCGCCATGTGCCGCAGCGCCATCCGTCGTTCGATGCGGCGCAGCAGCGTGCCCTCTTTGTAAAGATCGAAATTGATCGAAGAATGAGCCTTCAGAGCGGTAATGATCTCCTGCAACGCCCCTTTTGCATTATCGCCAAGCACTTTTTTCGTCTTGCCAGACTGGACAAACGGGTGGCGCAAATAACTGCCAACGATATCGGGCATTTCGGCGACGGCAACAATGTGATCAGCGGCACCGGTCGCAATCGCGCTGCGCGGCATCCCGTCATGTTCGGCCTCCAAAGGGTCCTGCACCAAGACGATGCCGCCCTGTTCTTTGATCTCGCGAATGGCAGCCGATCCGTCGCTGCCAGTGCCCGACAAAATGATCGCAACCGCATTGTGTCCAAGGTCAGCGGCAAGCGACCGTAGGAACGTGTCAATCGGCAAGCGTGTACCGCGACGGTCCGTTGGCTCTGATGGATACAAAATCCCGTTTTTGATTTCCAGATATTTGTTTGGCGGGATAATGTAGACATGATCTGCCTGCACTGTTGTTTGCTCTTCGGCCAGCACAACAGGCATGGATGTATGTTTTGTCAAAAGGTCAGCCATGAGGCTTTTATGGTCGGGGTCTACATGATGAATCATGACGTATCCCGCACCGCAATCTGGCGGGACCGCATCCAGAAAGGCGCCAAATGCCTGAAGGCCACCGGCAGAAGCCCCTAAACAAACGACCGGAACGAAAGAACCAGAGCTCTGGGCAACGCCTGCTTTTTTGCTTTTTGCGCGCGGTGAACTGGGCTTGTCCTTTGCCGTCGGTTTTGATGTCTTTCGTGCCATGTCGCCTCAAATTCCTGCCATAAAGACCGCCTTACGGTTTGAATGTAAGACCGCCGTATCATCGTGCACCTCTGGTGGCGTCAGAAAACCAAACCCAAGCAAATTAGTAAAGTGGAATTATCCGATGCGCTTGATGTCTATCAACGCGCTTGGGTTTCGACGACCTACATTTGACCGGTATTTATATTTTTCATGCTGTTTTTCGGCGCGTACCTTTTGTTGTGTCCCAAACGGCGCGGGGCGCGTTGATATTTCTCAAGCCAGCATAGGTCAGGGTATGAAATCATCCCAACCATGCTAACCAACAAAGGTGCATGGGATGACAAACGGATCAGAGCCGGACAAGAAACCATCAATCAACCCGATTTTGGGCGCCATTGTCCTCTTTGCGCTGGCTTTTATGGCGATGCCGCTTTTTCTGGGCAATCAGGCAAGCCAGACAATTCCTTACAGCGCCTTTAAATCCCAAATTGAAGACGGCACAATCCGAGAGGTCACGCTGACCCAAACAACGATTGTCGGCGTGTTTGGTGGTGTGGAAAATGATGGCGTAACCCAGTTGCGCGCAGTTCTGCCCGTTCAAAACGACCCCGAATTGTTTCCGCTTCTTGCGGACAACGACGTTTCGGTGACCGCGGTCAATTCTGGCGATGGCTCAATCATCGGTGCGCTGTTTCCGTGGATTATTGTCATCGGATTCTACATCTGGTTCATACGCCGGATGAGGTCCGGAATGACTGGCCTGCCCGGCGGGGTTGGGGATTTAATGTCGGGGCGCTTCATGAAACCGGCAAATCCGGCGCAAAAGATCACATTCGATGACGTCGCAGGTCAGGACACCGCGAAACGGGAGGTGTCTGAGCTGGTCGAATTCCTGCGCGATCCCGAAAGGTTCGCCCGTGTCGGTGCCGAGGTGCCGCATGGCGTCTTGTTGATGGGTCCGCCCGGAACTGGTAAAACCCTTCTGGCCCGCGCTCTTGCTGGCGAAGCTGATGTGCCCTTCTTTTCCACGACTGGCTCCGAGTTTATCGAGGTATTCGTGGGGGTCGGTGCCGGGCGCGTCCGCAAGATGTTCGAAGCTGCAAGAAAGGCCGCACCAGCCATCATCTTTATCGACGAGTTAGACAGCATCGGACGCACCCGTGGCACTGGCGTCGGCGGTGGTCATGACGAACGCGAACAGACGCTCAATCAGATATTGGCTGAACTTGACGGTTTTTCAGGAAAAGAGGCCGTCGTCGTTCTGGCCGCGACAAACCGGCCTGACGTGCTTGATCCTGCACTCTTGCGACCGGGCCGGTTTGACCGGCACGTCACGCTGAACCTGCCCGACAAAGCTGCACGTCGCGCGATCCTTGATATCCATGCCAAAGGCCTCCCGATTGCCAAGAATGTAGATCTCGACACTATCGCAGCTGGCACACCGGGCTTTTCCGGTGCTGACCTCAAGAACCTGTTGAACGAGGCTGCGATCTCGGCGGCGCGAACATCGGCGCATGAAATCCAGCCTATCGATATCGACGAAGCGCGCGACAAGGTGATGATGGGTACAGTGCGCACGCTGGCGATCCAACCCGACGAAAGACATCGCCTCGCGGTGCATGAAGCAGGACACACCGCAGTGGCGCATTTTCTGCCCGAGGCCGACCCGTTGTATAAGGTGACGATCATTCCGCGCGGTCAAGCGCTTGGCGGGACCCATATGCTGCCCGAAAACGAGCGTCAAACTTTGCCAGAACCCTATTTGCAGGGCCAACTGACAACTTTGCTGGCCGGACGCGCGGCTGAAAGGTTGCTCATGACCTCCGTCAGTTCGGGCGCAGATGATGACATCCGCCGCGCTACCACCATTGCACGGTCGATGGTGGCCCGCTGGGGGATGGACAACGAAATTGGGCCGATTGATTTGCGCGACAGCGATGACCACCCGTTCTTGGGCCAAACCATCGCCAAGCCCCGAAACTTTGCCGACGCAACTGCGGCACGGGTCGATGCGGCAGTGCAGGTCCTTTTGAAAGCGGCCGAGGCAAAGGCGACTGAAATTCTGACGCACCACAAGGACAAGGTTTTGGTGCTTGCAACAACGCTGGAACAGGAAGAAACGCTTGATGCCAATGCGATCCGCAAATGCCTTGATCCTGATAATGTTACGCCACTGCATGACCGATCAGTGCCGATCTGAACTGCAGCATCCGGCTATCGCGATCATCCCTGTGACGTCCGCACCGATTGAATGATCCACGTTAATTCAGGGCGAAATTCGCCAACTCGGGACTTCCGGCTAAAGCGAAAGTCTGGTCAATGCCATTTCCATCAGGCGTTCTGCGCGGTCTTGTGATCCGGCCATCGCCATCAACGTCAATTCTGATGTCACACGTCCCGGCGGGGCGACAATAACCATGCCTTCGGTGCTTGCGTCGGGTCGGTACAAGATCGGATCAAGACATCTGATCAGATCAAGCATGCTCAGGCGGCGATCGCCATCGGTCGTTTGCACCATAACAAGCCCCTCAGGCGGCGTTCCTCCGACAAGTGACTTGGCCGCAGTCATCGGGATCGACACGCCGCCCCAACGGCCGTTGCATTCGATCCAATGGGGGCGAAGGCCGCCGTTGCCGTCACGCACCAGAACTGCATCAAAAGAACACCGCCCGTAATATCCAACGCGCTGTAGAACCGCCGCGATCCGTAGCGCTTCATGCGTCAGTCGCGCCTGAATATGGTCCGGCAAAGTCGAGCGCGCGCCACCTACAAAAGCCGCGCGAAGCCCGCTTACACGCTGTTCAAAAATGCCATCGGCATGCGGCTGGCCGGTTTCAGGGCGGGGCAACCACATCTGCACAGACGGGCTGCACGTCACGTCGCTGTCCCAAACGCCGACCAGAAGCGGATAGCCCCCACGCCAACCAAGGGCCGCCAACTGTCGCTGCAGAAATTTTTGGATCACAGCCAGCGGAACGCGGGACACATGTTCGCTTTCGAGCCGGATGTTGCCTGCCGATCCCGCACTATCGGGCACCTTTATGACGATCTGGTTGCCTTGACGGGCAACCCTCCTGACCAGTCCCGCTGCGGCGGCTGGACCGTAGGCGCTCATGGTTGGCGGCACAGCATCGCTGCCCAGCACGCTGCGCGCCAAGGCAGTGAACCATATTTTGTCATTGGCCCGACGTGCAATCCGTGGGCTGGGGCCGTTGACATGCACGCACATCCGTGTGGCCTCGCCCAACGACTGGGCCAACCGCCATGTATTGCCGCTGGTCAAATAGGATTGCAAAGTCGCCCCCCCTGCCCGCGCCACAACCGCCTCAAGTGACGCGCGCAATTTGGGGTCTTCACGGCATCTGCGGGCAACTGGTTCTGCGCCCGACCCCGCGGCCAGCCATGACACACCCGGTTTCTTCAGGGTGGAATTGATGTAGTCGCAAAAATCAGGGTCAGGTCTGTCCAAGACAACCAAATCGCTATCGTGCCCCAAAAGCGCCATCCGGTGATCAAGCACCGGTGGCGTTGGCGGAGACAACAGCGGAATCTCGGATTGATCGCCGATCAGGATCGCCGGGTATTGGCCTTTTCCTTGCGCCACATACGGCCCGAAATCGAGCGCGCTTTTGAGTGCAGGTTCGTCACGAACAAGTCGCGCGGCGTGCTGGTCCGCTTCGCGGCAATCTTGTAATGAAAGCTGGGCACCAGTGATCGATTTGGCCACATTGTTCGGCATCAGCGCGTCCCCCCAATTCGGTTAGACCAAAGTATTCCTGCCCAACGTCGCCGCGATTGACAAATCTCATGGCCCGCCGCCGTTTATCGGGTTGGATCAGGTAAATCTGATGGAGGTTTTATCGATGTGCCGCCTATACGCCATGCATGCCAACGAGCCTACGCGGGTCGAATGTGGCCTCGTTACATCGCAAAATGCGCTGATGGCGCAAAGCAAAGGCGACAAGCAGGGCTTCATGCATGGGCATGGCTGGGGCGTGGCTGACTATCCCAAGGGTCTGTTGCCTGTCGTGGAAAAACAAACATGGGCGGCGTTCCATGGTGAGCATTTCAGCCGCAAAGCCTCGATGGTATATGCCCGCACGGTCGTTGCACATGTTCGTCGCGCAACTGTTGGCGCGACCAGCATCGAAAATACGCATCCGTTTCACCACGGGCGCTGGATTTTTGCGCACAACGGGACCGTGCCTCATTTCGACGAAGTCCGGCACGAGATGTTGCAGCAAACCGACCCGATCCACCGCAACGATATTGCAGGCGAAACAGACAGCGAACACATTTTTCGTTATCTGCTCAGCCTATTTCTGCGTCATCCCGAAATTGGCCTGCTTGAAACCGTCCGGCAGGGGCTTGCCCAAATCGTTGCGTGGGTGCATGACATCGATCCTGGTGCCCGCGCGGGCCTGAACATCGTGCTCACCGATGGTGAACACATGATTGGGTCGCGGCTCAACCGAAGCCTTGTGCATCTGTACCGTGATCACGTCTTTGAATGTCCCATTTGTAAGCGCCCGCACGTGCATCACAAGCTGACGCAAAACTATCGCGCGGTTGAAATTGCGTCCGAGCCAGTGACCCAAGCAGACCACTGGGGTGAGATCCCGAATGGAAAGGTCTTTCGGGTCAACGAGGATTATAGTCTGGACATGCGTGATATTCTTTAAAGCGGCTAAAACGCCCTCGCGAGCCCATACAATTACGACAACAATGACCTTGGACTGCTTTGTGCTCCACACCGGGGGTCACGCTGTTTCACCCAGCAAGGACGTCAAACGCGCAATGGCATTTGGGTAGAGATATTCGATCTCTTCAGCCTCGTAGAAATGCGCGTTCATATCGATTGCATTCACCTCGCCCCCGCGCACCAGAAGAAACAGAAGCGGACGTTTCATTCCCAAGCCCGACACTCCAAATTTAGCAGACCGAACGGAAAGCTCTGTTTCGACGATCGCCGCACATGTGAGTGAACCACTGCGGACTGGGGTGTCAATTGTCCAACTCATTGCCGCGGTCCAAATGCAGTCCATCCAAAGCGGGCGGTCGGTGCCAAAAGCGAGGCTGGAATAATCGAAAAATCCACAGCCAAACGTCCCGTTAATACGGTCCGGTCAAACGCCGGCACCACGTTCAAGTTTACCCGCTCACCAAGCGACGGGCCATAAATCAGCGGTGCCATAAGGCCGAACACCTGACCCGTCTCGCCCGGATCACCGAGCCCAAACGTTAGATCAACGGTCGCTGCATGCAGCCGCACGCAGTGAATAAGGTCTGTGACCAACCGCAAAGCAGCACGCCCGATCCGCTGTGGCTTTCGCGTCAACTTACCCCATTTCTTACGTTTATCGCGTTTGGGCTTATGTGCGGTTTCCGGCTCTTTCGTGCGCCTCGACAGGGGGATCTTCGGGCCAAAACGGCCAAAGGGGCGCAAGGCTGCCGAAAGCTGCCATGCGTCGCCTTTCATTACACTCAGTTCGATCCGAAGCGGCGTCACTAACGCCAGCACAAATACTGCCAGAATGGCAACCAACAGCCAGAAAAGGATGGGAAACACTATCGCCATTGTCTTGCCTTAGCTTCCTGCGCTTTTGCGGATTTTCGTGTCCGTTGCCTTTTCGATGGCCTTTCCGGCTGTGGTGCCCAGTACCTCGGCAAGCATCGTCATTGGGCCTTGCACAGATTCAACCCGCGCGCCCTTTTCATCAATGATGATCGCGCCAAGCGGTTTAATCCCTCCGCCGCCACCAGTTCCTGCGCCATCCCCGGTTTTGGGGCTCGAACCTCCTCCGGCGCCAAAGCCAAAGCCGTAGCTGACGATTGGAATAACGGTTGCAGCACCCTTTTCAATTGGGTCACCAAGCACATTCTTGGCGTTAAGAAGGCGGTCCAATTCTTCAACAGTGCCCTTGAGCAGGCGTTCGACGTCTTCCATCGGTTCATCCTTTCCGTGAGTCATCAAAACACAGGCTCAATCTAGCAGTCCGGATTCAATCGCTTTTGACATTGCTCAATCTCGACGCCGCTAAGCGGTGCGGGCTTGTAGATAGGCCAGAAGATCATCAAAGCTGCGCATCTGGCCGTAATCTGCCTCGGGCATGTCTAACGACAACTCTTTCCCCAATGCCGTGATTAACGTCAGGAAATCGATGGAGTCGATATCGAACTCCTCGCGCAGCTCCAAAGTTGGATCAATGCGGCTCGTGTCAATGTCAGGTGCGATGCGGCCCAATTGAGCCGTCAGCATCGCGCGAATATCTTTGGCGGTCATAGTGTCTCCGGATGTTGCAGGTGATCAATAATGCTGCGTAAGAACCGTGCGCCCCGATGCCCGTCACTTACACGGTGGTCGGCGGCTAGCGTAACATGCGCGACGCGGCGTGCCGCAACCTGTCCGTCGACGACGCGCGGGTGCCAATCAGCCGCGCCAATGCCCACAATCGCCACTTGCGGTGGAAAGATGACGCCGGTGATTTCGCTGACACCACGATCACCTAGGCTGGTCAGGGTGATGGTCGGGTCCGATAGCTCGCGCGCGCGAAAGCGACCCTCGCGAACCCGCCCTACCAGATCGCGCAGGCGGCCCATTAGGTCGGCAAGATCACCCGTCGCCGCGTCAAGCAAGGCCGGCGCGACCAAGCCGCCACCGCGCAGATTGATCGCCATGCCCACATGCACGGCTGTGCTTGGTGTAAAGCTGTCGTTGTCGAAGGAACCGTTGAATTCGGGAAAGGATTGCGCGGCACATGCGACTGCCCTCACGTATAGCGCCCCCATGACCAACCGCGCATCTGGCGCCAGATCAGCGTTGCGCACCGCGATAAAGCTTTCTGCGGCTGTAAGGTCAATTGTATCTGCCAGATAATAGTGCGGGATTTCCCGTTTTGACCGTGTCATAGCCGCCGAGATGGCCTGACGCATGGCCGACAACGGCTTGGGTGCGGCGTTGTCAGGTGCATCTGGCAAATCACCTAATGAAATGGTGTCCTTGTCCCCCAGCGATGAGAGATCAAAGCCCGTTTGCGCCGCACGCCGACGGGCTGCAGGTGTGATGCGTTGGCGGGCAACGCGCGCCAGTTCATCAGGTGTTTCAGCTGGCTGCTCAGGTGGGAGCTGTGGGTCTTCGGGCGAAACGGGCGGTTGATCTGGCTCAGCAGGTTGTGGGGCCTCCGGCGGTGGCGGTGCGGGGAATGGATCGGTGGGCTGCGGGATATCTGGCGGATCCGGCGCATCGCCGCTGCGGATCAGTGCAATGGGCGTGCCAACCGCCACGGTCGTTCCCAAAGGCACCAGCCATTGATCAAGGAAACCGTCTTCGAAAACTTCAATCTCGATGACGCCTTTCTGGGTTTCTACGGCCGCAATAATATCGCCTCGCGTCACCGGCTCGCCCGGCGCGATCAACTGTTCAACCAACTTTCCGTCCTCCATATCTGCGCCCAAAGAGGGCATTACGAATTGGCTCATGGTTTTAGCTCCATTAGCCGTTTGGTGACTGCAACGATGCTTGCGACCTGCGGCAAGGCCGCCTGTTCGAGGTGCTGAGCATAAGGGATCGGCACCTCGGCGCTGCAAACACGGGCAAGCGGCGCGTCGAGGTCAAAGAACGAGTCCTCCGCAAGCCGCATACCAATTTCAGCCGACAGACTGCCGCTGCGCCAGCCCTCATCCACGACCAATGCGCGGTGCGTGCGGGCAACCGAGGCACGGATCGTTTCCATATCGAGCGGGCGCAGGCTGCGCAGATCGATCACCTCGGCCTCGATGCCGTTCGCGGCCAAAGCTTCGGCAGCCTCCATCGTTTTGAACAACGACCCGCCATAGGTGATCAGCGTGACATCCCGACCGTGTCGCCGCACCACGGCGCGGTCAATATCGACTGGGCCTGCGTTTTCTGCCAGCTCGCCGGTTCGGTTATACAACATTACGTTTTCGAAAATCAGCACCGGATCGGGATCTTCAAGCGCGGTCCAAAGCATACCGCGCGCATCTTCTAATGTCGCCGGGGCCAACACCCGCAAGCCAGGGATATGCGCGTACCACCCCTCCAAGGAGTGCGAATGCTGTGCTGCCAGTTGTTTGCCCGCGCCAGTGGCCATCCGGATCACCACCGGCACGCCAAACTGGTTGTTGGACATATGCCGCAGAGTGGCGGCGGTGTTCAGGATCTGATCAAGGGCCAGCAGGGAAAAGTTGACGGTCATCACCTCGACGATCGGGCGCATACCCGCAATCGCGGCACCAATACCGGCACCGGTGAAACCGGATTCCGACAGCGGCGTGTCACGAATCCGGTCGGGGCCGAACTGGTCCAGCAGCCCCTTACTGACCGCGTAGCAGCCGCCGTAATGGGCAACGTCTTCGCCCATCAAGAACACACGGTCATCACGGGTCATCGCATCGGTGATCGCGGCCTTTACAGCGTCGCGGTAAGTCGTTTCCACCAGTCTGTCCGGCGCGGGCACATCCGGCGGCGCGGGGCGGTCAGGGGCCGTGACGAAGTTGGTTAACATCTCAACCGGTTCAAGGTGTCCAGCATCAGCAAAGGCCACGGCCTCCGCGATTTCTGCGGTGATTTGGGCCTTGATCTTGGCCACGTCAGTTTCATGCAGCAGGCCACTTTGCATGGCCCAGTCCTGAAAGCGCACGATGGGGCCTTTTTCACGCCATGCGGCCACCTCTTTTTTGGGGCGATACAATTGCGCGTCAAACATCGAATGGGCGCGAAACCGGTAGGTGCGACATTCCAAAAAATACGGCTCGCCGGTTTTGGCGATTGTTTGCAGCGCGCGGCGTGCGGCGGCCTCCACGGCGACAACGTCCATGCCGTCGACCACTTCGGAGGTCATGGCGTAGCTGCGGGCCTTGGCGGCGATATCGGTCTGCGCTTCAGAAATATTGAGCGCGGTGCCCATGGCGTAGCCATTGTTTTCACACACGAACAGCACCGGTAGGTTCCACAGCGACGCGAGGTTGAGGCTCTCGTGGAATTCGCCTTCAGCCACGGCACCCTCCCCGAAAAAGCAGGTCGTCACCGCGCCGGAGGTTTGCATTTTATCGGCCAGCGCCAGTCCGACAGCCATCGGCAACCCGCCCCCGACGATGGCATTGCCGCCGTAGAAATTATGATCGCTGCTGAACAAATGCATTGAGCCGCCGCGCCCGCCCGCACAACCTTCGGCCTTGCCGTACATTTCGGCCAGAATGGCGCCCATCGGGACACCGCGCGCCAAGGCATGCCCGTGTTCGCGGTAGGTGGCGACCAATCGGTCCTTGGGGTCCAACAACGGGATAATGCCCGCAGCGACGGCTTCTTCCCCGTCATACAGATGCAGAAAGCCGCGAATTTTCTGCCGGGTGTAGCTTTCGGCGCAGGTTTCTTCGAACATCCGGATACGCAGCATCGTCGTCATCAAGTCGCGGACGTGTGCTACATTTAGGTGGGGTTTTGCTTGGGTCACGGTCATGCTTCGTCACTTTCCAGCGTCGAAATATCACCTTCAGGCAAGCCCAATTCGCGGGCTTTCAGTAAACGACGCATAATTTTGCCACTGCGGGTCTTGGGCAGGTTTTGGCGAAAGGCGATGTCTTTGGGGGCGACAGCAGGACCAAGACGTTTGCGGGCGTGGCCAATCAGCTCAAGCCTTAGATCATCGCTCTGCGTGACCCCCGGCTTTAGTGCCACATAGGCTTTGACGATCTGGCCGGCAGTTTCATCCGGCAGACCGATCACGGCGACTTCGGCGACGGCGGCGTGCTCCATCAGTGCGCTTTCAACCTCGAACGGGCCCACAAAGTGGCCCGCACTTTTGATGAGATCATCGGCGCGGCCCACGAACCAGAAATATCCGTCAGCGTCGCGCATCGCCAGATCGCCGCTCAGATACCAGCCGTCTTTGAAAGATTTGTCATAACGGGCCTGTTCGTTGAGGTAGCCGCGCATCATTGACGGCCATCCCGGGCGCAGGGCCAATTCACCCATAGCCATCGGCGCGGTAAGCTCGGTCAGGACACCATCCGCGACCGTCACGATGCCTGCCTGAATGCCCGGCAAGGGTTTGCCCATTGACCCGGGCTTGACGTCCATCGCGGCATAGTTGGCGATCATGATGCCACCTGTTTCGGTCTGCCACCAGTTGTCATGGAACGGCTGACCGAATGTGTCATTGGCCCAAACCACCGCCTCGGGGTTCAGCGGCTCACCCACGCTGGCCATAAACCGAAGGTCGGGAAAGCGGCGCGTACCAATGGCGTCTGCACCAGCTTTTATCAACATACGGATGGCGGTGGGCGCTGTGTACCAGACGTTAACCGCTTCATCCGCGAGGATGCCGTACCAGCGGCTGACATCGAACTCTGCCTCGTCCACAATCATGGTCGTGCGGTTGGTCAGGGGGGCGATGATGCCATAGGACGTGCCTGTCACCCAGCCGGGATCAGCCGTGCACCAATAGGTGTCCCCCGCCCGCAAATCAAGAGCCAGCCGGCCCGTCGCGTCATGGGCGACAACGGCCTGATGCACATGCACCACGCCCTTGGGCTTGCCTGTCGTGCCGGATGTAAAATGCAACAGCGCGGTGTCTTCGGGATCGGTGCGAACGATGTCAAAGTCATCGTCAGCCGCGTCCATCAACGGTTGCAGATGCACGGTGCCATCAGTGTCACCATCCACAGTGAACACCTCGCGCAAGTCGGGCAGCGCGCCACGGATGCCCGCCATTTTGCGCCTGTACAGCCGCTTGGACGTGATCATTGCGTTGGCGCCACCAATCTCCATGCGGGCATGGATCGGTTCAGGCCCGAAGGCGGAAAACAGCGGGCAAAAGACGCAGCCCGCCTTCAGCGTACCGAGCGCCGCGATGTACAGGTCCGGCACCCGGCCCAATAGGGTGTAGACCTTATCGCCTTTGATCACCCCGCGACTGCGCAACACGTTGGCGAACCGGTTGGTGAGGCGTTCCAGATCACCGTAGGTGTAATCCGTTCGCGCACCGGATTTTGCGATCCAACGCAGGGCCACCTGCGCGCCATGACCGGTGGCTACGTGCCGGCCGATGGCCTCGTGCGCGATATTTAGGTGCCCGTCCGGCAACCCATCAAGCAAGGACTCTGCGGTCACCCAAGAAAAGCTGCTCTGCGTCGCGCCGTAATCGGGCATGTTGGCCGCCACGCGCGTTGCGTGCGGTTTGATGATCGTGGGAGACTTGCCAACACGATCGGTCATTGCGCCACATATCCACCATCAACAGGGATGCCGGCACCCGTCATCACGGGCACCTGTTTTGAGCAGAGCCAGACGATCAAATCTGCGACGTCTTGCGGTGTGCCAATACGGTCCATCGGGTGTCGTGGACCCTTCATTACAGATGAAGATTGATCGCCCAGCGGATTCAGCATCCGCGTGCCGATACCACCCGAAAGGGCTGCGTTCTTGCCAAAGTTCGCCGCACTCCAGTCAATCAATTTTGCCGCGCCATCGGATTTTGACATATCAGCGGTCACAAGAATTGCAGTGCCATCTGCAGCGCATACCGTCGCGCGGCCAATCCCGGCCGCAGCCCCGGTGACGCGCGCTGTTAGTCGGCTTGGCAGTTCCATGGCGTGTCTCCTTGCGGGTGCAATTTCGGGTGTCTTGACCAAATCTTGCCACGTGTTCGAGGCGCACCCGTTGATGAATGTCAAAGAGTGGGGGCGCACGTGGGTATAGGCTCCGCGTGTGATCATGCCCCCCGTTAAAGGAGACTTATGCCATGCAGACCAATGCATTCCCCCACCACGACGTTAGCGATAACGAAACCGGCTGCTGCCCGCGTTTCAATCCCAAAGGTTGGGACAACCAGCACCTACATTTTGAGGATAAGACGTTCGTGCGCGCGACGACCCGCAGCGCCATGCATATTCCATGGAACATGGGCCGCGTGTTCACCCGCGTTCAAGAACATATCGAAGACGCCGGCGAAGCAAACCCGGAGACCGAAATCGTGCTGAGCCGCGATATCTCTGCGTGGGAGGCAGAGCATTACTTCGCCGTCACCAAGGACATAGAAGGCGAAGACATGGCCACCCTGTCGGGGAATTTCATCACGCGGGTGTTCGAAGGCCCCTACCGCAAAGCGAAGGATTACAGCCATGACATGGAGGTGGCCGCAACCGCGATGGGAAAAACCGCCAAGCGGGTGTTCTTTTTCTACACAACCTGCCCCAGCTGCGCCAAAACTTACGGCGAAAATTACATGGTCGGTGTGGCTGAAATTTAGCGGTTGCAGTTATTCTTTGACGTAGGGCTTGCCGTCCGCTGCGGGGGCTTTTGCCCGACCAACCAGCCCAGCGACGACAATGATGGTGGCCACATAGGGGGCCATCGCAAGAAATTCCGACGGGATCGGGGTTTGCAGCAACGCCAACTTTTGTTGCAGTGAATCCGCAAATCCAAAGACCAATGCCGCCGCCAATGCGCCCACCGGATGCCAGCGACCAAAGATCATCGCGGCAAGCCCGATATAGCCGCGCCCGCCGGTCATGCCTTCGTCAAAACGGCCAACCGCGCCCAAGGTAAACCACGCCCCGCCAAATCCCGCGACCATCCCCGCCAAGGTGACGTTGATATAGCGCGTCCGGTAGACGTTGATCCCTAGCGTATCGGCGGCACGCGGGTGTTCCCCGACCGCGCGGGCCCGCAGTCCAAGCCGCGTATAAAACAGATAATACGTCGACAGCACCACTAAGATCAGTGCGCCGTAGACAAAGATATTTTGATCAAAGACCATCGGCCCGATCACCGGAATGTCGCCCAAAAACGGAATCTTGGCAGACCGGAACACCGGTGCGTTATTTAGGTGGCGGTATTCCTGAAATACTTGGCTGCTGACATAAGACGTCAGCCCCAGCACAAAGAGGTTGATCACAACGCCCGCGATAATCTGATCCATCCGGTAGGTCACAACCAAGGCCGCAAGGATAAACCCGAACAACCCACCCACCAACACCGCCGCCAACAGCCCGAACACCCCGCCCAGCAAAGAGCCCACCAGCGCACCGGCAAAGGCACCAGCCAGCAGCATGCCCTCAATCGCGATATTGACCACTGCGACGCGTTCGGACAGCACGCCGGCCAAGCCGCCAAGGGCAATCGGTACGGCACGTACCATCGTTGCCTGCAACATGCCGGTGAGCGAAAACGCTTTGCCTGCAGTCGCCCAAACCAGAAACGCAAGCACCGCAATAGTCAGCCCCACCCCCAGCGACACAGATGTCCACCGCACGCCGCCGCGCAGGAATTGCCGCACCCCAAGAAAGGCCATGACCCCAGAGGCAGCATAGATGAACGGTGAAGCGGGCAGCACCAGATTTGCCAGCACAAAGCGATCCGTCGGCCGCGACAAGCGGAAGGTGGCGTCACCTGCAGCATCTGCGCCCAAAAAGACCGCGACAGCAACGGCCAGAGCGACCAGAATGCCACCGACAATCCGGGCTTGCCGTTCCTTGGCAGTTTGAAGAGCTGGTTCAGGGGCTGTGTCGATCACAGTCATGGGGTCCGACCTTTCGGATTGGCCGGTTTGCGAAATCCCCATGGGAACAATGTGCGTACCAACAGCGGGGCCGCGATAAAGACGATGATCAACGCTTGAATGATGCCGATCAGGTCGATGCTAACACCTGCGTCGACCTGCATTTGCCGCCCCCCCGCTTCAAGCGCGCCGAACAACAGTCCTGCGAACAGCACCCCAACAGGATGTGATCGCCCAAGAAGCGCGACCGCGATGGCGTCAAATCCGATCCCTGCAGAAAAGCCCGGCGTCGCGCGGCCCAAAACGCCCAATACCTGATTGGCCCCGGCAAGCCCTGCAAGCGCCCCTGCCGTTGCCATTGCGGCCACGATGATGACGCCCGAATGAATACCGGCAAAACGTGCGGCTTCTGGGTTTTCGCCACTTGCACGAAATTCAAACCCCAACTTTGAGCGGAACAAAATCCAATACACGATGGCGACAGCTGCCAGCACCAAGAATATCCCGGCATGGACCCGCAGGTTCGGGTCGATGAACGCGAGCAGGCGCGGCAACTCTGCTGCCTCGGGCACAGATTTTGAAATCGGATCGGCGCGACCTTCTTTTTGGATGAACGGCAGGCCCAACAGATAGTCCAGCAGCCGATATGAGATCAGGTTCAGCATGATGGTCGAGATGACCTCATGCGCGCCCGTCGCCGCCCGCAACCAGCCCGCGATCGAGGCATAAAGCGCACCGACCAACGCCCCCGCAAAAAGCGACAAAGGCAGCAAAATAACTGCGGGAAAATTGGCAAAGCTAAAGCCCACCACAACCGCGGCTATCCCGCCCATCAACACTTGGCCTTCGGCACCGATGTTGAACAACCCTGCCCGAAACCCCAACGCCAGTCCAAGGCCCGCAAGGATCAGCGGCGCGGCGGCCGTCAAGGTTTCGGAAAGCGCATTGAGCGACCCGACAGACCCTTTAAGAAGTGCCAGAAACGACAGGCCAATTGTCGGGAGGCTGACATTGGTTGCCAACATTACGAAAGCCCCAAGGACCAGCGCCGCAAACACCGCAAATAGCGGAACAATAACAATATCCTCGATTTGACTGCGCCCGATAAGCCGACTTTCGAGTAGCGATTTCATTGCAGGATCATTCATGCCGCTGCCCCCGCCATTGCAAGACCGATCGCGGCCTTGTCCGGCACGCGGGCGCCGGGGTCGAATTCGGCTACAAAGCGGCCCTTGAACATTACCAATATGCGGTCGGACAGCGCCAAAATCTCATCGAGTTCGGACGATACAATCAATACACCGTCGCCGCTGTCGCGTGCCGCAATCAAACGTGAATGGATGTACCCCATCGATGCCACGTCGAGCCCACGGGTCGGCTGACCCGCCACCACCAGCGTGATCTCGCGAGATAATTCGCGGGCGACGACCAGTTTTTGCTGATTGCCACCTGACAAATGGCCGGCAGCCTCAAACACGGACGGGGTGCGCAGGTCAAAATCCTGCACGACTCTGGCCGCGTTTTCATAGACCTGCGGCCAGTTTATCCGCGGACCTTTGGAAAATCGGTCGTCGTAATATGTATCAAGCACCATGTTTTCTGCGACAGAGAAATTGGCGATCAGGGCATTGTGCTGACGGTCCTCGGGGATGTGCGCCATCCCAAGCGCGTGCCGTTTTCGCGCAGAGGCTTTGGTGATTTCGCGCCCGTCCAGCCGGATGCTGCCAGTGGCCGATGGACGAACACCGGTCAGTGCCTCGATCAAGGCGGTTTGCCCGTTGCCCTGAACCCCTGCAATGCCGACGATTTCACCGCTACGAACCGTTAGGTCCACATGATCAACTGCGACCTCATCACTGTCACGCAAGACGGTCAGGCCCGCGACCTCAAGCAACGCGCGGCCCGGCGCAAAGGCATTCTTGGGCAAATCAAAGCTGACCGGATGGCCCACCATCATTTCGGCCAATGCCTTGCGGGTCAGTTGTTTGGGATCACCTTCGCCCTCAATTCGCCCCCGTCGGATCACTGTAATACGATCCGCGATTTCCAGAATTTCGTTGAGCTTATGGGTGATGAATACCAGCGCTTTGCCCGCATCACGTAGCGCGTTGACGATCTGAAAAAAATCTTCAACTTCTTGCGGCGTAAGAACCGCCGTTGGTTCATCCAAAATCAGCACATCGGCAGAGCGGAAAAGGACCTTAATAATCTCAACGCGCTGTTGCACCCCGACGGGCAGCGTTTCGATCAACGCGTCCGGATCAACCTCTAGACCGTATTGCTGGTTGATCTCGCGCACTTTGGCGCGGGCAGATTTCAAATCTAGGTGATCCAGCCTGCCAGTGGGTTCGACGCCCAAGATAACGTTCTCGGTGACGCTGAACACCGGCACAAGCATGAAGTGTTGATGCACCATGCCAATTCCTGCGCGGATTGCATCGCCCGGTCCATCAAAGCTGACGGATTTTCCATCAATTAAAATCTCGCCACCTGTGGGTTTATAAAGACCGCACAGCACGTTCATCAGCGTGGATTTACCAGCGCCATTTTCGCCCAGCAGGCCCAAAACCTCGCCGGGGCGGATGGTCAGGTTGACGTCTTCATTGGCCGTGACAGACCCAAACCGTTTGGTGATGCCCCGCAACTCGACTTCCATGGTGAACCCCCTCCCTGCGTCCCTAGGGCCGAACCGGCACAGAGCCATCAATGATCGCCGCGCGCAACGCCGCCAGTTCCGCCTTTAACGCATCAGGAACGGCGGCGTCGAGATCATGGAACGGTGCCAGATCGACACCCCCGTTTTCCAGCGTTCCGGTCAACAGGCCACCTTCGAACGTGTCGTTCATCGCGGCCTCGATCACGGCCATAACAGTCGCGTCCATCCGCTTGGTTATCGACGTCAGATAGACATGGCCCTTTTGCGGGTCGGTCGCATAAAGGTCTGCATCCACGCCGATGATCATCAGCGCCTCTGGCCCCACTTCATCCGCAAGTGCCGCAGATCCCAGACCCACAGGCCCCGCGACAGGCAACACGATGTCGGCCCCCTCGTCGTACAGATTTTGCGCATAGGCACGGCCATCATCCAGACTGTCGAAATTGTTGGTGAACAGCCCTTCGCGGCTGTCTACATCCCACCCCAGTACGATCGCTTGCGCGCCTTTCTCGGCATTGTAGTGATCAACGCCGCGCACGAACCCGTCCATGAAGATCGTCACCGGGGGAATGTTGATGCCGCCAAACGTGCCCAAGATTCCCGTTTTCGTCATGCCTGCTGCCAGATAGCCCGCAAGAAACGCCGCCTCGTCGGTGGCGTAGACTTGGCCGAGCACATTGGGAATGGTTGGATCATAAGCGTAATCAACGATTGAAAACCGCTGATCAGGATTGGCTGCAGCCGCTGTTTGTGTGGCGTCGCCCAACAAAAAGCCCACGGTGATGATCACATCGCAATCCCCGCCAACCAGTGAATTGATATTGGCCTCATAGTCGGTTTCAGCCTGCGATTCCAGAAAGCGGCCCGTGATACCAAAAGATGCTTCGGCGTCTTCTACGCCCTTCCAAGCGGTCTGGTTAAAGCTATTGTCGTCTATGCCTCCAGTGTCGGTCACTTGGCAGGCGGTGAACGCGCTGGCCGTCGAGGCCGCTACGATCAACGCCGCCGCTGACAGCCCGACGGTTTTTGTGGTGGCTCTAAACGGATGTTGGAAACGTGACATTGGACTCTCCCTATAAAAAAGGGCGCCAACGATAACGCGCGCCCGTCGGGTTAAGTTTAGGCACGCCAGATTTGAACCAGATTGAGCAATGTCAATTCACCACGACGATCTCGATTTGGCCCCGTGCGGCACCATGATAATCGGCGGTTTGCACAAGTCCGACACCAAGGCGCATTTAAAACCGTCTTGGGGCGGTCTTCAGGCATCGCGCCTTTGCAGGACTGGCACCAACGCAAAAGCGGCGTCCGGATGGAACAGAATGCCAATCCCGCAATCGTGTATTTCTCGCTGACCGGTCATTCGGAACGCGCCGCCAAACGATTGGCCAAAGCCCTGAACGGCCAGTTTTTCGCATTGAACACTCGGTCCTGTCAGCATGGAATAACTATCACCCAGCTTGAGGTTAATCAATTCGCGGGATTGCAGTCATGCAACTGTGCCAAGATCAGGAGCCGCGCGTGTCAGATGCAATTTTCAGAACCAAAGGTATCACGAAGGTTTACAAAACCGGCGATGTCGCGGTCTACGCCTTGGACGGGGTAGACCTAGACCTTTATGAGGGTGAGCTGACTGTCCTGCTTGGTCCATCAGGCAGCGGCAAGTCAACGCTGCTGAACATCTTGGGCGGCTTGGACCATGCCACAACCGGGCAGGTCTGGTTCGCCGATACAGAACTGACACTGATGTCGGATCGTGAACTGACCAAATACCGGCGTGATCACGTGGGCTTTGTGTTTCAGTTCTACAACCTTGTCCCTAGCCTGACCGCCCTTGAAAACGTCCAGCTTGTGACAGATGTCTCGCCAAATCCGATGCCCGCGGCTGACGCGTTAGAATTGGTAGGTCTTGGCAAACGGATGGACCACTTTCCCTCCGAGATGTCTGGTGGCGAACAGCAACGCGTCGCCATCGCGCGCGCCATCGCTAAGCAGCCCGAAATTTTGCTGTGCGATGAACCGACAGGCGCATTGGATAGCACAACAGGTGTGCAAGTCCTTGAGGTGCTGCGCGACATCAACGAACGGTTTGGCACGACCACCGTCGTGATCACCCACAACGCCGAAATCCAGCGCATGGCCCACCGGGTGATCTTTTTCCAAGATGGAAAGATCAGCGAAACCCGCATCAATGAAACCCGGTTGGCGCCATCCGAGATTGTGTGGTGACAGGCAATGCACGCGATTGATATAAAGCTTCTAAGGGATTTTAAACGGCTCTGGGTGCAGGCGATTGCGATTGCGCTGGTGTTGGCGTGTGGCGTGGCGGTCTTGCTCACGTCGGTGGGCATGTACACCGCCCTGTCCGAAACGCGGACGGCGTATTATGAACGCAACCGTTTTGCGGATGTCTTTGCTCAGGCAATACGCGCGCCCACCTCTTTGCTGGGCGAAATCGCGCAGATAGATGGGGTTCTTGGCGTTGAGGCCCGCATCGTAGGCGACACGTTATTAGACATTCCCGGTCGCGACGAAACCGCCGTTGGGCGGGTGCTGTCCTATCCTGATACAGGCCGTCCGCTGCTAAATGTGCCGCTGTTACTCGAGGGGCGGTTTCCAGCGCCTGATCACCCCGACGAAGTTGTCGTGAACGAGCCCTTCGCGCGGGCGAACGGGTTTCATCCCGCTGATAGCTTCAGCGCCAACTTACGGGGGCAAAAGCACGCTCTGACTATTGTCGGCACCGCTTTATCGCCGGAATTCGTCTACACGATTGGCCCAGGTGCGTTGATGCCTGACAACGAATCCTTCGGGATCATCTGGATGTCTGATCGTGCGGCGGCTGCTGCCTTCGACATGACCGGCGCGTTCAACACCGTCTCACTGTCGCTTGCCGCGCGCGTAAGCCCCGACCCCGTTATCGACCAGCTGAATGATCTGCTGGAACCCTACGGCGGCTTGGGCGCATACGACCGCAGCACCCATACATCGGACGCTTTTCTAGATGCAGAGATCACCCAACTCAGGGGGATGGCCACTGTCCTGCCGCCAATTTTCTTCGCGATCTCCGGTTTCCTCGTCAGTATGGTCATGAGCCGTATCGTCGCGCTTGAGCGTAGCGAGATCGGGCTTCTCAAGGCGATCGGCTATTCGAACACGGAAGTCTGCCTTCATTATCTGATGTTGGCCGGACTGATTGCGATTGTAGGGGTTGTGATAGGATGGCTCGCTGGTGCGGTTCTGGCCCGAAGTTTGGCGCTGCAATACGCTGAATTCTTCAATTTCCCGTTCGTGATCTTTCAGGTGTCTTACCGGGTCTACGCGGCGGCAGGGTTGGCTGGTGTCGTGACGACCAGCCTTGGTGCCGCATCCGCCGCCCTGAAAGCCGCGCGTCTTGCACCCGCCATTGCCATGCAACCGCCTGCTCCACCGCGGTTCAAGCGCTCGATTGCTGATCGGGCCATGTCCGCGATGCATCTGTCGCAACCCACGATCATGATCTTGCGCAGTCTGCTGCGCTGGCCGTTGCGCAGCCTGTTGACGTCGCTTGGCATTGCCTTAGCGGTTGCGTCGGTTGTTTCGTCATTTTTTATCAACGACGCATTGGATGAAATCGTCGATCTGGCGTTCTACCAAACCAATCGCCAGGACGCGATCCTGCTGTTCGCCCAAGATGTGCCAGAAATCGCAGTCGAAAGTGCGCGCAACCTGCCCGGTGTCTTGCAGGCCGAAAGCCAGCAATTTCAAGCAGTCATTCTGCACAGCGGTCACCTGACCAAACGCGTCGCCATCGAAGCGCGCCGCCCTGGCACGGACCTTAGCCGTGTGCTGGACGTAGATGGGGTCGCCCTATCTGCGCCGCCGGGGGGGATAATGCTGTCCATTCGACTGGCGAGGCAGCTGAACGTTCAGATCGGCGACACCGTCCAAGCCGAATTTCTAAGCGGCCGACGCGAGACCTATGATCTGGTTGTCACCAATTTGGTCGAACAGCACTTCGGCCTTGGCGCCTATATGGACTTGGCATACCTCAACGCGCTGATCCGCCAATCACCCCATTTATCAACCATCAACATCACGCGCGATGATCGCTATTCAGATGACCTGCATGCCGCGATCAAACGCTTGCCGCGCGTGACAGGCATCGTTGAGATGAACGAAAACCGCCGCGCGTTCGAGGATACGATCAAGCAGAACGTCGTGGTCTTAAACACGATCTACATCGTGATCGCAGTGCTGATCACCGTGGGCGTCACCTACAACGCCGCACGCATCCAATTGTCGGAACGGGCCCGCGAACTCGCGAGCCTGCGCATCCTTGGTTTCAATCGCGGTGAGGTGTCTTACATATTGGTAGGCGAGATGATGTTGATTGCGATAATCGCCCAGCCCATTGGCTGGTTCATCGGGGCGTGGATCGCAGCCGCGATGACCAATTCGTTTTCGAGCGACCTTTACTCCATTCCTCTCGTTCTAAAGCCAGCAACTTTTGCCACAAGCAGTCTTGTTGTCCTGATCTCGGCCTTTGGGTCGGTCATGGTTGTGCGTCACCGCTTGGACCGTTTGGATCTAATTTCTGTAATGAAGACAAGGGAATGAAAACATGGAACTATCTGTGCGGACATATGTTCTGTCTGGTCTAGGAATTGCGCTGGTCGCGGGCCTTGGTATCGTCAGCTTTCGCGACAATCCAATACCTGTAGACCTCGCAACGGTCACACGCGGCCCGCTCGAAATCACGATCAATGCTGATGGTCACACGCAGGTGCGCGACTTGTTTGAGGTCGCGTCACCCATTTCGGGAACCGCCCTGCGATCCCCCGTTCAGGTCGGAGATTTGGTGCAGGCCGGTCAAACGGTGGTCGCCGTATTGCAGCCAGCGTCATCGGCGTTGCTGGATGACCGCTCGCGCAGGCAAGCCGAAGCCGTGTTGCAAGAAGCACTGGCCTCGCGCCACGTTGCGCAAGCTGACCTGCACCAGGTCGAAGAGGCGCTGACCTTCTCGAGGTCCCAATTCGAACGCACGCGGGCCTTGGTCGAAAGTGGCGTGGCGTCCTTGACGCGGCTTGAAGATGGCAATCAGCAGGTGGTCCTCGCGCAAGCCGCCGTTGAAGCCGCGCAGGCCCGCATCGAAATGGCGGATGGTACAATTGAACGCGCCCGTGCCAGCCTTTTGCAACCGCAAGAAATCGGTACTGCGTCAACAACCTGCTGTATCGACGTCCGCGCGCCAGCCAATGGTGTCATCTTGTCGGTTGCATCGCTGAGCGAACGGCCCATCGCTGTCGGGGCGCCGCTGGTCAGTATCGGGGACGTGCAACATCTAGAGTTGGTGGCTGACATCCTGTCCAGTGACGCCGTGCGGCTGAACCTTGGTGCTTTGGCCTATGTCGAACGCTGGGGCGGCGACATGCCCCTGCGCGCGCAGCTCGACCGGATCGTCCCGAGGGCCTACACACGGGTTTCTGCGCTGGGCATCGAGGAACAGCGCGTGGACGCTTATTTCGTTCTGACAAGCGAAAGCGAAGACCGGATTGGTCTGGGCGATGGCTTCGCCGTCTTTCTTCGCATCGTCGAATGGCGCGCCGAAAATGTCGTGCAGATCCCGCTAAGTGCGACCTTTCGGGTCGGTGACGATTGGGGGGTCTTTGTCCTCAGCGAGGGCCGTGCACATCTGCGGACCGTGACACTGGGGCGCCGGAACGCGCGGGTGACAGAGGTGCAAAATGGGCTCGATCCAAGTGAACTTGTGGTCACACACCCCAGCGACGCAATCACTGATGGCGTGAGCATTGCGCAACGAACCGAACTGTGACTGCGTCCCAAGAGAACCGTCGTGCAAAATGCGCACGCACTGCAGCGCGCCACGATTGTACCCTTCTCATTCAAGTTATATCGGACATACGTTCGGCAGGCCCACTTTGATTGCGCGAACCACGGGCATACAAAATGATACAATTACAGACCTCTGCGCCGCAACTCTGCGTACATTCACTGTCCAAGTTGGTCTCTTCACTATGGGGGCCACCAGTTATGTATACTCGGAGTCCTTGATTACCCGACTTTTGTATTGACGGACTGAGCGAATGGGATTCAGGTGTTTGTATGATCCGTCCGAATTTCCTCACTGCTTCAGATCGCCTTGAACTTTTGTCTTGCGTGAAGCGCCAACGTGA
>JAGSGF010000055.1 GCA_023955335.1 Yoonia sp.
AGACCAAGCGACCGAATGGCTCTGGACTTACAATAACGACAGACCCAATATGGCAATAGGCGGCATCACACCCGCTATGAAACTGAAAATGGCCGCGTAATTCTGCAGGCGGACCCCACTAAAAATGGGGGGATTACCAAGCGACACCAATTTTGATATCAAGCGAAGGCGGCATTTCGTACCTCTCAATCTGAATGTGTCATTATGTCGTCTTTTGCCAAAGCCTACAACATGTGAGCCGGACAGTCCCCGACTGAAACATCTTCCTTAAAGCGGTGACGCTGCTTTGCGCTCGTGCAAAACCTCGCCAGAGACCATTCACCTTGCGACGATTAAGTCAGCAATTTGGACCCTTAGCGGCACTGGGCAAATGGAACCTTTTAGCGCACCACTAGCTGCGGCTGTCGGGCAGGTTGATTTTTGCGACCTGCTCGGCGATTGGGTCCGATGACAGTGGGTGTAATGCTGCGTCATAATCTTCAGGGGCACCGATAGGGGACCATTCACCGTCTAAATGGACCTCGACCCCTGCGAAGTTGGCTTTGTACCCCATTTTCGGGCTGCCCGGGACCCAGTAGCCAAGATAGACATAAGGCAACCCCAGATCGCGCGCGATTGCGATGTGATCAAGAATAATGAATGTCCCAAGGCTGTCTTTGTCCAAGCCCGGTTGGAAAAACGAATAGACCATCGACAGCCCGTCATCGAGCACATCTGTCAGGCCCACGGCCTGCAATTCAGTGGCGGCACTTTCTGAAGTGTATTCGATCAGACGGGTACGGATCGGCGTTTCTTCGACCATGGCGGCGAATTCAAACATGTCCATGTCGGCCATGCCGCCTGACGCGTGCCGGCTATCTAGGTAATCGCGGAAAAGGTTGTATTGCTCTTCTGTTGCCCAAGGTGATCGTGCGCGGCGGGACAAATGTGCATTGCGCTTCAACACCCGCTTTTGGCTTTTACTGGGCGTAAAGTCGGCAACCTTGATCCGTGCGGACATGCAGGCAGCACAATCGGTGCAAGATGGCCGATACAGCACGTTTTGGGATCGTCGGAAGCCTTGTTTTGACAAGCTATCGTTCAGCTTGGATGCGGTGTCGCCTTGCAAGGCCGTGAACAGCTTGCGTTCCATCCGCCCATCCAAATACGGACAGGGCTGGGGGGCCGTGACATAAAACTGTGGCGCAATAGGGAGCGTGTGACGCATGCGAGAATTCCGATTGAGATAACAAATCCTAACTTACGGCTCTAAAATCGCAAGACCCTCATTTGTCTTGGGGCCTTAGACCGCTGGCCGGTTTAAGGCGGCAGTGCCGAGCAAGTGATCAGTGAGGCCTTGCTTGCGGTCCGTCAACAGCATCATCAGGATTGAAATAAGCTGCAACGGCGCCACCGCGACGCTGATGGTATAGCCAAGCGTATGCGCAAGCGCTGTGCCAGATTGCAGGCGGAGCCCGTCTGCATCACGCAATTCGATGCCCATCACGCGCATGCCCCACGTAGACGAGCTGCCCGCGATTGTGAACCATCGATACACAAAACCGACCATCAGCATCAGCAGTGGAAAGAAAAAGACCCCGAGAAATGCGGTGAACGGCAGGGCCAACAGGCACAGCAGCGCAATCAGCACCACGTCGATCCCCCACGCGGCTGCGCGTTTTATTAATATACCTTCGTAGAACTGCGGTTTTGCGGCGGGGTCTGGCAGGCCAAGGTGCATAGGGTGGGGGGACATGGTGTCGGACTTTCTGTCTGAGATATGCAAGTGGCGGCCCCCACGATTAGGGGCCGCCAACGGGGGGAGGAGGGGTTAGGAAGGCTCGTTCGCTGCATCGTCGTCGGATGGTGCGGCTTTTGCTGCGCGGTCATCCATAAACTGGTCGAACTCAGCCTTGTCTTTGGCATCACGCAGGCGGGTCAAGAAGGCTTCAAAATTGGTTTGCTCGTCTTCCAGGCGGCGCAATGTGTCGGCCTTATAGGCGTCAAATGCGGAGTTACCGGATGTTGCCATCATGGCGTGGCGATTGCTGCGACGACCGCCGCAATTGTGGGATTTGTTAAACATGCGTTTGCTCCAGATCATGTAGGCCAGAAGGGCAAGACCGACGGGCCAGAAAAAGATGAACCCAAGGACCATGGCGCCAATCCAAGCGCCTTTGCCGCGCTCATCCAGCCAGTTTTCACAGCGAGCGAAAAAGCCCGGACGTGTCGTTGGTAGGCCAATCGTTGCAGTGGATGTTGCGGTTGTCATGGTGTGGCTCCTTTAGGTGTTTAGGTTGATGTGAATGCCTTTCACATCACCAATATTGGAGCGCGGGAGTGGTGTTGCAACCCTTAATGTAAATGTATTTTACATTAACATTTATTACACAGTAAAATCAGCAACTTGAGCGATGGATATTTTCTCCAAATCGGAGGGATCGATTGCGAAAATGTGCCGTGGCGTGCCTGCGGCGGCGTAAATAAGGCTGAAATCATGCAGTCGCGGGTCTAGAAATGCGCGGATCGGGGTGAGGTGCCCCACAGGGGATACGCCCGCAATGGAAAAGCCTGTCGTTGCCCACACCATATGCGCATCAGCGCGTCCCAAGGGTTCGCCCGCAAGGCGCGATGCTTTGTCGGTGTCGACCTGATTGCCGCCCGCTATGATGAACAAATATGGCTGCCCGCTGTCTAGACCGACAAAGATGATTGACTTGGCGATTTGATCCAGATCGCAGCCTGCGGCATCGGCGGCTTGTTGGTTGGTGCGTGTCTCAGCGGGCATTTCAATCGCGACAGTCCCAAGGCTTGCGGCGGTCAATGCATCCATAACGCGGGTAAGGCTTTTGCTCATGATGTGTCCCTTTTGGTGGAATTGAGTAGTTTTAGTTGGCTGCGCCCCGTTGACCAGCCGATGTCTGCCACTCACTATATGCACATGACCTTTACCAAACGATTGACCCGCACGCCGCGCCCCTTTGATGTTGATCGCGGGAGCGACGCCGTTGCTGCCCTTGATGGCTTTGATCCCGCACTGACCGATTTGATCGCTGGGGCAGGCGGGTCGAGTCCGTATTTGCTTGGTTTGATGCAAAAAGAGGCTGCATGGCTGTTGCCCGCGCTGGACGATCCAGAGGCAGCGGTGGACCGCTTGTTTGCCGGTTTACCCAATCTTGCGTTGGATGAGCTGCCACTGGCGTTGCGTGCAGCCAAGCGGCAGATTGCGCTGTTAACCGGTTTGGCCGACTTGGGCGGCGTCTGGGGGTTGACCAAAGTCACCCGGACGTTGACGGATTTTGGCGATTTGGCGGTAGATGTGTCGATCAAGGCGTTGGTTGCGGCTGAAATCCGCCGTGGGAAGCTGCCTGGAATGGGGCCGGACGATGTTGCTGACGCGGGTGGCATGATTGTGCTGGCGATGGGCAAAATGGGGGCTGGCGAGTTGAATTATTCGTCTGACATCGACCTGATTTGTCTCTTTGACGAAACCCGCTTTGATCCTGATGATTATCATGATGCCCGTGCCGCGTTTATCCGTGTGACACGCAAGATGACCGCGATAATGGCGGACGTGACGGCAGGCGGCTATGTATTCCGCACCGATCTACGCCTGCGCCCTGATGCGTCGTCGACCCCTGTATGTATCAGTACCGAGGTGGCCGAGCGGTATTATGAAAGCATTGGACGGACCTGGGAGAGGGCTGCGTTTATTAAGGCGCGGGCGTGTGCTGGCGATCTTAAGGCGGGGCAGCGTTTCTTGGATACGTTGCGCCCGTTTGTTTGGCGCAAGCACCTGGATTTTGCCGCCATCCAAGATGCCCATGATATGCGCCTGCGTATTCGTGATCATAAGGGATTGGGCGGCAAGCTGGTTCTTGAGGGCCATAATATGAAGCTGGGTCGGGGTGGCATTCGCGAAATCGAATTTTTCACCCAGACCCGTCAATTGATCGCGGGCGGACGTGATCCATCATTACGGGTGCGCCGAACGCAGGATGGGTTGAACGCCCTTGCTGCGGCGGATTGGATACCTGAAGATACGGCCACAAGCCTTTATGATCATTACTGTTTCCACCGCGAAGTGGAGCATAGGTTGCAAATGGTCAACGATGCCCAGACCCACAGCTTGCCGCGCGATGCGGATGGCTTTGACCGATTGTCGTGTCTGATGGGCCGCGATGTGGCGGGGGTGCGCGCTGAGTTGAAAGACCGGTTAGAAGACGTGCACGCTACGACCGAAGGGTTCTTTGCCCCCGAACCAACCAAGCGAGTTGATGACAAGTGGGGCCTTGAGATTACGTCGCGCTGGAAGACATATCCAGCGTTGCGATCAGACCGCGCCGAGGAGATTTTCAAACGGTTGCGCCCGGAAATCCTGACTCGTCTGCAAGAGGCCGCCAAGCCCGAGGAGGCGTTGTTGCAGTTTGATGGTTTTCTGCGCGGCCTGCCTGCTGGTGTGCAGTTGTTTTCGCTGTTCGAGGCAAACCCGCAGTTGACCCAGTTGATCGTTGATATTGCAGCCACCTCGCCTGCGCTATCTCAGTATTTATCGCATAATTCCAGCGTGTTGGACGCCGTTCTTGGTGGCGCATTCTTTGTGGACTGGCCTCCGGCTTTGGCCCTGACTGATGCGCTGAACACGGTGTTGGATGCGGCCCCTGACTATGAGGCGAAATTGCTCGCCGCCCGTGTTTGGGCCAAGGAATGGCGGTTCCGCGTTGGGGTCCATTTCCTGCGCGGGTTGTCGGATGCTGATACATCTGGTGCGCAATACGCTGACTTGGCTGGGGCCGTTTTGGCCGCCCTGTGGCCCGTGGTTGTGGGCGAGTTCGCCCGCAAACATGGTGCACAGCCCGGCCGCGGTGCGGTGATCATGGGGATGGGCAGTCTGGGTGCCGCGCGGCTAAATGCGACGTCTGATCTGGATCTTATCATGATTTACGATGCAGACGGTGTGGAAGCATCGGATGGCGCGCGTCCCTTGTCCACAAGGCCGTATTATGCTCGCCTGACCCAAGCGTTGGTGACAGCTCTGTCTGCCCCAATGGCTGAAGGGCGATTGTACGAGGTTGATATGCGTCTGCGCCCGTCGGGGCGGTCCGGGCCTGTGGCCACGTCGTTGCAGGCGTTCCAGACTTATCAGCGCGAAGAGGCATGGACATGGGAACATTTGGCGTTGACCCGTGCGCGTCCCGTGGCTGGATCAGATGCGCTGGCCCAAGATGTGGAAACGTTCCGCCGCGACTTGTTGATTGCTAAGGGGCAGGGCCCTGATGTCCTGTCTGATTTGGCCGAGATGCGGGCCCGCATAGCGCAAGCAAAGCCGTCGCTTGGTGTTTGGGATGCCAAGATCGGTGCGGGGCGTTTGCAAGACACGGAGCTGATCAGTCAAGCCGCTGCCTTGCGCGCGGGCAGTCCTGCCCGCGATGCGGCGTCCCAATTGGCGGCTGGTGTCGCGCATGGCTGGTTGAGTGCCGCAGATGCAGGCGCAATTGCTGCCGCCGCAGGGCTTTTCTGGCGCATGCAAGCCGCATCGCGTTTGCTGACGGGCGGGGCGTTGGACCCTGCTACGTTGGGCGCGGGTGGGGTTGGTTTGATCTTGCGCGAGGCAGGATTTGAGACGATGGATGATTTGGCTGCCGCGTTAACAGATGTGGCAGCGAGGGCTGATGCGGTGATTACCGCAAGGCTGTCAGAAAAGGACGAACACTATGCCGAGATCAGATGATCCCAACGATCCACGCGGATTGATCCAAGAATCGTTTCGCATTGACGGGATTGATCTTGGACAGTGCCGGACTGTGTTTCTGGACTGGGCCTTGGGGCATGGCGCGCCGTATGACGACGCGCTTGTAGCGCTGCTGGCCCGCTATGCGGATCAGCCTGAGGATCATCCGATGAAGGCGACGCTGCGCGCCGCTTTGGCGAAACCACCAGCAACCGGTCGGCGCGGTGGTCGGGCGGCACGCGTTACCGATTAACGCGGCAGTTGTGATGCCTGCGCCGCCAGCGCAGTAATCCCGTCCCAATCACCGGACAGAACTTTGTCCTTTGGTGCGACCCATGATCCGCCAACGCAAAGTGTGTTGGATAGTGATAGGTAATCGTTTGCGTTTGTCAGGGTCACGCCGCCGGTCGGGCAAAAGCTCACTTGTGGGATTGGTGATCCGATAGCCTTGAGGGCAGGTGCTCCGCCGTTGGCTTCGGCTGGAAAGAATTTTTGCACTGTGTAGCCGCGTTCCAACAGCCGCATCGCCTCTGATGCTGTTGCCACGCCGGGTAAAAGCGGCAGATCGTTGGCTTCGCATGCGTCCAAGATCAGATCTGTTGCCCCCGGCGACACGCCAAACAGCGCGCCTGCCGCTTTGGCGTCTTCGACGTCTTTTGGTGTCAGCAGGGTGCCCGCACCCACAATACCACCCGCCACAGTTGCCATTTCGCGGATCACGTCGAGAGCTGCTGCCGTGCGCAGGGTTACTTCGAGAACGGGCAGGCCGCCTGCGACGAGAGCCCGTGCCAAGGGCACAGCGTGGGCTGCGTCATTCACCACGAGAACGGGGATGACGGGAGCCATCAAGCAAAGCGCGCGTGATTTTATGGATGCGTTTTCAGGTGTCATAACTTAGGTTCCTTCTGGCCGAGAGATGCGCCTCCGGCGGACATATTTATGCTCGGAAAAAGCGGGATTAGATGCAAACGCCTGCGCCGTCGGTTGCGTGGCCCACGTTTTGGCGGAACACTTCGAATAATTCGCGCCCAACGCCATTGCCATTGCCAGACAGGTTCGGAGCAGCAGGTGTCCGTGTAGTCAAGTCGACCCCAAGCACGTTGATCGTGCCTTTGGTCGCGTCCAATCTGATGATGTCGCCATCTTGGATCAAAGCCAGCGGCCCGCCATCGGCGGCTTCGGGGCTGACGTGGATCGCAGAGGGGACTTTGCCCGATGCGCCAGACATACGTCCATCGGTCACGAGCGCCACCTGAAGTCCGCGGTCCTGCATGACGGCCAATGTTGGCGTCAGCCCGTGCAGTTCTGGCATGCCGTTGGATTTGGGCCCTTGGAAACGCACGACGATCACGGTGTCTGTGATCAATTCGCCTGCTTTGAACGCTGCTTTCACGCTCTCTTGGGTGTGGAACACCCGGGCCGGTGCCTCGATGATGTGCCGTTCTTGTGCGACCGCAGATGTTTTGATCACACCGCGCCCGAGGTTCCCTGCAAGCTGTGTCAGACCGCCGTGGTGATTGAACGGATTGGACGCAGGCCGGATGATCTTTTCATTGAGCGATACAGCGGTGCCCGGAACCCAAACGGCGCGTCCGTCTTTGAGCTGTGGTTCTTGGGTATAAGCACGCAGTCCAGTGCCGACGACAGTTTGCGTGTCATCGTGCAGCAAGCCCGCGTCCAGCAGTTCGCCGATCATAAAGCCCAATCCGCCAGCCGCATGGAAGTGGTTCACGTCAGCAAGGCCGTTGGGGTAAACTTTGGCCATCAGCGGAACGGCTTCGGACAGGTCAGAGAAATCTTCGAGATCAAGGATTACGCCGGCAGCGCGCGCCATCGCAGGTAAGTGCAGCACGAGGTTCGTGGATCCACCAGTCGCCATCAAACCAACGAGCCCGTTCACAAACGCCTTTTCATCCAAAATCTGGCTGACGGGGCGGTAGGTGTCGCCAAGGGCCGTGTTGTTCAATGCGGCCTGTGTCCCAGCGACGGTCAACGCTGTGCGCAAGCCTTCACCGGGGTTCACAAAGGACGCGCCGGGCAGATGCAGCCCCATGAATTCCATCAGCATTTGGTTGGTGTTGGCTGTGCCGTAGAACGTGCATGTGCCCGCACCATGATAGCTGGCCATTTCGGCGACCATCAATTCTTCGCGGCCAACTTCGCCAATCGCGAATTGCTGGCGCACTTTGGCTTTCTGGTCATTGGGCAGGCCTGATTCCATCGGCCCCGCGGGGATAAAGATGCCGGGGATATAGCCGAATGTGGCTGCGGCAATGACCAAACCCGGGACGATTTTATCGCAGACACCTAAATAAATAGCGCTGTCAAATACGTTGTGAGACAGGCCAATACCTGCGGCCATAGCAATGACATCACGCGAAAACAGCGACAGTTCCATGCCTGTCTGCCCTTGGGTCACACCGTCACACATGGCAGGAACACCGCCTGCGACTTGAGCTGTACCACCGTGCATACGGGCCGTTTTGCGGATCAATTCTGGATAGTGTTCAAATGGCTGATGCGCCGACAGCATATCGTTATAGGCGGTAATGATGCCGATATTTCCGACCTGTGTCGCGGCAAGCCTGTCTTTGTCTTCGCCCATGGGCGCGTATGCGTGGGCTTGGTTTCCGCAGGTCAGATGGGCGCGACGCGGCCCTTCAGATGCGGCGGCCGCCATGCGGTCAAGGTAATTGCCGCGAGATACCTCTGAACGGGCACGAATACGGTCGGTGACTGTTTGAATTGTCTTATGAAGTGCCATGCCACATCCCTCAAATCTGTTGTTGGCTGTCGGTTAACATGTCTCGTTAGCGCTAACAATGGGCGGGTGGGCCAAAGTGAGTCTTTTTGACAACGGTTTGCGCGTGAAAACGAAGGTTTCATCATTTGACCCTGCAAATGCCCCAATTGAACACATTTCTGCCCCAGTTGCTTGGTTAATTAATGCTTAACCCCGTGAAGGGTGCCCCGCGAAGGGTATATCGAGAAGATAAGGGCAACTGCCCAGAGGTGATAAGATGAAAATGTTGAAAATATTTACGATTTCAGTTCTTGGTTTTGGTGTAGCCGGCTGCGCGAGTGTTGATACGGTTTCTCGGAACGCGCCGATCGAAGTGCCTGCCTTTGGCATTGAGACCCGCACAATTGCGCGGTCCTATGCCATCGAAGACATGACGTTTGCAGCATCGAGCGAATTGCGGGTGTCGGAATCAAATTCATATTACCCAAGCGCTGATGTTGTTTGGCGCGGTGACCCGATTGGTGACCGTATCGAACAGATCGGGACCATTTTTCAGACCGCCACAGTGCGCAACAAAGATCGTCTTGTTGGCGACATTCCGGTTGTGGTCGACTTTGAACTTGTCCGGTTCCACGGCGTGACAGAGCGCACCCGCTTCTCGATCGGTGGCGTGTATAACATCGTGTTTACCATGTCGGTTCGCAACGCTGTCACAGGTGAGATCATTGAAGAGCCACGTTTGATCGAGGCTGACCTCTCTGCACCGGGCGGTATTGCCGCGCTGATGCAGGAACAACGCGGTCAGACTGAAAAAGTCCGTGTCACAGATTTCCTGACCCAAGTGTTCAAAGACGAATTGTCGGGCACCTACAGCATTTAAGAATTCCAAACAGGTTTGTTTGCGATCTAAGACTTTCAAACGTCATTGTTTGCGACTAAGAGGGCGGTCATGGACCAGCCCTCTTTTTCCGTTGTACGCCTAAATCCTAAGGGCGATGCCCGTGCCATTCGGCACGGCTTCCCTTGGGTTTACGCCAACGAAGTCGTCACTGATCGCCGCACTAAGGCGATGACTGCCGGAACAATCGCCATTCTTGAAGACGCAGAGCGCCGCCCGATGGGTCTTGTCGCTGTGAACACCGCCAGCAAGATTTTCTGTCGTATGCTCGAACGGGACATCGATGTGCCCATCGATGCGGCTTGGTTTGAAGCCAAGTTCGCGCGCGCGCTAAAGCACCGCGCCCTGATCTATCCTGATCCGTTCTACCGCCTTGTACATGCCGAGGCTGATGGCCTTCCGGGTGTCATCGTGGACCGGTTTGGCGATGTGGCTGTGGTGCAGCCAAACGCTGCATGGGCCGATGTGCTGATCGAGACGCTTGTTGATGCGCTGATGAAGATCACTGGCGTCACGACTGTGATTATGAACGGCACTGGCCGTGCGCGGACGCTTGAAGGTTTGGAAGAAAAAACCGTTGTCATGCGCGGCACGGCGCCAACTGGCCCGATTGAAGCGACGATGAACGGTGCAACCTATATGGCCGACGTGATGGGCGGTCAAAAGACTGGTTTGTTCTTTGACCAACGCCCCAACCACGCATTTGCAGCCGGTTTGGCCAAAGATGGGGATGTTTTGGACATGTTTAGCCATGTTGGCGGCTTTGGTCTTGCGGCTTTGGCTGGCGGCGCGAAATCCGTGCTTGCGGTTGATGGCTCTGCCCCTGCTTTGGAACTGGCGAATGCCGGTGCCGCAGCGATGGGTGTTTCGGACAAGTTTGAAACGCGCCGTGGCGATGCATTTGCTGTGCTTGAAGCACTTGCCGAAGAAGGCGCACAGTTTGACGTGGTGATCTGTGATCCACCTGCGTTTGCTCCGGGGCGTAAGTCGTTGGACGCTGGTTTGCGCGCATACGAGCGTGTGGCCCGTTTGGCAGCTGCTTTGGTTAAAGACGGCGGCTATTTGGGCGTTTGTTCATGTTCCCATGCGGCTGATCTGACCAAATTCCGCAATGCATCTGCACGCGGTATTGGCCGGGCAGGGCGTCGTAGCCAAGTGATCTACACCGGTTTTGCTGGTCCTGATCATCCGATTTTGCCGCATTTGGCCGAAAGCGGATACCTAAAGGCCGTGTTCTTCCGCCTATGAGAGTGTTGATCGACGCTTGCGTTTTGTATCCAACGGTCATGCGTGAGGTTGTTCTTGGTGCGGCCAAGTTGGGGTTGTTTGACCCCCGCTGGTCGGACCGCATTTTGGAAGAATGGGCGCGTGCTGTGCGCAAAATTGACGATGCCGCCGAAGTGTTCGCACGGGGCGAAATCGCTATGTTGGGCACAGCGTTTCCACGTGCAATTATACCTGCGAAAGCTGGTTTAGAGCAGCGACTTTGGCTGCCTGACGCGGATGATATTCATGTGTTGGCCGCTGCGATTTCAGGATCGTGCGATGGCATAATGACGATGAATAACAAAGACTTCCCACGCGACATTCTTACGGACGAAGGTCTGATCCGCTTTGGACCTGACGAATTTTGTTGCCGTATGCTGGCTGAAGATCCGATCGGAATGCGCGGCGTGGCCGATGCCGTCTTGGCCCAAGCTCATGCCATGGGGGGCGAAAGCTGGGCTATGCGTGCGCTGATGAAAAAGGCGCGTTTGCCGCGCTTTGGCAAGGCGTTGGTTTAATCGATTTTCCACTTATGCGTATTGGTCTCGATCGCCTTGATCCGCTCTGCGGTTTTGGGGTGGCTGAGGATCCAAGCAGGCTGACTGGCACCACCTGCGCCTGTGAGCGTCTCGAGCTTATGAAACAGCGAGATTTGCGGGGCCGTGCCGATGCCTGCTTTGGTCAGTAAGGCAGACGCATAGGCATCCGCCTCGTATTCGTCTTTGCGTGACAGTTTGGCGGCAAGCAGCGACATCAGTGCGCCAGCCAGCAGTGGCCCAACACCGGGCACAAAGCGGCCAAGAACCATCGCAAGTGCCGTACGCATGGCATTTTGCCCTGAGAAATCAATCATCCGGCGGCGTGAATGGCCCAAGGCCACGTGCCCAAGCTCGTGCGCGATAACGCTGGAAATCTCGGCTGCGGTCACTTCCCCTGCGCGGTATTTGTTGAAAAAGCCGCGCGTGATAAAGATGCGCCCGTCGGGGGCGGCAAGCCCGTTGACCGGTTCGATTTCGTAGATATGCACCTTGATCCGTGGCAGGTCCAATGCCCGCGCCATATCTTCCATCATAGATTTGAGGATCGGGTCAGCCAGTTCAGTGGATTTCGAATCCAATTCCCTGGACGTGCGCCAAACCGAAAACCGGTACATGGCGATTCCGTAAAGCAGGGCGAGCAAGATGGGGGCAAAGCGTAGCATGAGTATGATATGGTGCACCAATACCGACCAGACAAGCCAATTGATCTGCATCAATGCAATTTACCTTGCTGCGACCCTAGAACGGCAGACAGCTTAAACAGGAGAATTGCACATGTTTACCGTGACGCGCGTGTCTGACAACCGCATCAATCTTGATATTCAAGGCAAGATTGATGCCACCCAGATGGCATCTGGATTGAGCAAACTTTTTACTTTGTCCGAAGGTTTTCAAAAAGGTGTGATGCTGTACCGGATTGAAGGGTTCAAGTGGCCTGCGTTTGATGCGGTGATGGCCGAAGCCTTAAGGATTCCCCAGCTCATTGGGTTACTCAGTCGTTTTGGAAAGATTGCGCTGATATCTGACAAAGCTTGGATACGCCGGTTTGCTGAAATCGAAGGTGCGCTGATCCCCCGTTTGAAGATCAAGGCGTTTAAAGCTGATAAAACGGATGCTGCAGAAGCGTGGTTAGCTGACGATTAAGCTTACCGCGTGACGATCGCGTGCATCATGGCCACATTGGTTGCGGCGATGACGATTTAGGTCAAGGGCTTGAGCCGACGCCGCTTTGTCATTTTTGCGCGGCTGGCACCAACCAGCCAGATGCCCAGCCCAATTGTGACCGCAAATGCCGTGAAAAGACCGCTGGCGTTGCCCAATAGGCTGGCAATTGCGGTGAGATTGTCGCCAAATGTGTAGCCGAGACCAACATAAAGCGAGACCCAGACGATTTCGCCTGCGACGCCCCAAAGCGCAAAGCGCATCCATGTGAATTTGGTCAATCCGCTCACGTAGTTGACGTAGGGGCCAAGCGGGGCCACGAGCCAGCATGAGAAAAACACCGACGAGCCGCCCCATTTGGCCATATAGTTCTGCCCCTTGATGCGCAGCGCGGCGCGTTTTGGATTAGCCGCCAGCCAGTCGCCCATCCGGTCACCTGAAAATCGCGCAATCATATAACCGGCGTTATCACCCAAAACAGCACCGCAGAATGCCGCAAGTGCCACGGAGGAGAGCACTAAATCACCGGTTGCCGCAAAGCTACCTGACGCCAACATCAACAATGACGATGGGACTGGCAGGGCGAGGCAGCTTAGGAAGGTGACGCAAAACAGGATGATGACGCCGTAGTCGGCGATGAGTGTTAAGGCAATTTCAGTCAATTTTGGCGTCCCGTTCAGCACGCCATACGGCCGTGGCCGTGTCGATGCGAACTTGAAGTTCGTCCATCGTCAGCCCGTTATTGGCGGCAATTGTCTCGAGCGATTGGCGCTTGGGTGTTTCGCCTTTGACCAAAAACAATGCGGGGGCAAGCATATCTGGCGGCAGTTTATAGGACTGTTGAACATAGCGCGGCGTCATCCAGCCAGCAAGCGCTTGGTCTTGGTGGGCAGGGTCCATCCAGTAGAGAGCCGATGAAATTGTTTGTACGGCAAAGTAGCCGAGCAGCCCCAGTGCCAGCACAAAGGCGGACAGGGCGACCCGGTGGTTTCGCCAAAGGTATTTCATGTCAGGACTTTCATGCCGCGTTCGATCCCTGACAATGTCATCGGCACCATGCGGTCGGCCCCAAAGATAGATTGGACCATTTGAATTGATTGTGTGTACGGCCAATATTGCTCAGTAAGCGGGTTGATCCAAACGTGATTGGGCCATTGGTCGCGCGCGCGGGTGAGCCACGTCTCGCCGCTCTCGGCGTTCCAATGTTCATTGGCGCCACCCGCAAATGCGATTTCATAAGGCGACATGGACGCGTCGCCCACAAAGATGCATTTGTAGTCGGCCCCGTAAGTGCGCAAAATCTCGTGCGTGGGGACTTGCGCATTGTGCCGGCGGCGGTTGTCACGCCAGACACCTTCGTACAGGCAATTGTGGAAATAGAAATGCTCGAGGTGTTTGAATTCGGTTTTGGCCGCCGAAAACAGCTCTTCGACGACTTTGATATGCGGGTCCATTGATCCTCCGACGTCTAAAAACAACAGCACTTTGACGGCATTACGCCGCTCTGGTCTTGTTTTAACGTCCAAGTATCCATTTTCCGCCGTGGCGCGGATGGTTCCGTCCAAGTCAAGCTCTTCGGCGGCTCCGTCACGGGCCCAGCGGCGCAGGCGTTTCAACGCCACTTTGATGTTGCGGGTCCCCAGTTCAACGGTGTCGTCGAGATTGCGGAACGCGCGTTTGTCCCAGACTTTGACCGCGCGTTGGTGGCGGGAATCGGATTGCCCCGCGCGAACCCCTTCAGGATTATAGCCATATGCACCGAACGGGGATGTGCCCGCAGTGCCCATCCATTTGGACCCGCCTTGGTGGCGGCCCTTTTGTTCCTCGAGCCGCTTTTTAAGCGTTTCCATCAGCTTATCAAAGCCACCTAAGGCTTCTATCTCTGCTTTTTCTTCTTCAGAAAGATGCTTTTCAGCCAGTCTTTCAAGCCACTCTTTGGGAATGTCGACCGCATCCATAACGGCCTGCGGCGGGATCGCATCAAGGCCTGAAAATGTCGCGGAAAAGGCGCGGTCGAATTTATCCAAGTGCCGTTCGTCTTTGACCATGATCGCGCGGGCAAGGTAATAAAAGGCTTCGACGTCGTAGGTCGCCAGCCCTTTTTTCATGGCTTCAAGAAACGCTAGAAATTCGCGCAGTGACACAGGTACGCCCGCATTGCGCAAGTTATCAAAGAACGGCAGAAACATTTACATCGCCGCGCGTTCGATAATGACCAAGATCAGCATGCCAATCACACCAAAAATGATGGCATTCACCACGCCCCATTGCACAAGGTCCAAGGTCACACCGCCACGTCTTTTCGCCTGAAAGGCGCCAAAAGCTGCCCCGATAAGCATACCCAAAAGTGGAAAAATCATGTGGCGCTTCCTTAGAACGGGCGCAGCGCCGCAATCTCATCCAGACGGGCCTGCACATTTGCATCAGAGCCAAAGCCGTACCGCGCCCAACCCAGACTGTCCAGACGCAGGCTTTCTGCCTGTGCTGTATCGCCGCGCATTTCAAGCGCTGCGGCTTTGAACATCATGAGTGTAGACAGCAGGGCCGCGTTCTGGTGCCGCTCGGCCACGTCCATCGTCGTGTCAGCGAGCCGGATTGCCGTATCGAAATCACCGGCTGCAAGCGCAAAGGCGGATTGTTGGACCGCAATGTGGGCTGCATGGATTTGTGTGGTGCTGCTGCTGCTATAGGCGGCGTCGGCGGCGTTGAATGCGGCCAATGCTGTCGCTGGATTGTTGCCGACCTGAAGACGGCCAAAGGCGTAATGCGCAAACCCTTCGCGGGCACCTGTCCACCCGAATGCACGGCCCAAGGCGATGGCCCTTTGCGCGGCTTGTCTACGCCGTGATGGGGTTTCTCCGTTCGCAAGAGCCGTTTCCATCGCCTCGATCCAATCGCGCGACGTATCGTTCAATGGCTGACTGGGCGGGCGTTGGCCTGCAGGGTTTAAACGGGCCAGAATGGCGGGCAGGCGGATCGCGGCCTCACCACGGGTCATGCCGTTTCGCAACTCGGGCGCATAAAATGCACGCAGAACAAGCATATCAAAGCTGGTCAGGACCGCATGGATGTTGTCGTCGTTGAATACGCTGTCCGGCAGGCGGTAAAGGTCGTTTAACGGGCCTAGCGCTTGGGCCAGTTCTTCATGCAGGCAGTCGCGCGTTTCTTGCGGGGCGACGTCGGAGGGTACAAAGATCGCGGCGCGGTCGCGGCGGGTCAGTGTTGTCCAATCCACCTGCGGCGTGCGCCGTGCGATTTTGAACTCGTCCCATGACGTCAGACGCGGCACAACAAAACACGCAGCACGGGGGACGGCGGCTTGCATGGTGGCGCGCGGAACCGCCTGAACCGTGATTGCGGCAGGTTGGTTGGCGGGCACGAGGGTGATATCGATGCCTGCCTCGCTGCGCAAGCGGACCAGAAGCGCCGCGAGGTCGCGCATCATTGTTGGGTTGGTTTGCCCCGTCGCACGCACGGTGATCGGCCCTTCAAAGCGCGTCAGCTGTGGCACGGCACGGCCGCTTTCCATGCGGAACGAGAGGTCGAGGAAATCTTGGGCAATCTCGGTGTTTGAGCGTGTTGCCGGTGCGACATATGACGTGCTGAAGACCCGCATGGGCGGCATGATGCTGGTCAGTGCAACGGCGCGGCTTGTCGGCGCATCTTGCGGGACAGGCGCACAAGACACCATAAAGCCAAGGGCAAAGGCGACAATGCGGTTCATGCTGTAGACCTTTGATATTTAATGAAATTCGTCAGATCTCCGACGCGGTCGTACAGGCGCCTGCCTGCAGCGTTATCGTCCTGGGTCATCCAATATACTGATCCAGCGCTAGCTGCGTCTGCCGCGCCATAGACGGCTTCGATCAGGTTGCGGCCAGCGCCTGTTCCACGCAGAGACGGGGCGACGTAAAGGTCCTGCAAGTAGCAGACGTTTTCAATGCGCCAGCAGTGGCGGTGGAATAGGTAGTGCGCTAGCCCGACAATCGTGTCGTCTTGCACGGCAACCAGCGCGCAAAAGTCACGGTCGTCATCACCCAAAAGGCGCGCGAACGTAGATGCATAAACTGCATCCGACACAGATGTGCCGTAAAACTCTAAATAGTCGCCCCAGAGCCCACGCCAAGCCGCTTGATCAGCGGGGCGCATAGGCCGGATTTCGACCGGCATTTTTGCCTTGGTCAAACCTGCATCTCCTCAATATCGTCAGTTCCAACTGCCATTGAACTGCGGCCCCTCTTTGACCCAATTGCGGTTTTTTACGCACGGTTGGGGGCAAGGATGATTAAGCAAGGATAAGAGGGTTGGCGCACGTCTTAAGTACCCTGAACAGGCGCATTGGCGCGGTACGTTGCACGAAAGTCTCAGGCCAATAGTTATATGGCTCTTGGTGGTACAAGATGTAGTGGCAGGCAGTTTCGGCCCACCACAAACAGTAAAGGCAAGTGTGCTGCAATATCGGGTGTCCGATCAGATATTTTCGCGGATGTTTGGCCGCGACGGGGTGATCGTCGCACAGACCTCGCACCGCGCGACACCCATGCTGTCGCACGGGCTGCCGTTTTGACCGGATCATCAAAGCGCACGGGTCGCTGATAGCGCGCACCGTGGCTGGGGGCCTTTGGTGGCTCTGCCGGCCGCTAGCGCCCGGAACGTGCCATGAATGCCAGCCGCTCGAACAGATGCACGTCTTGTTCGTTCTTGAGCAGGGCACCGTGCAGCTTGGGCAGGGCATTGGTGCCGTCACGTTTTAGGTCCTCTGGCGTCAGATCTTCGGCCAGAAGAAGTTTGAGCCAATCCAGAACTTCGGACGTGGATGGTTTCTTTTTCAGCCCTGCCGTATCGCGAATTTCGTAGAATTGCGTCAGTGCCGTTGTCAGCAAATTGTCCTTGATATCAGGGTGATGCACGGCCACGATTTTGCGCATCGTGTCTTGATCAGGAAAGTTGATGTAGTGAAAAAAGCAGCGGCGCAAAAACGCATCTGGCAGTTCTTTTTCGTTATTTGAGGTGATAATCACGACGGGGCGGTGGATTGCCCGCACGGTTTCGCCGGTCTCGTAGACGTGGAATTCCATCCGGTCGAGCTCTTGTAGCAAATCGTTGGGGAATTCGATGTCGGCCTTGTCGATTTCATCAATCAGCAAAACAACACGCCCTTCGGCCCCAAATGCCTGCCACATCTTACCCTTGCGGATGTAATTCGCCACGTCGTGGACTTTTTCATCACCTAGCTGGCTGTCGCGCAGGCGGCTGACCGCATCGTATTCATACAGGCCCTGTTGCGCCTTGGTCGTGGACTTGATGTGCCATTCGATCATCGGCAGACCAAGAGCGGCGCTGACTTGGCGGGCCAGTTCGGTTTTGCCGGTACCAGGTTCCCCCTTGACCAGCAGGGGCCGTTCCAATGCAACGGCTGCATTAACGGCGACCTTAAGGTCATCGGTTGCGATATAGGTGTCGGTGCCTTTGAACTGCATAACTTGTCTTTCGCTGAAAACGTTTTGCTGCAACCTACTGGGGTTAAGGGGCATCATCAACTGTTGCTGATCG
>JAGSGF010000063.1 GCA_023955335.1 Yoonia sp.
AGACCAAGCGACCGAATGGCTCTGGACTTACAATAACGACAGACCCAATATGGCAATAGGCGGCATCACACCCGCTATGAAACTGAAAATGGCCGCGTAATTCTGCAGGCGGACCCCACTAAAAATGGGGGGATTACCAAGACGGGCGATGCGCGGATCATCGGGCGCGGCCGTGCTGTCGAAGGGATGCGACGCAACGGCGCGACCTTTCCGCTGCACCTGTCCATCGGTCACGCCGACCACGCGGGGACACCGCATTTTGTGGCGATCCTGCACGACCTCAGCCATCGCACCGCAATCGAAGATGCGCTGGCGCGGTCTGCCCGGCTTGATGCGATTGGGCAAATAACCGGCGGGATCAACCATGATTTCAGCAATCTTCTGACCGTCATCATCGGCAATCTTGAACTGCTCAACACGCGTGTGAAAAATTCCGATGATCGCGCGATGGTCACCGACGCACTGGAAGCAGCGGAGTTGGGCGCCGACCTGACGGCCAGATTAAACGCCTTTGCGCGCAAGTCCCCGACGCAAACTGATCCCGTGGACGTCAACGCGGCGTGCAGTGCGGCGCTGTCGCTGATTCGGCGCACCTTTGATCCAAAACTCATCTTCACTGTGCAGCTCGGCCAGAATTTGCCCGCAATCATGGCTGACAGCACCCAGTTGCAGTCCGCGCTGATCAACATCGCGCTGAATGCGCGGGACGTGATGCCTGACGGGGGGCAGTTGACCCTGCGATCCGATATGATTGCGATCGATGACTCATATATCGCGCAAGAACTTGATGTGGCCGAGGGCACGTATGTGCGCGTGACACTGTCAGACACGGGGCGCGGTATGGGGCCAGATACGCAGCAACGCGTTTTTGAACCGTTTTTCACAACCAAGCCAATCGGCCAAGGAACCGGCTTGGGCCTTTCGATGGTTTACGGCTTTGTGCGGCAATACGGCGGGCATGTAACCATCTATAGCGAGATCGGGCGCGGCACGACAGTTGGTCTTTATTTTCCGGTAATCGACTCTGTATCTGCAGGCAAAATTGGTCCGAAACAGACCACACTTAGCCGAAAACCACGCAATCAGACGGTGCTGGTTGTTGAGGACGATCCAGATTTGCGCAGGCTGAGCGTCGCACGGGTCAGTGAACTGGGGTACAATGTCCGCGAGGCAGATTGTGGTGATGCGGCTGCGGAAATATTGCGTACCGATCCGGGGATCGACGCAGTTTTCACGGATATTGTCATGCCCGGCGACCTGGACGGTTTGGCGCTTGCGCGGCACATCGTGGCCACCTACCCACATATCCGCATCTTGCTGAC
Organism: Yoonia sp.; assembly: GCA_023955335.1. GTDB lineage: Bacteria > Pseudomonadota > Alphaproteobacteria > Rhodobacterales > Rhodobacteraceae > Yoonia. The sequence continues at coordinate 1,323 of JAGSGF010000063.1, forward strand.
ATCTGGATATGCAGAGGATATGTTAGGCGAACAACAACAGAACCACGGTCATCGCCTTTTAAGCAAACCATACCGGCAGTTAGATTTAGACCATGCATTGGATGCGCTGTTTTAGGTCGCCTGCGATCGGACGACATCGCAGGTCAACGAATACCCGATCCCCCTTATCGTCGAAATCAACTTTGGTCGGGCCGGATCACTTTCGATCTTTTTACGCAAGCGGGCGACTTGGTTGTCTATCGTGCGGTCCAAAGGCGCATAGCTGTGCCCGCCGGTCAAATCCATCAGCTGCTCGCGCGACAAAATACGTTTTGGGCGGGTCAAAAACACTTGCAGCAGCTTGAATTCGCCACTGGTCAGCTCGACCACCTGCCCATCGCGGTCAGTCAGTGACATTTGGTCAGGCGTCGCCAAAAGGCCATCAAATCGCCACGATTCGCTGGGTGATGCTTCTACAACGGGTGCTGGCGGGTCATGGGCCCGGCGTAGGACCGATTTAACACGCGCAATCACCTCACGCAGGTGGAACGGTTTGCTGATGTAGTCGTCTGCACCGATTTCAAGCCCGACCACACGGTCGATCACATCGGTTTTCGCCGTGACCATAATAATAGGAACCTGCGATTTTCGCCGAATATTCTGTGCAATATCAATACCATCATCCGCACCAAGGTTCAGATCAAGGGTGATAAGATCAATAGGTGTTGCCGCAATGACGGCCAGTGCCTCCGTCTTGTTGGCGGCCTCGTGCACGCGGTAACCTTCACCTTCCAAGCAACGGCGCAGCAGCGTCCTGATCTTAGGATCGTCATCAACGACGAGAATAACGGCGTTTGTCATTATACCTGCCTTTTGAATTAAATTATCTAAGTACTAATACCCTTTACGGTAACACATCCAACCCGTGGCCCGGATACAATTTGATACAACGTGTTACACCGCCTCAATACGGCGGATACATGCCTATCTTAGGTTGTTTTCATACGTATGAAAGGACACCTCTATGTATGTGACTGACCCCATGCTGCCAAATGCTCGGCAGGCACGCAGTGCAATCGCGCCCGAAATTACGCGGCAGCGGACAATGACTTTTAAACCAGGCAAGCACCTTTATTTAGAAGGTGACAATGCGAACCGGATTTATGAGGTTGCAACCGGTGTGTTGCGTCTCACGCGCATGTTGGGGGATGGACGCCGACAGGTGATCGCGTTTGGGTACCCTGGTGATACTGTTGGTTTTCCAAGTGATGGCTTTTACCACACGGACTGCGACGCGCTTGTGCCATCGACGCTTGTGGTGCATCGGCGCAGTGATCTTGAAACATCGGTCGGCGATGCGGACGTGCATCGGCGCTTGCTGGGTGCCGCGCTGCGCGAAATCAGTGCGATGCAGGACCATTTCTTGATGTTGGGCCGCAAATCATCCGTCGAAAAGCTTGCGTCGTTCTTGTCCGTTTTGACGGACCGTGTTGGTACACCGCTGGGCGACTTCACCCAAGTGAACCTACCGATGAGCAGGTCAGACATTGCCGATTTTCTTGGCCTGACGACCGAAACGATTAGCCGGACGTTCACACAGTTGCGCAAATCGCGGATCATTGAGATTGACCACGTCAATACGATCATCGTCTTGAAGCCGCAGGCATTGCTTAGCATTGCAGAGGGCCTCAAAGATCAGTGATTAATACATAACGGACACATCAAATCAGATTTTCTTGCTGTGATGAAAAACGAATTTCGCAGGCTGCGGGCTTCGTTTGATCCGTTGGGTAGCCAGAGAGAGCAGACCAACGGTCATCGTACCGCCCCCAAGCAACGATGAGAAATCGGGGCTGTTGCAGGTGGCTGCTTGCTTAAACGTGAATATCGCCACTGCCCCCTCCTGTCCGGCTTTGCAGATTGAGTAATGTCAAAGCCGGACCCGCTTGCCGGATTATGTTTGTCCTGACGCGATTAAGCGACCGGCCAGATATCAGGAGAATTGGCATGCACACCACAGCCCCTACCCCTCTGCCAAAGATCGCGCAGCCCGTGCACCTTTTAATGGCACGCACATGGGCAAGTTCCCCCAGCATTCGGCCATGTGCTGTGTGCCTCATAAACTTGGAGTATTTACCATGACCCTGCGTACCATTCTTGTTTGCCTAACAAGCACGTCATCCGCCGCGACATTACTGAAATCAGCGGCCGTTTTGGCCCGTCGCGACAATGCCCACGTCATCGGGTTGCACATTTCGGAATCGCTAGTCGTCTATCCAGGCATTGCGATGCATATCCCCGACGATACCTACGAGGTATTTGCGCAAAGCCAGAAGGGACACCGCGAAGAGATCAAAGCCATCTTCGAGGCGCAGACCCACGCCGAGGACTTTCCCTGCGAATGGCGTCAGATGCACAGCAACACCAAACCTGTCTCTAATTGTATCGTCGAAAATGCGCGTGGCGCCGATCTGGTTGTGATGGCGCAAGATGACGCGACCCAAGCAAGAATGACCGCGCTGCAATTGCCCGCGCATGTGATCAAGGATTCGGGTCGCCCTGTGCTGGTCATTCCGCGCGACTATAGTGCGGAAACTTTGGGCGATGCGATCGTTATGGGCTGGAGCGATACACGTGAAGCCACCCGTGCAGTACATGACATGTGCGCTGTCGCCGGTGAAAATGCCAAGGTCAGGTTACTGCGCGTTGATGCGCAAATGAGCGATACATTGGCCGATTATGGTGCCAACGACATTGCAGCCGCTCTTACCCGCCACGGGCTTGATGTCGACGTCGTTCACCGCAAGGAAAAAGCGAAGAAAGTGGCGGAAGTTATCAATCATGAAGGCTTTGAAATGGGCGCAGATATGCTTGTTACTGGTGCCTTTGGCCATTCGCGGACTTATGATTTTGTTATCGGTGCCGTCACGCATGCATTATTGAGCGACGCAAAGCTTCCGGTGCTGTTTTCAAAATAAGATACATCGGCCCAAATCGGCAAATGATCTGACGCCTGCTTTGCCAGCGGGCGTTGTTCAACACCGGCATCGATAAACGTGGTGTCACGTGACAACGCAATACGGTCAAGTGATGCGATCGGGCGCGCCGCGTGAAAACTGCGACCCGGCGCATGGAGGTCGTACTCTGCGTTTAAAGGTTCAAACCCACGCGCGGATGACCATTCGTTCATATCGCCAATCACGGCGACATTGCTTGGGTCACCCAAATGGGCAGTGATCGCAGACAACTGCATGCGGCGGGAACGACGCAGCAGTCCAAGGTGGACACCAACAACCGTCAGCCCGTCCGTCAAAGTGACTGCGACAGCGCCGCGTGGCTCGACGCCAGGCAGGGAAATACGAGCGAAGCCCGCAACGGTCACACCGCGCCGGACCAAAATGGCGTTCCCATGCCAGCCAAGACTAACGTCATTGTCTGCCAGAGATACCACATCAAAATCGGTATGTTGTGCGATCATCGCCTTGGGGATGGCAGTTGGCCTGTCACCAAGCCGCATATCCGCCTCTTGCAAAGCAATCACATCCGCATCTAACCCGTTCAAAACATCAACCACGCGACCGGGATCACGCGCACCATCAAGGCCACGCGCTTTGCGAATATTATAGCTCGCGATACGTAAAGATTTCTTCTGGATACGATGTTTCATTTTTATGATATAGGTACCCAAAGCCTTACAAAAAAGGGGTCATGCATGTCATTCAAACATATTCGACGGCAAGGGCCTGTCATACTGGGTCTTTGGGCGCTTTTGGTTCTGACGGCACTTGGGGCCGCATTTGAAGGGCGCTGGTCGCTCAGCTTTGTGGCGTTTGCCACCCTTGGACTGTCACTGGCGCCACTGTTGCTGGCGCACCGATTGAATATCACGCTGCCGCTGCCCTTTGTGATGGCGACAACCCTGTTTTTGATGGGCTCCGTGTTAATGGGTGAGGCGTTTGATTTTTACGAATTGGTTTGGTGGTGGGACATCGCGCTGCACGGATCGTCAGCCATTGGTTTTGGCATGATCGGGTTCGTGTTTGTGTTGATGATGTTCGAGGGCGACAGATTTGCAGCGCCACAGTGGGCGATGTGCCTGATGGCCTTTGGATTGGCCGTCACTGTCGGGGCCGTCTGGGAGATTTTCGAATTTCTCATGGATCAATGGTTCGGCCTGAATATGCAAAAATCAGGATTGCCCGACACAATGACAGACCTGATGGTCGATGTCATTGGTGCGGCGTTTGCCAGCTGGCTTGGCTATGTCTACTTGCGCGCAAAGGACAAATCGTTTTGGACATGGCCCATCGATCGGTTTGTCAGCCTCAACAAACGTCTATTTCGCAAACACCGCTAGGCGTAGATCTGCGCATCAAGGATTGCGAGCCTTCGGGCCAATGCGTCTCGTTCTTCAATAAGATCAAGAACAAGCGCGACGCCCGCGACATTCAAGCCTAAGTCGCGCATCAGTCGGCTGGCCTTGCGGGCGCGGGCAATATGGGCGGGCGAAAACAGCCATTCGGGCGCTGCTTGAGACAACGGTTCCACGACGCCATGATCCACCAATGCAATAACCCAATCCGCGTCTGTGCCGCAGAATACGGTCAGCTGGGTCAGGGTTAAAGACTCGATCGTATCGACTTTTGGGGCAGTCATTTTCGTCTTCTTCATTGTATCATACTCCTAATTTTGACCGTGGGTTAAATCCATGTTCGCTGGCGAGGCTTTGATAAAGATCGCGGGCTTTTTTAGACATTGTTGGTGGATTAACGATCTTAAGAACCGCATAAAGATCGCCCTTCGGTGAGCCTGGCAGACCACGACCACGCAGCCGCAGTTTTTGATCCTGACGGGCGTTTTGCGGGATTGTCAGATCCACGGGGCCAGTTGGCGTTGGCATCTTGACCTTGCCACCAAGTGCGGCCTCCCAAGGTAAGACAGGCAACACAACATACAGATCACGCCCCTCAATCGTATAAATTGGGTGCGGTTTGAACGCGATCTCGACGAATAAATCGCCACCTTGCGCGCCCTGCCCTTGCAACCGCAGGTGTTGGCCGGGCATTGCGCCCTTGGGGATACGCAGGTTTATGTCGCGACGGGTCATTGTGGCATGACCGGATCTATCCAACTGGGGCATCTGCAGGCTTAATGGCAATGACCGCCCCTCAATGGAATCCTCTAGACTGATTTCGATCCGCGCATGTTGGTCGGGTTCCATCGACCTTGCACCCTGCCGCTGACCGAAAAAGTCGCGAAACATCTGCGAATCCACGTCGCGTTCGTCAAAGGCAAAACCGCCATCCCATTGCGGGCCAGACTGCCGGCCAGACTGCCGGCCAGACTGCGGCTTAGGCTCTGGGCGCGGCTGATCCCAATCCGCCCCATACCTGTCATAAGCCGCGCGTTTTTCTGGATCGCGCAGCACATCATACGCAGCACTTGCCGCTTTAAATGTGGCTTCAGCTTTGGGGCCCGGTGTAATGTCTGGATGATACTTGCGGGCCATCTTGCGATACGCGCGTTTGATGTCGTCGGCGCTTGCGTCCGGTGCCACCTGCAAAGCTTCGTAGTGGGTTTTGTCAGCCATTTTTCCAACTCTATCGGTTGATACCTGCCTATGCCAATCTATCCACATCAAATTGACCTATCTCAATCACGGGCAAGCCATCGATCCTACGATGAGCGCGAAGCAAACAAGAGGTCCGTTATGGAAAACGTCACAATTCTCGCCCTGCAAGGTCCCACTGGAACGCAATCCGATCTTGATCCGCTGGTCGGGGTGGCCTTCGCCCAAAATTGGCGCTTGTCGGTCCTTCATATCGGGCCTGTCCCGCTTTTGGCCGCCTTTTCCATCGGGGCCACGCCCTATGCTGTTCCGATTGTGCCAGACATCTGGGTCAACGATCTCAATGAAATGGCCGAAAATCTCTCGGCTACGCAGGCGAAAACGCGTGAGTACCTGCAAAAGCAAGGTATTTCGGGCGAAGTCGCAACAATCTGCGTCGAACCCGCAGCCTTGCACGATCTGGTTGCGGCGCGCGCGGTTTTTGCAGACATTTGTGTTATCCAGAACAGCTTGCGTGACAACAGAGTGGCCTTCGACAACGTCGTTTACGGCCTTTTATTCGAGGCACCAGGGCCGATTGTGTTGAATGCAGACAAGAACAGCAATGCGCTTGATCCCAAGAGCGTCATTGTCGGATGGAACAATAACCTGTCCGCTGCGCGCGCAGTGCGGGCCGCATTGCCTATGTTGAAAAAAGCCGAAAACGTCACGGTCGCGTGTATTGATCCCAAAGCCACAAAATGGGCAGACGGCGAGAACCCCGGTGCGGATCTGGCAAGCTGGTTAAGCCACCATGGGTGCCGCGTCACCGTTCAGGAATTTCCGACAGGCGGCAAAAGCGTGTCAGAGGTTATTCTTGAACGCGGGGTCGAACAAGGCGCCGATCTTGTTGTGATGGGGGCATATGGGCGCAACCGGCTGAATGAACGGATTTTTGGTGGAACAACGCTGTCGATGATCCAACAGCAGGACCTGCCGGTGTTTCTTGTTCATTGACCCTTTTCAGGGCGTTGTGGACGTGCCCGCGACAAACCCTGCGCCAATATGCGCGGCAGCATTTCGGGGATGTCCTCTGCGATTAAGCCCGGACCAAACGCGTCGGCACATTGTAAATGTAAATGCGCCCCGACTGCTGCGGCATCGGCTGCGTGACACCCGCGCGCCAATAGACCTGTGATAATCCCCGACAGCACATCGCCAGACCCAGCGGTCGCCAGCCATGCGGCGTGTTCAAACGGTTGTGATGTCACGATTTTATACGCGCCAGACGGCTGCGCAATGACCGTGTCCGCCCCTTTGAAAAGAACAACGCACCCCATGGCCTTGGCCGCGATTTGTGCCAATGAAACACGGCATGTTGTTTGCTCAAACGCATGCGGTATCAAGCGCCGCATCTCGCCCTCATGGGGGGTCATGACGGTGCTCTTGCGCAAGACATGAGGCTTGTTCGCCGCAATAAGGGTGATCGCATCCGCATCAATGCACATCGGGATCGCGCAGGTCAAAGTCGCCTGTAATTTGGCCAGACTTGCGTCACCAAGCCCAAGACCCGGACCGATGCAGATTGCCGATGGTTTCAACGCAATCAGCCTGTCCAGATAGGTGTCGGCGCGGTCGTATGTCTTGACCATGATAGCGTTCAACTGGGCGGCATGTTCGGCCACTGCATCTGCAGCGCTCAAGACGCTGACCACCCCCGCCCCAATCCGCAATGCACCGCGTGCGGCCAAGCGCGCGGCACCGCCTTGCCCTGCTGGCCCTGATATGATCACCGCATGACCGTGCATATATTTGTGTCCATCCCCTGACTTTCTCAAAAGCGTCAGGTGGGTGGGTGTTATTTCAAACCTATGATCACTTTCCATATTCCATATGCCCCTTATAACATGCGTTACCTGCCTGCATCCGCATCTTCAGGGAGGCGGAAAGATTGACCTTTGATTTTTATCATAGGTTTTTAGGTCAAAGATGTGCATTTATTTGATAATCCAATCACCAAGACTGCCGAGCGGACAAAGAATTCGTTTTGAGAGGCCAAACCATCGCGAAGACACCCGCACCAGACCACCTAAGCCGTGTACTCACGACGCCGCTTGTGACGCTTTATGGGTTGGGCGTGACTGTCGGGGCTGGCATATATGTCCTCGTTGGCGCAACCGCGGCCCAAGCCGGACCATATGCGCCAATCTCGTTTCTGATCGCCGCATTTGTGGTCGCATTCACAGCCTTTTCCTACGCAGAACTTTCGACGCGCTATCCCGTAAGCGCTGGTGAGGCGGCCTATGTAGAAGCAGGGTTCAACGCAAAATGGCTCGCGACCAGCATCGGCCTGGCAGTTGCGTTATCAGGCATGGTATCCGCTGCAGCCGTGTCGATCGGTGCGGCGTCATATCTGCATGATCTGACCCAGATTTCGCACAGCGCCCTGACGTTCGCGGTCATCGGCGTGATGGGATTGATCGCACTTTGGGGCATCACGCAATCCGTTATGGTGGCGGCGGTCATCACTGTGATCGAAATATCAGGGCTGATCGTGGTGATCATATGGGGGTTCTTTGTGGCAGAGCCGTTGGGGGTGAACCTGCCCCAAATGATCCCGCCCACAACAGGACCACATTGGATCGGAATTGCGGCGGCATCCCTGCTCGCATTCTTTGCGTTTGTAGGTTTCGAGGACATGGCCAACATCGCAGAAGAAGTCAAAGACCCTGTCCGCACAATGCCCAAAGCAATCATCTGGACGCTTGCTCTGGCGACACTTCTGTATGTTGGGACCACGACAGCGGTCCTTGTTTCGGTGCCCATTGATACACTTTCAAAATCTGCAGCCCCCCTATCACTGGTATTTCAAGCCGCGCCAGAAAATGTGCAACGAGCCTTTGCGGTCGTCGCGATTATCGCCACCATAAACGGCGTTTTGATCCAGATGATCATGGCATCACGTGTGCTGTATGGGCTGGCCGCACGGGGGCATTTGCCCGCTGCGCTGGCTGTGATTTCGCGCAGGACGCAGACACCTGTGGCAGCGACCATTGCAGTTGCATTGGTCATTGCCTTGCTTACCCAGATTTTTCCGATCAATGCGCTGGCCGAACACACATCCCAAATTGTGTTGGTCGTCTTTGTGGTGGTGAATGCGGCGCTTATTCGGCTAAAGCTGTCGGGGCACGGCGCAGAGGGATATTTCAAGGTTCCCCTCTTGGTGCCTGTCTTGGGTGTTGTGACCAGTGTGCTGCTATTGGGAACGACCTTCCTTTAAAACAGCGCGACCCACCGTCAACGGTGTCGACAAAGGTCTGCGGCATCAATTTAACGCGCCGACGCCCATTTTCCCAAAATGATTTTTCGCGAAAACCAACAATGCGCGATACGCGCGCCTTGGTCTTTTTGGTTGAATTTTGGGTAATGACATAGGGTCATTGCCGACCCTGTGTCAGTGCGGGACCGGCATCAAAAGCGTCGGATAATTCGTCAGCTAATAAGAGATTTGCCTTGAGCTTTGATGACTTGATGCCCGCGTCTGCATAAGTCACCGCTTTGGCCAGAGAGGAGGTTAGCATTGGCTCTGTTTCAGCGACTTGCCCGTTATTGAGAAAGCGGATCATGCCAGCGTTCCGAGTATTTGGCCCCCGTTTTTCGAGTACGCTTATAGGGTCTTTCATCAGTCCTGCGTTAAAGAGCGTGAGGCGAAAGTCCCGCACTGTTGAAATTCTTAATGATCTGGACCTGGTATTCGGCCTGACCTCCATGTCGCCGATGATACTGCAGATGTCCGCAAGCTGGCAGAATACGCTGATGACGCCGCCAGTGAAGGCAAGCGCGTCCGACCTCGCAGATATGGTACAAATACCTGCTTCTTGGCGTCCCGATTGTCAAAGCGGATGGCAGGCTTGTAGGCGTTATTTCACGCTCAGCTGCCCGTCAGGCATTGCTTGAACGCGCCGAAAGTGAACATCTTATGCTACAGAATTCGTTGGTGATGAACTGCGCTCGATGCCAACATGGTTGCGCTCAAGACGCCGCTTGGCTTGGTATTGATGCTCAATACGATGCGAGCCGTGTTCATTGGAGGCATCATGCCGCTAATATTAATGCGGCGTGGCCAAAATCCTGCCGCAGCAAGCAGCCCGCTTTTTACAACGATTCCACAAAATGCTTTATTGTCGGTTCTTGCGGCTGCCTAAGTTCTACGAAAGTGTCCCGTTTAAAAATCGGAGGATTACCCTTCCCAGTTGGTGATCGCCACAAATGAAACTGAGCCGTTAAGAATTGGCGTATCTGCATTCGTATCAACGCCAAGGTCGCCGCTGTTGAGACACGCAAGCGCGAACAAATGCAATTGATAGGGGATCGTTGAAATTCAAACCCATGTAATGCATGTTGTGCCAGCTGATCTTGGACGGCAACCATCTATTATCGATCCAAAGTTGAACCTCGCACCCCACGTCGTCGCTTGTTTCAGAAGCAATTTGAATTTTGGCGCCGTTGCAGCTTAGGTCGAGTATCCTTAAGTCGCGCGCGGTGCCATTCGATTGCAATTTGGTGTCAATTTGAATGTTGAACCGTCGTGATCGCCGCCTGTTCAGGACCTGCCGCGCAGAGATCAACCTCGAGGTAAGCATAGCGACAATCGTTAAAATCAGTGCAATTGCCAATCCGGCGCCCACATTCACAATAGTGAATTTCTTATCAGCCCCTGTCTGGTTAACTGATCTTAGGTTTCTCTGGGTACCAGCGACCGAGCCAACAGGCGAAAACGTATCACAATTCAAGCGTGGCAGCAAATTTGCCACTTTATATTGCCGCATTCTGAAGTTCGGGTCTTCGAAATAGGCCGAAGTGGCCGCTGAATTTGCCAAAGCCAAGTCTCGCGAAAGTTGTCGTGCAGCTTCAACATAGGACACCAAAAACTCTATTTCCGTCGTGGAAAGTTCTCCAGTGTGTGCAACCGCAATTTGGTTGGGGTCAAGCCGCTTCACCTCACCGATTAAAAATTTTGAATCTTTCGATGTGGTTCGAATTCTATCAATGGTGGACAAGCGATCTTGCGCAAATTGTACGCGCTCAATTGCTTCAAAGAAGGAACAATTCACGTCGGCTGCAGCTGTAAGCGGGAGAAGTATCGCAAAAATTACCAGCGGTTTCAAAAGTCTGACAAAGGACATTATACAGCTATCTTCAGATGCGCTCGGCCGTTCTGTTTGGCTTGATAACGTGACACATCCGCGGCAATGAGCGCTTGTTGCGGGTTCCCTCCTTTGACGATATCACATGCTTCAATCGACACTGATCCAGTCAAGTTTTCCAAGTCTTCACCACCCAAGTGCCTGACCAAATCCCCT
>JAGSGF010000054.1 GCA_023955335.1 Yoonia sp.
CAGAGGGTTGCTGTACGTAATCGCTACAGTTGATCTGTAGGGCTAAGGACCTCTCACCACTATTGTAAGGCCCCGCGCCTCTGACCGCGGGCCTTAAGTATTAGCCTTGTAAATTCATTGGGAGGGGGTTTTGTTTGACACCACCAACTGAGGAAGCAGACATTGCGTTGGCCAAGCACTAACGGCTGCTATGCGGACAAAGCGGCCTTTTGCAGCTGCGGCTACTGCTGACGCAGCAAATGTTGGCACTTGCAGCGCTGGTCATTTTGCGGTGCAGCACTTTTCACCGAACCGGCCGTTCAAACGGGCCGATCTTGGTTGTTCTCAAAATGGCCTTTCTCAGCGGCCTTTTCTAACAAACGAGATGCGGACAAATCTACCTTACGCTGTTCTGGTCTTTGTTTGGCTTTCTGCACTTTTCTCGGCCAAGGCCCTAAAAGGTGCCACGAGCGTGGCTACCGTCAGCGCTCATGTGCCTAAGGCAGTGTTCGACAATTGAGTACATCTGGCTCATTGTTGCCGCCAAGGTGAGGACAGCTCTGTTTAGTCGTCAACATCAATCATGTTCGCGCTTTTTCAAACGCTTCCCAGGCAGTCTCAAACGCATTGAAATCGAACCCTGGCTCGCGGGCTGGACCAAGAACCAGATGTTCGGTGTCTTGCATCTTGCGGATCGCGCGTTCCAAATCGGGGATGACGTCTGGCGGGATCACAACGGCGCCGTGTCGATCCGCGTGTACCAGATCGCCCGGATTGACTGTCAGACCGAAAACCTGAACCGCAGTATTCACCGCCGTCACGTGGACAAAGCCATGGCTGGGACCAATCGATCCCGCGACGACCGGATAATCCGGCGCCATGTCACCCAAGTCACGCATGACGCCGTTGGTCAGCGTACCCGCCACGCCAAATCCTTTGTGGATCGTCGTATTCACCTCGCCCCAGAAGGCGCCAATAGCATTTGGAAAGTCCTCATCCTCAATGACACAAGCCGCGGGCTGCGGAGCTTCGGAGATCTGTTTGTAGTAGGCCATGCGGCGCGCACGCACGGTTTTGGGCGGTTCTTCTGAAGGGGCAACAGCGGCAATTTTTGCGGTGCTGGCGTAGCCGACCAATACGCCGGTCGGCTCGTTGATCAACATCGTGCCGCGCGTGAAGTCGTTGAAGCCGCGCTTGCCTTGCGCCACCTCGATCGCATTGCAGACCGTGGGCGTGTCGACCGATATCAGAAGCTTATGTAGCGATGGTTGCATGTGAATTACTCCTCTTGCCAACGCTCAAGCGCGGCGCGGGTTGCGTTGGGGCGTTCCAGCGTGGGGAGGTGCCCGGCGTCTTGTATGATAGTCAAAGTTGCTTGTGGCATCAGTTCAGCCATCAGTTCGTGGCGATGTAGCGGGCAAAGACGGTCTTGCGCTCCGGTGAGGATCAGCGTGGGTTTGTCCCAGTTTTGAAGTGTTTGTTTCTGGTCCGGACGGTCTCTTAAGGCGACAGACTGGCGCACGAAGACCTCGGGGCCAAGGTCCAGAGCCATCTCCATACACAAGTCCAACACATCACTTCGGTGCGGGCCATCGGCGAGGTAGTTTGGCTTCATCTCGTCTCGCATGACGCTGTCCAATTCCCCCACCATAGCTTTGTCAATTTGGGGTTGGCGCAGCGCCTTGATTTGGTCGGTTTCCGCTTCGCAATTCGTGTCCATCAGACAGAGACGGGTGACCCTGTTCGGTGCCTGCCGAATGACTTCCATCGCAACGATGCCACCCATCGATAGCCCACCCAAGGCGAAGCACTTGGGCGCCTTCAATAGTACATCTGCGGCCAGTGCCTGAACGGTGTCATGATGCGAAATGGCAAAGCAGAGGTGGGTCGGCATGTGTTGGAACAGCCGCCCGTCGCACATCATTCCGGGCAAGAGAACAAGGGTCATTTGACTTGTGCGGCTCCTGCGGACAGGGCGGCAAGCTTTGCATATGCGATTTCGGGATCAACAGCACCGTATCCGGCGAAGGTTCCAAAACCACAATCTGACCCAGCGATCACGCGATCATGGCCAACGATGTCAACGAAACGTTCGATACGCTGCTGCACAAGGTCGGGATGTTCGACGAAATTGGTGGTCGTATCGACGACGCCGGGGACAAGGATTTTGTCGTCGGGAATGTCCGCTTTGCGATCGCGGAAAACGGCCCATTCATGGCCGTGGCGGGGGTTGGAGGTTTCAAAGAGCAATTTATTTGCCCCCACCGACATCAGCGTGTCGAACATTTTGGACATCGGAATGTCGCAGACATGCGGCCCTTCGTAATTCCCCCAACAAATATGCACCCTTACACGGGACGGATCGATGCCTTCCAATGCGTGATTAAGGGCCTCAACATGAGAGCCTGCAATCTTGAGGAATTCATCATCAGAGAGGTCGTTAAACAGCATGTGGCGGGACAGCGCGAGGTCGGGGCAGTCCAGTTGCAGATCAAGGCCACTGTCTACAATCGTGCTGTATTCGGCGCGCATCGCGTCGGCGAGGGCCGCGAGGTATTCTTCGCGCGTTGCGTAAAAATCGTTTTGCAAAAACAGTGAGATAACACCGGGGCTCGCCGCGTTCATGAAACCGCGTTCAATGCCTTGCTCAGCCATGCCTGCCCTGAGATTGGCGATGTCTTTTTCCAACTCGCCTTGGCCTTTGGATTTCACCTCGCCGACACACATGGGGCGGGCGTATTGCGGGGTGCCGCCATCATCCGCCAAGCGCTTGAGGAAACTGGGGAACTTCTTCAAATCGGCAGGCGCATTGCGGGGGCTGTCGCCGTCGAAACCTGTGTAGCGATCTTTGACGTAGGTGGCGTAGCTAATCTTGGAGGTTTCCCCGTCGCTGACGATATTGACACCCGCGGCCACTTGTTTGGCAACGGTTTCTGACACGGCTTTGGTCATCGCTGCATCAAATGCGGCTTGGTCGAAGTCCTCGCGATTTTCGCGGGCGAAGATGAAATCCACGACCTCTTGGGTGCGTGGGAGGGAGCCGACATGGGACGTTAAGATCTTGGACATTTTGAGCCTTTCGAATGAGTCACAGTGCGTACACTTCCTGTACACAATCTGTATGTACAGCGGTGCACAGGGAGCGCGTTAACCTTTCCACGTCAGCCCAGCGGGATCGCCCGTGGCTACAATGTGATAAAGGCTTGCCTCGCCGGTCATTGACGGGACGGCGGAGTGGGCGAGGTTTTCAGGGACGGACATGGTGTCGCCCGGCGCTATGGTCGATGAACCGCCATCCCACGTTACCTTCCAATGACCGCGCATCGGCATCAGGACCGAAGGGTATTTGTGGCTGTGCTTGGCCTCCGTCGCGCTACCGCGCGTGATGAAATCGACCTCAAAGCCGGGCTTGTCGCGCAAGATGCCATTTTCGCCGATGACTTTGGCTGGCTTTTTGTCGGCCAGTGCCATGAGGTCCCAATAACGGGCGACGTGGTTGGGCAGCACGTCTGCGGTCGTTGGTTCGGGGCGCTTGGCGAGTTCTTCGTCCGACATCAAGGGCATCGGGGCGACACCTTCGGGCAACTTTTGCTGGCGCTTGGTGTCATAGAGTTTGCCGTTCTCGCCGAGGATCAAGCCGTGCTCAGCGGCGTTTTCGATAACCTGTGGCGCCCACATGACGCCACCACCTGCATCGTCGCCGCCAAGGATGGCCATAATCATTCCGTAATCCGTGCCAATATTCTCAAAACCACGGAAAATACCTGTGGGGATGTTGATGATGTCGCCCTCTTCCAGCGTCACCTCGCCCGCGTCCCCCCAACGGCCCCAGAAAAAGCGCCATTTGCCCGACAGCACAAAGAACGCCTCAGCGGTGTGGTGATCGTGCAGGGAGTTGGTCACACGCGGAGGCTGGCCCGCGGCACCGATGTTGAAACCGTGCGGGATGCCGATATGGACATGTTGGTCTGGCGATTCAGAGACTCCCCCACCGATAATGGTGAAGTTCTCTTTCTGGTCACTGCCCGGGGTATGGGCGTCGATAAAGGCGGTTTTGCAAGGTTGCAGATCGCCGTAGCGAACGATGCGAGAGTCCATTTCAGTTGGCGTCATTGCTGTGTTCCTTGCATCAGAATTTGTTTCCAGATCGCGATTTCGTCGTAAAGGGCG
Source organism: Yoonia sp. (assembly GCA_023955335.1). GTDB lineage: Bacteria > Pseudomonadota > Alphaproteobacteria > Rhodobacterales > Rhodobacteraceae > Yoonia. The sequence continues at coordinate 4,150 of JAGSGF010000054.1, forward strand.
CACTCGCGGCGAATGGTGGCGTCTTGCGGGCCGCTCGCGTTGCAAAACGGGCCGTATTCTGCGTGGCACATGCCCATCACATGAACTTTCGCGCCCGTCGGTTTGCCGAAAGTGCCCCAACCGGAATGCGTGCCATCCAACGACCAGCGGATCGCGGCGCGCGGGGCCAGCATGTCCCCGTCCATGCCGATCTGGTGGTGGATCGTGAATTTAGCATCCGGAAAAGATGACCGCAGACCCAGCCAGAATTTCGTGACGCTGTCGTGTGAGAGAACGGTTTGCGCGCCCGCGTATTCGCAGTTTACCGCGCGGTCGTAGTCTTTTGGTATGGTGTGAAAGTCGAGATCCATGATGCGCGTCAGGGTGTCGGCGTACCGTTGGCCCCAAGCATTGTCATTACCTTTGGAGTTGTAACCGCCGTCGATGTCTTGGTCCGGCGTAAACGGCTTGGGCGCCGCATCGGGCCCGCCTTCAGCCTCGATCAGTTGGGCCGCATAGTTGCGCGGGTCCATGCCCAGTTGGCGCACGATCCCGCCGTAGTCCCGCACCAGCCATTCGTCATAGATGCAGTCATCCTTGGCGGCGCAATCGGCGATGACGCGCACGGTCCATGGCTTGCCGGTCGCAGCACCGAATTGACCGTCTCGGGTGTGGGTGGCGCGGGTGATGAGGCGGTGAGAGGACAGCAGGCCAAATTCGGGATCGTCGGAGAAGATCACGTCATCGCCAAGCAATTCGCGGTCTGGAAATTCGTTGATCGTCGCCATCGTTGCGGCCATGACAGCCCCATTCCCGCGCTGGATGCCCATGGGCGAGCGCACGACGATGTCTTTGGCGTAATAGTCGTGCAGTGTGCCGACGCCGCGGTCCTCCCAAATCTCTTTGGTGATGCCGATGATGTAGTCGGGAAAGTCTTTCCAGCGGTTTGAAAAACCCTTCATAGCGGTGATCCTTTGAGCGGTTTGGAGGAGCCTCTTTGGATAAGAGGCCCTTCTATTTCTATGGTTTGCGTATAAGTGTCTTGGCCGTCGATGGCGGACATAAGGGTGTCGATCGTGGCCTCGACCATCCGGTTGACGGGTTGGCGTACAGTGGTGAGGTCATAGGCGGGCCAGGAGGCGAGCGGCACGTCGTCATAGCCGATGATCGCGACGTCATCGGGGATCGAAAAGCCCATTTGGCGGATCTCATCCATCACGGCGAAAGCCATGTGATCATTACCCGCGAAGATCGCGTCGGGGCGGGTTTCGCCTGCCATCAACTGGCGGGCCGTGGCGGCGGCGACGTTGCGTTTGTACATGCCGTCGATGATCGCGAAGGGCGTGAGGCCAGCGCCCGCCATTGCATCCTCGAACCCTTGCCGACGGTCGCGCCCCGTGAGAGAGCCTTCCCAGCCAGCGATATGGGCGATGCGTGTGTGGCCTGCGTCGATGAGGGCTTGGGTGGCCATCGTCGCGCCTTTGATGTTGGCGGACGTGACCGCCGAAAGACCGCTACCGGGCTGTCCACGGTTGAACAGGACCACAGGAATGCCTGCTTTGACACACAGCTCCGTGAGGCCAGAGGACATCGAGACAGAAGCGGCGATGATGCCATCGACCTGATAATCGAGCAGGTCTTGCACGACGTTTTCGATGCCGTCGGTGGAATTGGAGACGGTGAAGATCAGGATGTGATAGCCCTGCGCCTGTAGTGCGTTGGAGAGACGTTCAAGGGCTTCGGGGTAGAACTGGTTATCAAGATAGGCGACGATCAACCCGATAATGCGCGACTTGCCGGTGATCATTGCGCGGGCCAGCACGTTGGGGCGATAGCCGAGCTGCTTGGCTGCTTTCTTTACCTTCTTGGTGGTTGCGGGACTGGCCGACGCGCCCGAAAAAACGCGGCTGACAGCGGATTGGCTAACGCCAGCCATTTTAGCAACTTGCAGAGAGGTAATTTTCGCGCCCATCAGTCTACTGTCCAACCTCCGTCGATGATCAAATGCGTGCCGGTAATCAACGCGGCGGCGTCAGAGGCGAGGAAGGTGGTCGCGCCCATGATGTCGCTCACCTCGCCGACGCGCCCAAGTTTGATCTTTTCTTCGATCCAGGCGCGGCGTTCCGGGATGGCGAGGGTTTGCTCGCCAAGTGGCGTGCGGATGAAGGTCGGGCAAATGGTGTTGACGCGGATCTGGTGCGGGGCCCATTCGATGGCCATGCTTTTCGTCATGCCTTCCAGCGCGTGTTTGGTGGCGCAATAGACGGCACGGTCGAGGCCGCCGACGTGGCCCATTTGGCTTGAGATATTGATGAGGGAGCCGGGTTCTCCGGCTTCGATCAGTCCTTTGGCCACGGCGCGGGTAAGGAAATAAGCAGCCTTGACGTTGAGGTCCGTGACGGCGTCGTAGTCGGCCTGTGTGGTGTCTGTCGCAGGGGCGTGGCGGGCGAGACCAGCGGCGTTGACGAGGATATCGAAGGGGCCGTGGGCGGCGATGGCGGCCTCGGTCGCGGAAATGTCGGAGATGTCGAGCGGGAGGGCGGCGGCCTCCCAGCCCTGCGATTGGAACGCGGCCGCCTGTTTCTCAACCGCCGTGGCGGTGCGGGCAACCAGCGTGACGTGGGCGCCAGCCTCGGCCAAGGCTACGGCGCAGCCTTCACCGATGCCGGAGGTCGCGCCAGTGACCAACGCGCGTTTGCCGTCAAGGCGCATGGAAGGCGTGCGCGGAAGGCTCATGAGAACTGGCTTTCCGGTAAGGAGATGGGGCCGAGGTTGCGGGCCTTGTTGAATTCGCCCATTCGGGCAAGCACGTCCACGCCCAACTGTCGGTAGATGTCCAAAAGGTCGATCAGGACCCAGTTTTCGCGGATCAAACCATCCTCGACGCGCCAAAAATCAAGCGAGCGCATGAGGATTTCTTTGCCTGCTGGTGCAAGCCCCATCCATTCGCCCTCAGATACGGTCAGACGCATGTTCGGCCAACCAGTTTCGCAGACGTAATTGCCCTGGGCGAACCAATGGGACGACAAATCGCCCATGGCATCAAGTTTGCGGTCGGGCATCGCCTTGAGGAACGGGATTTGGTGCCAGTTGCGAAACCCCGCAATGCCGCGACCCGTGCCGATGCCCGCAGGCCCGTACCAGTTGTTGCGCGGGTGCCAGTATTTTTCCAAATTCATCACCGCCGGATCGGGATTGGCGGGATATTTGCAAAGGTCATCCAGCATCGCCAGCACATGGGCCATCGTTGCGTTTCCGTCCCCCTCCGCCGTCAGGCCGTCTTGGGTCATCGGCGCAGGGGTGGCGAGGAATTTGCCAAGCTGCGGAGCGAGGGGCCAGGCGTTCGCCTGCATCATCAGCTCTGGTATGTCCCACAGGATTTGCGCCTCGGTGATCTTACCATCCTCAAGTTTGAAGAACTCGTGGTAGCGCATGTGGATCAGGTGGCCCGTGGGTGGAATATTCAACCAAGGGCGCAACATGGTGCCCATATAATTGCCCATGCAGCCGACCCAGTCCTGACCTTCCGGCGTGGTGCCTGACAGCACAATCATGTCGCGGCGCTCAAGGTCGGGGATCGCGTCGAGCAGCGGGGCATAGGCGGTGTCCCACATGTCCGCGCCCGTCACAGTGTCCATGGGGTGACAGATGTGGATGGTGGCGTCAGGTGCAAAGGTTTGCGCAACCACTTTGGCGGAGTCCGGCGTTGCGGCTGCGAGCGCATTTCGCAGAGGAAACAGGGCGGGGTGGAGGCTCACTCGGCGGCCTCGCGGTAGGGCGCGCCAGTGCCGTAGGGGACGTTGATGCCGCCGTAGCGGCGCACGCGGATATTGCATTGCTCGGCATGGCCAACGAAGCCTTCAAGCATGCAAAGGCGTGAGCCATATTCGCCGACCAGTGTGGCCGCCTCGTCAGTGGTAATTCTTTGATAGCTGTGGGTTTTCAGGAACTTACCGACCCACAAACCACCAGTGTAGCGACCAGCCTTTTTGGTGGGCAGCGTGTGGTTGGTGCCGATGACTTTGTCACCGTTGGACACGTTGGTGCGCGGACCAAGGAACAAAGCACCATAACATGTCATATGCTCAAGGAACCAATCATCGCGATCTGTCATCACCTGCACATGTTCAGATGCAATGTCGTCAGCGACGGCGAGCATCTCGTCATAGGTGTCACAGACGATGACCTCGCCGTAGTCTTCCCAGCTCTTTCCGGCGGTGTCGGCGGTCGGGATGATTTGTAGAATGCGGTCGATTTCCGCCAGCGTATCCTTGGCGAGCTTTTCGGAGTTGGTGAGCAAAACGGCGGGAGAGTTATAGCCGTGTTCAGCTTGACCCAGCAGGTCCGTGGCGCAGAGTTCGCCATCAGCCGCCGTCTCATCGGCGATAACCATGGTTTCGGTCGGGCCAGCAAACAAATCAATGCCGACGCGCCCGAACAGCTGGCGTTTGGCTTCGGCGACAAAGGCGTTACCGGGGCCGACGAGCATGTGGACAGGCTCAATCGTTTCGGTGCCAATGGCCATGGCGCCAATCGCTTGAATGCCGCCCATGACGTAGATTTCGTGCGCGCCACCGAGATGCATGGCGGCAATCACGGCTGGGTTAGGCTCACCCTTGAACGGCGGCGTGGCGGCGATGATACGCGGCACTTTGGCGACGGAGGCAGTGGCAACTGACATATGCGCGGACGCGACCATAGGGAATTTTCCGCCGGGCACATAGCAGCCAACCGATTGAACGGGAATGTTTTTATGCCCCAAGATCACGCCGGGCATGGTTTCGACTTCGATGTCGAGCATGCTATCGCGCTGGTGTTGGGCGAAGACCCGCACCTGTTCTTGCGCGAACTTGATGTCGGCCATTTCGCGCGGGGTGACCTTGGCGATGAGGGCCTCGATCTCAGCCTCGGACAGGCGGTAGCTTTCACGGTCATACTTGTCGAATTTCACCGACATTTCACGCACGGCGGCATCGCCTTTGGTTTCGATTTCTTTCAAGCCACTTTCGACGATCGCGCGGGTTTTGGCGTCGTCTTCGGCGCGTGCCTCAAGGGAGCGGGCAGTTTTCAGATGGCGGATGGTCATGAGCAGTGCTCCTCGGGCGTGGTCGTTAAAGCTTGGTCAGGGCGAGCAGGTTACAACCGCTCGCCACTCGTGGCGTCAAACAGATGGCAGGTCGCAGCTGGAATTGTCGCGGCGACAGTTTCGCCAATTTTGGCGCGAAAATCTTTGTCGGCCTTCACGGTTGCGATGGCACCTGCGATGCGGAACGTAACCATCGTGGCATCGCCCAAAAGCTCCATGGAATAAACTGGCGCATTCACGGACGGAGCATCGCCGCCGATTGATGCGTCTTCGGCGCGGTAGCCCAGCGTGACCGGGCCTGAGAGCGTGCTGTGCAGACCAGTGATCTTGACGTCCTTGCCGGTGAAAGTCCCGCCTTCGATCGTGCCCTCAAGCAGGTTCATGGCAGGAGAACCGATGAAGCTGGCCACGAAGGTATTGGCTGGGTTGTCGTAAATGTCCGTCGGGGAGCCGACCTGCTGCACCACGCCTGCGGACATGACGACAACACGGTCCGCCAACGTCATGGCTTCGATCTGGTCGTGGGTCACATAGATCGTGGTGACCTTTAACTCGTGGCTGAGGTTTTTGATCTGGGCGCGCGTAGAAACACGCAGCTTGGCGTCGAGATTGGAGAGCGGCTCATCCATCAGGAAAACGTTGGGCTGGCGCACGATGGCGCGGGCCAAGGCCACGCGCTGACGCTGACCACCGGAAAGTTCGGCGGGTTTGCGGTGGAGGAAATCGTCGAGCTCGACCATCGCCGAGGCACGCATAACGCGTTCTTTATGCTCGGATGAGGGAACTTTGCGCATGCGCAACGGGAAACGGATGTTTTCGTAGACATCGAGGTTGGGGTAGAGCGCGTAGGACTGGAACACCATCGCGCAATCGCGGTCTTTGGGCTCAAGGTGGTTGATACGTTTGCCATCTACCAGAATGTCGCCTTCGGTGGGGTCTTCCAGACCTGCGATCATCCGCATGGTCGTCGTCTTGCCGCAACCCGACGGGCCAAGAAGGACGAGAAATTCCTGATCCGCAATGGTAAGGTCAAAGTTCTCGACTCCGACAAAGCTGCCCCAGCGTTTGTGGATATTCTTGAGCTGAATTTCGGCCATGAGGGCGCCTTTCTTGCAAAGGTATGCAACAGGTGTAAATCTGATTCTATTATCTGCGCAAGTTCTTTTTGCACCTTTATTACATAGTGGCTCTCTCGCAGGTGCAGCATTTTAATTTTTACAGACCGTCCCAATTTTTTCCTTGATTTGCGGTTAAGTTGGCCGTTTGATTGCAAACGTATGCACGGCGTTTCTTGATTCGCCAGAATCGGTGCGCCTAACGAAAAGCTAAATACGTACTGAACCATTAGGGAGACTATAATGACCAAATTTACCAAACTGATCGGGGCCACAGCTGCCGCCCTGACGATGGGCACAGCCGCCTTTGCGGATGGCCATGGCTGCACCGCAGAAGGCCGGTTGAGCATCATCGGTAACGAATTCCCAGCGATCCAATCCGTCGCAGCTCTGGCGCAATCCTGCGAAGGCATTGAGGGCGAAGCAAACCTGACGGCTGATCACCAGACGCTGAACCTTGCTGGTATGTCCGGCAATCCCGCTGAATACACATCCGCGATTGTTGCGAACTCTTCCATCATTGCGTTGATCAACGACGGCGTGATCCGCCCGCTCGACGACCTGGTTGCTGAGTATGGCGCGGACATTCCGGGTCACATGAAGATTTCTGTTGATGGTCAGATTATGGCGATTGCGTTCATGGCGAACGCACAGACGCTTGCCTACCGCTCTGACGTGCTTGAGCAGGTCGGTCTCGAAGTGCCAACATCCTACGAAGAAATGCTGACAGCTGCTGCGGCAATCCGCGAAGCTGGCATCATGGAAAACCCTCTGGGTGGTGCTTATGCGTCCGGTTGGAACCTCGCGCAGGAATTCAACAACATATACATCGGCCACGGCGGCGAGTTCTTTGAAGCTGGCACAGCCAATGTCGCCATCAACAACGAAGCTGGCGTTGCCACGCTTGAGATGATGAAGGCGCTGTCCGAGTACATGAGCCCTGACTTCCTGACACACGATTCCAACGGCACTCAGGCTGAGTGGGAAGCAGGCAATGTGGCCCTGATGAACATGTGGGGCTCGCGTATGGGCAACCTGATGGACGACGAAGGGTCCGCACCGGAAGTCTATGAAAACACAATGGTTGCTGGCCCATTGATGGTCGGTGACAGCGGTGTTCCAGCGACGACACTTTGGTGGGACGGTTGGACCGTTGCGACGAACGTCAGCGACGAAGATGCGGCGGCAACATTCCAAGCGTTGGCACATGCGGTTTCCCCTGCATTGCTGAACGATGAGACCATGGGTCAGGCCGTTTGGCTGATCGACGGTTTTGAGCCACAGCCCGTGAACGAAGGCGTTTTGGCGGCGGTTGCTGCGGGATCCAAGCCATACCCGATGGTTCCGTTCCAGGGTCTTTTGCACTCCGCACTTGGTGCTGAACTGTCTGACTTCATGCAGGGCACCGAGTCAGCAGAGCAGGCTTTGGCAGACGTTGAAGCAGCCTACGCCGCTGCGGCAATCGAAGCTGGCTTTGTAACCGAGTAAGCCGACTAAATCAGAGCGGCGCGCATCTGTGCGCCGCTCGAACCATCTCATTCTTAAGATCGCAACGCGAAATTGCAGCACAACACTTGGGGGCCAGACGTGAATCACAAGACCTTCCTAACCTTTGTCGCTCCGTCGCTATTGGCTATGCTTTTGCTGATCGTGTTCCCCGTGATCTCGGTGGTCTTGCAGTCGTTTCACGCCCAACATGAACAAGTCATGGAAGTGGTTGAAACCTGTGGTCCGTTCGGGTGCACGCAAACGACCTCTGTGAACCAAGAAATCTCACTCGCCTTGCAAGAAGAAAAACCCTTGGGGCGCTTTGTGGGCTTTGATAACTATGTGAACCGCGGCCACCTTGCTTTTTCCGAAATGGGCGAAGCTTGGCGCACATCCATAGGATGGGGCGACTGGTGGAGCAAGGTGATGAACCTGCCCTTCTACAGCGCCATTGTATTTACGCTGACCTTTACCTTCATTGTGACGCCGCTGACGATCGTCCTCGGATTTTCGATCGCGATTGCAGTGAACTCCGCCTCGCGCGCCATCAAGGGGCCTTTGATCTTTGTGTCGTTGCTTCCATTCATCATCACCCCCTTAGTCGGGTCGCTGGTCTTGTTCTGGATGGTCGATGCACGCGGTATCTTGGGGTATGCAATTCAGGCGATAGCAGGCAACCCCGATTTGAGCGTCAAAGCCTCAACCCCAATGATGTGGATCATGCTGATGTTCTACGGGATTTGGCATGCGGCGCCTTTTGCCTTTGTTGTGTTTTACGCCGGTCTGCAATCGGTCAGTCAGGACGCGGATGAAGCGGCGATGATTGATGGCGCGAACCGTTGGCAGCGCGTGCGTTATGTCACGATCCCGCACATCATGCCACTTGTGACCTTTGTGGCGTTGATCCAGCTGATGGACAATTTCCGCGTCTTCGAGCCGTTGATTTCGTTCAGCGCAGAGGCGCATGCCCAATCGCTTTCGACCTATATTTTCTCGGACCTTGGCGGAGAGACGCGGTTGCTGAACTCGGCTGCGACGACCTCACTTTTGACAGTGTTATGTGTCGGAATTCTTCTGTCCCCCGTCCTTGTGCGCACGTGGCGCGATTTCAAGAGAGCCTGACCCATGAGCACAGCCAACCCCCGCAAACAACCGGCGTCACTCCGGATCATCCTGACTGGGTTTTTGGTCCTCTGGGTGATCATGGCAGCCTTTCCGTTCCTGTGGACCCTTTGGGGATCCTTCAAGGTTGAGGGCGATTTCTTCTCAAAAGCGAACTGGGTCTATGCCCTGACCGGTGAGTCGACGCGGGTCGAAACCGGTGGCTCCTTTACGGGCGACGGATACTACGGCGCTTGGGTCACAGAAGAATTCGGGCGCGCGGTGATGAACACATCGATTGTCTGCTTTTGTGTTGTGACGATTTCACTGACGTTGAGCACGCTTGCGGGCTACGCGCTGTCGCGGTCCACATACAATTATGCGTTTTGGATTCTGATCGCCGCATTGATGTTTCGCGCGATGCCGCAGATCACATTGGTGTCCGGTTATCTTTTGCCGTTTTATGAATGGAACCTTTGGGGGCGTTTGGGGACAACAATCGTTGTGCTGGTCGCCATCAACCAACCCTTCAGCCTGTGGATGATGACCTCCTTTTTCCGCAATATTCCAAAGGACCTTGATGAAAGCGCGATGGTGGACGGGTGTAACCGGTTTCAGGCGTTCCGCCATGTGATCCTGCCGGTCATGTGGCCCGGTGTTGTCACGACGGGGCTGTTCAGCTTCTTGCTGGCCTATAACGACTTCCCTGTCGCCGCGATGCTGCTGGATCAGCAGAACCAGACGATGATCCCGAAGATTGCGTCTTTCCTTGGCACCACGCAAACCAAAGGCAACGTCATGTTTGCGGTCGCGTCGGTTGTGTCGGCCACGGCACCGTTGTTCGTGTTGATCCTGTTCTTCCAACGCCAGATCGTGTCAGGTCTGACGGCAGGCGCTGTTAAGGGATAAGAAATGTTTCAGGACCAAAAGGCAGTTGTGCGCGCATTTTACGCGGACATGAAAGGTGCGACCGCTGAGACGATTGAGGCCGTACTGGCCGCCCATACGACCGCCGATTGGCACTGGCGCGGGATGCACCCCTTCTATGAACAACACGGCGCTGGCGATGTGGCGCGGGTGTTTTGGGGACCTTTGCTGACGTCTCTTACACGGTTGCAGCGGCGCGAGGATATCTTCTTTGCGGGCGAAAACACCGTGGGCGAAGGGATCTGGGTCGTGTCCATGGGGCATCTGATGGGGCTGTTTGATGCGCCGTGGCTTGGGATTGTCGCGACGGGCAAGATGGCGCTTCTGCGCTATTGCGAATTTAACCGCGTGCTGGACGGACGAATTGTCGAAACCATGCTGCATGTAGATATCCCCCACTTGATGATCCAAGCTGGGCAAAATCCGTTTGGGCGCGCCACTGCAGCGCATATGGTGCAGCCGGGGCCGCAAACCCATGACGGGATGTTGCGTGAGCCCCAGCCCGTTGACGCGGGTGTTGCGACCCTGAACGCGATCAACGCGATGATTGGCGATCTTGGGACGTGGCAGTTGGGGCTGCCCTTGGAAGAAGAACTCGCCCGGACGTGGCACGATGATATGATCTGGTGGGGCCCTGCGGGAATTGGCGCGACCTACACGATCGAACGCTACGCCAAACAACATTCAGGCCCGTTTCGCTCGGCGTTTTATGATCGATCCTTTACCGGACATCGCGCGAAACTGGCCGAGGGTCACTTTGGCGGGTTCTTTGGCTGGCCCAACTTTACGGCGAAACACAAAGGTTTCATGGGGGTTCCGGCCAGCGATATAAATGCCGAATTCCGTGTGATCGATATTTACCGACGCGAAGGCGACAAACTGGCCGAAAACTGGATATTCATCGACCTTCTGTATTGGATGATGCAACAGGGCGACGACGTGCTAGCCAAAATGGCCGGGATCGTGGGCACCGAATATTCACCACCAGTGTAAGTGACAGTAGTCAGCTAGGATGGGGAAACTCCATAACACCACCTTTTGTACCCTCTGGATTCGACCATTTAGTAATTTGGGTTAGCGATCTTGAAAAAGCACGGGCGTGGTATCAGACGATTTTGGGGTGTCGGCCAGGCTATGACTATCCTGATCTTGCGATGACCCACGTGTGGTATGGCCCGGTTCTCATTGGCTTATGGGACGTCAACGACTCACGTTCCGCTTATGCTGCCCCAACACAACAAGAAGGTGAAAACGTACACCATATCGCGTTTGCATGGCACGGTGCAGCAGAAGAAGACGTTTGCCGCCACCTGCAATTTTACGGGGTCAAAATCTTAAAACGGCTGCGTCAAGTTGGTGGCCGTGGATTTGGCCTAGCTCTATATTTTTAAAACCCCTGGGGCAATCTGATCGAACTAAAGGGCCCGCCAGACTATCAAGATCCGTCTGATATCCAAACGGAGTTGTAGGGAGCTGCGGATTGTATGAATGGCCGGTTTTTCCGCTGCTTGGCGTCGTCGGGTTTTTCGATCACGCAGCATTTATTACGCTGCGCGCGCATGCAGCGAGAAAATCAAATTCACAGTATGGGCTCACAGCGGCCTTCCGCGCTGCGGCATAATCTTCGCACCAAAGGCCATTCCGACCGACTTGCCCGGCCCAAAGCCGACCTCCATCACCTAGTCAACATGCTGCGCTGCGGCCCGTCGAAGTGGACTTTCATCCATTGCGCAGCATTTTATCGGGTCAAACGTCGGTGTGCGGACGAAGCCGTCATTAGCTTCCCAAGCCGAGACAGCTGCTTTAGGAAATCCCGCAGGAGCACTTTCACTTGCAAAAGCGCATCGCTGGTCTATCATTTCTGAATGGATAATTCTAATGCTCAGTCTGTTCATGCGAAATGCTTTAACGCATCGATGAATCTGATGGCCGCTCGTTCAAAGCGACCAGGTAGAATACCTTTTGCTAGAATGCGTGCGGGTCCGTGCATCCCGATTGATCACGCAGCCTAACAATTCAAATCATCTCAAAAGGACTACGTCATGATATTCCACGATAATGCACCTGTGTACGCACCGGCGGACGCCCGGCGTCAAAGTGGCGCTTCTTCCATTCATCAAGCGAATAAACTCCAATATAAATCCTATTGCGACAAACTGCGTCTGGACGCAGCCAATCTCGCCGGAGATGCCTCTAAGACGTTTTTCAGCGCAGATGCACAGATCAACATTTCAGCACCCTTTGATCTCCTCAGCGGTTCTGCGGGGATGATCGACACGTTCTTTCAACCGCTCCTCACCGCGATGCCCGATCTTTATCGCCGCACGGACCTTCTTTTCGCAGGCCACGCCAAAGGCGGCGACTGGGTGACTGGGCACGGCCACTATGTTGGCAGCTTCCAAAAGGATTGGATGGGGATACCAGCCACAGGCCAGGTTATCTTTCTCCGCTATGGCGAGTTCCACCGGATGGAAGATGGCCGTGCTATCGAAAGCTACATATTCGTCGATTTGATAGATCTTCTACGTCAGATCGGCCGCTGGCCACTCACCGTTGCCAGCGTTGGCGAAGAATTTTTCATCCCGGGTCCGATTACTGGGGATGGTCTTATCATGGACCTGCAGGATGCTTCAGAGAGCGAAAAAAGTGTCAACATGGTCTTCGATATGCTCAAACAGCTTTATACAGAAGATGAAGCATGGCGGCCCTACTGGCACCAAAACATGATGTGGTACGGGCCAGCAGGCTATGGAAGTTACATCGGTCTCGAAGGTTTTGCTCGTTTCCAGATGCCATATGAGAGTGTTTTTGATCCGCGCCGCAAAGGCGAAGCCATGATGACCTGCCCCGTCGGATCGGATCTGGATCTCGCCGTCAAAGGCCACTTCACCCGATTTGGTGACGGCAACTATGTTGCTTCCGGAGGTTGGCCATCCCACGGAGGCCATCTTGCAAAGGACTGGCTGGGCGTCAAAGCCGAGGGTCAGATGTTTACCGCGCGCGTGGCTGACTGGTGGCGACGCGAGGGCGATTTATTGGTTGAGAACTGGGTCTTTGTCGATCTAATTGATATGTTGCGACAACTTGACTATGACGTCTTTGATGCCGCGGATGTGAAGCTGGTTCTCTGATCGCTGAGAGCCGATTGCGCCAGATGAATAGAGGCCATGTCGTCAGAAGCGGTCATTTGATACGATTGATGACATCGTCACTATGGGCTCTAAGCAGCCCTTCGCGGCGATTTGAATTAATGACTGCTTTAGTCCAATGCCTAAAGTAGAGATATTGCGCCAAGAGGTGAGGGAACTGGACCACGCTCCTTGAACTTATTGTTGGCATTGCATGCTCATAGTTGAGGTTGGAAGATTTTGCTTAGGGGCTGTCCCTGGATCAAGCTACACATTGCTAGTCACTGCGTTCAATTTGGGCTCTTATTAATCCTCACAAGCAGATGCCGCTGAACAAAATTAATCCCAAACCCAAATCATGGATTTATGGCCCAGACTGTCATTTTCAGAGGTCCAAGGTTATTGACAATTAACGCGCGAAGTTAAGCGGGTTGAGTAGCGGACCCGTGAGCCTGGCTAACCTGAGCAAGGATCTGCGCAACCTTTGGTGGCGTTATTTCAACTAAGTGTGCGCCCTCGTGCTGCATCGTGATTTATGTTATTTTATAACACTCATATAGGGGTGTTTCGAATGTTAACAAAAGATAACGTTAAAATTGGGTTAAAGACGCGTTTTGGCCCTGATTGGCCTGGAGTCCGCTGTGGTGCACGAACCAAAGCTGGTGGCGCATGTCAGCGTCCAGCAGTGAAGCTGACGGGCAGATGTACGAGGCACGGCGGCAAATCTACAGGACCTCGCACCCAAGCCGGCAAGGATAAAATCGCGGCACTCCACACTACTCACGGGCGATTTACAAAAGAAAAGCGCCAGGCTGCCAAAAAACGCGCTGAGGTCGGGCGCGCAGTCCGTTCAGAGATCAAGCAAATTGAAAAAAGTTTAGTTGAACAGGGTATCCTAGATCGAAACTGGCGCAAAGATTGGAAACTATAGCCGAGGTCCAAGGTTCACGATCCTTAGGCCGGGGTTACTGCAGCAAAGCGTGATAGCAGACAGCCAGAACGCAGAAGGGGGCACCCCAGATCAAGGCCCGTGGTCCTTGGTCCATGGGCCTTGATTGTTTGTCCAACAAATTCATTCGGGCCCAATTTCATTGGGGTCTTTGCCTTTGTGTAA
>JAGSGF010000083.1 GCA_023955335.1 Yoonia sp.
AATGCGGGCCTAGCGGCCAGCATGCGCTTCGGCACGCGTTCGCTATATGACAAGCACACCCGCCAAAGCGCCGCAAAACACCAAACGCAGTGGCCCCTTTTTACCCCGCGTATTAGGTCCCTTATTGCTCTGCGATTGACACCGCTGTATCGAAAATCGAAAAAGGTGGCAAAATATACCTCAGCACTGTGCAGCGCTACGTCTGAGGTGCCCCTAGATTTGTAGACGCTTTGTGTGGTAATTTTGGAACCAAGGAGAGGCGGATATGAGTAAGGGAATGCGGTTTACGAATGAGTTTAAGCGGGCGCAGTGTCGTCGTGCGTGGATGCGCTCAGTGAGGTGGCTGAGCGGCTGGGGCTCAAGTCTTTGTAAACTTGGAAGGCGCAGTTTTCGAAGCCAGCAATGAACAAGGCAGGTGTCTAGGAAACTAGGGGCACCTCAATATCGCCTCCCCTCGCTGTTTTACGAAAGTTGTCCTTCAAGCTCGGTTCTTTTGCATTGGAGACATTGTATCTGTCAATTTGACACGCTCTGAGTGTGCGTTTCCCCTAATGGTACGCTTCTTGATATATATGATTGAGTTGGAAGGTTAGGCGTACAGGCGCGATGTCCTGAGACTCACAACAACATTCACTGTAACATTATCGCATACTGTGCTGTAATATGCAGCATAGTGAAATCTACAGTAATGTCAAATTTGTACATTATATCAATATCTTAGGTATCATTTAGCGTCAATACACCGCTGTATTTTTGATTGGTTGAATACTACCGAATACACACATTGTTACGCAGGGTGGTTGCTACAAACAGAAAATGGGCTAGCAGTTTCCCGCTAACCCATTGAAATGACTGGTGAGCCGTGATGGATCCGAACCATCGACCTACTGATTAAAAGTCAGTTGCTCTACCAACTGAGCTAACGGCCCACTGCGGCGGTATTTAGAAAGAGCGCGGCTTGGGGTCAACCCTGAAATGTGCCTTCTACTGGATTCATTTTCGGCAAAGGTCTATATGCCCGCTTATGACCGATAAAAATCCAAACTTCCTACCCTTCATGAAGATGCACGGCCTCGGAAACGACTTCGTTATTGTTGATGAAAGGGGAATCGCCCCACGCGTCGATGCGGCGGTGGCCATTGCGATGGCTGACCGACATCGTGGCGTTGGATTTGATCAGCTTGCGACGCTAACAGAGCGCGACGGAGTAGACGTACACCTTACATTCTGGAACGCCGATGGATCGTTGTCCGCAGCATGTGGAAATGCGACCCGGTGTATTGCGCGCTACATAATGGACCAATCTGACAGTCAGTCGCTTACGATTAGTACGGACCGCGGTAAACTATATGCAGTCGATGCAGGTGACGGCATGGTGTCCGTCAATATGGGGCTTCCGCAGTTGGATTGGGCAGATGTCCCGCTCGCATCTGAAATGGATACATTACATCTGCCCATAAATGGTGACCCCGTGGCAACTGGCATGGGCAACCCACATTGCACGTTCTTTGTGGACGATATCGATTCTATTGATCTTGCGGCACGCGGCGCTGAGATTGAGCATCACCCCCTTTACCCACAACGGACCAATGTGCAATTTGCAGCGCTACTTGGGTCCGACCATATACGCATGCGGGTGTGGGAACGGGGTGTTGGGATCACGCTCGCCTCTGGATCTTCATCGTGCGCGACGGCTGTTGCTGCGGCGCGGCGCGGCTTGACGGGTCGCAAGGTACAGATCGATTTGGACGGCGGCTCTCTTTGGATTGATTGGCGCGATGATGGGGTCTGGATGACAGGTACGACTGCGCATGTATTTGACGGGATGTGGCGCCTATGAAACCCCCTGTTTTTTCCAACCATGGTTGCCGGCTAAACGCATACGAGACCGAAGCGATGAAAGACCTCGCTACCAAAGCAGGCGTGCAAAACGCGATCATCGTGAACACCTGTGCGGTCACCGCAGAGGCGGTTCGCAAAGCCAAACAAGACATCCGCAAACAGCGACGTGCCCACCCTGATGCACAGATCATCGTGACAGGCTGCGCGGCACAGATTGAACCAGCAACGTTTTCTGCGATGCCAGAGGTCAATGTGGTCCTTGGTAATACCGAAAAGATGGACCCAAGCACATGGGTTGGCCTTGCTCCCAACCTGATCGGGCAAACTGAATCCGTTCAAGTCAACGACATCATGTCCGTCAAAGACACTGCAGGCCACTTGATCGACGGGTTCGGCACACGCAGTCGAGCCTATGTGCAGGTGCAAAATGGTTGCGATCACCGTTGTACGTTCTGCATCATTCCCTACGGTCGGGGCAATTCGCGGTCCGTGCCTGCGGGCGTTGTTGTGGATCAGATCAAACGGCTGGTTGATAAAGGCTATAATGAAGTCGTCCTGACGGGCGTCGACCTGACCAGCTGGGGGGCAGACCTGCCCGCGACACCAAAGCTTGGCGATTTGATCATGCGTATCCTGCGACTTGTACCTGACCTGCCGCGCCTGCGGATCAGTTCAATCGACAGCATCGAAGTCGACGACAACCTGATGCAAGCCATCGCGACCGAAAATCGGCTGATGCCCCATCTCCACCTGTCCCTGCAACACGGCGATGACATGATTCTCAAGCGGATGAAGCGGCGGCACCTGCGCGACGACGCGATCCAGTTTTGTGAAGAGGCTAGCAAACTGCGGCCTGACATGACCTATGGGGCGGATATCATCGCAGGCTTCCCGACCGAGACCGATGCGATGTTCGACAACGCGCTCAAGTTGATCAGTGACTGCAACCTGACATGGCTGCACGTCTTCCCGTATTCGGCGCGCACAGGCACGCCTGCAGCGAGGATGCCTGCAGTCAACGGAACCATCATCAAAGCACGCGCCGCTAAATTGCGGGCGGCAGGAGATGTGCAGGTACAATTACATCTTCAGGCGCAAATCGGCAAAATACATCACGTCTTGATGGAAAGCCCGCACATGGGCCGAACCGAACAATTCACCGAAGTCCGTTTTGACACCGCCCAGCCCGAAAGCCAAATCATCAGCGCACCAATCCTTGGCGTCGAAGACACAGCCCTTCGCGCTTAATTTTTCCGAGCATAAATATGTCCGCCGGAGGCTCCGACACATGACACAACTCCCCATCCTTTGGTCATTTAGGCGCTGCCCCTACGCCATGCGGGCACGGCTGGCGATTGCATCCAGCGGTCAAAAGGTTGAACTGCGCGAAATCCTTCTGCGCGACAAACCAGCGGCGTTCTTGGCCACCTCAGCCAAGGGAACCGTTCCCGTACTCGACCTAGATGGTACAGTCATCGCGGAAAGCATTGACGCTATGCACTGGGCGCTTGGGCAATCCGATCCCGCTAACTGGCTAAACATGCCCGGTGAAGGACATGACCTGATCGCGCAAGCGGACGGGCCGTTCAAAACGGCGCTTGATCGGTATAAATATTACGTCCGGCACCCCGATGGGACGCGCGGCACTGCACAACAAGATGGCGCGGTGTTTCTCGCACAACTGGATAAAATGCTTTTGGGGCAAGACTGGTTGTTTGGGCGGCCATCACTGGCCGATATGGCGATCCTTCCGTTCGTGCGTCAATTCGCAAACACCGACAGGGCATGGTTTGACGCACAAGACTGGCCAGACCTGTTGCGCTGGCTCGCCGCGTTTACGCAAAGCACCGCCTTTGCCGATGTCATGACAAAATACACCCCTTGGCAACCAGATCAGGATCGCGTCTTGTTTGGGTAACCAATGACAAGGACGGAACCCATGAAACTGCTGATGTCACCCGCCTCCCCTTTCGTGCGCAAAGTGCGCGTGCTCCTGCGAGAAGCAAACTTGCTTGAAGCCGTCGAAGAGGTCGAAGTATCCACATCCGCCCTCGCCTCTGACCCAACAGTCGTCGCCGCCAATCCAACGGGGAAGATTCCGGCACTTATCCGAAGCGATGGTCCCGCACTTTATGACAGCCGGGTCATCACGCGCTTTCTGGACGATCACGCCAATGCGGGCCTCTATCCGGCCGCGCGCATATGGGACGTGTTAACCCTCGAGGCCACCGCCGATGCGATCATGGAGGCCGCCGTGCTCATCACCTACGAAGCGCGACTTCGCCCCGCTGACAAACAGTTCGATGAATGGACTGATGCCCAATGGGGCAAAGTGATCCGCGCCGTCAGCGCGATCAATGACCGCTGGATGAGCCAACTTTCAGGGCCGCTTGACATGGGTCACATCAGCGTCGGATGCGCGTTGGGCTACCTGGATCTGCGCCACGACGCACGTGGTTGGCGGCACGGCAATGCAGCGCTGGCTGACTGGTATGCGCAGTTTGCACAGCGTGACAGCATGGTGGCCACAACACCGTAGGATGGGTTTTAACCCATCACACCTTAGAAACGAAAGCTCAGACCTACATTCACAGCATTGGTCAAAACATCTGTTTCTAACGTACCACCTGTGTCTAGGTCAGCGGTGTTCTGGCTATACGTACCCTTGTACTCGCCAAACACCGACCACTTTTCGTTGATCGGATAGCTTGCACCAGCGACCCAGGTCGCGGCAGGGCCAGTCACTTGGTAACCAAATGTCTCTGATTCGCCATGTGTGACCTCAACATGCGGAATCGCCAGACCAAGTCCACCACCAACATAGGGTGTCAGATCACCAACCGCATTTTCCCACCGGCGATAAGCATTCACCGTCAGCGTATTCAAACCGTCCGTAAACTCGAGCCGTTCATAGCCAGTTGGCAGGGTTTTCGGATAAATCTTGTTATGCGTAAAATCGAGCCCGTAGCCAAATTCAGACGATGACCAGATCGTTGCGCGAATCCC
>JAGSGF010000052.1 GCA_023955335.1 Yoonia sp.
ATATCGGGAGCGTGTGGGTACGACGTGTGGGTAAAACGTGTGGGTAAAACGTGTGGGTAAGCCCATTCTACGCCAGCCTCAAAACCCCTTATTTATATGATTTATATGGTCATAAAGGAGTAATGGCGGAGGCTCAGGGATTCGAACCCTGGGAGGACTTTCACCCTCGTCGGTTTTCAAGACCGGTGCATTCGACCACTCTGCCAAACCTCCGCAGCACGGACCTCATAGCGGTGCATTTGTGATTCGGAAAGACCGTACGTGCTTTGGGGAAATCCGCCGACATCTGTGGCCTTGCCCTTCCAAAACCACCCGTTGGGCGCTAGAGTCTTTCAAAAGCAGACGCAGCGATGTGTGCGCCTCCAAATTGGAGGCCGCAAATTGCATAAACATCTTGTGGAAACGGGCCAACGTAAGGTTCAATCCTGCGCAAAGCGGGACACGGTATCGCTAGGGGCAAAAATGACGGGTTATAATTTTATCGTTTCAAAGCAAGTACGTATGTCGTTTGCTTTGGTTGCATCCTTGGGGCTTGTCGCCTGCGACGAGAACGGAAAGTTCGCGATGCCAAGCCTTGCGCCTGACGCCGCGACAACAGGTGATGCCGCAGCTCCTGTGCTGAGCAATAGCACCCAATTGGTTGAACGCGACGTTGAAGCCCCTGACGTTTTTCAGCTTACTGAGCTCGGGCTATGGGATGGCCGGCCGTCTTTAGGCGGCGTTTGGGTGGCCCACCCTGATGCAAAAGATCCCGAACGTGTGATTATTCGCAACAGTTCCAACGGGAAATTTGTCATCGGCGCATTGTTCCGACGTGAACGCGAAAACCCCGGACCGTCGCTGCAAGTTAGCTCTGACGCGGCAGAAGCACTGGGCCTTTTGGCCGGTGCGCCTGCGTCTTTGAACGTGACTGCGTTGCGCCGCGAAGAGGCTCCTGTCGCACCGGTCACAACTGCAACGACTGATTTTGATGCGCCGACTGATATTTTAGCAACCCCGCTTGACCCTATCGCAGGTGCGGCTGCGGCTATTGATGCCGCCGAGACCGCAGTGGCTGCGCCAACGCTGGCTCCTGCCCCGTCTGCAATACCCGCCCCAACACCGGCCCCAGCCGCGACGTCGGCGTTGACCAAGCCGTTTATCCAGATCGGTATTTTCAGCGTTGAAGCAAATGCCCGTCGCACGGCTGAAAAGCTACGGGGCGATGGAATTTCATCCCGCGTGCTTGCGCAAGAAAGCCAAGGCCGGAGCTTCTGGCGCGTCATCGTGGGCCCTGCCCCAACCGAAGCCGATCGCGCAGCTATTCTCGGCAAGGTTAAGGCGCTTGGCTTTGGCGACGCCTATTTCGTCACAAACTAACGACCCAACCGGAAGGGGCCACTATCATGTTGATGCTACGCCGCGCGTTTTCTGTGGCCGTAATGATTGCTTTGTTGCCGCTGATAACTGCGGCGCAGGCATTTGATGTACGTGCCTCTGCTGCCTATGTCATCGACCAAACGACTGGCACGATATTGCTGTCCAAGGACGCCGACACCCCGCTGCCACCAGCATCCATGTCAAAGTTGATGACGATCTATATGGCATTTGAGGCCGTGGCTGACGGGCGCTTGCGCATCGACGAAAAGCTACTCGTGTCCCAACATGCAATGAATTACGGCGGCAGCACCATGTTCCTAAGGGCTGGCGAACGTGTCTCCGTAGAGGATTTGTTGCGCGGCGTGATCGTGTTGTCCGGCAACGACGCCAGTGCCGTTTTGGCCGAGGCCATATCAATTGACGGATCAGAAGCCGGTTTTGCACGTATGATGACCGAACGTGCCCGCGAAATGGGCATGATGAACTCCGCCTTCGCCAATGCAAACGGATGGCCTGCCGCAGGTCACCGGATGTCGATGAAGGACCTCGGCATCTTGGCTGATCGGCTGATCACAGATTTCCCGACCTATTACCCCCTATTTTCTGAACAAGAATTTATGTTTGATGGGCGCGCCCCGTCGAACAGCCAAAACCGCAACCCGCTTTTGGGCCTCGGGATTGGAGCTGATGGCTTGAAAACTGGCCATACCTCAGAGGCGGGCTATGGTCTTGTCGGGTCCGCCAAACAAGGTGACCGCCGCATCATTTTTGTTGTCACCGGTTTGGACACCGCTATTGCTCGCGCAGAAGAAGCCGAGAAGATTGTGACATGGGCGTTCCGTCAATTTGCGCAAAAAGATGTCGTGCGCGCAGGTACCAAACTGGCTGACGCTGCCGTTTGGATGGGTGACCAGCCCACCGTCGGCCTGACTGTCGCTGAAGATCTGTCTTTGCTTGTCCCCGTTTTGGGCACCACAGACGGCATCTCTGCCGAGGTCGTTTATGAGGAACCGTTCACCGCGCCGATCGCCCAAGGCCAACAGCTTGGCGAATTGGTCATCACTTTGGACGGGTTGCCAGAGGCACGTTTTGCGCTTGTTGCGGACCGTGATGTAGCGAAGGGCGGGTTTACTGAACGGCTTCGCACCGCTGCGATGGTGTTGTGGCAACGGTTTGCCCCATCCGCCCAAGATGCGGCCTAAGCCTGACAGATGGCTGGGCGTTTCATCACATTCGAAGGCATCGACGGATCCGGTAAATCCACGCAGTCGCGCCGCTTTGTCGAAACGCTCCGTGCGACGGGACAAGATGTCATTCTGACCCGCGAACCCGGTGGCAGCACAGGCGCTGAACAAATTCGCGAACTTGTGCTGACCGGCGACCCAGATCGGTGGTCTGCCGAGACAGAGCTGTTGTTGTTCACTGCCGCGCGCCGCGACCATCTGGAAAAGACGATTGAACCTGCGCTTGCAGCGGGACGCACAATTGTTTGCGACCGCTTTGCCGATAGCACCCGCGTATATCAAGGTGCGACACGTGGCGATTTACGTGCAAAGGTGGATGCTCTGCACACCCTGATGATTGGCCGAGAACCTGATCTCACGTTCATCATCGACATGGACCCGACCATTGCGTTGGAACGAGGTTTGGCGCGCAAATCTGGTGAAGACCGGTTCGAGGACTTTGGTTTGGGATTCCAGGAAACATTGCGCCACGGGTTTCTGGCAATCGCCAACACCTTCGCAAACCGCTGTATCGTTATTGACGGCAACCGCACCGCCGATCAGATCGCATCTGAGATTGCGGCCTACGCATGAGCGACGACGCGCTTCCTGAACCAGACCGCATCGCAGGGGCGCCGCACCCACGCGAAACACGCCAATTATTCGGGCAATCGCGCGCCGAGGCTGATTTCCTAGAAGCATACAACACCAGCAGGCTACATTCTGGCTGGCTGATTACAGGCCCGCGCGGCGTTGGCAAAGCCACGCTTGCATGGAAAATCGCGACATTTTTGCTGGCTGAACAGACAGATGGCGGCATGTTCGGTGACGCCCCTCCTGCGGCCACGGCGCTGTCCGTGTCGCCCGAAAACCCTGATGCGCGGCTCGTCCAATCGGGCGCGCATCCGCGCCTCATCGTGATCCGCCGTCCCTATAATTACGACACCAAAAAACTACGCCAGGAAATCACCGTTGACGCCGTGCGCGGCCTCAAAGATTTTTTCCATATGTCATCCGCTGATGGCGGCCGCCGCGTGGTCATCGTGGATGCCGCAGATGAAATGAACCGCAACGCGGCCAACGCGATCTTAAAAGAACTCGAAGAGCCGCCCGCGAACACCACCATCATGCTAATTGCACACCAACCGTCACGGCTTTTGCCGACGATCCGGTCGCGTTGCCGTGAACTGCGCTGTGCAAAGCTGGGCACAGACGATCTGCATGCGGCCTTGCAGCAAGCAGGTATCGACGCGCCAAATGCCGAAGGTCTCGCCACACTTGCGGGCGGGTCAGCTGGCGATGCGGTGCGACTTATGCGGCACGACGGGCTGCAGCTTTATACTGAACTCGTCCACATGTTTGACGGTCTGCCCAACGCGAACCGCACTGCGGTGCTTAAGCTGGCTGAAAGCTGTGCGGCGCGCGGCGCTGACATCCGTTATGGGCTGACCCTTGATCTGATTGATCAGTTTATCGCACGGGCAGCGCGGACTGGATTGTTCGGCGAGCCGTCCATGCAAGCCGCCCCCAACGAAGCCCGCCTTTTGGCGCGGCTGTCGCCCAATGACCACGCCGCGCGCGCTTGGGCGCAACTGCAACAAGACCTGACCGGGCGGGTGCGCCACGGGCGGGCGGTCAACCTTGACCCTGCCTCGTTGATCCTTGATATGATATTTAAGATCGAACACACGGCGCGCTCTGTCGCCGCGAAATAGGGGCAACTTATGCACGCAACGATTGTCGACAGCCACTGCCATCTGGATTTCCCCGATTTCGATAGCGAACGCCCTGATGTGATCGCACGCGCGATTGATGCGGGTGTCGAACGTATGGTTACGATCTGCACGCGTTTGCGCAATGAGCCGGCCGTGCGCGCCATCGCCGAAGCCTATGCACCAGTATTTTACGCCGCAGGGACCCACCCGATGAGCGTGGTCGACGAACCAATGGCGACCGTCGATGAGCTTGTCAAAATGGCCGCGCACCCAAAATTTGTGGGCATCGGCGAAAGCGGATTGGACTACCATTACACCGCTGAAAGCGCTGATCTGCAAAAACAATCGCTGCGCATTCACATTGCAGCTGCGCGTGAAACCAAGCTGCCGCTGATCATCCATTCACGCGCAGCCGACGATGACATGGCTCAGATATTGACCGAAGAGTACGCCAATGGGGCATATACTTGCGTCATGCATTGCTTTTCCAGCAGTCCCGCACTTGGCCGCGCGGCGCTTGATCTTGGGTTTTATTTGTCGATGTCTGGCATCGCAACCTTCCCCAAAAGCCAAGAGGTGCGCGACATCTTTGCTGCAACACCAAAAGACCGGATTTTGGTCGAAACTGACAGCCCATATCTCGCCCCCAAGCCACACCGCGGCAAACGTAACGAGCCAGCCTATAGCGCGCATACCGCAGCTGTCGGTGCAGAGGTTCTTGGCATGGACTATGCAGATTTCGCGGCCCAAACGACGGAAAATTTTGACCGTCTGTTCTGGAAAGCCAAAGCATGAGCAGTGACACAATCACCTTTCGTATCCTTGGGTGCGGATCATCCGGCGGTGTGCCACGTCTTGGCGGGCATTGGGGGGACTGTGACCCGACCAACCCAAAGAACCGGCGACAGCGCTGCGCGGTTCTTGTGACACGCCAATGCGGTGACAAAACCACACGCGTTTTGATCGATACGACGCCTGACATGCGCAATCAGCTGCTGGACGCGGAGGTCGGGAGCCTTGATGCGGTACTTTACACCCATTCACATGCGGATCACGTTCACGGGATAGATGATCTGCGGATGCTCGTGTTCAACACGCGTCAACGGCTACAGGTTTGGGCAGATGGCGACACGGGCAACGCCCTGCTGGCGCGGTTTGGCTATGCGTTTGTGCAACCAAAAGGGTCCGCCTACCCGCCCATCTGCGAGCTGAACACATTGGTCGGCGACGTCACTATCACTGGCGACGCAGGCCCCATTACCTTCACTCCGATTGAGGTCGCACACGGCAGTATCGACGCCTTGGGGTTCCGCATTGGCGATGTCGCTTACTTGCCAGACGTGTCAGACATTCCGACCTCTGCGTGGGCTCAGCTTCAGGGCTTAGACCTCTGGATCGTTGATGCGCTGCGCCGTGCGCCTCACCCGACACATAGCCACCTCGCAAACACCCTCGACTGGATCAAGACCTCCGGAACAAAGCAAGCTGTTTTGACCAACATGCATGTCGATCTTGACTATGATACGGTTGCGGCGGAAACCCCCGAAAACGTGTCACCTGCCTTTGATGGTATGGAAATTACACGGCCAGCTTAGAACGCGCACCGCTTTCGAAAGGCTCACAAAATGGGCGCTCTGATCAACGTTATTCTTCCGGTGTTTTTGGTCATCGGCTTTGGGTACCTCGCCGTTTGGAAGGGGTACTTCAACGATGCGGGTGTCGACGGGCTAATGAAGTTCACGCAAAGCTTTGCAATCCCCTGCCTTTTATTTAGAGCGATCTCGACGCTCGACTTGGGGCAAAGCTTTCAATTCG
This sequence comes from Yoonia sp., assembly GCA_023955335.1. Taxonomy (GTDB): domain Bacteria; phylum Pseudomonadota; class Alphaproteobacteria; order Rhodobacterales; family Rhodobacteraceae; genus Yoonia. The sequence goes on from JAGSGF010000052.1 coordinate 6,113, forward strand.
AATTGCTGCTAAGCTATTATACAGGTGCGCTGGCGGGATTCATCATTGGATTCCTGGGTGCGCGCTACATCTTTGGACGTCGTGCCGAAGACAGCGTGGCCATCGGCTTTATCGGGCTGTTTTCCAATTCGCTTTTGCTTGGGCTACCGATAACGGAACAGGCTTACGGCATAGATGCATTGACCAGCAACTACGCGATCATCGCGGTCCATTCGCCGTTTTGTTACGCCGTTGGTATCACCGCAATGGAGATTGTGCGCAACGCGGGCCATTCGATCACCGCGCTACCTGCAAAAGTGCTGCGCGCGATGTTCAAGAATGCGTTGATCCTCGGGATCAGCCTCGGGTTCGCCGTGAACCTGTCCGGCATCACCTTGCCCGAGGCATTCACCGACGCGGTTGACCTTATGGTACGTGCGGCACTGCCAGCGGCGCTATTTGGACTGGGTGGTGTGCTGTACCGCTACCAACCCGAAGGCGACATGCGCACGATTTTCTTTATCGTCACGGTGTCGCTTGTCGTGCATCCGGTCATCACATTTTCGCTGGGCACAGCGCTGGGATTGTCCGTAGGGGATATGCGGTCATCTGTCATGACGGGTGCGATGGCACCCGGGATCAACGCCTATGTCTTTGCAAATATGTACGGCGCTGCACGCCGCGTGGCGGCATCGGCCGTGCTCATTGGCACGGCCATGTCGGTTGTCTCGGTTTGGATATGGCTTTCGGTGCTACCTTAGGTCGGGGACAGGCCCCGCAGACGTTCAGAACGACGGCGCAACAGTTCCACGGTCGTCAGCAACAGGATCGACACGATCACCAAAATCGTCGCAACCGCCAAAATGGTTGGACTAATTTGCTCGCGCAGCCCCGTGAACATCTGCCAAGGCAGCGTCTTTTGTGCCGCGGCGCCGACAAACAGAACCACAACAACTTCATCAAATGATGTGATGAACGCAAACAATGCACCCGAGATCACACCGGGCAAGATCAGCGGCATCTGCACCCGAAAGAATGTAACCGTTGGGGTTGCACCCATGTTGGCAGCAGCGCGAGTCAGCGAGTGGTCAAAGCCCACGAGCGTCGCAGTCACAGTGATAATCACAAACGGAATACCAAGGGCGGCGTGCGCCAAGATGACTTTGATGTAGCCGGAAAGCGATTTGGACATTCCAAATGTGTTTTCCATAAACAGACCCATCTGGCTGTAGAAAAAGAACATGCCAGTCGCCGAGATAATCAGTGGCACAATCATCGGCGAAATCAAGATTGCCATGATCGCGCGACGGAATGGGACGTGGCTTTGGCTCAGTCCAATCGCAGCCAGCGTGCCCAGCGACACCGAAATGATCGTCGCAAACGGTGCAATGATCACAGAGTTCTTAAGCGGGCGCAGCCAGTCATCATTTGTGAAAAAGTCGCGGTAATGCTTGAGCGAGAAACCGGCCGGATCAAGCGACAGCATTTCAGGCGTGAACGTGAAAAAGTTCTCTGCGTTGAACGACAGCGGAATGATCGTCACAATCGGTGCGATCAGGAAAAACAGGATCGCCCCACAGATGAACTTGAATGTATTGTGCCACAGAACCTGCCCGGCGGTCGCATAAGGCGGCATGCTTGCGCGATAACGCCCCGTGTGCACCCAATAAGCGCACCAGCCTAAGGCCGCGCCAGACAACACACCAACGATCAATCCGATCATCCCACCAATAAGCAGACCAAGCACACCAATGGCCGCAATTGCAGTCAAACGCCCAGTTTTGTATGGCAGCATCGTCACGAGGACATAAGCAATTATGGCACCAGCGGCAGCGCCGACAATTATGCCTAGCAATGCCCCTGCCCCTGTCGCTTGCCCCGCAAGCAGGCCAAAGAATGCGCCAAAGGCTGCGGTAACCGGCAAGGTGAAGCCCATCAAGTTCGGAGCAACAGTCTGCCCTTTGAGTGCGGTCGTTGTCATGGCCTTAGCCCCCCAGCTTTACGTTATCGATGCCAACAATTCGGTCGTAAGCCCAGTACAGTAACAGAACCACGGCTAACAGAATTGCGCCAAGTGCGGCCGCCAAGCCCCAGTTGAGCGAGCTAGAAATATGATAGGCGATCCGGTTCGAGATAAAGACACCCTTGGTCCCACCAACGATTTCCGGCGTGATGTAATAGCCAATCGACAAAATGAACACGAGGATCGATCCGGCACCAATGCCGGGTACGGACTGCGGGAAATAGACCCGCCAGAACGCTGTCCAGTTCGTCGCGCCAAGCGATTTGGCCGCCCGCAGATATGCTGGCGGGATCGTCTTCATTACTGAATAAAGCGGCAAAATCATAAACGGCAGCAAAATATGGGTCATCGCAATGATCGTGCCCGTCGCATTATTGATAAGCGCAAGCCGGTTGTCATCTGCCACAAGGCCAAGCCACACGACAATGTCGTTGATCACGCCTTGCTGTTGCAGCAGCACTTTCCACGCCGAAGTTCGTACCAAAAGCGAGGTCCAGAACGGCAACAACACAAGGATCATCAACAGGTTCGCTTGCCGCATTGGCAAGTTCGCCAACAGCCACGCAACAGGGTAGCCAAGTAAGATGCAAGAAATGGTAATCGTCATCGACATGATCATTGTCCGCACAAACAGCGTCAGATAAATCTGCTGATCCTCTGGACGCCACTCGGCTCCATCAGGTGATTTCTGCATGTCGACCGCATTCAAGAAATAGCCGTTGGTGAATTTGGGGCTATAGGTTTGAATGGTCTGCCACGTTTCAACGGTGCCCCAGTCTTTGTCAATTTTGATATATGACGCAGCGAGATCTTCGGATGCAAATCCACCAGCAACAGCCTGTGCTGCGGCAACTTCAGCAGGTAAACCGCTTACGTCCGCCGCTGGGTCAGCGGTCAAGTCCTGATGCAGCGAAAGATAAACAGTATGCCACGGTTGTTCTGCACGCGGATCTTTTTCGTCTTCTGAAATGATCGTGCTGGCAAAGGCATTGTAGGCGTCAGTCGTCTGCGGCAACGCGTCTGCGGCAGACGGGGCTTCCATCAGGTCCGCCCAAAACACAGGGTCAGCCCATGTAGGGTCAAGGGCCACGAATTGGTCCGTATACCCTTCCCCCATATCGTCAACTTTGCGTCCTGACTTGCGGAACAGGGATGAAACACCCGTGGTTTCATAGTTCAACCGCGACCCAAGCCGGGTATGCTGTTTCTTTTCAACGGCGACCATCAGGTCCTTGGTCAAGGCGGCGAAAACGGTATTGTCGGGGGCGTCACCGGAACTGGCATCCCACTCGACAAGCATCTGCGTGGTGCGGGGCAAAACATCGCTTACGATTTGGTTCTCAACCGACCGGAACAGCATCTGCCCGATGGGGACCACAAATGTAATCATGATAAAAATCAAAAGCGGTGCGATAAGTAACATCGCCCGCAACTTTTGGCGGCGCAGTGCACGATTAAGCGATGCCTTAAGCGGGCGGCCATCGGCGGCCAGTACAGGGCCAGAATTTGAGGTATCGGTCATGTTTGCGCGCACCTTGGAAAATGTCGGGGGGTGCCGCAGCCCTAAATGTTTAGGGCTGCGGCGAAACGTAGGATGGGTTTCAACCCATCATACTTGGCTTACTGAGACAGCCACGCCTGGAATTTTGCATCCAGATCGTCGCGGTAATCAGCCCACCACTCGTAGTTATACAAGAACGTGTTCTTTGCGTTCTCTGGGTCTGTTGGCATGTGCTGCGCCATATCGATGCCCAGCGTCGCGTGCTGACCAACAAGCGGTGCAGAAGATGCACGTGCCGGACCGTAAGAGATGTACATCGCCTGGTCTGCAAGACGCTGTGTGTCTGTCGCAAACTTTACGTAGTCCAATGCACGTGCTTCACGCTCTGGGGACAGGCCTGTTGGAATGATCCAACCGTCAAGGTCAAACACTTGCGCATCCCAAAGCATGCCAACCGGCTGGTTCTGCTCTTCGATCAGTGCAAAAAGACGACCGTTGTATGTTGTACCCATGATGACTTCACCATCGGCCAACAGCTGTGGCGTGTCTGCACCAGCGGACCACCAAACAACGTTGTCTTTGATTGTGTCGAGCTTAGCGAATGCCTGTGACTGACCTGCTTCTGTCTCCAGAACGTCGTACACATCGGCTTTTGCTACGCCATCGCAAAGCAGTGCCCATTCCATGTTGTTGATCGGACGCTTTTCCAATGAACGCATGCCTGGGTATGCTTCCAGATCAAACATTGCGCAGATGGATGTTGGCGGTGTGTCGCCGACCAAATCTGTGCGGTAACCAGCAGTTGTCGAATAAACGATCTGCGGGATGAAGCAATCAGAGACCAGCAAGTCGCCAAAATCTTCGCTTGCAGTGGAGCCGTCATCGCCATTTGCCAACTGTGTGTCAAAATCGATTTCCAGTGCAAGACCTTCGTCGCACAGGCGGATCGCGTCAGCGGCGACTACGTCAACAACATCCCAAGTAACGTTGCCAGCTTCAGACATCGCACGCAGCTTGGCTACTGCTTCAGCAGAGCTTTCGTCGTTGACGATTGTGACGCCATTCGCCTCGGAATAGGGGTCGTGATATGCAGCCTTCTGTGACGCGGAGTATGCGCCGCCCCAGCTGACGATAGTCATTTCAGATGCCATGTGAGCGTCTGCAAACGCAGATGTACCCGCCATAACCATGGCTGTTGAGGCCATCAGTGTGGTTGTAAGTTTCATTGGTTTCTCCCGTTTAGATACCCGGTTCGTTGTGATAGGTCGGGGGTGTTTTCCGGACTCAAACACCCCCGTATTTCTGTCTGCGCAGACGCGTTTAGGCGTCGAGTGCGCGGCAATCTTCTGCAAGCCAGCCAATCTCGATCTGCTGTCCGGGGATAAGCCGTGTCTGATCAGGGGCGTTACGAGATTTGATCACAAAGTCATCGATGCCAGCCACACGCAGACGCGTGCGGAAAATGTCACCCATATAGATGAACTCCAGCACTTCGGCTTTCAGCGTATGCGCGCCGTCTTGCAGACGGCTCTTGTCGAACTCAACACGCTCCGGACGGATCGACACTTTTGTGCGCTCCCCGACGGCAGACACGTTCACAGGGATCGCATCAATAATGTCGCCGCTATCAAGCTTCACAATACATGTGTTGCCTTTGATTTCCTGAACGACGCCATCAAGCGTGTTATTTTCACCGATGAACTGCGCAACAAAGCTGTTCTTTGGCGACTCGTACAATTCATCTGGCGGGGCCAGCTGCTGAATACGGCCATCATCAAACACAGCAACGCGGTCTGACATAGTCAGCGCCTCGGTCTGATCGTGGGTCACATAAACAACTGTAATCCCAAGCTCGTGGGCCAAATGCGTGATCTCGAACTGCAGCGTTTCACGTAATTGCTTGTCCAGCGCACCAAGCGGCTCATCCATCAGCACAAGTTCCGGTTCAAACACCAGCGCACGCGCCAAGGCGATCCGCTGCTGTTGCCCACCAGACAATTGTGTCGGACGACGCCCCGCAAAGTCCTGCATCTGGACCATGCCCAATGCGCGCATGACCTTTTCCTCACGTACGGATTTGCCCATCTTGCGCACTTCCAGCGGGAAGGACAGGTTTTCGGCAACCGTCATATGTGGAAACAATGCGTAGTTCTGGAACACCATACCAATGCCACGCTTGTGCGGCGGGATGTGGTTGATCGAAACACCATCAAGGCGAATTTCGCCGTGCGTAGCTGTCTCGAACCCAGCCAGCATCATCAGGCAGGTCGTCTTACCCGACCCCGATGGCCCTAGCATTGTAAGGAATTCGCCCTTGGGCATCGCAAGATTCAAGTCTTTGACGACGAGCTTCTCGCCATCATAACTTTTCTGCACACGCTCAAACTCGACGAACGCGGTTTCGCTTTTCGTGTTGGTCAAACCCAACTCTCCCTGACTCTGGTGGCTTAGGCCACGCTCTATGCAAGGACTAAAACAACTGGTCCCCACATTTGCAACAGGAAAGGTTGAATTAACCATATGCTAGTACAAACACATCGAAATTCAGAGAAAACGCCTCGAAAATCGCCACCAGCGGGCAATTTGACTGCAAAATTTAAATTTAACGGGAATACCCTTGGTGCGGTCGGGGGGACTCGAACCCCCACGAGTGTTACCTCACAGCGACCTCAACGCTGCGCGTCTACCAATTCCGCCACGACCGCGCTGTCTAGGCTGTGGGTCCTCTAGACCATGGTTGCGGGCTTCTCAAGTGGAAAAATGCACCCTGACAAAAGCCGTCTCATTTGAAGCAACGAATTTGCGTCAGCGACGTGAGACCCGACCCAATACAGGGGTGCACATAACAAGGCGCTGCGGACCAATCTGCCGGAAAAGGCCGACTGACGGTAAGGGGCGGCCGTAACATATGGGGCGCGTGTCATCTTTGGTCTCCGGTGTTGGCAGATCGGTCAGGATTGCCTATTGATTGCAACAGGGGTGACACCGCGCTAATCGCAACGACGTCCAACAAAGGGTTTTCTTCGTGAGTGACAGTAAAGCATTAAAAAGGCTGACCTTCGGGTCTGTTTACTATGGTTGAATGGATGACATCCCAAGGGCTAACCCCCTACCCTGATGCATTGACCTTCATGGAGGACCGCGTCGCGCAAATTTCGGCGGGGACTGCCGACGAAGCCATTTGGCTGGTTGAGCATCCACCACTTTACACGGCAGGAACGTCAGCCAAGCCGAGCGATCTTTTGGACCCCGACAAATTCCCGGTGTATGAAGCCAGACGCGGTGGCGAATATACCTACCACGGTCCCGGGCAACGTGTTGTCTATATTATGCTTGATGTCGGCGCGCGCGGCCGCGATGTGCGGGCTTTCGTCAATCAGATCGAAGGTTGGATCATTGCGACACTCGAGACGTTCAATATTCAAGGCGAGCGCCGCAGCGGGCGTGTTGGCGTTTGGGTGACCCGCCCCGATAAGCCGCGCCAACCAAACGGTGACATGACAGAAGACAAAGTTGCGGCGCTTGGCATTCGCCTGCGCAAATGGGTCAGCTTTCACGGGCTATCCATAAATGTTGAGCCTGATCTCGCCCACTTTGATGGTATTGTGCCTTGCGGCATTGCGGGGCACGGCGTGACGTCATTGGTCGATCTTGGATTGCCAGTCACATTAGACGATGTCGATGTCGCTTTGCGGCAAACCTTTGAACCGTCATTTCCGCCGGCACGCGACAAACGCGCGTAAAACCGCGTTTTGCGCAGAGCAAAGCCACGAATTCACGCATTTGCGACATGCTAAGATCAATAAGTTTCAAGTGTATGAACGCAGATATCTCCGTTGGGGGTGCGCCAAATTAACCCATGCAAATGCACGTATGAAATGTTGCTCAACGGGGGTTCGTGCACTAGAACCTGATCAAACGAAGGGCGCATTCCGAATCCGCGCTCTTTCCCGATTTAGCTAAACTGAGGAGAGCCACATGGCAGATGCAGCCGTCCACGGCCATGAACACGAAGACAACCGGGGCTTTTTTACCCGCTGGTTCATGTCCACCAACCACAAAGATATCGGTATTCTATACCTCTTCGTCTCAGGCGTTGTGGGCTTCATTTCCGTCGCCTTCACCGTCTACATGCGTTTGGAGCTTATGGAACCCGGTGTGCAGTATATGTGCATCGAAGGTGCGCGTTTCATCGCTGATGCCGCGTCCGAATGTACACCAAACGGCCACCTCTGGAATGTGCTAATCACATACCACGGTGTGTTGATGATGTTTTTTGTCGTTATCCCTGCCTTGTTTGGCGGTTTCGGTAACTACTTTATGCCACTGCAAATCGGCGCGCCGGACATGGCGTTCCCACGTCTGAACAACCTGTCGTTCTGGATGTATGTGGCTGGTGTATCCTTGGGTGTCGCATCAATGCTCGCACCTGGTGGCAATGGCCAGCTTGGGTCTGGCGTTGGTTGGGTCTTGTACCCGCCTCTGTCCACATCCGAGGCCGGCATGTCGATGGACCTTGCGATTTTCGCCGTTCACCTATCGGGTGCGTCGTCGATCCTTGGGGCGATCAACATGATCACCACGTTCTTGAACATGCGTACACCGGGCATGACACTGCATAAAGTGCCACTGTTTGCTTGGTCGATCTTTGTCACCGCTTGGTTGATCCTTCTGGCCCTGCCCGTTTTGGCCGGTGCAATCACAATGCTGCTGACAGACCGGAACTTCGGCACCACGTTCTTCCAACCTGAAGGCGGCGGCGATCCAATCTTGTATCAGCACATCTTATGGTTCTTTGGTCACCCGGAAGTCTACATCATCGTCATTCCTGGCTTTGGTATTGTTAGCCACGTTATTGCGACCTTCTCCAAGAAGCCGATCTTTGGCTACTTGCCGATGGTTTACGCGATGGTTGCGATTGGTGTTCTAGGCTTCGTCGTTTGGGCGCACCATATGTACACTGTCGGTATGTCGCTGACACAGCAGTCCTACTTCATGCTGGCCACAATGGTTATTGCGGTGCCGACGGGTGTGAAGATCTTTAGTTGGATCGCGACCATGTGGGGCGGCTCTGTTGAGTTTAAGACGCCAATGCTTTGGGCACAGGGCTTCTTGTTCTTGTTCACCGTTGGTGGTGTCACGGGCATCGTTCTGTCGCAGGCTGGTGTGGACCGTGTTTATCACGACACATACTATGTTGTGGCACACTTCCACTATGTGATGTCGCTGGGTGCCGTGTTCTCGATCTTTGCGGGTATCTACTTTTACCTGCCAAAGATGTCGGGCCGCATGTATCCCGAGTGGGCTGGTAAGCTGCACTTCTGGATGATGTTCATCGGTGCCAATCTGACATTCTTCCCACAGCACTTCTTGGGCCGTCAGGGTATGCCCCGTCGTTACATCGATTACCCAGATGCCTATGCAACATGGAACTATCTGTCCTCTTGGGGCGCGTTCCTATCGTTCGCATCATTCGTCTTCTTTATCGGCGTCATGGCTTACACACTGACACGTGGTCGTCGCGTCACAGTGAACAACCCATGGAACGAGTATGCAGATACGCTGGAATGGACACTGCCATGCCCACCACCAGAGCACACTTTCGAGACGCTTCCAAAGCAGGCTGACTGGGATAAAGGACACGCGCATTAAGCGCTGTTACCCCTGATACAAATACGACGGGCTCCGCATGTTTGCGGGGCCCTTTTTCGTTGTACGGTGGCCCTTGCCTGCAGGGCTGACCGGATTACAATCTACGCATGCCTTATGAATGGACCTCGTCTCATACCGCCCCCGAAACATGGGAACTTAGCCTCTGGCCCTACCGGTCATTGCTGCGCAAAGATTTTGTTTTGTTTTTCGGTGCCACCGCCCTGATCGTCGCGCTCCCCCTTGTCGCACTTCTGGGCTCCGTCGCCTTGTGGGGCATCCTCCCGTTTTTCGGGTTGATGCTCTGGGGGCTTTGGGTAGCAATTAACACAAGCTACAAACGGGGCGAGGTGTTAGAGGTACTGCGTGGAACAGCCGAACAAGTCGACCTGAAACGGCACAATACGGACGGCTCTGTTCAGCACTGGACCGCCAACAGTTATTGGGCAAGTGTACACCTACACCAAACTGGTGGACCGGTTGAAAACTACCTTACCCTACGCGGCGGCGACCGCGAGGTTGAGATAGGGGCATTTCTGGATGTGGATGAGCGCTTGGCACTTTACGACGAAATCAAACAAGCGTTGCTCAGTGGACCACCAAAGATGGGTTAAAACCCATCCTACGGATACCGACATGCCGTAGGATGGGTCTCGACCCATCTCAAACGATACCGCTATCCAAGGCGCGATTTGACCATCGGGCCAGCTTTGCTAAAGTCCATTTGACCGGTATACTTGCCCTTAAGCACAGCCATGACTTTCCCCATGTCGCGCAAGCTATCTGCACCAACATCCCCGATCGCAACATCAACGGCAGCTTCGGCCTCAGCTGCGGTCAACTGACGCGGCAGAAAGTCTTCAATCACTTTGATCTCGGAAAGCTCTTTTGCAGCAAGCTCCAACCGCCCGCCTTCTTCATAGGCACGCGCGCTTTCTTGGCGCTGCTTTACCATCTTGCCCAGAATGCCCAAAATTTCGGCTTCACTGACGCCAGCGTCTTCTTCGCTTGTGCCACGCAACGCAATGTCACGATCTTTGATCGCTGCATTGATAAGCCGAAGCGTGGACAACCGATCCGCCTCTTTCGACTTCATAGCGTCTTTTAGTGCTGCCGTAATACGGTTGCGCATATCCATTGGTCGTCCCATCAGTGGTCAAAACAGAAGTTGCAACATAGGCGCATCAGTTCGCACTGACAACCACCTGAAAAACGGCAAGGTCGCCCTTGTTTTGTGGCACATATGGGCCTTGACCCTGCCCCGCTCCGCCCATAAACCCCAAACCAATTTGGCTGCATGGGGATGTATGAAGATGACACAATCTGAACCGATGAAACCCACTGCCTGTTTGGCACTCGCTGACGGCACGATCTTTTACGGTCATGGCTTTGGTGCCACAGGTGAAACCTCGGCAGAGCTTTGCTTTAACACCGCGATGACAGGCTACCAAGAGATCATGACAGACCCGTCTTACGCGGGCCAAGTCGTGACCTTCACCTTCCCCCACATCGGCAATACCGGTGTGACACCAGAAGACGATGAAACGGCGAACCCAGTTTCTGCCGGTATGATCGTCAAATGGAACCCAACAGAATCGTCGAACTGGCGCGCTACTGAACAGCTTGGCACGTGGTTGGCAAGCCGTGGCCGCATCGGCATGGGCGGCGTGGACACACGGCGCCTGACACGGGCAATTCGGCAACAAGGTGCCCCACATGTTGCCCTATCGCATAACCCCGACGGTAACTTTGACATTGAAGCGCTTGTACAAAAGGCCCGCAGCTTTAGCGGCTTGGTCGGCCTTGATCTGGCCAAAGATGTGACCTGCGCGCAATCCTACCAATGGAACGAGATGCGGTGGGCTTGGCCCGAAGGCTACGCCACCCAAACAGCCCCCAAGCACAAGGTAGTAGCCATCGATTACGGCGCAAAACGCAACATCTTGCGGTGCCTTGCATCCGCCGGCTGTGACGTCACAGTTCTGCCTGCGTCCGCAACAGCACAAGACGTGCTGGCCCATAACCCCGACGGCGTTTTTCTATCAAACGGTCCCGGTGATCCCGCGGCAACGGGTGCTTATGCAGTCCCAATGATCAAAGATATCTTGGCCAAAACCGACCTTCCTGTTTTCGGGATTTGTCTGGGGCACCAGATGCTCGCCTTGGCACTTGGGGCACAGACCGTCAAAATGAACCATGGTCATCACGGGGCCAACCACCCTGTGAAAGACAACGAGACTGGTAAAGTCGAGATCACTTCGATGAACCACGGGTTTACTGTCGACAGCCAAACGCTGCCGGACGGGGTGATTGAAACGCATATTTCTTTGTTTGACGGGTCGAACTGCGGCATCCGCATGGCGGATCGACCTGTTTTTGGCGTGCAATACCACCCCGAAGCAAGCCCAGGCCCCCAAGACAGCTATTACCTGTTTGAACGGTTTGCAGCAGCCATGGCCGCACGCGACGCTTAACGCGCCATGTTAACTACCTATTAACGCGACTGTCGGACAAAGAAGCCCTGTTAACCACAAGGTTCCAATGCCGCTGTCCCCGCCACGTCTTTTACAAACGACGGTCCCTCCCCTGCGGGGGCTGGGATCACTTGCGTCACTTTTGGTGTCAGGCGGAGTGCTGTCGCAAGACAATGCCGCAGCCGCCGAGGCCATCGCCCAACGTCAAGGTTTGCGCATCGCCGATGTGCTGATGTCAAATTTCGGAATCGCTGGGCTATCTATCGCGCAGGCTTATTCAACGCTGCACCAAATGCAACTGGTCAACCCCTGCGAAGAGCCTCCCGATCCGGCCTTGCTCGACAAATTTGGCGCTGCAAACGCGATACGAGAGGGGCTTTTGCCGTGGCGCAAGATGGGAACAAGTACCGTCGTATTGACCGACAAGCCCGACCAGTTCGACCGCCAGTCAAAGGCGCTGCACGACGCACTTGGCCCTGTCCGTATAGCAATCACCACCCGCGACTATCTAGAGCGTAGCGTGATCGCGATGCGCCATCAGGCACTTAGCCATGCCGCCGAGACCAAAGTACCAGAACACCAAAGCAGCCGTATCTGGAATGCCCCGCTTGCCCTCAAACGCGGGCTGACGTTTGTGATTTTCTTGCTCACCGGGCTTGTTGCTTTTCCAACTGTCATGATCAGTATTCTGTGCGCACTGACAGTTATTGTATTGATCCTGTCGACCGCCCTCAAAGCCACTGCTGCCTACAAATGCCTAAGCACGCAAAAACACGATGTGCCGCCTAATGCTGTCCCTGCACGCTTGCCAACCATATCGCTGTTGATCCCTCTTTTCCGCGAAACAGAAATCGCACAGCACTTGTTGGCGCGCATTCGTGAAATCGACTACCCGATGGAGCTGTTGGACGTCTGCCTTGTAACCGAAAGCGACGATTTGACGACTCGCGATGCGCTGGGAAAAACC
>JAGSGF010000076.1 GCA_023955335.1 Yoonia sp.
AGTTTAGTTGCGAATTTTGTTGTCTCAGCTTATCTGCTTTGACAAGCAACAATCCAAAAGGTGCGCCATGGCCAATCATCTTTATCAAAACGATCTGCCCGACGGATTGGACCTTGGCCCAGTTGTGGCGATTGATTGTGAAACCATGGGGTTAAAACCACAACGTGACCGGCTCTGCCTGATCCAGATGTCGGGCGGTGATGGGGATTGTCATTTGGTGCAGGTGGCCATTGGTCAAACCAAGGCACCAAATCTGGTGGCGATGCTCGAAAACCCTGATGTGTTGAAACTGTTCCACTTCGGCCGGTTCGATATCGCAGCGATGATGAACACGTTCGGGGCCACCACCGCCCCCGTTTATTGCACCAAAATCGCGTCACGCCTTGTGCGCACTTTCACCGATCGGCACGGGTTGAAAACGCTGTTACAAGACATGGTTGGGGTCGACATTTCCAAGCACCAACAACAAAGCGATTGGGGCGCAAAACAGCTTACCAAGGCGCAGCTTGATTACGCAGCGTCCGACGTTTTGCACCTGCACAAGCTACGCAAGGCATTTGATGTTATGCTAAAACGCGAAGGGCGCACGGAAATCGCCCAAGCTTGTTTCGACTTCCTGCCAATGCGCGCCAAGCTTGACCTTGAAGGCTGGCCAGACACGGACATCTTTGCACACTCATGACAGATCAGGAAAAATTCGTCGATACCGCAAAGCGGGTGATCGCAGAAGAAGCAGCAGCGCTAAATACGCTTGGTGCATCGCTTGGCCCCAGTTTTGGCGCGGCGATTGACCTGATGCTGGCCGCGCGCGGCCGGATCATTGTGTCGGGCATGGGGAAATCGGGGCATGTCGCACGCAAGATGGCGGCCACGTTTGCCAGTACAGGCACGCCTGCGCATTTTGTGCATCCAGCCGAAGCGTCGCACGGCGACCTGGGAATGATGACATCCGGTGATGTTGTGATCGTCTTGTCCAACTCTGGTGAAACCCCTGAATTGGCCGATCTTGTCGCATATACCCGCCGCTTTGACATCCCAATGATCGGCGTCGCCAGCCGTGAAGCCAGCACCCTGCTCACCCAATCCGATGTGGCTATTCTGCTGCCGCAATTGGGCGAGGCATGTGGCACAGGCGTTGTGCCCACCACATCAACGACCATGACGTTGGCTTTGGGTGACGCGATGGCTATTGCGCTGATGGAACACCGCCAGTTCACGCCCGAAAATTTCCGCGACTTCCATCCTGGTGGCAAGCTGGGTGCAAAGCTCGCTAGGGTGCGTGACCTGATGCACGCAGGGGACAGCATTCCGCTTGTGACAACTTCAACCCCGATGAGCGATACACTGCTGATCATCAGTCAAAAAGGGTTCGGCGTGGTTGGCGTAACGGATGACGATGGCTACCTTACAGGCATTATCACAGACGGCGATTTGCGCCGCCATATGACAGGCCTTTTGGATATGACCGCCGGACACGTTATGACCGCCAACCCCAGCACCGTCACGCCAGACGCGCTCGCCGCTGAGGCGATTGGCGTGATGGAAGGTAAGATCACCTGTCTGTTCGTGGTTGGCGATGATGCGCGTGCCCAAGGCATCTTGCACATCCACGACTGTCTGCGGGCCGGAGTGGTATAACGCCAATGGCCAGCGCCGATAACTTTCATTCGCAACTTGTTGGCTGGTCAAAGATCATTCTACCCATCTGCGGAATTGGCCTGCTGTCCACGCTATTTCTATTCGCAAGGTCCAGCACAGACGACACCGGAATCCCGTTTGCTAAAATCGAAACGCTTGCGCGCGAACAGCGGATCAGCGCACCGCAGTTTTCCGGCGTAGCCGATGATGGATCGATCATCGCGATCGGCGCAAAATCTGCACAATTCGATCCGACGACCCCCAATTCGATCAACGCATTAGATCTGTCGCTGACCCTAAAAGCGTCCGATGGCAGTGAAGTTCGCATTACGGCCGCCGAAGGTGAGATTGACATCGACGCGAAACTGGCACGCCTGCGCGGTTTGGCGCGGCTGGAAACCTCTAACGGTTATACGATGGAAACCAACGGGCTTGTGGCCGACCTTGAAAGCGGGGTCATCACATCAGACGGAGCGCTCGAAATTCGGGCACCCTTTGGCACGATCACCGCAGGACGGGTTACGTTTGAGACCGCGAATGATGCAAAAGGCCAACAGATGCTGTTCACGCAAGGCGTTCGGCTGGTATACACCCCCAATGGCGCTGAATCAAAGGATGCTACGGAATGACAAAACTGATGGCTTTGGCCGTGGCCCTATTGGTCGCCGCCCCCGCAAATGCGCAAACGAACATCAACTTGGGCGGCATCCGCGCAGATAGCTCCGCCCCCGTTGAAGTCACGGCAGACAGCCTGTCCGTCGACCAAGACAGCGACACCGCCGTGTTCGCTGGCAACGTGGTCATTGGCCAAGGCACGCTGCGGTTGTCTGCAGGCTCTGTGCTGGTCGTCTATTCTGATGCAACTGGCGACATCGCGCAATTGATCGCATCAGACGGCGTGACCTTCGTGACAGATACCGAAGCGGCCGAGGCCCAAGACGCAGACTACAATCTGATCACAGGTGTGTTAACCCTGACAGGCGACGTGCTGTTGACCCAAGGGGCCAGCGCGTTGTCGGCCGAAAAAATGACCATCAACGTCAACTCTGGCGCGGCCCAAATGTCGGGGCGCGTGCGCACCGTATTTCAGCAAGGCAACTGACCCATGACAGAGCTAACAGTGCAGGACGGCGACGTTGGCTTAAAAATCCTAAACTTGCGCAAAAGCTATAGCAAGAAAGTCGTCATTCGGGACGTCACGCTTGAACTTGGGCGTGGTGAAGTCGTGGCACTGCTTGGTCCCAACGGGTCTGGCAAAACGACGTTGTTCTATGCCATTGCCGGCCTCGTGACGCCCGAAGGCGGCAAGGTCATCATCGACGGACGAGACGTCACGACCTTGCCAATGTACCGACGTGCCAAGCTTGGGATCGGATACCTGCCGCAAGAGATGTCGATCTTTCGGGGCATGACCGTCGAAGATAATATCATGGCCATTCTTGAAATTGCAGTACCCGAAAAACGCAAACGGCGTAAACGGCTCGAGGAATTGCTGTCTGAGTTTTCCATCGAACACTTGCGCCGCGCCTCCGCCTTAGCATTATCGGGCGGGGAAAGACGGCGGGTCGAAATCGCGCGTTGTTTGGCTGCGGGGCCGAAATACGTACTGCTGGACGAACCATTCGCAGGGGTCGACCCAATTGCGGTCGACGAAATCCGACACCTTGTAGGGGACCTGAAAGATCGGGGGATCGGCGTGCTGATTACCGACCATAATGTCCAAGAAACCCTGAAAATCGTTGATCGAGCCTACATCCTGCATGACGGCAAAGTATTGATGAGCGGAACCACCGCAGAGGTCGTCGCCGACGAAAATGTGCGCCGTGTTTACTTGGGCAGTGGCTTTCGGGTGACCTAATTCTGGTCAACCTTAACCATTGTAGCATTGACAAGCCCCCCCTTCATGACGCCAACTGTAGGGGATGACAGACTCGATTTTCATCTCCACCACCGTTCAGGCGCTTGCGTCCGCCTGTTGGAATAAGTGGAACGAATTCGGGCGGTTATCGTTCTCACTATATAGCATGTGATCCTTGTGACAGGCTGACTGCCTGTGCATTCGCCGCATGCTGAAACAATTTGAATTGGAGAAACGATGCGCTACCAGATCAGTGGAAAACAGATTGATATTGGCTCTGCACTACAAACCCACGTCGAATCAGAACTCAGCGGAATTTTAGAAAAGTACGCAGGGCGACCGACGGATGCGCATGTGGTCTTTTCAAAGTCAGGGCACGAATACGTCTGCGAAGCTGTTGTACATCTTTCCACAGGTCTTACGGCGCAAGCCACTGGGCACGCAAACGAAATCTACGCGGCCTTTGATGGCTGTTCCGAAAAAATGGACAAGCAGATGCGCCGCTACAAGCGCAGGTTGAAAGACCACCACAAGGAGCGGTCACAACCGGTTGAACTTTCTGCGTCGGCCTCGTATATCCTCGCTCCAAGTGACGAGTCGAAAGAGGCAGAAAACGATACCGTAAACGCAATGATCGTCGCGGAGATGGAAGAGAAAATCCAATCTCTGTCAGTCGGTGAAGCGGTGATGCAAATGGAACTGGCCAGCAAACCCGTGTTGGTGTTCCGCAATGAAAAGCATGGCGGTGTGAACGTTGTTTACAGGCGCGAAGACGGAAACATTGGCTGGATCGATCCCCGTTCAACGGGCTGATCCCGCAGGTCGCAGTGACCAGAAAGCTTAGACATGAACATTGGCGATATCCTCGACCAAAATGCGGTGAAGACAATCAGTGCCTGCACCAGCAAGAAACGTCTGTTTCATGATATTAGCGAGCTCGCTAGTGGCAGCTACGACCTTGAGGCCACCAGCGTAATCGAGGCGTTGATCGAACGCGAGGGTTTGGGTCCAACAGGAGTGGGGCATGGCATTGCACTGCCCCACGCACGTATCGACGGTGTGACCACTGTGTGTGGCGTTTTTATTCGCTTGGAAAAACCGCTCGACTTTGATGCAGTCGACCGGCAGCCCGTTGATCTGGTTTTTGCCTTGCTCGCCCCAAAGACGCAAGGCGTCGAGCACCTGAAAGCTTTGGCGCTTGTCTCGCGCACGATGCGTGACCCAGATGTCTGTGCTAAATTGCGCGCAAACAGTGACGCAGGTACGATCTATACGATCTTGACAGAATCGCAGGCAATCCAAGCCGCTTAACGCGACGGCCAATCCCCGAAACCAAACGCCAGATAATCACGCTGACACGCATCACGCCCCGCCTGCTCAATCTCTTTGTCGTAAATATCCGTGAGGCGTGCTGCATATGGATCCGTCTCAGGCAACGGCTCGGGCATACTTGTCCGGCCCAGCTGTCCGGCCAACATTGCCAGATCACCGCGCAGGCGATCCTCACGCAAGATCATGTCTGGCACACCAAAGTTGGCCATGCCTTGCAGTAAAGTCAGTTGACTGGCCCAAGCGCCGTCCACACGCAACGCTGTTTGCCCGCTCAAGTTAGCCTTGAGAAATACCAACCACGACAAAAACGCCGTGCGATGGGCCGCGACGTCATAGCTTTCGGCATCAGCATCATTGGGCAGAGGTACATTATGTACCTTGCGCAACGTGTTGCGAATTTCGACAAACGAGCCTTCGCCTGTGTTCAGGATGTGTTTGCAAAACGCGGCATGGGCACGCGCCAACGGATGACGCAACACTGTGAAACTGCGGTGGCCCGTATGCTTACGCTTCCATTGTCGCAGCTCTTTTTGGGAAAAGTCAGTACGCACATCCGCCGCCGTGGCATTGTCCAAACGGCCCATCCAGTCACAAATGGACGCATCAGGGCCGGACTTTACGGGCATGTACAACAAGCCACTTTCAGGTGCGGTAAAATACGTCGGGGTCATCGGGCCACGGCGAGGTTCGAAATTTGGGGTCCGGTTCAGGTTGAACCGATCCAACTTGGCCAAAGACCGTTCCATTGCAGCAAAATCTACGACTTTTTCCGACATCGGCATTGGGTTTTGCTTTTTCAGCGACTTATCAAGGCCCGCAATTCTGTTTTGACACCCTAAATAATCGGCCAAACCGTTCATCACATCCACGTTCTGTAAATCTTCATAAGCGACGTAAAATGCGGTCTGCCCCAATTTTTGCAACGTGTTCAGCAACGTGACTTGAAATGTCTGTAGCGCTTCGAGATGTGCCTCAAACTCGCGGTCGCTAAAGTCGATTTTGCGGGTTTTGGCATGGCTGACGTTGGTCAGTTTCCATTGACCCGTGGCGGACGCGATTTTCCAGCTGACAAAGCTCTCAACGGGATTGCGCGTCAGAATAACCTTGGCGCAGCGACGGTCGGCCATGCAGATATCCAGCAAACGCGGATCATGATTGTTAAAGAACCGGAACCCGTTCAACCCATCAGCCGCCTTAATACGGTCCACCAATTTTTGGGGATCAGCATCGCGTTCTTTTTGGGTTACTCCAAGGATATTTTCGGACTGGGGGTAGCCGATGAAATGTGGGTTAAACGCCTCTCCGTGACAGGTTAGCCCGTCAAATGCATTGATATTGGATTCCAAAAAGTTGGACCCCGTCCGCATTTCCGCAAACACAACAAAATAGTCGAACGCAGCCATATCCTAGCGCACCAAATACGGTTTACGTGGCTTGGGCACTGCGTTAATCGGCCCCTCATCCACGGGAAAATCACCCATCAGGTAGGGGTGCATCCCTTGGTTCTTCAGGTTCTGCAAAAATTGACCAAATCCAGTTAGGTCGACCATGCGGGGCGCCTCTGTCAGGCGTCGCACAGTTTTTCCGGTCATTTCATCCACGATCAACTGCAATGGCTCCATTGGCGCCTGAATGAAATCAGCCATCGTCCAAAT
>JAGSGF010000004.1 GCA_023955335.1 Yoonia sp.
CAGTGTCCGAACTATCCGATGCGCCGGGCATGACCAAAGCACCTGTTGGCCCTGATCGTGGCAGCATTTCTGAACACGACCTTAAGGCACAAGCCGCGACAACCTTTGCGGATGCAATCCTTGATGTTCTGAAGGGCGCGCACGACAAAGACGCATTTCAGAAGCTCATATTAATCGCCTCGCCCACAATGTTGGGCATTTTGCGCCAGCGTATGCCGCGCCCGATAAGTGACGTCATACGCGCCGAGATTGCCAAGAATTTAACGCAAATACCGCTCGCTGATCTGCCTGCACATCTGGCGGATGTTATCGCCGTCTAGGGGTGAAAAAAACGGCCGACGGCAAACGCAAGTGTGGCGGCGGTTCCGCCAATCAGCAAGGTCTCTATGCCCGACCGCCACCATTGCGCCAGCGACCAGCGCGACTTTATCGTGCCAATGCCAAAGAACGTCAGCGCCGCCGCCGCGATCGACCATGAAAACGGGTCATTTAATCCAATCAGATAGGGCAGCATAGGCAACAGACCTGCGGCCACAAACGCGGCAAAGATCACAATCGCGGCCTGAAGCGGCTTTGGATCTGTCGGCGGCAGTCCGTATTCTTCAGATAACATCATTGAAATCCATTGGTGCTTGTCGGCGCTGATCATCACGCCCGCCTGTTGCAGAACCTGCCCATGCAGCCCCTTGCGCGCAAGAATTTGATCAAGCTCGTCCATCTCGCCCTGAGGGTTTGTGCGGATATGATGTTCCTCTACAGCCCAGAGCCTTTGACGGTCATCAGCCACCGCCTTTGTGCCTGCATAGTTGCCTGCGGCCATGGAAAATCCGTCGGCCACGACATTCGCCAGCCCAAGCGCCACAACGATCCCTGCGGGCAGCCCTGCGCCTTGCACGCCTGCGACAATTGCGAATGTGGTCACGGTTCCGTCAATGCCGCCAAAAATCGCGTCACGCAGCCGCCCACTGTCGTTTTGCGCATCAAGGCGGGCGGCAATCTCGGCGTGGGTATGACCATGTTCAAGCATCATTATGTGTCCTTTTCAAACGGATGGTTTTTACAATCTCGGGCGCGATGACCAGCGGCAAGGTCATTAGTCCGATCACTTGCCATTGCGCCCAGCCAAGGGCAGTTGTGTGCAAAAGGGTCTGCAAAGGGGGCCAATAAACGGCAGCAACCTGTGCGCCCAATGTGGCGGTGAGCGCCAGCAACAAAAACGGATTGGAAAACCATCCAATGTGCCAACACGGGGCCCGCAGCGACCGAAATGCAAAGACGCTGAATTTTTCAAAAAAGACCATCGCCGTGAATGCGGCCGTCCGCGCAAGGGTTTCGTCAATCTCTAAAAGCGTCCAGAAAATCCACAGACTACTTAGCCCGGTATAAAGCCCAAAGACCGCAATCAGTGCGATCCCCGACCACCCCAAGATAGGCGCGTTCATCGGGCGTGGCGGTTCGCGCATCTGACCTTTCTCGGGTTTTTCAAGCCCCAGCGCGACCGCAGTTAACCCGTCAGTGATGAGGTTCATCCACAAAATCTGTGTGGCCAGAAAAATTAGCGGCCCGCCGACCACGATGTTACACACAAGGGCGATCACCTCGCCCGCATTTGACGACAGCAGATAGCGGACAAATTTGCGCAGGTTGTCAAACTGCCGCCGACCTTCGCGCATGGCCGTGATAATTGTCGCAAAATTATCGTCCAGCAGCACAAGATCAGAAGCGTCTTTGGCAACATCTGTGCCTCTGATCCCCATCGCGATCCCGATATCCGCCTGTTCCAGAGCGGGGGCGTCATTGACCCCATCGCCTGTCATCGCCACGATCTGACCCTTGGCCTGCAGTAATGCTACGATGCGCATTTTATCGGCAGGTTCGGCGCGCGCGATCAAGGTGTCGTCGTCCAAGGCGCGGCTAAGGTCGTCATCACTAAGCCCGACAGCATCGCAGTGGGTCATCGTTGTCCCCAGATGCAGGCCAATGCTTCGCGCAATCGCCTTGGCCGTCACAGCACCGTCGCCTGTGATCATGATGATGCGCGTGCCAGCGCCGTGGGCTTGGGCAACCGCTGCCGGAATTTCAGGGCGGGGCGGGTCGATGATGCCGACAAGACCCAAGAACACCAGATTTTCTTCGCTCAGCGTGCTGTCGGGTGCAGGGCTTGCAGCGAGTGCCAAAACACGCTGGCCCTGGCTTGCCATTTGGGCATATGCGGCCGCGATTTTGCTGCGGATTTGGTCGGTCATTGGCGCGGGGCCGTCTGCGCCTGCGACGGTCGTGCACAGCGTGCTTAACCGTTCTGGCGCGCCTTTGGTGAATATCATTGGCCCCTGCGGCGTTGTCCGCAGAATGCTCATGCGTTTCTGGTTACTGTTGAACGGAACCTCGTCGATGATTGTTGTGGGGGAGGGCACGTCTGCCCAGCCCTTATAGGCAAGGGTCAGCAATGCGCCCTCGGTTGGGCTGCCGGTCATGGTCCAACCACCTGTATCATGGGCAAGGGTCGCATGGGTGCAGCCTGCGCAAACCGCAAGCAACTTAGCGAGCAGCGGGTCGTTTGACGCACGGCGTTTGTCGCCCTCCACTGCGATAAAACCCGCCGGATCATAGCCGGTCCCTGTCACCTGATACGATTGACCCAATGTCCAAATCTCGGTCGCAGTCATCTTGTTTTCGGTCAAGGTGCCGGTCTTGTCAGTGCAGATTACCGATGCGGCACCCAAGGTCTCGACGGCTTGCAACCTGCGTGTCAGCGCGTTTTTCCGGACCAAGGCCGCCGCACCCAAGGCGATTGTGATTGTCACAACCGCAGGTAACCCTTCGGGCACCATCGCCACTGCAAGCGATATTGCAGTCATAAACATCTCGGCCATGGGCCTTCCGCGAAGCGCACCCACCAACATGATCAGGGCTGCAATGGCCATGGCGATGGCCCCTAGCTGCTGGGCCAGTGTTCCAAGCTGTATTTGCAAATGCGTCTGGCGTGGCGCAATCGCCCCCGTCATCTCTGCAATCTGCCCAAAGCGCGTCTTGGTACCAATCGCGGTGACACGCGCCATCCCGCGGCCTTCAACGATGTTTGTTCCTAGATAAAGAGGCGCGGCTTGGGTGTCTTTGAGCACCGACATCGACTCGCCTGTCAGCGCGCTTTCGTCCGCAGACAGGATCGTTTGCTCAACCAAAGTTGCATCTGCCGGAACACGGTCACCAGCCGCGACAATGATGATATCGTCCGGCACAAGATCACGCGCGGGGATTTGTACCTGAACGCCATCACGTATCGCAGTGGCTTGCGGTGACATCATATTGCGCAGCGCCTGCATGGCGTTCTCTGCCCGCCATTCCTGCACAAAGCCCAAAACGCCGTTCAGCAAAATCACAACGCCAATTGCAATTGTGTCAATCCGCTCACCTACGACAAAGGCGATCACGGCAGCCGCGATTAAGATCAGGACCAAAATATTGGTAAACTGGCGCAGAAGGATGCCAACGGGCGACGGCCCCTTGGCTTGAGGCAACTCATTCCAACCATGCTTGTCATGCAACACAGCCGCTTGCGGTGTCGTCAGTCCGTTTTTTAAATCATCACTCATGATGACAAAATCTGTCATCTGGCGCGTTCAAACATTGATACATGTCAATGCCGGGTCCGGAAAACCAGTTAGAATTCCGAACAGATAATTCAGAATTGGAGACGTTGATGGCCAAGACATCACATGAAACATCTGTGGTTGATGATGCTGTCGCTTTGGGTGAAGTGGCGATGGGCAACCTCGAAGATGCGGGCCTTGGGCCGCTACGCTGGTTAGGCGCCGCGTGGTTTGAAACTGCCACTAAGATGAATAACGAGGTTTTGCGCTTTGTTGCTGACCGCATCAAAGAAGACGTCAAAACCCAACACGCCCTGCTGCATTGTAAAAATGCAAAAGACCTGCAGGACGCCCAGCTTGCGTTTTTGAAAACGGCGCATGATCAATACACGATCGAAACCGGCAAAATTGTAAATCTGGGAATGGAGATGATCCCAAGTGGGAAAAAGGGCACCAAAACCATTCCAATCTAAGACAGTTGGACATATCTGAAATGTTAGCGGACCGGCGGCATCCTGCCCCTTTTCCAATCGATGGCGCAGCAAATGGAGCACGCAATGTTTAAGGTAATCGTTGTTGGGTACGACGGATCCGATCCGTCCGTCAGGGCGCTCGAGACCGCGTGCGAACTGACCAAAGTTCATCAAAGCGAGCTGCATCTTGTGCATTCTCCAGAACTGTCGGCTTCGGAGGTCACATTTGGCGTGGACGCCCCTGTTAACGGGCGGCAAGCCATGCAAGACGCGGTCGATATCGGGGCGGCAATGGGTGTGACACCCGCCAGCACGACGATAGGTACTGGAACGCCTTGTGAAGAGATCATGAACATTGTTGATCTTTATGAAGGCGAGCTCATTGTCACGGGGCGTCGCGGGTTGGGCGGTGTTGGCGGATTGGTCTTGGGCAGCACATCGCAAAAGCTTGCGCAGGCTGCTAAATGTGTGTGCATGACCGTCGCATAACAACAGCCATGTCACGGCTTACAGCTTATTGATTGGCACCTTCAGGCGCGCATTTCCGTCCGCGTCTTTTGGCAATTCACCTGCGCGCATGTTCACCTGAAGCGATGGGATAATCAGCCTTGGAACAGCAAGCTGGGCGTCACGTTCGGTGCGCAGTTTCACGAATGCCTCGCGGCTTTGCCCGTGACCCACATGAATATTATGGGCCTTTTCTTCGCCAACGGTTGTCTCCCATTTGAAATCACGCCCGTCGGGGCCATAATCATGGCACATATACAGCCGCATATCATCGGGCAGGGCCAGCACCTTTTGAATGCTGTCATAAAGCTGCCCTGCATCACCACCCGGGAAATCCGCGCGTGCAGAGCCACCATCAGGCATGAAAAGCGTGTCACCGACAAAGCACGCATTCCCGATCACATGCACCATACAGGCAGGCGTATGGCCGGGCGTTGCAATCGTAAACCCTTGCATATCCCCGATCTGATAGGTGTCCCCGTCTTTGAACAATGCGTCAAACTGCGATCCGTCGCGTTGAAATTCTGTGCCTTCGTTAAACACCTTGCCAAACGTATCCTGCACCACCGTGATCTGATCGCCGACCCCAATTTTCCCACCCAGTTTTTGCTGGATATAAGGGGCGGCACTGAGGTGGTCGGCATGCACGTGGGTTTCGATGATCCAATCAAGTGTCAGATCGCGGCGTTCAACCTCTGCGATGATCGCGTTCGCACCATCAAACGTGATGCGCCCAGCGGCGTAATCAATATCCATCACGCTATCAATGATCGCGCAATGATCCCCGTCGGGGTCATTCACAATATAGCTGATCGTGTTGGTCGCCGCGTCAAAGAACGCCGACACATGAGGTTTGACGTTCATATTGATGGGGTAGGGCATGGGGTTTCCTTCTGATTTCGCACGCGTCATTGGCGACGTTCGCCGCCTGCTGATGCCGCGCAATCCTTGCAAACCGGCGCGTAAAGAACGGCCTCTAGGCGGGCCTCTGAAATAGGGTCACCGCATGTTTGACAGACACCGTATGTGCCGTTTTCAATGCGCGTTAGGGCCGCGTTCAACAGGCGGATCTCTTGTTGGTGCGCTTGGCCAATTCCTTCAAGGACCTCGTCATCTTCAAGGTCGATTGCCTGATCATTCAGATCGGCAAGCAGCGGTTGATCAAGATCTTTCTTGATCCGTTGCAGGTGGTCGGCCAATTCCGTGATACGGTCATTAATCCGCGTTTCAAAATGTTCGAGGTCCATAAGATGCTCCTTGTGGGGGTTTGGTATAGCTTGCATCCCCCACCAGAAATCCGATTGACCAAAATCAATCCAGTTAACGTGCAGTCGCCGTCGTCCAGCTTACAATCTCACCAAGCAGATCATCCATGACCATCTGAAATCCGGTCACAACCGGATGAACCTGATCGCTGTTGATCGATGCGTCGCCCGAAAAGCTGCGTGTGCCAAGGACCCGCTGATCACGGTCGCGCAACACAGTCAGATCAAACGACAGGCGCACGGTGATTGTATCATCTGCGCCAATGTCGACACCAAAGCGGTCAATGCGCGTTAGCAAAACCATGTCCGGCACAGGGCCCGCCCCTTGCGCGCCAACAAATCCGAACCTGCGGCCCGCACTGAGCGATTGGATAATCACAGATTGGATCATCAACTGTGCCTCATCCGCCCAGCGGGCGTCAGGCAAGTAGGACACAGACTGGGGGCCTTGCTTGACCAATATGCGGTCTGTTGCAATCGCGGCAGGGGCCGCAGGTTCCACAACCAGCAACGTGATCCGCGACCGTGAGGCCGCAGATCCGCTGACAATCGGTTGTAATTCATAGGTCGCAAGCGGCGTTGCTGCTTGGTTGAGGGTGGCCAAAGCGGCACATCCGGGCAATGTCATCAGGCCCAGGAAAAATACAGAACGCGATAGTAATGTCATCTTTTTACCTCCGGTAATCAGGAACGCGGTTATCAAGTAAGAAGCCCGTCGGGTCGCGGCTTATGTTGCGCACAACGTCACTGATCGCGCCGACAAGCGTGCGGGCCTCGCTGCTCAATCGGCCGATGTCACGTAGGCCAGGAGTGGCGGCTGTGATGGCAGCGCGGGCCTCGGCGACACCTGCGCGCAAGTCTGTCAAAATGAACGGTACATCGGCTTTGATCGCAGCCATGGTTTGTGTGATGGCGGCCAGTGCCGTCCGGGCATCAGTGATAGCCGGGCCGATATCTGTGGCGATAATAGCGTCGGTCCGCGAGAGAACCTGCTCTGCGC
Organism: Yoonia sp.; assembly: GCA_023955335.1. Taxonomy (GTDB): domain Bacteria; phylum Pseudomonadota; class Alphaproteobacteria; order Rhodobacterales; family Rhodobacteraceae; genus Yoonia. The sequence continues at coordinate 6,836 of JAGSGF010000004.1, forward strand.
TAAGCAACGCCTGATCCGCGATTTGCAACGTGTTTGGGATGGCGGCAAATGCGTCGTTTGCGGCCGTAATCACAGGCTTCAATGCTTGCAGGCTTTCGTCTGCGGTCTCAAAGGTTTTTGACACGGAGCCAAGGGTTGTATCGATACCTGCCAAGGTCGCCGTCGCCGCTTCGCCAATCTCATCCAGCGATTGGGTAAACACCGACACCTCGTCCACAGCCGCGCTCAGGGTTGCAGACATGTCCGAAAAATCGGTCAGCGCGGCATCCAGCCGTGCGGTGGCTCCGTCCACGTTTTCTAAAATGCGGCGCACATAGGCTTGATTTTCGGGGCCAGTCGCCGTTTCAAGTTGCTTGATCAGCGTTGCTGCATCACCCAACAGATCAGGGGCTGACCTGACCAGAGACTGCAACGACGAAGGCCGCGACATGATGATCGGTGGGCCGTCTGCCTGTGGCGTCAAAAGCGCGGCACCTGATGATCCACTTGATAGGGCGATATATGCAACGCCCGTCACCCCTTGAGATTCCAACTGCGCCACGGTGTCCACGGTGATGGGCGTGGTCGCATCAATTTCAACCGCGACATAGACCTTGCTGGGGTCCTGTTCCCAGATGCGGATGGCCACAACACGGCCCACCCCAACCCCGTTGAACAATACATCCGCAGATTGGTTAAGGCCCGACACATCGTCGAACAAAACCCCGTATTGCGCATATTGCCGGTCGATCTGAACGCTTGCGAGCCAGACAAAAAAACCGAGACCACCAAGAATGCCAAATAATGTAAACAAACCAACGACGATGAAATGTGCGCGGGTTTCCATCAGTTTGCCTTTGCTTGGGCGCGGGCTGCGCGGGCGCGCGGGCCTTTGAAATACGCCTGTACCCACGGATGATCGATGTCTTGCATTTGCGCCATCGTCCCGACTGCAATCACACGGCCTTCTGCAAGCACCGCGATCCGGTCACAGATCGCGTGCAAGCTATCGAGGTCATGGGTTACCATAAATACGGTCAATCCCAACGCGTGGCGCAGTTGTGCGATAAGGCTGTCAAACGCGGCTGCCCCAATCGGGTCCAGCCCGGCTGTTGGTTCATCCAAAAACACGATCTCGGGGTCAAGGGCGATGGCACGGGCAAACCCCGCCCGCTTGCGCATCCCACCAGATAATTCTGACGGCATTTTCAGCAATGCATTGTCGGGCAATCCGACCATACGGACCTTAATCGCGGCCAACGCGGCGCGGGTTTGCGGCATCAGGTCGAGCTGCTCGCGCATCGGGGCCTCGACGTTCTGTTGCACGTTAAGTGACGAAAACAGCGCCCCGCCTTGAAACATCACTCCCCAGCGTCTTCGCAAGGACCGGTATTCCTCGGGGCCTGTGTCGCGCACGTTTTCCCCAAAAACGGTGATATCTCCCGCCACAGGTTTCAACAAGCCGACCACCTCGTGCAACAGCACCGATTTTCCGGTACCGGACCCGCCAACCACGCCAATGATCTCACCGCGCTGCACATCAAGGTCAAGACCGTCATGCACGGTATGCTTGCCAAACCGCGTCACAAGACCGCGTACACGAATAATCGGTGCCTCGGACATCACACCCCCAAGACCGCAAAAAAGATCGAGAAAAGCGCGTCCGTTGTGATCACCAGAAAGATCGCCAAGACGACGGATGTCGACGTCAAATGCCCCAAAGATTCGGCGTCACCACCAACCTGCATACCTTCAAAGCACCCCACGATTCCGATGATCAGCGCAAAAAACGGGGCTTTGATCACCCCAACCCCCAAGTGCCAGGCGCTGGTGTTACTGACCAACCGCGATTGAAATACGCTCGGTGATACACCCAGCTCGATCCATGACATCAACGCGCCCCCCACAAGGCCTGCCAAATTTGCGATAATGCCCAGAACTGGCAGTACCAAAATAAGCGCCAAGACACGCGGGACCACCAAGACTGTGATAGGATCAAGGCCGATGGTGCGCATTGCGTCTATTTCTTGGCGCATTTTCATTGATCCGATGGCGGCTGTAAATGCAGATCCGGACCGGCCAGCCACGATAATTGCGGTCAGCAGGATGCCCAATTCACGCAAGATCGAAATCGCGATAAGATCAACGACAAACACCTCTGCCCCGAATTGACGCAATTGCGCCGCTCCTTGAAACGCCAGCACAACACCGATCAGAAACGCCATCAATGCCACAATGGGGACAGCATTCAATCCGACTTGATGCATATGATGGGTCAATGCGGTCCATCTAATCCGGGAGGGATGCAGCGCCAGCTTTGCAAGTGTCGCGACCACCGCGCCCAGAAACCCGACAATCGCCATTATTTTATGCAAAGCGAGAACAGCCTTGCGCCCAATCAGTGCGATCCCATCGGTCATAGTGATGTGAGGCAAAGGCGCAGCCACCGCTTGTGGCATATTAAGCCGCAATGTTTCGATCAGGGCGCTTTGCGGTTTGCTTGCCCCCGTAATTAGGGGGAATAAGCCCTCGTCCTGCAGCCGCCTTTCGAGCGATACCACCGCCCAAGCGCCTGCAGTATCAAGCCGCGCGACATTGCTAAGATCAATCGTGTCAGCGGACCCATGCATCACATCAAGCGTCTCGACATTGCTAATCAGCACATCGCCAGCAAACACAAAGCGACGGTCCACAAGCTCTAGCCGCGCCGGTTGGCCGTCACTGGCAAGAAAAGCGGTGCGATCAGGCATGATGGGAAGGTGTCCTCTGCACGTGCGTCGATTTAAGCTGCGCACTCCTCTGGCAGCCTATGCAGCAGTGTCTGCCTCGTTTTGACAAAGATCAATGGTGATAGGGACGTCGTAGATATGTTAAATTTGGCATCCGTAGGTGTCGTTGGGGCCTTTTTGTTTGGAATGTTGTACCACGATGGTGCGGCGATTTTCACCGTCTCCATGGCGTAGATCGTAGCCCGGCGTTTCCCGCAGTGGGTTTAATTTTTTTGACCCATTATCACAGAGATTACGATGATACGTACGGCGTGCGGAATCCTGTCAAAGATCAAAAATTGATCTAGATCAGAGCAATTATGGTCCGGCGCGATAACATGACACCATTCCAAACGGAGGATAGAACTATGTTTAAAGATATCACCGTCGCCGTCGATGGGTCGGATCATGCCAGAAACGCGTTAGAAATTGCGTGTGACATTGCAAAGCTTTATGAGGGCAATATTCATCTTGTCCATACCCCGGAAGTCCAGTCAACCGGAATTGCCGTCGGATCGGGTGCTGTCGAAATACTACCCACAGATGCGGCTATTCAGGATGCGGGACATGATGTCATGGCAGACGCTGTAAAACGCGCTCGCGCCGCTGGATGTGAACCCAAGAACCAGATTATTGGCAACGGCAGGCCATCAACCGAAGTGATTGCTGCGGCAAAAGATACCGGATCGGATTTGATCGTGATGGGCCGTCGTGGCTTGGGTGGCGTGCAAAGCTTTTTGATGGGCAGTACGTCTCAAAAGATCGCGCATGATGCGCCTTGTGCGGTACTAACGGTGAAATAGTTCACCGTGTTTTGCCCGACACTGTCCCTTGAAAACCGACACTGTCCCTTGAAAATTGTCTAAGTCCCATGCTCTTTTTGCGCGGATAAACAGCCATGAACATTCCCACCACGGCTTTGCCGAGCAGCTTGCTTCTGTTTGGAATTTGCGCCGCTGTCGTGTGGTATGCGGGGGCACGGCTGGCCTATTTGGCTGACACATTGGCAGATAAATTCGGGCTGGCAAAATCGCTTGTCGGGTTGTTGCTGTTATCGGTCGCCACGTCATTGCCAGAGGTCGCGACGACCCTTTCGGCGGCCATAAGCCAAGCCCAAGACCTTGTACTCAATAACCTTTTTGGCGGGATCGCGCTGCAAACTGCGATCCTTGCAATGGCTGATTTTTGGGCCAGAGGGGCAATTACAAATTATCCGCGCAAGGCCAATCACGCCCTAGAGGCCACGCTGTTGGTGCTTTTGCTGTCCATCACGTTAATTCTGACAAGCCTTGGCGAGACCGTTGTGGTGGCCGGTGTTGGCGCCGGAAGCATCATCATCGCCTTGATATACGGAGCAGCGATCTGGTTGCTTCGGCGCTATGACGGATCAACGGATTGGGTTCCTGTGGACCTTCCTGACAATGATAAAATGCGATTTTCTGCGCATATCGATTTCAGCAAAGTCTCCAACCCGGCGCTCGTTAGTCAGGCCATCGCCGCCTGCGTCGCGATCTTGGTTTTCGGGGTTTTTCTTGTGGTCTTGGCCCAACGCATCGCGGATCAATCCGGCCTTGGGAATAGCTTTATCGGGGTCACGTTGCTCGCCGCAGCCACGTCATTACCCGAGCTGACGACAAGCATCACTGCCGCTCGTATCGGCGCATATACAATGGCGATTTCGAACATTTTTGGCAGTAATTTAATCATGCTGGTGCTGATATTTCCTGCCGACATTCTGTTTCGTGGCGGCCCGATTTTGCAAAACACGTCGCCGACAGTCGGCTTGGCGTTGTCGTTTGGAATTGCGGTCACAGCAATCTATCTGGTCGGACTGATTGTGCGCCGCAAACCAAAAGTAGGACCGCTTGGTTTGGATTCCATCCTTGTCTTAATCACGTTTTTCATAAGCCTCGGTGCATACTACTTCGTCCGGTAAGATCGGTATCAACACGCGTATGGTCAGCCCATCACGAACTTGTCTTGATCCGAAGCAGACGGTAAAGTGGGCAGACCCCAAAAATACTGGTCAATACCAGCACTGTGCCGACCCCGATTAAGACATAGGCGATGATCGCGTTTGTCCCAGACCCCATGACATTCAGCAACGGTGCCATAATTAACAAAGCCCCGATGATAAGACGTAAAATACGATCCGTTTTTCCAACATTGGTGGTCATATCTCTCTCCTTCACTTTTTGGCAGGGACGGTTTCCGCTGCTTCATGTCTAATAAATAGACCCGCAAAATGGTTCGACATTGACCAATGTCAAAGTTCCATAGCGATGGTGCTGTTAAATCGGTCCTTGTGAAACGGAGGTCATACGATGAAAAAGCTGTTCCTCTCACTGCTTTGCGCGGTGGTTCCAACGGTCACATTGGGCCAAGATACCGTGGCAGGCGAAGCATTGTTCATGCGACATTGCGCGACATGTCACGGCGCGGACGCGCGGGGCGATGGGCCGATGGCACCGGTTTTGATGCTGCAACCAAGCGATTTGACCCAGTTGACGAACAGGGCGGGCGGCACCTACCCGATTTCACTGCTGATTGCCAAGTTGGACGGGCGTGATCCGTTGTTGTCCCACGGCAGCCCAATGCCAATCTTTGGACCGTACTTTGAAGGAAAGGGCGTCGTCATGCGGGGCGAAGATAAGGTGTTGATCATGACCAGCCAGCCAATTATTGACCTTGTCGAATATCTTGAATCGATTCAGGGTCAGCCGCAATAGATGTCGTTGGTAACTTGCAAAGAGAAACGACTGACATTCTCCTTTGCCGGATCTCGGTGGCTCTGGTCCGAAGCTTAGGTCAAAACCGCATGCGCGAAGGCTAGATTCATGTTGTCTGTTCTACTGGTTGGTTCTGCAATGATGATCGTTTCGCTGGCGATCACAATTTTGCTTTTTGCGGCGGCAAGCCGTTTGCTGCTGTGGTTAAGCGACACCAAAACAACGCGATGGCCGCAGATGGCGGCAGCGTTCAACCTTGCGATTGCATCGTTGTGGATTCTGGCTGTTCTGACCGGATCGGTTTGGGGATGGGCCTTGCTTTATATGGCGCTTGGCTTGTTCGACGCGCTTGAACCGGCGCTGTATTTCTCGATCGTATCATTTACGACAGTTGGCTACGGGGATGTCGTGCTTGCGCCGGGATGGCGGCTATTGGCGGGCATGACTGCGACCCATGGGTTGCTCACCTTCGGGCTATTTACCGCATTTTTGGTCGAGGTTTTTAATCTGCCTGCACGGACAAGGGCAAAGCCCTAAACGACGCCACCCCGCTGGTTGGCGCCGCCTGCCACCAGCAAACATTATGCTTTGGTCAAATATGCGCTTATCTGGTCTTTTAAATGCATCCGTTTTTTGCGCAGATCAGCCACATGGGCATCCGAGGCCGGCGCCACGTTTGTTTCGGCACGGTGCACTGCACGGTTAACATCGTGATAGGCGTCATACATTTTTCCAAAATGGGCGTCCGAACCACAGAGATCGTGCATTTTTTGGATCATATCGGGGAATTCTTCAGCCAATTCGTGAGGCGTATGTGACATTGTCAGATCCTTTTCTAAAGGTAGATTACCCGCATACGCAGGTGTACGGTTGAAGCTGCATTTATGCTGCGCACACAAAGAAGCCGCAGCGTTATGCATGTCCCTTGCTAACGTACATCTGGGCCAGAGGGATTGATTATTGTCAGGTGCCAACTTGCCATTGCAAGCAAAGTAACGGTTAATCAAAATTCCGGTGTAGGGTCTGTTAAAGCACAGCTGAACCGCGCAATTTATTTTGATTTGAAAGTAAGACAGATGACGTCGGACCCGCCAAAAACTGCCATTAAATTACCTCTGGATGACAACGGGATCACGCAAGCTGCGGCACATGCAAAACCGCAAGCGACTGGCTGGTCGCGATGGTTTTTGATCCCGTTGGTGATGGCTACTTTATTTACTGGCGCGGTGATCGGCATGTACTTTCAGCCGCCCGGGTTGCGTGTTTTCTTCAATGCAACGGGGCTAGAGCCGGGTGCAGGCACCGATACGCCGATTGCGCTCGCGATTGCGCAGGTTCAGGCGCAAGAACAAATCGCCGTTGTCAGCGAGGGCGATATTTTGGCGCTTGGGCGCATCATTCCGTTTGGGGATGTGTCCAGTGTTGCAACGCCGGCAGGTGCCGGGGACGCACGTATCGCGGAGCTGCGTGTCAAAGTGGGTCAAGAAGTGGCGCAGGGTGATATTCTGGCGGTCCTCGATAATCTGCCGCAGCTCCAAGCGGGTGTGGCATCGGCGACTGCGACGTTGCGCGTTCGGGACGCAAACCTGACCCAAACGCGAACATCCATTGCCGCAAGCCGTGCAGAAGCCTCTGCATCGCTAGAGCGTGCGCAGGTCACGTCGCGCGCCGTCCAGTCTGACTTGGCACGGGCGACCTCATTGTTTGAACGCGGCCTGACGACCCGCGCTGATTTTGACCAGATTGTCGCCCGTGCATCAGAGGCACAGCGCGATGAGGAACGCGCCATTGCCACGCTGTCGCGCTATGATACCGGGTCGCAAATCGTTCAGGCAGACATTGCCGTCGCCGAGGCAAATCTAGAAGCGGCGCGTGCAGACCTGACCCGCGCAAGCCAAGATCTGGAACGGGCATATGTGCGTGCGCCGGACCATGGCACCGTGTTGGATATCAACGTGCGCGTTGGCGAACGGCCACCCAGCGGTGGCATGATTGACCTTGGTGATATTTCGCAAATGACAGTGCAGGCAGAGGTCTATCAGACCTTGATCGGGCGGGTGACGATTGGTGATCCTGTGGTTGTTTCTGCAGACGCCTTAGACCAAGACTTGTCCGGCGTTGTATCGGCTATCGGGTTGGAAATCGGACGGCAATCAATCACCTCGGATGATCCAGCCGCCAATACGGATGCGCGGGTTGTGGACGTTATAGTGGTTTTGGACGCAGCATCGTCGACGCGCGCACGCGCCTTTACCAACCTCGAAGCAGTCGTAAGAATTGACGCAGGCCGCGCGGAATGAGCAAACTTCTAAGCCTTTTGTTCGGGCGTTTGCCCATCGGATGGCTGCAATTATCGCACAGCAAGGGGCGGTTAATTGCGGCCGTTTCTGGCGTGGCCTTCGCCAATCTTTTGGTGTTCATGCAATTGGGCATCATGGGAGCATTAAACAACTCTACGATTGCGCCTTATGCGCTGTTGGACACGGATATCATTGTGTCCTCGCAGGCTGGCAATACGCTGACTGATAGTGACAACATCGCACAAGTCTGGATGTTTCAGGCGCTTGGGGTGCCGGGGGTGTCTGCGGCAATGCCGATTTACATCGGAAATCTGCCGATTACGCTGGATGATGGCACGTCCGTCACGCTTTTGGTATTTGGGGTGGACGCCACCAAACCTGCTTTTGTTTCACGCGCCATCGCCCAATTATTGGGGCAGCTCACAATCGAGAACACCGCGCTGATCGACAAGGGAACGCGCGGCATTCCGCCTGACGTGATCGCGGATATTATCGCCGGAAACGCCTTTTCATTCGAGGCGAATGGCCGGACCATTTCAGCCATAGCGACCATGGATGTGGGCGGTGGGTTTCTGGCTGATGGCATGATCGTGACATCAGACCAGTCCTTTTTCCGGCTCTTTGCGGCGCGTAGCAGCGCTGCCTCAAATCACATCTTGCTGCAGGTGGATGAGGGCGTGTCACATGACGCTGTGGCAACGCGGCTGCGGGCGATCCTTCCGGCACACAGCGTCAAGGTTCAGACCGTGCAAGAGGCGGCTGGGGCCGATCTGGCATTTATGTCAACGCAGCGCCCAACAGGCATCATTTTTGGCTTTGGCGTTTTTATGGGCATCCTTGTTGGGCTTGTGATCGTCTATCAGGTGCTGTCAACCGACGTCGCGGATCATTTGGGTGAATACGCGACCTTTAAGGCCATGGGATACGGGAGTTCGTTCTTCCTTGGCATCGTGTTTGAAGAGGCAATTGTACTTGCGGTCTTTGGCTTTATTCCGGGGCTTATCGTGTCGATGGGGCTTTATGCCGGACTGGTCTCCGTCACGGGTTTGCCAGTTGAAATGGACGTCGGGCGCGCTGTTCTGGTGTTTCTTGGGACACTCACGGCCTGCACGATATCTGGTGCGATTGCCACACGGCGGCTGGCCCGCGCTGATCCGGCGGATTTGTTTTGATGGCCGATATCGACGCGATCCAGGTGCAAGACCTCAATCACTTTTTCGGCGCAGGCGATGCACGTAAGCAAGCGATTTTCGACATAAACCTGACGATCGAACGTGGAGGGCTTACCATTTTGATGGGGCCGTCGGGGTCGGGCAAGACAACGCTGCTGACCTTGATCGGTGCCTTGCGTGACGTCCAATTCGGAAACATCCGCGTTTTGGGCCGCGAACTGAACGGTGCAGATCAATCGGCGCTGGTGCAACTGCGACGACGGCTTGGGTTCATCTTTCAGGCGCACAACTTGCACGAAAGCTTGACCGCAACGCAGAACGTGATGATGGGGCTACAGGTCCACGGACCCGGAAATGCAGCAAAACAACGCGCTGCCGTACATCATATTCTTGACCTTCTGGGGCTGTCGGATCGTTGGGATTATCTGCCGGGCAACTTGTCTGGGGGCCAGAAACAACGTGTCGCCGTGGCGCGTGCGTTGGTCTCAAACCCAGAAATCATCTTGGCGGATGAACCCACCGCAGCCCTCGACAAGGCATCCAGCCAAACCGTTGTTGAGCTGCTTAAGGCGCTTGGGCAACGACGCGGTGCAACGACTGTGATGGTCACCCATGACCCCAGAATTCTTGAACTTGCAGATAGGATTATTACGCTTGAAGATGGGCGCATTGTGTCAGACCAGAGAAACAACTGACTGCATCATAGATGGGTCAACGCCGCCGAATGAAGGTCTTTGCCCGTGTTATTGGGTGACCCGAGCGTAACGACGACGTTGCCCTTTTTGTGCCCGGTATCGACATGGGCATGCGCCGCAATCATCTGTGAAAAGTCAAAGCAACGGTCGATAATCGGATGAAAATGCCCGTCGGCAGTCATTTGGACAACTTTGCGCAAAACCTCAACAGACTCTGATGCGACGCCGCCGATTAACCGCTTGCCCTTGAGCCGCGCCCGTAACGCGCCCAAGATCATGTCCGACGTGCTGCCTGCGATCAACAACATCCGGCCCTGCGGGACCAAGGCTTGTTGCGTTCGCACCCAAGGGGCGCTGCCAACCGTATCTACGACCATGTCGTATTGCGGTCCTTGCGTCGTGAAATCGGTGGTCGTGTAGTCGATGACACGGTCAGCCCCAAGCGCGCGAACCAGATCGATGTTTGTCGTGCTGCAAACGCCTGTGACATCTGCGCCAAAGTGCTTGGCCATTTGCACGCATGCCGATCCGACAGACCCCGAAGCGCCGTTGATCAGGACCCGCTCACCGGCAGATAGTTTCCCCTTGTTGACCAGAAAGTCATAGGCGGTCGTTGCACCGAACGGAATGGCTGCTGCGTCTTCAAAACGCAGGGCATCCGGCTTGTGAACGATCTTTCCGGTTTCAGGCATCACGATGTATTCGGCATGGGCGCCAAACCTTGCACCGGGAAAGCCGATCACAGCGTCGCCCCGATGAAACATGGTCACGTTAGCGCCAACTTCTTGGATAACCCCTGACAGCTCGGTTCCGAGAATTGGCTTTCTGGGGCGCGTGATGCCAAAGACAAGCCGCCCAATCAGCCCCAAGCCCGCAGGCATTGTCAGGCTACGTGCGCGCCAGTCTCCTGCGCTGACCGTGGTGGCACATATGCGGATCAACACGTCGTTTGCTTTGGGTGTTGGGGTCGGCAGTTCAACGTGATTGAGGACATCAGGATTGCCGTATCGGGTATAGGTATACGCATACATTTTAGTGTTCCTTCAAACTATCTGGCGTGTGAAATTGGATTGCTTTGCGCCGCCGTGGATAAGCAGCCAAAGGCCGAACCCAAGTTCCGACAGCGTCACGATAACAAGCAAGCCGATGATGGTGATATCCAGTGCGGCACTATCTGTGAATGTCAGCTCAACAAGGCCTTGGACCAGATAGCCAAACGCCCCGATCAACAGCCCCCAGCCAAGAAGATGCGGCACCAATTGCGATTGCAGAATGATCCACCCAAGGGCCAGCAAATGGGCCCCAAAGAACAACTGCCAAACAAAAATGCCAAGGGCGTGGGCCTCGAAGAAAACTTGTGCAAAGGCATGGATCTCGATCGGCCCGGACCCCATCGGTTGGGTCAGGAGCGCATAGGGCATGACCCAAATCAACAGGTTGACCCCCATCACCACGATCATACCCAGACGAGATATCATCGCGATCATGGCGAGCCGCGGGCTGACATTGTGAAACATCTGGTAAAGAATAACCGTGATCGCAATCTCGAGCAGGATCACGGCGCTATCGGCCAGCACGCCTAATCTAAACAGGCCAAGCTGACCCATTAGGTTGGCCGCAGTTGCCGTTGCATCACCGGCCACAACGATTTGTGATGGGACATAGCCGATACTGAAACCACCACATACGGCGATTGTAAGATACAGCGCGCCTGCGGTGCGGGCATCTTTGGGATGCAATTTGGTTTGGGTATGGTTTGTCATGGTTTTTCCTTTCGGGGGCAGTTTGCTGGCTGTTGGCTGCGGTTTAGCGCGTCAGCATGTTTATGCGAATTGACCAAATCCTGTGATTTGATATGCATATCTGCATGGATTGGCGGTCAGTAAAATTTGATTGGAATAAGGCGCGGGCTTTTTTGGTCACGGCCGAGGAGGGGTCTTTGTCGGCGGCTGCACGGGCCTTGGGTATGGCCCAGCCAACGCTTGGCCGTCAGGTTGACGGGCTCGAGCAAGAGTTGGGCATCGTTTTGTTTGAGCGGGTGGGGCGGGGCCTAACGCTCACGCCAAGTGGTTTTGAACTGCTGGATCATGTCCGCGATATGGGAGAGGCGGCAGGCCGTGTTTCGCTGACTGCACTTGGTCAATCGCAGGCGTTAGAGGGGACAATCTGTATTTCGGCCAGCGAAACCTATGCGACCGTTCTGCTGCCTGCGATCATCACAAAACTACGCAAGATGGAACCAGGCATTCAGGTTGAGATTGTCGTTGCCAATCATGCCAGCGATTTGCGCCGCCGAGAGGCCGATATTGCAATCCGCAACTTCCGCCCGACTGAACCCGACCTGATTGCCAAAAAGATTGGCGATGCAGAAGCGGTCCTATATGCGACCCCTGACTATATTGCGAAAATCGGCTACCCGACGATGCCTTACGATCTGCGCCACGCAGATTTCGTCAACATGGACCGTGGTGGCATGATGCTCAAAGGGCTTAATACGCTTGGGCTTGGTTTGACCGAGGCGAATTTCCCGCTGCTGACCGAAAGCTATCTGGTCATGTGGGAACTTGTGCGCCAAGGGGCCGCCATCGGCATTCTGGACGCCTACATTGGTGATGCAGACCCGACCGTGCGCCGCGTCCTGCCTGATCTTGAACCGCTCGTCTTTCCGATATGGCTTGTGGCCCACCGAGAACTGACAACAAGCCGCCGTATACGTATGGTCTATGATTTTCTGGCACAGGAATTGCGGCGCATGTGACGCTAGAGGTCGCCCCAATTGTTGGCACGCTGATCGCGCAGGCGTTGCGGTTCAGTATTCAGATGATCAGATAACCGCGAAATCTTAATCGACGACCGGTTGAAAGCCTTCGATAAGTTGCTTCAGACCGAAAGAGGCGCCAACAAAAATCGCAGCAAGTGTGATGGGCGCACTGTAAGCCAGTACCGACATCGCAGATAGGCCTTGGCCAACACTGCACCCAAAAGCAATCACAGCTCCGGCGCCCATAAGCGCGGCTCCGACGATCTGGCGTCTTAATTCACGTGGGTCTTCACAGGCTTCCCATTTGAAATGTCCTTTGATCAGGCTGCCGATAAACGACCCAAACAGAAGCCCGATGACCGACCCAACCCCAAAGGTGATCGCCGTGCCAGAGGCCGTCATCGCATAAAGCATCGACGCGCCGATAGGGGCAGAGAAGGTATGGGACACAATGGGTGTCGCGTCAAAGCCGTTGCGGGCAACGAAGTCTGTACCGACCCAGCCGGACACAATGGCAAAGCCCACAATCCCCCCCCAAAGTAAGGCAGGTTTGATGACGCCCTTGCTGCGTGTCGCAATGCTTAAGATGATGATAACGAGACCGATGGCTAGTCCAACAGCACTGACGGGGATACCAGTCATGTCGTGAATGCCATGTGCGAGTCCAGGCACCGCCAAAGGATCGGCGCTATGCGGGAAGATGGCCAAATTTGCATAGCCGAGGGGGCCGCTAAGCACAAAAAGTGCCGATAGGCCCATCACCAGCACGATCACGAGCGACCTGAGATCACCGCCGCCAAGACGGGCAAGTGCGCCGTAGCCGCAGTTGCCTGCAAGGGCCATTCCGTACCCAAACATCAGGCCACCAATGACGCTGGCCCCAATGTTAAGTGACTGAGACAGATAGCTAGCCTCGCTTAATCCAAAGTAGCCGAGTTGGGATGCAAAAAAACTGCCGCAGATCGATACCCCAATCGCAACACCCCACATGCGCAGGCGTGCATCACTGCCGCCATAAAGGTAATCTTCAATCGCACCAAGCGTGCAAAATCGACCTAACCGCGCAGCAAGGCCAAGCACGATACCACCGCCCCCGCCAATCAATGCGACCAGCACATTATCTGATATTAAGTCGAACATTTCGGGCCTCCCCAACCTAGAATGTGTTTTGCCGGGGAAGCCAGAGGCGGCTAGTTCGCTGCGCAGAACAGATCATAGACAACTTCCATGATTTGCTTTGGACGATCATCTGTCAAACGATAATAGATCACCTTACCGTCACGGCGCGGGGTGACGAGGCCTTCAAGTCGTAACCGCGATAATTGTTGGGACACCGCGGCTTGGCGCGCTGACAAAAGGTCTTCGAGTTCGGTGACAGATTTTTCACCCGTCACAAGATGACAAAGGATCATCAACCGTCCTTCGTGGCTAATCGCCTTAAGGAAGTTGGACGCGCTCTGCGCGTTTTGCATCATCTTATCAAGATCCTCGTCGCAGAGGTTCTCATCAAACACTGGTAGGCCCATAACGTGCCCTTTTTTAAAACCGACGACAGTCTCCGGCCGTTCATTGATATCTTCGTTATCAGCTATTCACTCAAATTCAATCGGTCCAGACGACAAAACGTCGTTATCCCGATGAATCTGGTAACTTGGTCGCATCTTGCAACATCATACCTAACAATCCCCAGAAAAAATCTTCCCCGGGATACCCTTCGATTCGCGAAATTTCGACGCCGTCATCCATTAAGATGAACGTGGGCGTAAAATGTGGTTTGCTTTTGAAGGTAAAATCCACAGGCACCGGGTCGTGCACATTGATCCGATGCAAAGGGGCTAATTTGCCTTCGCTTGTCTTCGGATAAATCGGCGCAATTTCGTCATTCCAGCGTTCGCACCATACGCATCCATGTTCTTCGGCCATGACTAAAGTCATTTCCGCGTTGGCCGGAGCCATCGGCGAAAGCAGTGCCAAAGCTGCAAAAAAGGGGACGCGTAAATTGATCATCAAGTAACCCGATTGACTATTCGTATTCATCTTTTGTAATGTGTTCGAAGCCCTGAAGCAAGCAACCACCGGAAAACATATGTTTGATGTCACACTATCCGGCGCTGCACTGGCGGGACTTTTATCGTTCTTGTCGCCGTGCATCTTACCGATCGTTCCGTTCTATTTATCCTATTTGGCTGGTGTTGGAATGAGCCAAATCGCCGATGGTGGAGAGATTTCGGGCGCAGTCCGCCGTCGCGCATTTCTGGCCTCTTTGTGTTTCGCGGCGGGCGTCATAACGATCTTTATGGCTTTGGGCGCAACCGCCAGTTTGTTTGGACAGGTTGTTAGGGAATGGTTTGATGTTTTGCGGTGGGTGGCTGCTGCGATCATTATTGCGATGGGCCTGCATTTCCTTGGCGTGATCCGTATCGGAATTTTATATCGCCAAATGAGGGCGGACACCGGCGATACATCTAACCTTAGTTATGTTGGTGCATATGTCATTGGGTTGGCTTTTGCGTTTGGATGGACACCATGTGTTGGCCCCGTGTTGGCTGCGATTTTGTTCATGGCGGGGGGGTCCGAAACAACAGTGCAGGGCGCGTTGTTATTGCTTGCTTATGGCGTCGGTATGACGCTGCCATTTGTTGTGGCCGCGTTGTTTATCGGGCCGTTCATGCGATGGATGAAGTCATTCCGGAAATACCTCGGCTTGATCGAAAAGCTGATGGGCGTGTTGCTGATCATCTTCGGAATTCTTATCGGAACGAATACGATTAATTACATCGCACAATGGATGCTGGAGGTCGCGCCAGATCTTTGGCTCCTCCTCTAGAAAGGATCTCCGTTATGAAAAGACTATTTGCAACTTTGATTGCTGTTTTATTTGCGGCGCCGCTGTTTGCCGCCACGCTAGGCGACGACGGTTTGCACAAGGCGGCCTGGATGCGAGAGACGTTCAAAGATTTGGGTGAGGATCTTGCCGAGGCGAATGCAGAAGGCAAACGCTTGATGGTCATCATCGAGCAGCGCGGGTGTATCTACTGCAAAAAGATGCACGAGGAAGTTTTTGTTGTGCCTGAGATCGATCAATACCTTCATGACAACTACTTTGTTGTGCAGATCAATATGTTTGGTGATCTCGAAGTCACTGACTTTGATGGAAACACGTTACCAGAAAAAGACATGGTCCGGCACTGGAACGCACTGTTCACGCCGACGATCCTTTTCTTTCCGTCTGAAGTCGACGCCGGGGCCACCGCCAGCGCAGCTGCAGTAGCAACGATGCCCGGGGCGTTTGGAAAGCACACCACGTTCAACATGCTCAACTGGGTTGTCGAGCAAGGATACCTTGGGGACGAGAGTTTTCAGAAGTACCATGCGCGCAAGTTTGCAGAGCAATAGTCGGCAGCCAAATGAGCTAAGTTATGCGTAAATTCAATTTATTGAATTTATCATTGCAAGAATCCTATTCCGTAGGCTACGGTATACGACAAGAGATATTAGGTCTTTGGGAGGACACATGAAAAATCAACTACTCGCGGCTCTCGTTCTGTGCGTTGGACCGACTTTGGTTGCCGCTGAAGACGTCGCTCCAGGCGATGTCGCTTTTAGCGACGGTGCGGTTCTTGCTTCTTTGACTGGCGCCGTTGGTGATGCAGTCGCAGGGCGCGCTGCATTCATCAATCGTAAGCAGGGCAACTGTCTTGCTTGCCATGCGAATGCCGAAATTCCCGAACAGTCGTTTCACGGCGAAGTTGGCCCACCACTGGATTTCGTTGCTGAGCGATGGACTGCAGAGGAACTGCGCGGGATCGTTTCAAATGCGAAGATGATGTTCCCGGACACGATCATGCCAGCGTTCTATAATGGGCTTGAGCCGAACCGGTCTTTAAAGAAATTCGCAGGAAAAACAGTGCTGTCGGCCCAGCAGGTCGAAGATATCGTTGCGTACCTACAGACGCTTTCAGAATAACATGAACTCTAACTTTGGAGATGTGAGAAACATGGCCTTTACACGCCGCAAAATGCTGATCTTGGGATCAGCTTCATTCGCAACCGCCGCATTTGCGGGACTTCCTGCGTTCGCAGACTTAACTGACGATGCAATCACGGCCATTACTGGCGGTGCTGATATCGGTGAAGACGGCATCACGCTGACTGCTCCGGAAATTGCAGAGAACGGGAACACCGTTCCGGTTGAAGTCAGCGCCCCAGGTGCCACGTCAATCGCGTTGTTCGCGAGTGGTAACCCGACACCAGCCGTTGCGACATTCAACTTTGGTCCACTTGCAGGGTCTCAATCCGGCGCGACACGCATCCGCTTGGCCAAGACACAGGACGTTGTTGCAATTGCCACAATGGCTGATGGGTCTTTCCAGCGTGCATCCGTGACGGTCAAAGTCACCATCGGCGGCTGCGGCGGCTAAACGAGTTTAGAAGGAATATTAAAATGGCAGAAAATGTACGTCCTCGCGTCCGCGTTCCCAAAACGGCAGCAGCAGGCGAAGTGATTACAATCAAGTCGTTGATCAGTCACAAAATGGAATCTGGCCAACGCAAAGATGGGGATGGCAACGTTATCCCGCGTTCAATCATTAACCGGTTTGTTTGCGCTTTTAATGGCGAAGTCGTCATTGATGTGACGCTTGAAGCCGCTGTATCGACAAACCCATTCTTCGAATTTGAAGCAGTGGTGCCAGAAGCAGGTGACTTTACCTTCACTTGGTATGACGACGACGGATCGGTTTACGAAGAAACAAAATCGATCGCGATCGCCTGATTTGAAATGTTTAGGGAGGAACGCCATATGAAACTGCAAAATGCAATCGCGGCGGCCGCAATACTGTCATTCGCTGGCACAATGAGCTTTGCTCAGGATGACAACGAACTTTCAGTTGATGGCCAACTAATTTCAACCGAGGCCGATGCGCCGGCACACATGGAAAATGTCGGTACGGTCTATTCAGGCTGGCGTTTCCGTTCGGAAGATACGCAAGCCATGCAAATGGATGACTTTGACAATTCAGGTTTTGTGTTTGTCGACGACGGGCTGTCGCTTATGGCGTCAGTGGACGGAAGCGAAGGGAAATCTTGCGCGTCTTGCCACGAAAACGTTGAGGATTTCGCTGGGTTGAAGGCGAAATTGCCGCGGGTCAACGACAGTGGCGAGCTTGAGACCATGGAAGAACTTGTCAACACCTGCCGCACCGAGCGGATGGGTGCAGAGCCATGGAAATACTCAGGGTCTCAGATGACTGCCGTCACAGCGGTTATTGGTTTGCAGTCCCGCGGAATGCCAATTGATGTGGCAATTGACGGGCCTGCCGCGTCCTTTTGGGAACGTGGCCAAGAGCTGTACTATGCTCGTGTTGGTCAGTTGGATCTGTCGTGCGCAAACTGCCACGAAGACAACTATGGCACTATGATCCGTGCCGATCACCTAAGTCAGGGCCAGATCAACGGCTTCCCGACTTACCGTTTGAAAAATGCGAAGTTGAATGGGGTTCATAACCGTTTCAGCGGTTGCATGAAGAACGTGCGTGCGGAACCTTACGCAGATGGTTCTGACGAGTTTAAAGCACTTGAGCTTTATCTCGCGTCACGTGGGACCGGTCTTTCCGTCGAAACACCTTCTGTCCGCAACTAAAAGACACGCCCGCGGCACTTTGTGCTTGCGGGCGTTATCGTTTCCAACACATTCAATAAGTAGAATGTAACAATCATAATCTAGGATATGTCCATGATCTCTCGTCGTCATTTTGTTCAAGCCGGATTGGCTGCATCCGCCATTTATGGCGCGTCTGGCTTTGGAAACTGGGGGCGACTTTCTGCACAGCAAGCGCTTACACAGAATGACTTGCTCGACTTTGAGACGACCGGGAATGTGACCATTGTGCACATCACAGACATCCACGCCCAACTTAAGCCAGTCTACTTTCGCGAGCCCGAAATCAACATCGGCGTTGGCGGTGTCAGCGGTCTGCCGCCACATGTCACCGGCGCGGACTTTCGCAAGCTCTATGGCATTCCAGACGGCAGTGCGGCGGACTATGCGCTAACGTACGATGACTTTACATCGCTGGCGGGCACCTATGGCCGCATGGGCGGAATGGACCGCATCTCGACGGTTGTGAATTCCATCCGTGCAGACCGCGCCGACGCGCTTGTGCTAGATGGCGGCGACACTTGGCAAGGCAGTCTGACCGCATTGCGCACCAACGGCCAAGACATGGTCAATGTTTTCAACGCACTTGGTACCGATGCGATGACGTCGCATTGGGAATTCACATTGGGTATTGATCGCGTGATGGAGATTGTCGAAAACGAGTTGAATTTCCCATTCTTGGGCGCAAACATTTTTGATACCGAATGGGATGAACGTGCGTTTGAGCCGTACAAGATGTTTGAACGGGGCGGCGTACAGATCGCTGTCATCGGACAAGCATTCCCTTACATGCCGATCGCCAATCCCGGATGGATGTTCCCTGACCTAAGCTTTGGTGTGCGTCAGGATAATATGGCCGAACTGGTCGCCGAAGTGCGCGCAAAAGGTGCCGAACTTGTGGTGCTTTTGTCGCACAACGGTTTTGACGTTGATCGCAAGCTGGCGGCAAATGTTGACGGTATTGATATCATTTTGACTGGCCACACACATGACGCTCTGCCAGAGCCGGTGTTGGTGAATAAGACTTACTTGATCGCAAGCGGCAGCCACGGAAAATTTGTCACCCGTCTTGATCTCGATGTTCGCGATGGAGAGATGAAGGGCATCAATCACCGCCTGATCCCCGTCTTTACGGACGTTATTGCGCCTGACCCTGAGATGACTGCATTGGTGGACAGCCAGCGCGCGCCATACCAAGCCGAATTGGACGAAGTTATCGGCAAGACAGACTCGCTTTTGTATCGCCGCGGGAATTTCAATGGCACTTGGGATGACCTGATTTGCAACGCGCTTATTTCCGAGCGTGAAGCAGACATTGCTTTGTCTCCCGGTTTCCGGTGGGGCGCGTCTTTACTTCCGGGTCAGGATATCAAACGCGAAGATATCTTTAACGCCACAGCAATGAGCTATCCAGAAGCGTACCGGTCGGAAATGACGGGTGAAACATTGCATATCATCCTCGAGGACGTTGCTGATAACCTCTTTAATCCTGATCCTTACTACCAGCAGGGCGGTGACATGGTGCGCGTTGGTGGCATGGGGTACCGCATTGATATCAACCAGCCACAAGGCAAGCGGATCACAGAGATGACGTTGCTGAAGACTGGCGAAAGAATTGAACCGTCACAGACTTACGTCGTTGCTGGCTGGGCAAGTGTGAATGAAGGCACCGAGGGTCCTGCAATTTGGGACGTCGTCGAAAGCCATATTCGCCGCGAGGGGACAGTGACTGTAGACCCGAATACGTCCGTCAAAGTGATCGGCGCGTAGGCGCCAACCGAAATACAAAAATGAGTGATAAATTCTCAAAGAGGAAAGCCGAATGACTGAGCAATTCAAAGGGGTGAAGCCGTCACGGCGCGCATTCCTGCGTGGCGCTGCTGCCGTGGGTGGAGCAACTGCAATCGGAACGTCTGCAGCTGCAGAAGCGGATCCCGCAATTACACAAATGAAGCCTTGGAACCAGTTCTTGGGTGAAGGCGTCGATGCGCGCCCTTACGGTATGCCGTCAAAGTTCGAGGCCCATGTGCGTCGTCAGGATGTGCCTTGGCTAACGGCTGATCCGATTTCGTCGGTGAACTTCACACCACTTCACGAAATGGACGGTATCATCACGCCGAACGGGTTGTGTTTTGAACGCCACCACGGCGGAATTGCCGAAGTCGATCCTGCGGAACATCGGATTATGATCAACGGACTGGTTGATCGCGAGCTTGTCTTTACGATGGAAGATCTGATGCGGTTCCCACGCGAGAACCATGTCTACTTTCTTGAATGTGCGGCAAACTCTGGCATGGAATGGCGTGGCGCGCAGCTAAACGGCTGTCAGTACACCCACGGCATGATCCACAACGTTATGTATACTGGCGTCCCGCTGCGTCTTCTGTTGGAGGAAGCAGGCGTCAAAACCGAAGGCAAATGGATACTGCCAGAAGGTGCAGACGCATCCGGCATGACCCGATCTATTCCGATGGAAAAGGCGCTCGACGATTGCCTCGTTGCTTTCAAAATGAACGGTGAAGCGCTGCGTCCCGAGCAGGGCTATCCAGTGCGCCTTGTCGTTCCTGGTTGGGAAGGCAATATGTGGATCAAGTGGTTGCGCCGGATCGAAGTTGGCGACCAGCCTTGGCATCACCGCGAAGAAACGTCGAAGTATACTGATCTGTTGGGTGACGGACGTGCGCGCCGGTTTACCTGGGAGATGGATGCCAAATCGGTCATCACAAACCCAAGCCCGCAAGCGCCGATCACGCATGGCAAAGGTCAAACGGTTATTACGGGTGTTGCGTGGTCAGGCCGCGGAACAATTCCACGGGTCGATGTGACCATTGATGGCGGCGTGAACTGGCATCAGGCACGCATGTCTGGGCCGAGCATGGATAAGTCTATGCACCGCTTTTACTATGAATTTGATTGGGATGGCTCTGACCTTTTGCTGCAAAGCCGTGCTCATGATTCCACAGGATATGTGCAACCCACCAAAGACCAGCTCCGTGCAGTCCGTGGTTTGAATTCAATCTATCACAACAACGGCATCCAGACTTGGTTTGTCAATTCGGACGGAGTGGCTGAAAATGTCGAAATTTCTTAAGAAATCCACGCTGACGGTCGGTGGTATCGCCGCAATGCTTGTGGTCGCATTCGTGCAGGAAACTGCTGCGGACCAGTCCGCGCCTTACAATCTTGGCCGTGAAGCATTGCCAGAAGAGGTTGCTGCATGGGACATTGATGTCCGCCCAGATGGAAAAGGCCTGCCTGTTGGAAGCGGTGACGTTTTCACTGGTGAAGAAGTTTGGATTGAAAAATGCGCGTCTTGCCACGGTGACTTTGCTGAAGGTTCTGGCCGCTGGCCTGTGCTTGCAGGTGGCATTGGCACGCTTGCTAGCGAAAACCCAGTGAAAACGATTGGTTCATATTGGCCGTATCTTTCGACGGTTTATGACTATGTGAACCGCGCAATGCCATTTGGAAATGCGCAATCTCTCACCGATGATGAAGTGTATGCGCTGACGGCTTATCTGTTGTATTCCAACGATATCGTGGACGACGAGTTTACGCTTTCAAACGATAACTTCCTTGAAGTCGAGATGCCTAACACCGATAACTTCTATCCTGATGATCGGGTAGAGGTTGAGATGCCGCTATTTAGCGTCGAGGCATGCATGTCTGATTGCAAGACCGACGTCGCGATTACGATGCGTGCGGCTGTCGTAGACGTGACACCGGAGACAGACGGTGATGCCGAGGTTGAAGAAGCTGCCGCTGACGTCGAAGCGACCGAAGAGCCAGCAGCTGTGGCAGAGGTCGCGGTCGTTGAAGTGGCTGCTTTGGATATGGAACTGGTTGCCGCAGGCGAAGGTGCGTTCCGGCAATGCAAATCTTGCCACCAAGTCGGTGACAAGGCGCGCAATCGCACGGGGCCAATGCTCAATAATATTGTCGGCAATCCAGCCGGCAGCGTAGAAGGATTCCGTTATTCTGGGCCAATGGAAGAGGCCGCTGCAGGTGGTCTTGTTTGGACCGAAGAGGAATTGGGCGCATTCTTGACGGATCCGCGTGGATATATGCAAGGCACCAAGATGACGTTCCGCGGTGTCCGTAAGCCCGAAGACATCGCTGGACTCATTGAATATCTGAAAAGCTTTGAGGCGGACTAATAGCCGACACACCTTCCCACCAAAGGAGATCAAAAGATGATAGCATTCACAAGACGCGCAATGATAGGGGCTGTTCTGGCACTTGGTATTGTATCACCGGCTGTGGCACAGGATGATGGTGTCCACCGCTTGGCTTTGCAGATTAGCGATAATGATCCTCAAAAGATGACGACGGTACTGAACGTTGCGGCCAATGTAACGCGGCTTTATCAGGATCGCGGCGAAGAGGTTGATATCCGTATTGTTGCATTTAACGCAGGCCTTCACATGCTGCGTGAAGATACATCGCCCGTCTTGGAACGCCTGACGTCTTTCGGCCAGTCGATGCCCAATGTCACCTTTGCTGCATGCGGTAACACCATTACAGGCATGACAAAGAAAGAGGGCGTCGCACCGCCGATCTCTGCACATGCGGAAGTTGTGCCTGCAGGCGCGGTAGAGCTGATTACACTGGATGAAGCCGGTTGGACAATTATCCGGCCTTAAATTGTTACGGGCTAACGAAGATCAGATTTTTGTTGGCCCGAAATACCGCGCACCGAGAGCATTCAGGAATGGAAAAACCAAATGTTTAGAACGGCAATCACAATTTCCCTCATCTCCATGTCGACAGTCGCTGCTGCTCAGGATTCCACCGCATACGACTTTGATGGATCATTCGAGGATGCAACATTCGGGGTCGAAAATGCGATCATCGGTCATGGCTTGGTCATTGACTACATAAGCCACGTCGGTGAAATGTTGAACCGAACGCGTACAGACGTCGGCAGCGATGTGACGCTTTTTGATGATGCTCAGGTATTTGTTTTTTGTTCCGCAGTGTTATCACGCAAGATGATGGAGGCGGATCCGAACAACATTGCGTTTTGCCCTTACGGTGTGTTTGTTGCCGATAGGGACGGCGCGGTGACGGTTGGTTATCGGCACTATCCAGATGGGGTTATGCAAGAGGTTCAAGCGTTGTTGGACGATATTGCGCGCGAAGCGGTCGGCGAATAGGACGAAACATGAACTACCAAGATTTTTTCGAAAGCCAGCTTGCTGATCTTCGTGATGAAGGAAATTACCGCGTTTTCGCCGACCTGGAGCGGCACCAAGGTGCGTTCCCTCAGGCGACAAATCGGATTGACGATGTTGTCCGCGAAGTGACGATCTGGTGTTCCAATGACTATTTGGGCATGGGGCAACATCCCGACGTTTTGGCGGCGATGCATGCTGCATTGGATCTGAGCGGTGCAGGTGCCGGCGGGACGCGAAATATATCCGGCACAACCCATTATCATGTGCTCCTTGAAAAGGAATTGGCTGATCTGCATGGCAAGCAGGACGCGCTGTTGTTCACCTCGGGCTATGTGTCCAATTGGGCTGCGCTTAGCACACTGGCCTCTCGGCTGCCTGACTGTCTGGTTCTGTCGGATGCTTTGAACCATTCCTCAATGATTGAGGGTATTCGTCACTCGCGCGCGGAATGCAAAGTGTGGCGTCACAATGACGTAGCACACCTGGAGGCGTTGTTGGCAGCTCAGCCTTTGGACCGGCCTAAATTGATTGCGTTTGAAAGCGTATATTCGATGGATGGCGACATTGCTCCGATTGCTGAGATTTGCGACCTTGCCGCGCGTTATAATGCAATGACCTACCTCGATGAAGTTCACGCTGTTGGTCTTTATGGACCGCGCGGTGGGGGTATCGCAGAACGAGAAGGCTTGATGGACCAGATCACCTTGATCGAGGGGACGTTGGGTAAGGCATTTGGTGTTGTGGGTGGCTATGTTGCCGCGTCAGCCGCTTTGTGTGATTTCATTCGCAGTTTTGCGAGTGGTTTTATCTTTACCACAGCGTTACCGCCTGCGGTCGCAGCCGGGGCGACTGCGTCTATCCGCCATCTCAAAAAGAGCCACGCAGAACGGGAATTGCAAAAAATCAGGGTTGCAGAGGTGCGGGCAAAGCTAACCGAAATTGGCATTCCGCATGTTGAAAACCCGAGCCATATTATCCCTGTGATGGTCGGTGATCCGGTTAAGTGCAAGTTCATCTCTGACATGCTGTTGGATGAATTCGGCATCTATATTCAACCGATTAACTACCCGACGGTCCCAAAAGGCACCGAGCGTTTGCGCATTACGCCGTCCCCGGTTCATACCCCGGAGGATTTGGACCGGCTTGTGGCGGCATTGGGTAATCTGTGGACCCGGTGTCAGCTGGCGCGGATGCCTATTGCGGCACAATGATGAAAGGCTTTCCTGACCTGCCACCGATTTGGTGGTTGGGAAGCATTGGCATCATTTATCTTTCAAAATGGGCAGTCCCTCGCTGGCATTGGCAAGCAGACGTTCTTTCCGCCCCGTCCACGGCCGTTTTTTATGCGGCCTTGGCGCTCATTGCATGGGCAGCAATTTGGTTTTGGCAGCGAAAGACACCGATCGAGCCGCACCATACGCCCAAAACGCTTATTGTCGAAGGTCCGTACCGTGTGTCGCGAAATCCGATTTATCTTGGGTTGGTGATGCTAACATTCGCGTCCGCGCTTGGGCACGGGTCACTGCCCGGATTGGTGGCGACGGTGGCGTTGTGGTGGATCCTTGATCGGCGTTTTGCGCGCATAGAGGAAAAAATGCTGGTTGCGACGTTCGGAGATGCCGCTGTCGCCTATCTGGCACGATCCCGGCGTTGGATTTAACGCAGATGTTGTGTTGCGAAACGAGTGCCAGAATGGTGGATCATTCAGAGATCATCTGCGCATAAGCACCTATTGCAACATCCGCAGTTACCACGGGCAGCCCTTGGGCAATCCATCCTGCGCCGCGGGTGTTCCCGAGCATTCCCTCGGATACGTCAACTACGCCTGTAATGCCGTTTTGATCGAGGACAGAGGCAACATAACCCGTGCGTCCGCCTGTTGCGCAGATTAGCCCAAAGGTGGCGTTTGGGTGTGCTGAAAAAAGCGCCGTCAACTTTGCCCCAAAGTCGCTAGTATGCATGGTCAGGGCCAATGCGCCTTGCGCAACGCCTGTCACGGCCCATTCTTCTGGCGTGCGGATATCTATCAAGATCAGGTCGCCAGTTTGCATGGCCTCAAAAGCGGCAGGAGCCGAGAGGATGGCTGTTTCAGCAACGGCAACTTGTGCAGAAACAGCGAGCACCATTGCAAGGGCAAACCTCATTTATTCAAATTCCATCTGCTCGTAAACGCGCCCGGCGTTCTTGGTTGCAAGCTCTTCAAATGTGTCCAGATTTGCATAGGGACTTTGGTCGACATAATAGGCGTCCGCAAGGCCACCGCCGTCTTCAATAAGCGTGCCAATCTGACCGCGCAGGTATTCGAGATACCCTTTGGTGTAACGACGGACTTGGTCCATATTTGTAGGGTGCCCGTGCCCCGGGATGACGTAGGTCGCGTTCAAAGCCTCAAACCCGTTGTCCCATGTTTCCAGCCAATCAAGAGTGTAGGTATCTTCAAAAATTGGCAGCATCCGTTCGTGAAACGCCATGTCCCCCGCAATGACGAGGCTCTGTTTTGGCAACCAGACCACAACATCGCCAGCACTGTGCGAGGGGCCTAGATAGCGTACCTCAATCTGAAAATCGCCAAGCTCAAGACTATAGTTATCAGAAAATGTTTCCGTTGGCCCCTGAACAAAAGTACCGTCGCCGCGTTCTTTGTTTAAGCTTTGCATAGAGGCCAAACTGCGAAATCCGCGTTCGGCAAACTCTGCTGCTGCGTCGACGTGGGCAATGATCTTGACGTCTTGCTCGACCCAATAGGAATTGCCCAGCATGGCATGTCCCTGTCCATTTTCATCAACAACAAGAACGACGTCTTGGTCTGTTAGGGCTTTGATTTCGTCGTGCAGCGCCTTGGCCAGCAGGTAGGAACCGCCACCATTGACCACAACGACACCTTCACCAGTGATGATGAAGCTTAGGTTATTGTTGTGCCCCGCATTGTCATAAGTGGGGGGCGCCGTTGCACCTGTGGCCGAGAACACGCCCGGAATAAACTCCACGGGTTTGGCGTAAAGCATGGAGTTGGGATATTGATCTGCGATGTCTTCACTCGCAAAAAGCGATGTGGGGACCACGAGACACGCCATTGCTGCAACAAGTTTCATACTCATTCCTCCGCCACAAAGATGTAACTATCACCACGTTTTTCCGCACGACCAATGCCGGGGTAAGGCATGTGATAGCCAATGATCGACATATTCTCAGACGCGACTTGTTCCAAAAGAGCAACGCGTGTTGCGGCACCAAGATCACCGTCCTGATCTGACCCAGACCGCCATTCTGGCCGTTCAAACGCCACATGATGATTGCCGATGCAATCGCCAAGTACCATCAAATTATTGCTGCCCTGTGCGATATGAAACGCCATATGGCCTGGCGTGTGTCCAAACGTGGCGCGGGCCGCAATGCCCGGTAGAACTTCTTCACCGTCTTTGAAAAATGTGATGTTGTCCTCAATCAGCGCAAGGCGTCGCCGCGCACCCACTGCAAACGTTGTGCGGGTTTCGCCGATATTGTTGACTGTTTCGGGGTCGATCCAATAGTCCCATTCGGATTTTCCAATCATATAAGTCGCGTTTGGAAACACTAGATCCTCGAAATCATCCAACAGCCCCCAAAGGTGATCGGGGTGGGCATGGGTAAACACAACATGCGTGACGTCAAAAGGATCAACATCAAGGGCGGCCAGCGCGTCCTGAAGCTTTCCTGCGCTCGCCATGAATTCAGGACCGGAACCCACATCAAAAAGTATGACCCGATCGCCATCGCGGATAAGTGTGACGTTACAATCAGGGGTGAGCTGGTCGCCCGAAATGTCGTATTTCTGGAGGATCTTTGACAATTCGTCTGCGGGCAGATTGTTCAAGGTCGTATTGCGCGGCAAAACCAGATTGCCGTCGCTCAACACGTCAATTTGCATGCTTCCAAGCGACAATGTCGTATTGGACCAAACTGGAAGCGGCAGTGAGGCAGCGGCAAAACTGGCCGGGATACCTTGGATCAATTTTCTACGGGTGATCATGAGACTCTCCAAACATTCTTTGTCGTGAATATGTCTTGGTTTTCGAAATCACGCAAGCTCTGTCGGGTTTTTCTCGGCGCGTGCTTCTGCCAGATCAACGACGGGGCACGCATCACAATCCAAGCGATAATTGTCATCTGCGCCGCAGGGTCATGCAAAGAGACAAATTTGACGGTTGATCCTTGGCGGTAATCGTTCGGCGTCGGAAAACCCCCAGAAAAGCGCTGTTATCGGGGGAATTACAGACAAAAGGACGAGAACGGGCAAAAGGCGATCAGTCAGGGCGATGACGCGTCGCGGGTCTGCATACTCCTAGATATTCAATTTTTCGTGCCTATGTTAATTATACTGCAGACAAAACAACAAATTCGAATATGAATCATGAGGTAATGTGGTTTGATCCTCCACTGCATTCAGATAAAGGGCGTGTATGGGACTTGAGAACGAATTTGTGATCAGACTGGGTGTGTTCCTAGGGTTGTTTGTCGTGTTGGCGCTTGTAGAACGTGTGTTGCCCCGCCGCCAAATGGATCGGGCAAAAGCACGGCGTTGGCTGACAAACTGGGCAATGTCATTCGTGAATATATTGGCTTTACGTCTTGTCGCCCTTGCCTTGCCGTTTCTTGCGATAGGTGCCGCACTTGACGCGCAAGCGAATGGCTTTGGGGTGCTCAATTCGTTTGATGTCCCGAATTGGATCGCTTGGGGGACCACTATTCTGGCGCTTGATTTTGCGATTTGGGCACAGCACGTTGTAACGCATAAAATTCCAGTGCTATGGCGTTTGCATCAGGTGCACCACGCGGATACGGAGATGGATGTCACAACGGCAATACGTTTCCACCCCGTTGAAATCGCATTTTCGATGACCTTAAAGGTCGGTCTTATCTATCTTTTGGGGCCACCAGCGGCAGCTGTTTTGCTGTTTGAGATATTGTTGAATGGGTCAGCAATGTTCAACCATGCAAATATTCGATTGCCACTTTGGCTTGATACGGTGCTGCGCCGTGTTATCGTGACCCCTGACATGCACCGCGTTCACCATTCGACGGACCGGCAAGAGCACGATTCTAATTATGGGTTTTTCCTGTCGATCTGGGATCATCTATTCGCAACCCATGTTCCTCAACCGAAACTGCCGCATGAAACAATGCCCATCGGGTTACGTTGGCAGGACCGTCGCCCAAGCGGGCTAGCTTGGTCCCTCCTGTTACCATTTCGGAACCCTAAAAAAAGAGATTTGAACAAGCCATGATGACACTAAAAAAGAGACGGCGCATTCAGATCATTGTTTTGGCTTTTGCAGCACTTGGTGTCGCCACGGTTCTTATCGGCTATGCGCTACAAGATGGGATCAACTATTTTAGATCACCAACGCAGGTTACCGAGGCGCCTCCGCCTTCAAGCGAAAAATTCCGCATTGGCGGGCTGGTGTCGGAAAACTCGCTGCGGACTATTGGCGACGCGTCTGTGACGTTCAGTGTGACAGATGGCAACGCAACGGTTCCCGTCATTTACGTCGGAATGCTGCCTGATCTTTTCGAAGAAGGGCAGGGGATGATTGGGCTGGGAAGCTTTGTCGATGGCACGTTCCTAGCGACTGAGATTTTGGCCAAGCATGACGAAAACTACATGCCCGCAGAGGTCATTGATGCGCTCGAAGCGCAGGGTGTTTATCAGGGTGGACGCCAAGACCCAAATCAATCTGAAGATACAAAAAACGGAGCTGGCAATGATTCCTGAGATTGGTCAGTTTGCACTGACACTCGCGTTGATGACCGCAGTGGTCCAAGGCATTTTGCCAATTTGGGGTGCGGCCCGAAACAATGCCGTCTGGATGCGCAGCGCGACGTCGACCGCATTTTTGCAATGCATTCTGATTGCGATCGCATTTGGCGCGTTGATGCGGTCATTTGTTGTCAGTGATTTCACAGTCCTGAATGTGGTGGAAAACTCCCATTCCCTAAAGCCAATGTTGTTCAAAGTGGCGGGGACTTGGGGCAGCCATGAAGGGTCACTTTTGTTGTGGACGCTGATCCTTGCGGCTTTTGGGGCGGCTGTCGCACTTCTTGGGCAGAACATTCCAACCAGCCTAAAAGCACGGACGCTGAGCGTTCAGGCGTGGATCAGTATCGGTTTCCTAAGCTTTATGCTGTTCACATCCAACCCATTTGACCGGATATTTCCGGCGCCCTTGGACGGCAACGACCTTAACCCGCTTCTTCAGGACGTCGGTTTGGCGATGCATCCGCCGTTGCTGTATATCGGCTATGTTGGATTTTCGATTGTCTTTAGCTTTGCGGTTGCCGCACTTATTGAGGGACGCGTTGACCCCGCTTGGGCACGTTGGGTCCGGCCTTGGACATTGGCCGCTTGGGTGGCGTTGACCGGCGGGATCGCACTTGGGTCATGGTGGGCCTACTACGAGCTGGGTTGGGGCGGCTGGTGGTTTTGGGACCCTGTCGAAAACGTGAGCTTCATGCCTTGGCTTTTGGGAACCGCACTGCTGCATTCGGCGGTTGTCACAGAAAAACGTGGCGCGTTTAAAAGCTGGACGATCCTCTTGGCAATTCTGACATTTTCACTGTCTCTACTTGGAACATTCATCGTCCGGTCTGGGCTGCTTACATCTGTTCACGCCTTCGCCGTTGACCCAGAGCGGGGTATATATATTCTTGGTCTGCTTGTTGTTTCTATTGGCGGCTCTCTTACGCTTTATGCAATTCGCGCGCCAAAGATGGATCCGGGTGGTCTTTTTGCGCCAGTCAGTCGAGAAGGTGGATTGCTGATCAACAACCTACTGCTCGCTTTGGCAACCGCGACGGTGCTTTTCGGAACGCTCTATCCGTTGTTCTTAGAAGCCGTTACGGGGGACAAAATCTCGGTTGGACCGCCGTTTTTCAATGCGAGCTTTATCCCGATTATGCTGCCGCTGGTCATTGTTATGGGTGTGGGGCCGTTTCTTTCGTGGAAGCGTGCCGATCTGCCGGGTGTTTTTGACCGCCTCAAATGGGTGATGGCAATCACACTGATCGCCGCGCTTGTTGTTTGGTACGTACAAACAAAAGGGCCCGCGCTTGCTGTGCTATCAATGGCGATTGCGGTTTGGCTTTTGCTCGCGACACTACGTGAATGGTCGTTGCGTATTAAGCTCGGGCAAGTCGGATTTGGTGAAAGCCTTGATCGTTTGCGCCGCGTTCCGCGGTCGTCACATGGCATGACATTGGCGCATGCCGGCCTTGCGGTGTGCATGTTCGGATTTATCGGGTCGTCCGCATGGAAATCCGAAGAAGTCCTGTTCGTTGAGCCAGGAACGCAAATTGAAATTGCAGGGTTTGACGTGACTTTTGAAGGCACAGAGCGTGTGCAAGGTCCTAACTATGTCGCAGCTGTTGGCGTGTTGCGTGTGTCGCGAAATGGGCGTGAAGTCACCGTGCTGCGACCCGAGCGTCGCACGTATCCGGTGGCGCAGTCGCAGACGACTGAAGCGGCGATTAGGTCGACACCAGCAGGCGACCTTTATGCGTCGATCACCGAGCCTGCAAATCAAGACATGGACGGAAAATGGACATTGCGTATCTTGTACGAGCCGTTGGTTGGGCTTGTTTGGTTGGGATCGTTGATGTTGGTGTTAGGTGGCCTCACGTCGCTTACGGACCGTCGTCTTCGGGTCGGTACGCCGAAACGCAAGACGGCTGTCGCCCCTTTGCCAATTGTTGGGGAATAGACGTGAAACGGTTTCTCATTTTCCTCCCGCTATGTGTTGCGATAGCAATCGGGCTTGCCGGATGGTGGGGGCTGAACCCTGACCGCGATCCTGGTTCAGTTCCATCGGCCTTGATTGGGCAGCCTGTTCCGGTCTTTGATCTTCCTGCGATAGAAGGCATTGGCGTGTCTGGGCTGTCGACCCAAGATTTCACGGATGCGTCAGGCCCGATTTTGGTGAATGTCTTTGCGTCTTGGTGTGTGCCATGCCGCGCAGAACATGCCGTCTTGACGCGAATGGTGCGCGAAGATGGCTTGGTGTTGGTCGGGATCAACTATAAAGACAAACCAGATGCGGCCGCTGCTTGGCTTACTGAATTGGGCAACCCCTATGACCGTATCGGATCGGACGAAACCGGGCGTGCCGGGATCGAATGGGGCATTTCGGGTGTGCCAGAAACCTTTGTGATTGATACCAATGGTATCGTCGTATTCCGCTATGTCGGTCCAATAACCAGCGACGCAGCATTGGCAAATATTCGCAAAGCGCTGGCACAGGCAGGAGCCGATAAACCATGATACGACTTTTGATTATTCTGATATTCATGGCGACATCTGTGGCCGCTGTAGAGCCTGATGAAATACTCTCTGACCCAGTCCTTGAGGCACGCGCACGCGACATCTCGGCAAACTTGCGGTGTGTCGTATGCCAAAATGAACCCATCGATACGTCAAACGCGGGAGTTGCCCGGGATCTAAGGCTACTTGTGCGCGAACGGTTGGTCGCCGGGGACACGAACGATCAGGTCTATGATTATGTCGTTGCCCGCTATGGTGACTACGTTCTGTTTAAACCACCTTGGAAATCGACAACATATGCGCTTTGGCTGGCACCGTTTGTGATTGCCTTACTTGGCGGGTTTTTTGTGGCTTTGGTCTTTCGGCGTTCCAACGCTGTATCTGGCGGCGACGAAACACTAAGTGCGGACGAGGAAGACATTTTTGCAGATGTCACGAAACGCCATACGGACGGGGACATGCAATGATATTTCTTTGGGGTAGTTTGTTGGTTGCGCTTGTTGTCGCGAGCTTTGTCATTCCGATTGTGCGACGCTCGACGGGCTTGGTGTCGCATTCTGATAGCGCTCAGGCCATGCTGCGTGACCAGCTTGTTGAAATTGACCGCGACATGGCGCGTGGTTTGATTTCATCTCAGGATGGGCGGGCGGCAGCGGTCGAGATCAAGCGTCGGATCATTGCTGTCGATAGCAACCACAAATCGATACCAAGCGCGATCGTGACTGGCGGGTGGGCGGTTGTCCTTGCGGGTATTCTGGTGCCAATTTCTGCCATCGCTTTATACATAAGCATTGGATCGCCCGCGACGCCAAGCGTGAAGTTTTCAGAACGCAAACAAGAGCGCGCAGACATCACACAGCGTAACGATTTGACGCAACGGCTTCGTACTCAGCTTGAGGCCGATGAAAACGGTGGCCCGACTGAAGGATGGTTGCTGTTGGCAGACGCCTTTATGCGCATGGGGCAATATACGGACGCCGCAGATGCCTATAGTCGTGTACTGGAACGTGATGATGCGACAGCGTCCGAGTTCACACGTTTTGCCGAAGCCCTTATATTACGCGACAATGGACAGGTCACACCGCTCGCTGAACGCGCGCTGGACCGGTCTTTGTTGCTGTCACCGGACAATCCGGCGGGGATTTATTACAAATCCTTTGCGCTGGAACAGGCTGGACAAGTCGATGCCGCCTACGCGTTGCTTGTCGCGCGGTTGGACACATCGAGCGGACCCAACCCGTGGATGGAATCTTTTGTGGCCCAAGCGAATTTCTATGGTGCAAAACTGGGCAAACCACCGGTTTCACTTTCAGACTATGCACCAGCCTTACGCGGGCCCACGCAAGAAGATATTGCTGGCGCAGCGGAGCTTTCGACGGAAGACCGCAATGCATTTATCGCCTCAATGGTCGCGCAGTTGGCTGCCCGACTAGAGCAAGAACCAGATGATCTTGATGGTTGGTTGCAGCTGGCGCGGGCGTATGTGGTGCTTGGCGATGACGCAGGGGCCGCAGCCGCCTATCAGCAGGCAGCGCCGCTTGTTGTGGACCTGCCGGATGGAGACCCAAGACGAGACCTCGTGCAACAAAACCTCGCAGCTGGACAGTAGCCATCTGACACAAGTACGGCTCTTTAGTCACTGCCCGATGGCCGGGTCCTTTGATGCAGGGATCAGGGCATCCGGCCCATCACGTGTGGTCTCTGCATCAAGGTTGTCACAACGACCGAGTCCTTTCATAAAACCATTCAATAGAGGTACCGCCGCTTTTCAAGATCGGCTATGAAGTCAATATGACCAAGACCATACCATTTAGAAACTGTGACGGCTGCCCGATCCGACATCGTGCCATTTGCGCGACTTGTGACAGTAGTGAGTTTGTCCAGCTTGAAGCGATGAAATATTACCGCTCGTATAGTGCCGGCCAAACGATCAAGTGGGCCGGTGACCGGATGGAGTTTGTGGCGTCTATTGTCGCGGGAACGGCGACTATTCAACATCTGGTCGAGGATGGACGCAAGCAGACCGTTGGGTTGCTATTGCCATCTGACTTTATCGGCAGGCCCGGCCGCGAGACAGCGCTTTATGATGTGACCGCGATCACTGATGTGACCTTGTGTTGCTTCCGGCGTGGTGAGTTTGAAAAGCTTGTGGAAAGTACCCCGCATATTGCACAACGCATGCTTGCGATGGCCTTGGATGAACTGGATGCTGCGCGCGACTGGATGTTCTTGCTGGGTCGCAAGACTGCCCGCGAACGGATCGCAAGCTTTTTATTGCTGATCCAACGTCGCACCGTTTCCATCGAGGGCTTGGCCGCCCCCCAGCCTGCGCCGATTTTATTGCCGCTTACGCGTGACGCGATGTCAGATTATCTTGGTTTGACGTTAGAGACAGTCACCCGTCAGTTTTCGAAACTGAAGGCTGATGGGATCATTGAGTATGCAAGCAAGCGCGAAGTTTTCATCCCTGACTTGGCCGCATTACGCGACGTGGCAGGCGAAGTTACCGGCTACTAATTCGCAAGTAATACAGGCACAGGTGCTTGCCGTAAAATTGTGCGCGTTACGCCACCGATGACAGCTTCGCGAAAACGCGAATGCCCATATGCGCCCATCACGATCATCTCTGCTCCGGTTTCCTTTGCATGTTGCATCAGCTGGTCGGCGACGTTGGACCGGAGCTTGGCAGAAACCGTAATCTCAACGGTGGCACCTGCCCGCGATAGCAATAGTGCCAAACGTCCGCCCGGGTCAGAGCGATCTTTTCCAGCATCTGACGGATTTACAACACAGATATTTGTAAGATCCACGCTATCAATTATCGGGAGAACAGCGCGCGTTGCAGCCAATGCCTCGGGGCCGTCATCCCATGCGATGAGCACCCGAGATGTGGGTGGTTGTTGCGTATTCCCTTTGGGAACAACGATGACCGGAATATCGGCACCAAAGAGGCAGGCCTCAAATGCTGCGACGTCCAACTGCGACTGCCCGTCATCATAGGGCAGCGGCAAGATCGCCACATCAAAGAACCGCATATGGTCGGATATAAAGGACAATAGCCCACCCGACATCAATGTGACCGTTTCAACATCCCAGTTGATGTCCTCGGCATGCAGGCGCGTGCGGATAACTTTTTCAATTTCGCGGGCCTGCGTTTGGGCAAAATCAAGGTTTTGTTGAATGGCAATGCTTTGCGCACCTGCGTAGTAGAACCCTGGATCGGTGCTATCAACGCCCGCGGCGACGATGTGCAAATGGGCCCCCCATGACCGGGCAGCCAAAATTGCATAGTCTAACGTCGTCAGCGCAGCTGACGGATCATGCACGAACATGGTGATGGACTTGAAACTCATAGCCGGACCCTTCGATTTGATTGAAACCTAGGTAAGCCCTTTGGTGGGCCGAAACCTTGACGCAGCGCAAAAAATCAAAATTGGAGTTTTTGATGCAGATCAAGGAATGCCACGCGACACGCTGGCACAAACCCGCCTAACGGTTTTCGCAGACCCACATGTTTGCGTCGCAATTGAGGGCATCAAGAATGTTGAACTATTTAAAGCTGATCGCGTTAGGCATGATTTTTTTCGTGGCGGCGTTGGGCGCCGACTGGGCAAGAGACATCGCCTACCAGTTTCATGCACTGCTGATCATGGGTGTGTCGGCTGGCATGTTCATCTGGGTTTTACGCCGCACTGATGCGCCCGCCATAAGCACCGACACAAACGGTTATTTTGACGGGGTCGTCAGGGCTGGCGTTATTGCGACCGGGTTTTGGGGCGTTATCGGCATGCTTGTTGGCGTGATAATTGCGTTCCAGCTCGCGTTTCCCGCGCTTAATGTTGAATGGGCACAGCCCTATGCAAACTTTGGTCGGCTGCGGCCACTTCACACGTCCGCTGTGATTTTTGCATTTTGTGGCAACGCATTGATCATGTCGTCGTTCTACATCGTGCAACGCACATGCGGCGCGCGTCTTTGGGGCGGCAATCTGGGCTGGTTCGTCTTTTGGGGCTACCAGTTGTTTATCGTCTTGGCTGCGACTGGCTATCTATTGGGTGCGACGCAGTCCAAAGAATATGCAGAGCCGGAATGGTACGTCGACATTTGGCTGACCATCGTCTGGGTCGCGTTCCTTATCACATACTTAGGCACTATTTTCACCCGCCGCGAGCGTCATATCTACGTCGCGAACTGGTTTTTACTGAGCTTCATCGTCACGATTGCGATGCTGCATATCGTCAACAACCTCTCGATCCCGGTGTCAATCTGGGGGTCGAAATCTGTGCAGGTCTTCTCGGGCGTGCAGGATGCTATGACGCAGTGGTGGTACGGTCATAACGCGGTTGGGTTCTTCCTGACGTCGGGTTTCCTTGGGATGATGTACTACTTCGTCCCCAAGCAGGCGGGGCGTCCGATCTATAGCTATAAGCTGTCGATCATCCACTTTTGGGCGCTGACGTTCCTGTATATTTGGGCGGGTCCGCACCACTTGCACTACACTGCTTTGCCTGACTGGGCGACCACACTTGGGATGGTCTTTTCAATCGTCCTGTGGATGCCAAGTTGGGGCGGCATGATTAACGGCCTGATGACCCTACAAGGGGCATGGGACAAGCTGCGGACTGATCCGATCATCCGCATGATGGTTGTCAGCCTCGCGTTCTACGGCATGTCCACATTTGAGGGGCCGATGATGTCGATCCGCGCTGTGAATTCGCTCAGCCATTATACCGACTGGACCATTGGCCACGTGCATTCTGGCGCATTGGGTTGGAACGGGATGATCACCTTTGGCGCGCTTTACTTCTTGACGCCAAGGCTGTGGGGCCGTCCTGCGATGCATTCGTTAAGCGCGATCAACTGGCACTTTTGGCTCGCGACGATCGGCATCGTTTTATACGCCTCGTCGATGTGGGTCACTGGCATCATGGAAGGTCTGATGTGGCGCGAGGTTGATGCGCAAGGCTTCCTTGTTAACTCGTTCGCCGACACGGTTTCCGCAAAGTTCCCGATGTATGTGGTGCGTGGTTTGGGTGGTCTTCTTTACCTTGGCGGCGCCCTGATCATGGTCTGGAACATATGGATGACCATTCGCGTCGGACATCACGTCACCGTCCCTGTCAACGCCAACGCCAACGCTAACGCCGCACCGGCAGAATAAGGATCGTATCATGGGTTTTCTCGACAAACACCAAATCCTCGAACGCAGTCCGACGCTTTTGCTGGTTGCTACCTTTGCAGTGGTTTCCGTGGGTGGGATTGTGGAAATTGCACCACTTTTCTACCTCGAAAACACGATTGAAAAGGTGGAAGGCATGCGGCCCTACTCCCCGCTGGAACTGACCGGACGCGACATCTACGTTCGTGAAGGGTGCTATACCTGCCACAGTCAGATGATCCGGCCAATGCGCGACGAGGTGGAGCGGTATGGCCACTATTCGCTGGCCGCGGAATCGATGTATGATCATCCATTTCAATGGGGGTCGAAGCGCACGGGGCCAGACGTTGCACGCGTTGGTGGCAGGTATTCAGACGCATGGCACGTGGATCACCTAAACGATCCCCAATCCGTTGTGCCGGAATCGATTATGCCAAAATACGCATTCCTTGGGCGCACCCCGATTGATGGTGAGTTTGTGCAAGACTTGCTTGAGACGCACCGCATCGTAGGCGTACCTTACACTGATGAGATGATCGCAAATGCGCAGGCCGATTTTATTGTGCAGGCTGACCCCGACGGTGATTGGGACGCGATGGTTGAACGCTATCCCAAAGCTGTTGTGAGCAATTTCGATAGTGCGCCCGGTGTCACGGAGATGGATGCCCTTGTCGCCTATCTGCAAATGCTTGGAACGCTCGTCGATTTTTCAACATTCACACCTGACGAAAGCCGCTAAAGGAGCCTTCCCATGGACACATATTCCTTTCTTCGTGAACTCGCCGATAGCTGGGTTCTTCTTTTGATGACGGCGTTCTTTGGTGGGGCAATCGCTTGGGCTTTCAGGCCCGGAAGCCGCGCCATCCACGAGGATATTGCCAACATTCCATTTCGCAATGATACCGCCAAGACGGCCTGCAAAAACGATTGTGCAGGGTGCATTTGCGCGTCTGCCCAAGACAACAAAGGAGCGGATCATGACCAAACATGAAACCGACGAAGCGACAGGCGTTGATACAACCGGTCACGAATGGGACGGGATTAAAGAGCTGAACAACCCTTTACCACGGTGGTGGCTTTGGTGTCTTTACCTCACCATCATCTGGGGCATCGGGTACATGATTGCCTATCCGGCTTGGCCAATGATTTCAGGGGCCACAAAGGGTGTGCTGGGGTACTCTACGCGGGGCGAAGTCGCCGCCGAGATCAGCCGTTTTGAGCAACAAAACGCAGACCTGCGTGAGTCTTTGACACAAGTCGATCTTAGCT
This sequence comes from Yoonia sp., assembly GCA_023955335.1. GTDB lineage: Bacteria > Pseudomonadota > Alphaproteobacteria > Rhodobacterales > Rhodobacteraceae > Yoonia. The sequence goes on from JAGSGF010000004.1 coordinate 44,796, forward strand.
TGCTAAAAGATGACCCTGACTTGCAACGGTTTGCTTATGCCAACGGTGCTGCGGTTTTCCGCACGAATTGTTCACAGTGCCACGGGTCCGGTGCGGCTGGTGGGCTGGGCTATCCCAACTTGCTAGATGACGACTGGCTTTGGGGCGGTGCTATTCAGGATATCGCCTATTCCATCGACCACGGCATCCGCAATGAAACCGACGCTGACGCGCATTGGTCGCAGATGCCTGCCTACGGCGAGGTCCTGTCATCCGATGAAATCGACAGTGCTGTGCAGTATGTTCTGCAGCTGTCCGGGGGCGAGTTTGATGTCGAAATGGCAAGCGCAGGCGCTGTGATCTTTGAGGAGCAATGCTCAGCCTGTCACGGGGCGGACGGCAAAGGCAGCCGCGATGTGGGCGCCCCGAATTTGACGGATGCAATCTGGCTCTACGGCAGTGACACGGCGGCGTTGACAGAAACTGTGACCAATGCACGGTTCGGCGTCATGCCTGCGTGGGGGCAGCGTCTGACGCGCTCTGATATCAATGCAGTCGCGGCCTATGTGCATGGATTGGGCGGCGGCGAGTAAAGCGCGCCGATCTACGACCCCAGCCTTTGAGTATGCGCGCGCATGCCATAAGGCTGGGGTCATTTTGCGTTTCTTGATCTGTGTCAAAGGCCCGCCGCCAGATTGTCGATAGCTCTGTCAACGTGAACAGCATTGGACCAGTCCCGGAATGTCAGAAAATCAATCACTTTATGCGCCGCAAGTGCCCATCTTTCCACGACGCGTGACCGGATATTTCCGGACGCTCAAATGGTGGATCATGGCAGTCACTTTGGGCATCTACTATCTTACGCCTTGGCTGCGGTGGGACCGTGGACCGGCGCTTCCTGATCAGGCTGTGTTGGTCGACTTGGCTGGTCGCCGGTTCTATTTCCTCTGGATCGAGATTTGGCCGCACGAGTTTTATTTTGTGGCAGGGCTTTTGATCATGGCGGGCCTGGGCCTGTTTCTGTTTACATCCGCCCTTGGGCGGGTCTGGTGCGGGTATGCTTGTCCACAAACCGTCTGGACCGATCTTTTTATCCTTGTTGAACGCTGGATTGAGGGGGATCGCAACGCGCGGGTGCGTCTGTGGAAAGCCGATTGGACCCTACATAAATGGCGTCTGCGGATAACCAAATGGATCGTCTGGCTACTGATCGCGATCGCGACAGGGGGTGCATGGGTGTTCTATTTCACAGACGCGCCAACATTGCTGCGCGACCTGATTGCATTTGAAGCGCATCCCGCCGCCTACGGCACGATTGCGGTGCTCACGGCGACAACATTCTTGTTCGGTGGCTTTATGCGCGAACAGGTGTGCATCTACATGTGCCCTTGGCCCCGTATCCAAGGGGCGATGATGGACGATGATACGCTGACGGTTGGCTACCGCGAGTGGCGTGGCGAACCGCGCGCTAAAAAACGGTTGGAAAGCACAGGCGATTGCATCGATTGCATGGCTTGCGTCAACGTGTGCCCAATGGGGATCGACATTCGTGACGGGCAACAGATGGAATGCATTACCTGCGCACTTTGTATCGATGCCTGTGACGATGTGATGGACAAGATCGGGAAACCGCGCGGGTTGATTGACTATCTGGCCCTGTCCGACGAGCCGCAAGAACGCGCTGGCCAAGCGCCAAAGCCGATTTTGAAACACATTCTGCGGCCGCGCACCATTCTTTACACCTTCTTATGGTCACTGATCGGGTTTGGTCTGGTGTTTGCGTTGTTCATCCGTGCCGAAATTGATCTGACAGTCGCACCTGTGCGCAACCCGACATTTATCATGCTGTCGGATGGCTCCATCCGCAACACATACATCCTGCGTTTGCGTAACAAGCATGGCGAGCCGCGTGAATTCCGATTGTCGCTTAGTTCGGATGAAGTCCTGCGGATCGATGTTGAGGGCTCGCAAACCAATCTGGTGACTGTGGCCCCTGATAGTTCAACACAACAGCGCGTCTACGTGACCGCCCGCCCGCAGGATGCAGCCGCACAACAAAGTCATACTGACCTGCGGTTCTGGGTCGAGGACGTGATCAGCGGCGAACGTGCATTTCGCGACAGCAGTTTTGATGGGAAGGACAAATAATGACACCCGTAGCAAGCCGCCCCCTAACAGGCCGCCCCCTAACAGGCCGCAAAGTGGCCGCGATCATGTGCGCAAGCTTTGCAATCATCATCAGCGTCAACCTGACACTTGCGTATCAGGCAGTGCGGACCTTCCCCGGCCTAGAAGTCAAAAACTCTTATGTGGCTAGTCAGTCGTTTGATGCCGACCGTGCGGCGCAACTTGCGTTGAATTGGGATGTGTCTGCCGAGGTGCAGGCAGGTATTTTACGGCTTCAAATTATGAAAGATGGCCAGCCGGTATCGCCAGATATCCGGTCTGTTGTCTTTGGCAAGGCGACGTCCGTCAGCGCCGATCAGTTTCCTGAATTGCGCTTTGACGGGACCGCCTTTGTTGCGCCGATTGATGTCAAGGTCGGCAACTGGAATCTCCGGATCATTGCAGAGGCCGAAGACGGTACAATCTTTCGGCAGCGTATCGTTGTTCGGGTTGTTCAATGACCATAGCGGTGACCACCTCTGCGTGTCCGGGCTGTGCCGCATCCGGCTTGGCACAAGATATCGCGGAACGCGCGATTCCTGCGAAAGGGATCATTCTGTCGCTTCCACATATCCACTGTGCGGGCTGTATTAGAGGCGTCGAAAAGACCCTGCTTGCACTCCCCGGCGTCGTCGCCGCGCGCGTCAATATGACGACCAAGCGTGTCGCCGTTGAGGCCGAAGGGCTTGAGGCAGAAGACATCGTCGCCACGCTTGCGGCTGCTGGATTTGAGGCGCATCCGCTTGACCAAACCCTGTTGAATGCAGGTGGCAAAGACGAAGTTGGGCGTGCCTTGCTTTTGAAATTGTCTGTGGCTGGCTTTGCGATGATGAACGTTATGCTGTTTTCTGTTGCCGTCTGGTCGGGCGCATCGCATGCGACGCAAGTGATGTTCCATTGGCTATCTGCGGCCATCGCGGTGCCCGCATTGGCGTTCTCGGCCCAAGTATTCGTGTCGTCCGCGATCGTCGCTTTAAGGGCGGGCAGACTAAACATGGATGTCCCCATTTCGCTGGCCATTATTTTGGCTGCGGCGCTGTCGGTGTTTGAAACATCGCAGGGCAATGAGCAGGTCTATTTTGATGCAGCCCTTTCGCTGACGTTCTTTTTGTTGATCGGTCGCTACCTTGATCACAGAACACGGTTTGCAGCGCGGTCGGCATCGCAAGAGCTCAGCGCGCTCGAGGTCCCGAGGGCTGTGCGTATCGTCGACGGCATCCGCAAAAATGTGGATGTATCTGACCTGCGGGTCGGGGATACTATCGTGGTCGTTGCAGGCATGCGGGCACCGATTGACGGGACCATTCTTAACGGCACCTCAGAGGTCGACAGATCGCTGATCACCGGCGAAAGCCGCGCGACGATGATGACGCACAACGATGTGATTGCGGCAGGGGAGTTAAACCTGACCGGCCCCCTAACGGTTTTGGTCACAGCCGTCGGGGCAGATACAACGCTGCAGCGCATGGCCGCGATGGTTGCAACGGCTGAAAGCGGCCGGAACCGGTATACCGCATTGGCAGATCGTGCAGCCCAGATTTACGCACCAGCGGTTCATCTACTCGCGGCCATTACGTTTCTAGGGTGGTATGTGGTTTCGGCTGACGCCGTTCCGGCGTTGCGGATCGCAATTTCAGTTTTGATCATCACCTGCCCCTGTGCACTTGGACTTGCGGCCCCTGCGGTCATCACGGCCGCGACCGGTCGGCTGTTTCGGCGCGGATTATTGGTGAAAGACAGCACCGCACTCGAACGGTTAGCAGAAATCGACACAGTGATCTTTGACAAGACCGGCACCCTCACAATCGGGCAGGCTCACCTTGATACCAGCGATCTTGATCCTGAATCCCTGGCATTGCTTGCAGGACTTTGCCAATCGTCACATCATCCGGTGTCGCGGGCCATCGCTGCGGCACTCCCCGTCGATATCCGCCCCCTTGTTTTTGATGATATAAAAGAGGTCGCAGGATGTGGCGTTGAGGGGATGCACAAAGGCCAAATCATCCGGTTGGGTCGCGGTGATTGGGTCGGTGCAAAAACTAGCCCTGCGTTCCGTATCGGGGTGCAGGTGCCTGTGGCTTTGCAGTTTTCTGAAACGCTTAAGGATGGCGCGGCTGAAACGATCAATCAGCTCAAGGCCGCCGGATTTTCGCCGCAAATATTTTCAGGTGACACCCAAAGCGCAGTCACGAGACTTGCAGCCCAAGTTGGCGGTATTCCCGCGCACGGCAACATGAGCCCCGACGACAAATTTAGCGCCATCGCGGAGCTTTCGGATCAAGGAAAACGGGTTTTGATGGTTGGCGACGGGTTGAATGACACCGCCGCGCTGACACGGGCCTATGCGTCGATTTCACCCGCTTCGGCCCTTGATGCATCACGGGCAGCGTCCGACATAGTCGTCTTGGGTCAAAGCCTGTCCGAGATACCCGAGGCGCTGCGAATTTCACGGAGTGCACGCCGCCGTATTGTCGAGAATTTCGTCATCGCCGCAGGCTATAATCTGATTGCTGTACCTGTCGCAATTTTGGGATTTGCCTCGCCATTGGCCGCTGCAATCGCGATGTCAGCATCTTCAATCACAGTCCTGGCAAATGCGCTGCGGGTGAGGTGAACATATGGATATTTTGCTCGTCTTGATCCCGGTGTCTTTGGCGTTGTCGATAGCAGCGCTTGTTGCATTTTTATGGACGCTGCGAAGTGCGCAATATGATGATCTTGACGGCGCTGCTTGGCGCATTCTTTCGGATGACGATACAGACCCGTCTGACGATGATCAGCAGACCCCGCCACCCTAACCAAAGTACCCGCACCAAATTTCTTGCAAATTGTCCCGTGATTGCGAATAAGAAGCAGTCGGCAAATTGACCGCGTCAGGGGAGAGTTCAAAGATGCAAAATACAGTCGTGAACAGCTGGAACGAGTGGGATCCACTGAAGCATGTGATCGTGGGCCGTGCGGATGATTGCCACATCCCACCCGAGGAACCCGCGCTGGACGCCAAAGTGCCTGAAGACAGCGACATGCGTGGCATGTGGGGAAAGCGTCCGCAGGAAACCATCGACCGCGCCAACGAGCTTTTGGACAACTTTGCGTCCATGCTGCAAAAGCGCGGCGTCCGTGTGGACCGCCCGACGTCGATTGACCATTCGCAGCCTGCAACGACCCCTGATTTCCATACGCAAAGCCAGTTCGGCTGCATGCCGCCCCGCGATGTGTTGCTGACTGTCGGGTCCGAAATGCTTGAGGCAACGATGTCGTACCGCTGTCGTTGGTTCGAGTACTTGAATTACCGCCCGTTGATGCAGCAATACTTCAACGAAGACCCGAATTTCCGGCACGAAAGCGCCCCAAAACCGCGCCTGACCAATGCCGATTATCATCCTGATTACCTGTCCGAAAAGATTGGCGATACCAAGCGGCTTGAATGGGCGGCGAATAAGTTCTTTGTCACGACCGAAGAAGAGCCGCTGTTTGACGCCGCTGACGTTCTACGTTTTGGTCGCGATCTTGTTGTGCAGCACGGGTTCACCACGAACCTTAAAGGGATCGAATGGCTCAAGCGCCATTTCCCTGACCACCGCGTGCATACTGTCAATTTCCCCGGTGATCCGTACCCGATCCACATTGATGCGACGTTCACGCCGCTGCGCCCAGGGTTGATTTTGAACAATCCGCACCGCCGTTTGCCCGACGATCAGCGCAAAATGTATAATGACAACGGCTGGGAAATTGTTGATGCGGCGCAGCCTGCGCATAACGCGCCGCCGCCGCTTTGCTATTCTTCCACGTGGTTGTCGATGAACGTGCTTGTGCTTGACCCCAAAACGGTCTGCGTCGAAGCGTCAGAAGTGTACCAGATGGAACAGATGGACAAGCTGGGCATGGACGTTATCCCTGTCGAACTGCGCGATGCTTATGCGTTTGGTGGTGGCCTGCATTGCTGCACCGCAGATGTATACCGCGAAGGCGTGTGCGAAGATTATTTCCCCAACCTCTCGTAACCTAACAGGAACAGACCCATGGATTTGAACGCTGATTTTTCTGTACGCGCGGTTGTGCACGCTGCTGACATCCCGTGGGTCACGTCCCCGATGAAGGGCGTGGACCGCCGTATGCTGGACCGCATGGGCGCAGAGGTCGCGCGTGCCACCACCATCGTGCGCTATGCGCCCGGGTCCGCATTTTCGCCCCACGTGCATACGGGCGGTGAAGAGTATCTGGTCTTGTCAGGCACATTCCAAGATGAACACGGGGATTTCCCTGCGGGATCCTATGTGCGCAACCCGCCCCAGTCGTCGCACACGCCAAGCTCGGTGGATGGCGCAGTGATCATGGTCAAGCTATGGCAGTTTGATATGGATGATCGCACCGCAGTGACTTTACGGCCAGAAGACATGACGCCAGAGCCAGCCCGCAATGGCGTGACAATCACACTGCTCCACACTGACGACCGCGAAACGGTACGGATTGAAGATTGGGCCGCTGGCACGGAGATCGACATTGCAGATCACGGTGGGGCTGAAGTCTTCGTCATTGACGGCGCCTTTGCCGAGGGCGGCGAGGACTTCAAAACAGATAGTTGGCTGCGCTTGCCTGTTGGGCATGATCTGACGGCAACGGCCGGACCAAACGGGGCGCGCGTCTGGATTAAAACAGGCCACCTGCGCACCCCGCCTACGCAACCAGCCGTCTGATGGACACGGATGTTGTGATCGTTGGCGGTGGCCTGTCCGGGCTGGCGTTGGCGGATGAATTCCACCGCACTGGTGTAGATTTTCAACTGGTCGAGGCGCGAGACCGTTTCGGTGGGCGTATCCATACAGCTCGGGTTGATGGGGCTGCCTTTGATCTTGGCCCCGCGTGGTTCTGGCAAGGCCAGCCGCGCATGGCAGCCGCGACAAAGCGGTTTGGCCTGACAGTGTTCGAGCAATACAGCACAGGCGACATCGTGGCCGAGGATCAGAACGGAAACGTTCAACGCGGCGCAGGCTTTGCATCGATGGCTGGATCGTTGCGGATTGCAGGGGGCATGACGGCATTGGTTGATGCCTTTGCAGAAACTGTCCCTGCAGACAGGCTGCATCTGGGGCAGGCGGTGTTTGCAATTTCACAGACCGATAACGGCGTGATCGTCACAACAGATAAACTTAGCATTTCAGCTAACAGAGTGATCCTCGCGCTGCCGCCACGTGTTGCGCAGACAATGACCTTTGATCCTGCCCTATCTGCTGATCAATCGCGTGCGATGGGCAATATACCGACATGGATGGCTGGACACGCCAAATATGTGGCGATCTATGACAAAGCATATTGGCGTGATGCAGGGCTTTCAGGTGACGCGCAAAGCAGACGTGGACCGATGGTTGAAGTCCACGATGCATCGCCGCAATCAGGCGGGCCCTACGCGGCTTTCGGGTTTGTCGGCTTTGACGCGGACACACGGGCCGCGCACCGCGATGAGATGACCAAGATGGCGGCCGATCAGTTGGAACGGCTGTTCGGGGCCACGCCACGACAGCTTATTTTGCAAGATTGGGCGCAAGAACCACACACTGCAACGCCCGCCGATTTTACCAGTGCAGGCCACCCCGCATATGGTCGCCCGCGTGCATTGGCCAACATCTGGGACGGGCGGGTCATTTTTGGGTCATCTGAAATGGGCCAATCGTTTGGCGGGTATCTAGAGGGCGCGTTGGAAGCAGCACAAGATGTAGGCAATTTGCTGCGACACGGCTGAAAACTGTGACAAGCAGGCCATAGCTGCGGATTCCTATAAACGAGGTCTGGCCAGAATCGGAATGGGGGCAGTATCCAGAGCGGGCTCGGGGGGGCATTATTGGGAATTTTTTATGCGTCCTGTACTGGCTTTTTTGATCGCGATACTACCTTTTGCAACACCCGCCTTTTCTGAAGGGCGCGAGGTGATTGGCACAGGCCGTTTATTTACCAATGACTTTTTCGGTGATGGGCGTGATCGGTGGCGCACCGGGTCTTACGTCTATAGCCATGTACGTGGGCGCGATGCCTATACGGGCACAGAAAGTTTTGGCGATCTCATCGAGTACCGTCTGCGCGCAGAGATTATTGCACCCGCGACTGGCCCTGCGCCTGGTGATCGGCCTTATGTCGGCGCAATGTCGATTGGGGCGCTGACGCATTTTGACATGAGCAGCGTTCAAGTTTCGCTTGGGTCGGAATTGACGGCAATTGGCCCACAAACCGGATTGTCCGCATTCCAAGAAAGTTTTCACGATGCCTTTGATATGCCGGGGCCACGTTTCCCCGAGGATCAAGTCGACGATGCGTTTTTTCTCAGCGGGATCGCCGCTGCGACACGGCCATATCGGCTGGCCGACAACATAAGCGTTCGTCCGTTTGTTGAGGGACAAATTGGCGCAGAGGATTTTGTCCGTGCAGGTGCAGACATGATTATTGGTCGGGTGGCGCAAGATGATCTGCTGCTGCGCGATGTTGTAACTGGGCAACTGTACCGTGGGACCGAAGGGGACGCAGTTGGGCTGTCTTACCTGATTGGTGCCGATGTGGCGTCTGTTTTTGACAGTCATTATCTGCCGGCCGATATGGGATATACAGTGTCCGATACGCGCACACGCGCAAGGGCTGGTGTGTTTTGGCAGATGGGCGAAGATGTATCGTTCTTTTACGGGGCCACTTATCTGTCCGAAGAATTCGAAGGCCAGACCGAAGGTCAGGTTCTCGGGTCACTGAAGCTAAATTTCAACTTCTAATGAAATAGTTACGCCGCTTTGTTAAAGTGGGTTGATTGAAACCGTTTCAGCTTGCTAATGTCTAAGCATAATTCCGCGCACTTAATGACGTGGATAAGTTGAGGCAGATAACAGGCATGAAAACGGGCTTAATTGGCACGTTTGTCATCTCCTGGTCACAGACAGATATTGATGGGCAGCATGCGCCGCCTGTCACCGATCTAAATGTGGGTACCGCTTGGTCTTGGACGGGCGAAGCGGTGCGTGTTGATGGACCAAATGGCATTCTGCCGTTGGGTGCGTCGCAAGGAGAGGCAGACATTCGCAGCCGCGCGGCATTGACCGTGCGCAGGCTTTTGGCATCCGCGCAAGTGGACACACGCCGCATGGATGCGGCTGTGTTGCAAGGGCCGCTTTTTGAAGACAGCTTTCGCGTGACCGATGGGTTTGATACCTGGACTGTGACGCTGATCAACACTGGCGCCGGACGCAAACCGCTGTGCATGTTTATGGATGAAATTCCTCCGCGCCAACAAGATCTATGGGTCGTGGATCACCGGATTGAAACAACGCTGCGCCGCTTTGCAGAGCCCGCACAGGGCGGTGTTGTTTGCTTTACCCCCGGCACGATGATCATGACCCCTGACGGTGCGCGTGATGTCGCAAGCCTGTCCGAGGGTGATTTTGTCCAAACCGCCGACAATGGCCGCGCCGAGATTCTTTGGCTTGGGCAACGCCGCGTGACAGGTGCGCGGCTTAAGGCCGTGCCGTCGCTGACGCCCATTCGATTGCGGGCAGGGGCGTTGGACAAAGACGTGCCTGACGCGGGGCTTCTGGTATCGCCTGATCACCGGATCGTATTGCGCGGGGCGCGTGCGCGTTCACTGTATAATGCGGACGAAGTCCTTGTGACCGCCCGCGACCTGATCAACGACCATTCAATCATTCGCGATCATGGTCAGCGCGAAGTCATCTATATCCACATGATGTTGCCGCACCATGAAGTCGTGTTTGCGAACGGCGTCGCGACGGAAAGCTTCCACCCTGCCAGCGCAGAGCTGTCGGTGATGGAAGACACGACCCGTGACCGGATGCTCGATCGACTGCCAGATTTGCGCGACAGCGTTCACAACTACGGCGATTATGCGCGGCGTGTGTTGTCAGACAGCGAAGCGGCGATCTTGCAGCACGCCTAACTTTTACGCTCAACCGCTCGATTCCCACGTGGAGAACCCGTCGCGCAGGTGCGCGCATGCAAACCCCATATCGTTGAGCGTCGCAACAGTTAACGCGGACCGCCAGCCAGATGCGCAGTGGAACACAAATGTTTTGTCTTGGGCAAAGATGTCTTTGAAATACGGGCTTTCGGGATCAACCCAAAACTCGGCCATGCCGCGCGGGCAGTGAAAACTGTTTGGGATGAAACCCGACCGGTCCCGTTCGCGCACGTCACGCAGGTCCACGATGACGACATTTTCGTCTTGCACCATCTTGATAGCGTCGGGCGTGCTGACCTCTTCGATCCGTGCGCGTGCCGATGCCACAAGGGCAGCCGCTGATGTTTTTAACTTTTCCATCTGCTATCCTTCTTTGAAAAGACGCCCGTATGGCAGGGCGGTTAAATCTATGCCGCTGAATTTGGCCATGTGCCAAGCTAGCACCTGATTGCTCGAGAGCACAGGCAAACCCGTCTCCGCCTCGAGCGTTTCAATTATGTCGAGCGTGCGCAGGTTTGTGCACGATAGAAATAGCGCGTCGATGCCGCCCTTGGCCGCGAGGGCGACCGCCGCGTCATATGTCGATTGCGGGCTGATATGGGCGACGACCGTTTCGCAGGCCTCATTGAACGACCCGAACACAGGACAGGCGATGCCGTTGGTCCCCAACACATTGACGAGATGCGCAGAGACCTCTTCCACATAGGGCGACAAAAATCCAAGCTGTTGGATGTTCAACGCCGCGCAAGCTGCGAGCAAACCGCTTACGGGCTGAGTAACTTGGGGCGTTATGCACCCCTCGCGGACCAATCGTGCGATGTTATCCGCGCCAATTTGCGCCGTACCTGATGTGCACCCATAGCCCACAACGCTGAACTTTGTGGGCTCTGCAAACAGGCTGGCGGCAGCTGGCAGTGTCTCGGCCATCTGTTGCAACGTATCTCGGGTCACTTGGGTCGCGGTTGGCACACGGGTCACGTAGATCAATGGATCAGGGCCAAAGATGCGCCTGAAATCCTGCTCAATCGTCTCGTCTGATTGCAGCACGATCAGGCCCATTGCGGGCAGAGAAGCGTCCGTTGTGAAATGAAAGCTCATAGTATCACCATATCCCGTGTGTAGGGCGCGGATAAGAACCGTACGCCGGTGTCTGTCACCACGATATTTTCTTCGTGAACCAACATTTTACCGCCTCCCACGTCGATGCCGGGTTCCAGCGTTAGGACCATGCCTTCGGCCAATACCGTCTTGTCCGCAGGGATCAGTGATGGCCATTCGGTAAGTTGCATACCCAATCCGTGGCCAAGTCGCCCTGTGTCTGACCCACCTGCACCGCCTGTGACGATGTCGTCCATCGCGTGGAAAAGCTGCGCGGCAGTGATGCCCGGTTTTGCGATGTCCATTGCTGCATTTACGGCGTCGATCAGTTTCCGATGCGCCGCTTGGGACACATCCGTCACGGACCCAACCGCAAAATTCCGGTCGAAATCGCAGAAATAGCCGTTCACGGTCAGGCCGGTGTCGAGCATGAGTATATCCCCGTCCTGCAAGGGCGCGTCAGACGCAGGCGAGATTACATCATCATAGCCGCCACTGCCCGCACCACCAGCCAGATAGGGCACAAAGTCGGCCCCTTCATCCAAGCATAGCATCTGGAATTTGCGGAATACCGTCGACAACGGCACACCGGCGCCCGCGATTTCGGGAACGCGCGCAAAGGCACGGGTAGCCACGTCGCAGGCCGTTTGGATCGCTGCGACCTCGGCCTTTGATTTGATCATGCGCAGGGCGGGGATGATCCCGCCGTCGCTGACAATCTTGGACCCAATTGCCTCTTGCAGCACGTCGAAATCATCGAGCGGCATGCGGAGATGGGTTTCTAATCCCATTGGTACCGCGACATTCAATGCGCCCAATTCGCGCAGCGTGTTGGCCAGAAGGCCCACACCATCGTCGTCATAGTCTGGCGACCGCCATGTGCGGATGTCTTTAATCCATGACCGTCCCATAAGGGCCGCGCCAATGGTGGGGATCACGGCAACCGGATCACCGTTGGCTGGGACAACCAAGAACCAAGGCCGCGCGGGGCTTTCCCAGAACCGTGTCAGGTAGCCCGTGAAATACCGGACCTCTGGTTCGGTCGTGAGCAGCAGCGCGTCGATGCCGCGATCCGCCATCATGGATTGGGCGCGGGCCGTGCGGGCCTTGTATTCGGATGTGGCGAACACTTAGGCCACGCCTTCGGACAGCACGGCAAGCACACGGGCATCGGCGGGCAGGTCGAGACCCGCAAGCAAAGCCGCAAGGCCAGCGCCCCCAGATGTGGAACACGCCAGATCATGTGCGGCCAATACGGGCATCGCGGATTGGGCCTCCTCTTCGGAAATAGTCACGAACAGATCGGCGTCAGTGGCCAACCCCTTAAGCGCGATCAGCGATGGTTCTTTGCAGTCCAAGCGACCCATTTCAGACGTCGGGCCATCGGCCAGTACACAGTGACCTGCTTTGATAGATTCCATCAGGGCGGGGGCAAACTCGGGCTCAATCACGATGATCTGCGGGGCGTCGCCCCATTCAGCGCGGGCCATCGCAGCGGCCGCTCCGGCTAAGCCGCCAACACCTGCTTGAAGTAGGATATGTGTCGGCGGGGCAGGTATTTGCCCAAACACCTCGTCCATCAACACGCAGTAGCCTTCCATCAGGCGGTGGGGCACCTCGTAATAATCATCCCACGACGTGTCAGACAGCAGGGACCAGCCATTTGCGTCGCCGTCGACCATCGCGGCTTCCATGCTTTGCGCATAGTTGGTGCCAGACCGGACCACTTCGGCCCCCATATCGCGCAGGCGGACCGCAAAGCTTTCAGGGACAGCCTTGGCCAGATAGATAACCGCCTTTGCGCCAAACACCTTCGCACCTGCGGCGACAGACAGGCCGTGGTTGCCTGCACTGGCACTGACATAGGTGCGACCAGCCAGAACCTGAGACAAATCATCACCACCAATGGCTGCGGCATCATGGGCAATGACATAGGCGGCACCCAGCGCTTTGAAACTACCCAGCCCCATGCGGTCGCGTTCGTCTTTCACATGAACCCAAGCAACGCCTGCCAGTTTGGCCAAACCCGCAGCATCGACCAATGGGGTGACTTTGGCCGCCGGACAACGGGCAAGCAAGGCGGTCGGGGCCGCTGCATCCACGCTTGGCGCATGGATCTGCGATGGCATTTTTATCGGGGTATCGGCGTGGCGGAATGGGTTTGGAAAACTGTGCATTTGGAAGCCCTTATTTGTTAACCTGATGAAGCCTTAAGCGGCGCGTCAGCGTCAATAGGAAATGATCTGAATGGATCATTCATAGATTCTTCAGAAATTCTACCGACATAAAAGTGTCTAAAAGCGACCTTTCTGGGGTGGCCACCATGTCGGGGCACGTGTATCCGAGCGATGCGGTCGTAACTTTTACACAAGAACAATGACGTTTATGTGCAGAAAGTGACGTTTCACGCGGGGCGGCTGGGCTCGTTTTGGGCCTGCGGCTACCGAAAAGGTGCTTTTTGCAGGTTAACTATTGCAATCAAACGCACTTGCCCGCGTTATTATCGCCACTCATAGGGAGACTAAGAAAAATGAAAATGAAAACACTTGGCACAGCATCCGTGCTTGCACTGACACTTGGCGCTACATCTGCACTGGCAGATTGCGGCGAAGTATCCATCACAGAAATGGATTGGGCGTCTGCTCAGGTTGTGACTGCTGTTGCATCATTCCTGATGGAGCAAGGTCTTGGCTGTGCTGTTCAGAAAGTTCCGTCATCCACTGTTCCTGCGCTGACATCTTTGGCCGAAACTGGCGAGCCGGACGTCCTGACAGAAGTCTGGGCGAACTCCACACCTGCATACGAAGTTCTGCTTACTGAAGGCAAACTGGTCGAGCTGGGCAACGTTCTGTCCGACGGCGGAGTAGAGGCTTGGTGGATCCCTGCGTATCTGGCGGAAACCAACCCAGAGCTGACAACATGGGACGGCATCATTGCCAATCCAGACCTCGTTGGCGGCAAGTTCCACGATTGCCCATCGGGCTGGGCGTGTGACATCATCAACAACAACAACCTGATCGCGGCTGGCATTGACGGCACTGGTCTTGAGCGCTTCCAGCACGGTTCCGGCGAAACGCTGCAGGCGTCCATCGCGTCCGCATATGCGGATAAAGCGCCTTGGTTCGGCTACTACTGGGCCCCGACAGCTGTTTTGGGCAAGTACCCAATGGTTGCTGTCGAAGTGCCCGCATACGACGCAGACGCACATGAATGTAACGGTGACGTTGACTGCGCGACACCTGGTTTCTCAGCTTACCCCGCTGCCAAAGTTGTAACAGCTGCATCCGCTGCGTTCATCGAACGTGAGCCCGCTGCTGCTGCATTGCTGGCCAACGTGTCCTTCACAAACGCCCAGATGGGTGAAGTGCTGGCATGGCGTTTGGACAACAACGCGTCCAACGAAGAGGCTGCTGTTTACTTCCTGTCCACATACCAAGACGTTTGGGCTGACTGGTTGGACGACGAAGCCAAAGAAAACCTAAGCGCACTGCTTAAGTAAGCTGCAAAAATCAAAAGACCCTTCCGCCCGCAACAGGTGCGGGAGGGTCATCTATTTTCAGGGGAAGAATAATGGCGTTTTATGACGGGCTATTTCGGGCGTTAGGCCTCGAAAGCTGGTGCGGTACAGGGGCGTCTGACGCGCCTCTCTCAATGGCAGATTTGATGGCACAATCGCGTGGCGATGGCGCGGCCTCTGGCCCGATGTTCCCATTCCCATCGCTAGACAATTTGAACGAGAGCTGTGGAAACTTCGCGCAAACACGCGATCTGACCAAAGGGTTGGAAGACGGGTTTCTGGCGGTCAAAGATGATATTAAAGCAGTGTTAGACCCGATCACCCAGCCGTTAAGCTGGTTGTTGGACGGCGCACTGTGGATGTTTGCTGCAATTCCGTGGTTTATAATGATCCCTATTCTGGTGGCGATTGCGTGGTGGGCGTCGCGGTCCGTCGCTGTTACGGTATTTGTCGCCTTCTCCATTTTGTTATTGGCCTTTGTGGATCACTATGATGTCGCCATGCAGACCCTATCGATCATCTTTGTTTGTACAGGGATATCGATCCTGCTTGGGGTGCCTATCGGCATCGCGATGTCAAAATCGGATAGGCTGCAAAAGACGCTAGTGCCTGTCTTGGACCTTCTCCAAACGCTGCCGACATTTGTGTATCTGATCCCGCTGATCTTCTTGTTTTCGGTTACGGAATCCAAGCTTTATGGAATCGCGATCATCCTTTACGCCATTGTGCCGGTGATCCGCTTGACGGACCTTGGCATTCGGCTTGTCGACAAGGATGTGATCGAGGCGGCCAATGCGTTTGGCATGTCGTCCAATCAGCGACTAGCCAAGGTGGAACTGCCGCTGGCATTGCCCAACATTATGGCTGGTGTGAACCAAACCATCATGATGTCGCTGGCCATGGTTGTGATCGCATCGCTGGTGTCTGCACCGGGGCTTGGCGTGAACGTTCTGCGCGGTATTCGGAACCTTGAACTGGGTGTCGGTATTGTTGCTGGTATCGGTATTGTGCTGCTGGCCGTGATCCTTGATCGCGTGTCCAAGGCCGCACTGTCACGGGTCGATTTGACCCGCAAATCACATTAATGGAGGCCGCGATGACCGACACACCTAAAGTCCGCTTACGTGGCCTGTATAAAATCTTTGGCTCCAACGACAAAGACATGATGCAATATGTCCGTGCTGGTATGGGCAAGCCCGAGTTGTTGGAACAGCACAAGCATGTGCTGGGCCTGCAAGACATCAATGTCGATATGATGGCGGGTGAAATCACGGTGGTGATGGGCCTGTCCGGGTCGGGCAAATCCACGCTGATCCGCCACCTGAACAGGCTGATCGACCCAACGGCGGGTGAGATCATTGTCGACGGTATCGACGTGATGGGCCTGTCCGACGACGCCCTGCGCAAAATGCGTCAGGAAAAGATGTCGATGGTGTTCCAAAAGTTTGCGCTTTTGCCGCACCGGACGGTTTTGCAGAACGCAGCGATGGCACTCGAAATCCAAGGCGTGGACGAGGCAACCCGTACAGCCGAGGGCATGAAATGGCTCGCGCGTGTGGGGCTTGATGGCTACGAGCACCATTATCCGGCGCAGCTGTCGGGTGGCATGCAGCAACGTGTGGGCATCGCCCGTGCGCTGACCGCCAATACCGACATCATGCTGATGGACGAGGCGTTTTCTGCGCTTGATCCGCTTATCCGGACCGACATGCAGAACCTGCTGTTGGAACTTCAGGCAGAGCTGCATAAAACCGTCGTCTTCATCACGCATGATTTGGACGAGGCGCTAAAACTGGCCGACCATTTGGTCATCTTAAAGGACGGCGCAGTCATTCAACAAGGCGAGCCGCAGGGCATTTTGATGAACCCCAGCGATCCGTACATCGAAGACTTCGTATCCGACATCAACCGTGCCCGCGTGTTGCGCGTGAAATCGGTGATGGAGCCTTTGACAGGCAGCAAATTCGCAGGCGACGTGGATATTCGCGATAATCTCGAAAGCTTGATTGCACGGTCCGAGGGCGACACGTCCTTGCATTACCGCGTGATGGATGGTGATGTGCCTGTAGGTGAACTTCACATGCGCGATCTGGTAAAAGCACTGGTGCCGCGTATATCTTCGGCAGCATAGGCATGACATGATACAGACCCCCGCCCACACATCATATGACGTGATTATTGTGGGCGGGGCGATGTACGGATCAAGCATCGCTTGGTTTCTGTCGGACCATCCCGACTTTGATGGTAAAGTCTTGGTCGTAGAACGCGACCCGACTTATGAATGGACGTCAACGTCCCACACGAATTCCTGCATCCGCCAGCAATTCAGCGCACCCATTAACATCAAGATCAGCCAGTTTGGCGCAGCCTATGTTAAGTCGTTCCGTGACCAAATGGGCGGTGATCCCCGCGTCCCCGATGTTGTGCTGCAATCCTTTGGCTACATGTATCTGGCCGATACTGCCGCTGGTGCAGACGCCTTGCAAACCGTTCAGAAAATACAGGCGGCCAATGGCGCGGGCACCCGGCATATGACGGCCGCCCAAATCATAGACGCCTATCCGTTCTACAACATGGATGACATCGTTGCAGGCAATCATAACCTGATCGACGAAGGCTACTTTGACGGAAATACTCTGTTTGACTGGTGGAAAAGGGCTGCGCGCGAGCGGGGTGTTGACTACATCCACAACACCGTTGTCAGCATGACCAAGACAGGCAATGCTGTGCAAAGCGTGACATTGGCCAGCGGTGAAGTGATCGCCTGCGGTCACGTCGTTAACGCATCTGGCCCGCGTGCCGTTCTGACGTCGCGCATGGCAGGCATCAACATTCCGGTGGAGCCGCGCAAGCGGTATACTTTCATCTTCGCTTCCGAGGACCCGCTTGATCGCGATCTGCCGCTCACTATCGACCCAAGCGGTGTACATATGCGGACCGAGGGGAAATACTATTTGGCCGGTTGCCCGCCCGACGATGATGGCCCTGTGGACTACGACGACTTTGTGCAGGATCACAGTATCTGGGAAGAAAAAGTCTGGCCCATCCTCGCGCACCGCGTGCCTTCGTTTGAGCGGATCAAGCTGATGAATTCATGGGTCGGGCATTATGCCTACAATACCTTTGACCAGAACGCGATCATCGGGGCTCATCCAGAGGTTAGTAATTTCATTTTCGCCAACGGGTTCTCTGGCCATGGGTTCCAACAATCCCCTGCCATGGGACGCGGCATTGCGGAACTGATTGCAACGGGAGATTATCAGACACTCGACTTGACCCCGTTCAGCATCAACCGGATTATCGCAGGCGAAAAATTCCCCGAAAAAGCGATCATTTAAGCGACAGGAAACACCATGAAAAAACTCGTACTTACCGGTGCCGCAGGCGCGCTGGGCTCTCAGCTTCGTAAACCACTCAGCGCGATGTGCGACAGGTTTGTGTCCACTGATCTTGTCGAAACACTCGACGATTTGGCCAGCAATGAAACCTATGTAAAGGCTGACGTGTCCGACCTTGCAGCGATGGAATCCCTGCTTAAAGACGCAGACATGGTGATCCATTTTGGCGCAATTGCGGACGAGGCCCCTTGGGACGATATCCTGCAATCCAACATCATCGGGGCCTATAATGTTTGGGAAGCAGCCTACCGGAACGGCGTCAAACGGGTGGTCTATGCGTCATCCGTGCACGCGGTTGGCATGCACCTGAAAACGGACACCATCGGCCTTGATGCACCGCACCGCCCTGACACCTATTACGGTCTGGCCAAGTGCTTTGCCGAAGACCTCGCGTCGCTGTATTGGGACAAACGCGGCATCGAGGCCGTGTGCATGCGCATCTTCTCGGCGGCACCGCCCACCAACGCGCGATCTATTGGCACATGGCTGTCGACAGACGACCTGATCCATCTGGTGGAACGGTCCGTCAACAGCCCCGTCGTGGGCTTTACCACTGTTTACGGTATCTCGAACAATGACCGCGCGGTGGTCGATAACGCCAAAGCAGGGCATCTGGGTTACCGGCCAAAAGACAACGCCGAGGACTTTGCCGCTGAGGTGTTCGCATCCAGCCCTGCGCTCGATAATAAGGACCCCGCCAACCTGTGCATCGGCGGCCCGTTTGCGGTTGTTGAATTGGGCAATTCCGGTGTCGCAGGTATCAAAGCAATGAACACGGATGGAGACAGCTAATGTCCGCACTTTTTGAACCGCTCAAGATCAAAGACATCACCCTGCGCAACCGCATCGGGATGGGGCCAATGTGCCAATATTCATCCCATGACGGTGCGGCGACCGATTGGCACATGGCCCATATCGGCGCTGCGGCAATGGGCGGTACAGGCCTGATCATCGCTGAGGCCACGGCTGTTACTCCCGATGGGCGCATCACACCGGGCTGTGCAGGGCTTTGGAATGATGCACAGGTTGCGGCTATCGCACCGGTAAACGCGTTCGCTAAATCCTGCGGTGCAGTTATCGGCGTGCAAATTGGACACGCAGGGCGCAAGGCGTCTGCTGCGCGGCCATGGGATGGCGGCGCGCATTTGGCTGATGACAATGGCGGCTGGCCCATCGTTGGTCCCACAGGCGAGGTGTTCGACAAAGACGGCACGCGGCTGAACAAAGCCCCCACAGCGATGTCGATCGCGGATATCCACGCCATGACGGCCAGCTTTGTGGCTGCGGCCAAGCGGTCGTTGGACGCGGGGTATGAAATGTTGGAAATCCACGGTGCACATGGTTATCTGCTGCACAGCTTTTTCACGCCGCTGGTAAACACCCGCACCGACGCATATGGCGGCGATTTTGAAGGTCGGTCGCGGTTCATGCGTGACACAGTGGCTGCGGTGCGGGAGGTCTGGCCAGACCGGTTGCCATTGGCTGTGCGCCTGTCTGTCACGGATTGGATCGACGGCGGTCTGACCATTGAGGACAACATTCAAATGGCGGCTGCCCTGCGCGATCTGGGCGTGGATATGATCGACTGTTCAGGGGGAGGTGCAACGCCAGCCGCGCGGGCGTCTGTTGGAACGCGGACGGCTGATCAGGTTGGACTTGCGGCGCAGTTGCGCCGCGAAACCGGGGTTATCACGGCTGCGGTTGGCTGCATCACCGACGCAAAACAAGCCGAGAAAATCATCGCATCAGGTCAGGCAGATATCGCATTGATGGCACGTGAACATCTGCGCGATCCACATGTTGCGCTGCGTATGGCCCGCGAACTTGGCGTCGACCCCAAGCCGCATTTGCCACAGCAGTACGGGTTCTACATGGGCTAAGCCTTGACCTTGGCGGCGCGTGTGACCCACATGCCGCCAAGGATCAACGCGACCCCAAGGGTACGTGCCCAAAGCTGACCTTGTATTCCCATCGCCATGTCGATCAGAACGCCAGAAATCATCTGTCCCGCGATAATCAGCATGGCCGTTGGTGCAGCCCCGATCCGGTTAATTGCCCACGACCCTGCCGCGATGAACAACACGCCAATTGGGCCACCCAGAAATGCCCACCAAGGGGCGCCTAAGGGAGCGCCGCCAAACAGGTCACCGGCAAGCAGTGCGATTAAGCTGACAAACGCCAACCCGACAATGTGATTCCAAAACGACGATTCCCATGCGTTGGTGGACAGGGCCAGACGGCCATTCAACTGACGACTAAGGCCGACCAACAAGCCAGCTCCTCCGGCAAGTATGACAAAGACAATCATGGGGCGCTCCCGAAGAAAATCAGGATCAGAGCGCCCGCTGCGATCAACGCAAGCCCTGTAACGTCGCGCCACCCGGGCATCCGTTGGGGCAGGCCAAACAGGCCTTTCGCGTCGGCAAACAAGGAAAACACGATCTGCCCCGCAAGGCCCAACGCAATGGTGCCCGACAGCGCCAGCGCGGAGTTCATCGCAGCAGACGTGGCAATCACGGTCAAACCACCTGATACGCCGCCCAGATAGGCCCAAAGTGGCGGGCGCTTGGGCATGGCGCGGGCAGGGCGCAGCGTAAGCAGGACAAAAATGGCCAGCACAGTTCCCGTCAAATGCGGCACCCAGCTGGAAAACAACAAGGTGCCATATTGGGCCAATGTACCGTTTGTCAGCAGCATCAAACTGATCAAACCGCCAGCGGCAAACGCGCCAAGATAATGGATGAAACGGGGGGGATTATCTGTCGACATGGGGGACATGTGACGGGGTGCGCGGCCAATTGCAAACGGCTTGTTGACTCTGCGCGCGCCCCGCTTATAAGCCGCAGTTCATTGGTGTTGGTGGACCTTGCAAAAGGAACCCTGTCATCGCGGCAAAATCCGCGAAAAGGACAACGCCCTTCGTAACTTAAAGAAGGAGATCAGCGTATGACTAAACGTACCGCTGCCAAATATAAAATTGACCGCCGCATGGGCGAAAACATCTGGGGCCGTCCTAAATCCCCAGTGAACCGCCGCGAATATGGCCCCGGCCAGCACGGTCAGCGCCGTAAAGGTAAATTGTCCGACTTCGGTCTGCAGTTGCGCGCCAAGCAGAAGCTGAAAGGCTACTATGGCGACTTGACTGAAAAGCAATTTCGCCGCGTCTTTACAGAAGCTGAACGTGTAAAAGGCGATACAGGTGAGAACCTTGTAGGTCTGCTGGAGCGTCGCCTCGATGCTGTGGTTTACCGCGCTAAGTTCGTGCCAACAGTCTTTGCTGCACGCCAGTTCGTGAACCACGGCCACGTGGAAGTGAACGGCAAAAAAGTGAACATCCCATCCTACCGCGTGAAAGAAGGCGACATCATTTCCGTGCGCCAGAAATCCAAGCAGATGGAACTCGTTTTGGTCGCGATCCAGCTGCCAGAGCGCGACGTGCCGGACTACATGGACGTTGATCACTCCAAGCTGACAGCGACATTCACACGCACACCAACACTGGGCGACGTGCCGTACCCAGTGACCATGGAACCAAATCTGGTCGTGGAATTCTACGCCAAGAACTAATCAGTTCTAGCCGATCCAAATACGAAAGGGCTGCACCCCGGTGCGGCCCTTTTGCGTTTTTGGAGGTATGGATGGGAACGTCTGGTATACAGGACGATACAGCCCTCTGCCTCGCTATGGAACACATGCAGGAACCGGATGATCGTACCCGCGAGGCTGTTCAAGTCCGTTTGCAAGACGAAACATCGCTGAAGTTGTTTTTTGATTTTGTGCCAACGGTAATTCTCGCGGATAGAGTTTTACTGGAAGAGGGTTTGCGGAATTCTGACGGCGAACTTACTTGGCCTTAATCGGGCTAAACCACAACACGGCTTTCTATTTCTCCCGCGTCACCAGCGCCGCCTTCTGCACCCCACCCGCATCAAAGTTCTCAGGGTCCAGCCACGCCACAAACCCTGCCTTAACCTCCGGCCACTCACCATCCAAAATCGAAAACCATGCCGTGTCGCGGTTGCGGCCTTTGTACATGGTCGCTTGGCGGAACACGCCCTCGGCTGTGAACCCGTACCGACCAGCCGCGCGTTTGGACGGCGCATTCAAATTATCGCATTTCCATTCATACCGCCGATACCCCAGATCATCCATCGCGTGGGCCATCATCAGATACATCGCTTCTGTCGCAACACGGGTCTTTTGTAATAACGGTGACATCGCGATGAACCCGACTTCAATTGCGCCCGCAGTCGGATCAATCCGCAGATAGCTGGCAACGCCCTCGGCGCGGCCCGTCGCCTTGTTGATGATCGCGTAAAACAGCGGGTCCGTGCTGACCTCGGCCTGTGCCATGAACGCCGCAAACACCGCGCGATCAGCGAACGGACCATTGGGCATATACGTCCACATTGCACCACTGGTGTCGGTCGCAAACGCGGCAAACAGATCATCTGCGTGGGTTGCTGGATCAAGGCGTATAACGGCCGCATATTGCCCCGTCAGTGGTGACTGATCGGGGCGCGCACGCGGCGTCCAAGTGGGCAGGTCGGCTCCAATCGGTTGGCCGTGTTCATTGGTGCGCTGCGTCATATCGGGCGTCCTGAGGTCGTGAAAGCGATTTACGCAAAACTGACACGAAACTTGCAGGTCCAAAAGCCTTGATCTTGGCAATTGAGCAACGCCTGTGCGACCAAGCGCTGCACCACTGGTCAGCGGCAACTCAAGCCGATAGAACCAGTGCAACCGATTTGAAAAGTGGACGCTATGGCCAGTAAGATTAAACCGCAGCCCGGCATTATGGATATTGAGCTGTATGTGGGCGGTGCATCCCAATTGGACGGTGTGTCCAACGTGCTGAAACTGTCATCGAACGAAAATCCGATGGGCCCGTCGCCTGCCGCGAAAGAGGCGTTCAGCCGCTCTGTGCATGACTTGCACCGCTATCCTAGCACCGATCATGCGGGCCTGCGGACCGCCATAGGTGATGTCTGGAAGTTGGACCCTGATCGTGTAATTTGTGGCGTCGGATCAGACGAAATTTTGCACCTGATGTGCCAAGCGTTTGCGGGTCCGGGCGATGAAGTTATCCACACCGAACACGGCTTTGCGCTGTACCGGATTTCGACGCTGGCTGCAGGGGCGACCCCCGTTGAGGTGCCCGAGCACGACCGCTTGGTCGACGTCGACGCGATCCTTGCTGCGGCCAACAAGAAGACCAAGCTGGTGTTCATCGCGAACCCTGCCAATCCCACCGGAACATTCCTTGGGGCCAAGGATGTGGCGCGACTTGCCGAAGGGCTGCCTAAGCAATGTATTCTTGTACTTGACGGTGCATATGCCGAATATGTTGAAGGTTACGATGCTGGGCTCGCGCTGATTGAGGGGCGCGATAACGTCATGATGACGCGCACGTTTTCCAAGATCTACGGGCTTGGTGGCATGCGTGTTGGTTGGGGGTATGGTCCGCGAAACATCATTGACGTGCTGAACCGTATTCGTGGTCCGTTTAACATGTCGTCCCCCGCTTTGGCCGCCGCAGAGGCCGCCGTACGCGACACCGCATATTTTGCGAAATGCCGGTCTGAGAATGCGCGCTGGCGCGAATGGTTGTCCACGGCGCTGGCTGAATTGGGCGTACCATCTGATACAACAACAGCCAACTTTATCCTTGCCCGCTTTGGGTCCGAAGACGAGGCACTGGCCTGCAATGAGCAGTTAAAATCCGCTGGGATTATCGTCCGCCACCCCAAGAACTATGGCTTCCCGCAGTGCCTGCGCATTACTGTCGGTGACGAAAGTGCATGCCGCCGGATTGTGCATGCCATCGGTCAGTTTAAAGGGCTGCGTAAATGACACAGATTTACGACCGGGTGGCGTTGATCGGCCTTGGTTTGATCGCGTCGTCTATGGCCCATGCGATCAAGCGCGCGGGCTTGGCGGGGGAAGTCGTCGGTTATGCGCGATCCGCAGCCACACGCGAAACGGCCCGTGACATCGGCCTATGCGACTGCATTTACGATAGCGCAGCTGAGGCTGTGAAAGACGCCGATCTGGTTGTGCTTTGCGTTCCCGTAGGGGCTATGGACAGCGTCGCGCAAGAAGTTGCACCCTTCCTTAAGGCAGGGGCAGTGGTCAGCGATGTCGGGTCAGTCAAGCGTGCTGTCATCGATGCAATTGCCCCGCATCTACCCGATAATGTGCATTTTGTGCCCGCCCATCCACTGGCCGGGACCGAACATTCGGGACCAACATCAGGCTTTGCCGAATTGTTTGATGACCGCTGGTGTATCGTTGTGCCGGACTTGTGTGATGACGAAGCCGTCGTGGCCAAGCTGTCAGCGCTTTGGCGTGGCATGGGGTCCAATGTTGATAAGATGGATGCCGATCATCACGATTTGGTTTTGGCCGTGACCAGCCATACGCCGCACCTGATCGCCTATACGATGGTGGGTGTGGCCGATGATTTGCGCCGCGTGACCGACAGCGAAGTGATCAAATATTCGGCTGCGGGTTTTCGTGATTTCACACGTATTGCGGCGTCTGATCCGACCATGTGGCGCGATGTGTTTTTGAACAACAAAGAGGCCACGCTCGAAGTTTTGGGCCGCTTTACAGAAGAATTGTTCATGCTGCAGCGTGCGATCCGCGAAGGTGACGGTGATCATTTGCATGATTACTTTACGCGCACGCGGTCGATCCGTCGGTCGATCATCGAGGCTGGACAAGACACCGATGCACCGAACTTTGGCCGGAAACCGACTGCAAAATCGTGATCCGCTGGCCTTCAGTTTGCTTGGCGTCGAAAACCCGGTGCGGACAAATTGGTCGCAGGCGTCCGTTTGTCGCCCCAGCCGACAGTTGATTGTCGTACCGCGACTGCCCTTAAACGCCGGGTTGTGAATGGTGCACATCCTGCCGTTGGAAGCAAAGTTGGCGGCATCGCGTCGCTGCGTGTTGTGTCACATTACGCCTGCTGGAACCGCGCTTGGACCAAACGCCAACCGGTTTCACCGTGATTACTTGCACTTTGATACTGCGCGTTATCGTCGTGGGTCTTATTGCGCACTTTGCGGGGTCAAAGAACCTCGACCACGTCTTGTTTGTGGGAAAATGCCTGTTTATAAGCGCGGATATGATGATTTGGGCACATATACGAATTATGTCCCCGGCGTGCTGATCGCAGCGCCGCCGGGCCAATGGCGCTGACTTCGGGTCGCGCCGCCCACCCTTTCCTTTTGCCAAAGATAGGACGCAAGTTATGTGCGCCGAGACCCCCGATTACAAAGCTACCTTGAACCTGCCACGCACAGACTTTCCGATGCGTGCCGGATTGCCCAAACGTGAACCCGATTGGTTGGCGCGTTGGGCCGATTTGGACGTGTATGGCCAACTGCGCGCCAAGACGGGCCGCAAGCCGTTCACTCTGCATGATGGACCACCCTATGCGAACGGTCATTTGCACATTGGTCACGCGCTGAACAAAATCCTGAAAGACATGGTTGTTCGGTCGCAGCAAATGATGGGCCGTGACGCCGGCTTTATCCCCGGGTGGGATTGCCACGGTCTGCCGATCGAATGGAAGATCGAAGAGCAATACCGTGCCAAAGGGCGTGACAAAGACGACGTTGATATTGTTGAATTCCGTCAAGAATGCCGCGAGTTTGCTGCGGGCTGGGTCGACATCCAGCGCGAAGAATTCAAACGTTTGGGCGTGCAGGGGAATTGGGCCGAGCCATACCTGACGATGAACTTTCACGCCGAGCGTGTGATTGCTGAAGAATTCCAGAAATTCCTGATGAACGGCACGCTCTATCAAGGCTCTAAGCCAGTGATGTGGTCGCCTGTTGAACAGACCGCCTTGGCCGAAGCCGAGGTCGAATATCACGACAAAGAAAGCTTTACGATCTGGGTCCGCTTTCCCGTGTTGGGCGATGGGCCTTTGGCTGGTGCTGATGTGGTGATCTGGACGACGACACCGTGGACTATCCCGTCCAACAAAGGCGTCGTGTATCATCCGGATATCTCTTACGGCCTGTACAAAGTGACAGAGGCCGCCGAAGACAATTGGGTCAAGGTTGGTGACAAGCTGCTGCTCGCCGACAAGCTTGCCGAAGGATGTTTGGCAAAGGCCAAGGTTGATGCGTTCGAACGTATCGCTGATGTGGGCGATCTGTCCGGGTTGAAGCTGGCCCACCCCCTTGCTGGTATCGAAGGCGGACTGGGCGAATGGGACGCGCCACGCGACTTCCGTGCTGCGCCTTTTGTGACCGATGAAGACGGCACCGGCTTTGTGCATTGTGCGCCCTCGCACGGGATGGACGAATTTGAGCTGTACCGCGATCTGGGCATGCTGGAAGAGGTGATCACCTATAACGTGACCGAAGACGGGTCGTTCCGCGCCGATCTTCCGTTGTTTGGTGGCAAGCGTATTTTGCGCGACAAACCCAACAAAAAGAACAAAGACAATCCGTGGGAAGGTGACGCAAATACAGCCGTGATGGCCGCGTTGTCGCAGATGGGCAAACTATATGCACGTGGCAAGATCAAGCACAGCTATCCGCATTCTTGGCGGTCCAAAGCGCCCGTGATTTTCCGCAATACGCCACAATGGTTTGCTGCGATTGATAAACCGGTTGGCGATGGTCAGGATACTTATGGCACCACGATCCGCGAACGTGCGCTGCGGTCTATCGACGAGCTGGTGACGTGGACGCCGCAAAAGGGACGCAACCGTCTGCACGCGATGATCGAACAGCGCCCCGATTGGGTGTTGTCGCGCCAACGTGCTTGGGGTGTGCCGCTGACGTGCTTTACCAAGAAAGATGCCCTGCCGACTGATGCGGATTTCCTTTTGCGGAACACGGATGTGAATGCGCGGATCGTCGATGCATTCGAGGTTGAAGGCGCAGATGCGTGGTACAAGGACGGCGCAAAGGCGCGGTTCTTGGATGGGATCGTGAACGCTGATGACTATGATCAGGTCACCGATATTCTTGATGTGTGGTTTGACAGTGGGTCCACCCATGCGTTCACATTGCGCGACCGTGCGGACGGGTCCAAGGATGGCCTTGCGGATTTATATTTGGAAGGCACCGACCAGCACCGTGGCTGGTTCCATTCGTCGCTGTTACAGTCTTGTGGTACCCAAGGGCGTGCGCCGTACCGCGGTGTCCTGACCCACGGGTTTACGCTGGACGAGAAGGGCATGAAGATGTCCAAGTCCATCGGTAACACCATCGTGCCCGAGACCATCGTGCAGCAGTATGGCGCGGACATCCTGCGCCTTTGGGTGGCCCAAACCGATTACACAAATGATCAGCGGATCGGGCCGGAAATCTTGAAAGGTGTGGCTGATAGCTATCGCCGTTTGCGCAATACGCTGCGCTTTATGCTGGGATCATTGGCAGATTTTGATGCGTCCAAAGCCGTGGCCGCAGAAGACATGCCCGAGCTGGAAAAGTTGATCCTGCACAAGATGTCCGTGTTGGATGAGGTCGTGCGGACCGGCTATGCCAAGTATGATTTCCAAGGCGTATTTCGTGCGATATTCGACTTTGCGACGCTGGATTTGTCGGCATTCTACTTCGATATCCGCAAGGATGCGCTGTATTGCGATGGCGATACGAACCGGCGTCTGTCCGCGTTGACCGTGTTGGATCACCTTTATGGGCGCCTGACTACATGGCTTGCTCCGATCCTGACCTTCACCATGGAAGAGGTTTGGCTCGAGCGGAACGGGGCGGATACATCCGTGCATTTGGTCGACTTCCTTGAAACCCCTGCCGAGTGGCGCGACGATGCGTTGGCTGCACGGTCCGAGGTTGTACGTGCGGTCCGCCGTGTGGTCACCGGCGCGTTAGAAGAACAGCGCACCGCAAAAGTCATCGGCTCGTCATTGGAAGCTGCGCCAACAGTTTATCTGTCGCCAGAGCTTTCCCAGATCATCACAGACCCCGATACGTTTGCTGATCTGTGTATCGCGAGCCAGATCACGCTTGTAGAAGGCGACGCCCCTAACGGCGCGTTTACTTTGGGCGATATGGTCGGTGTTGGCGTTGTCTTTGCCAAATCCGAGGGCGAAAAATGCGAACGGTGCTGGAAGATCCTTCCCGATGTCGGGACCCACGCCCATGCGGGTGTGTGCGTGCGTTGCAACGAGGCGCTGCCTGCGTAAGATGGGTTTAAACCCATCCTACTTTGCGTCGCTGCCGGATACGCTGGTCGGCCCTGTGTCTGTTGTTGTGCAAGACGGTGCTGTTGTCAGGCTCGAATGGGCCCTGATCTCTGGCCCGTCTGATCCGGTGGCAGATGCTGCAGTGGATCAATTGGCAGAGTATTTTGCAGGCAAGCGGCAGGTTTTTGATCTGCCGCTTGCGCCACAAGTGTCCGACTTACAGCGCAAATTCGGTGCAGCCTTGTGCGAAATCCCATTTGGTGAAACTCGCACCTATGGGGATTTGGCAAAAGACCTTGGTGTGCCTGCGCAAGCCATTGGACAGGCCTGCGGTGCTAATCCCATTGCCATTATCATTCCGTGTCACCGTGTTTTGGGGGCCGCTAGTCTGGGCGGATTTTCGGGTGCTGGTGGCATTGAGGGAAAGGTGCAATTGTTGCGCCACGAAGGGGCCGCGTCCCTTTTGATCTAAAGGAACGCGCCGATGACATACCCCATTTTCCTTGCCGTGATGGCCGCTGCTTTACTGCACGCGACGTGGAACGCATTGATCAAAACGGGAGAGAACAAGCAGACCGCCATGGCGATTCTGACGGTCATGCAAAGCGCTGTTGGCATCGCGGTTGTGTGCTTTCGCCCTTGGCCTGAGGCGCAAGTATGGCCCTGGCTGATCGCCTCCGGCTTAATCCATATGTGTTACCAGTTGTTCCTTGCCTATGCATACGAGCAGGGCGATCTAAGCCGCGTCTATCCGATTGCCCGCGGGGCCGCCCCAATGATGGTCTTGGCTTTCAGCCTTGTCTTCTTAACTGATCCGATAGCGATGATGGACTACGTTGGGGTCGTTGTGCTGGGCCTTGGTATTGCGCTCATGGCGCGGGGTATTTTTGCGAACAACGAAAGCCGCCGCTTGTTACCATTTGCGATTGGGTCGGCTTGTGCGACTGCAGGGTACACGCTGGTTGATGGCTTGGGCGCACGGGTATCGGGTGATCCGATTGGATACACCGGCTGGCTTTTGATCATGGCTGCGCTGTTTTACGTCCCGAGCGTCGTCGTCCTCAAAGGGCGGGGCGTTTTGAGCGCATCTGCGCGCACGTGGGGCGTCATCGGGATCGCGGGTGGCGCGTCGTATCTGGCTTATGCAATCGTCGTCTGGGCCATGACGCAGGCACCCATCGCGCTTGTCGCAGCATTGCGGGAAACGTCGATTTTATTCGCGGTGCTGATTGGATGGCTGGTGTTTGGCGAAAAGATGGATCGCGGCAAGGCGCTTGCCGCAGTCCTTATTGTGACAGGCGTCGGCTTGACGCGGCTTTAGCCGTTTTTGCCGTACATGATCTGCTGGGCAGCACCCGCACCTATCAGATAGAACGACGTGATCATCAGCCCGTAATGTGCCAAGCTCGCAGGGTTGAAATTCACCCAAGCGGCCCATCCAGCAAAGAGCGTCCATGCGATAGCCATCGGCAATGTGACGTTCCGCCAGCGTTTGGTCCGCACAGGGTGCACAAAACGCACGGGCAAGAACATCGCCGTCGCGAGGATTGCGACCAAAGCAAGGATCACCCAAAAGTTAGGCTGTAACGCAAACAAGACCAAGACCAGCATATTCCAGCAGCCCGGAAACCCCGAGAATGAATAATCTTTGGTCTTCATCCGATTGTCCGCGAAATACATCGCCGACGTAAACGTAATAACGATAATCGCTATCCAACCCGTCCATCCGGGTAACAGCCCAGATTTGAACAGCGCAAAGGCGGGCACAAAGACATACGTCAGGTAGTCGATGATCAGATCCAGCAGCACCCCGTCAAAAATAGGAGCGTTGGTCTTGGTGTCATATTTGCGCGCCAACGGGCCGTCAATTCCATCCACAAAGAATGCGACGACCAACCAGACGAACATCATCGACCAGTTCTGGTCGACGGCGGCTAGCATGGCGAGCATTGCAAATACTGCACCGGTGGCGGTTAGGAAGTGCACAAGAAGGGCTTTGGTTTGGATTGTCATAATCGCTTCTTATCTGAATTTCCCCCAAGGGCAATGCATGCCTGTCACGCCTTTGGGTGGGTCCGGTTGTAAACCTCCATCAGATGGGCTGTATCCACTGCCGTATAGGCCTGCGTCGTTGAAAGGCTTGCGTGACCCAGTAATTCTTGGATCGCCCGCAAGTCGCCCCCCGCAGTCAACAGATGGGTCGCAAAGCTGTGTCGCAGCGCATGGGGTGTGGCCGTCGCGGGCAGCCCTAATTGCAGGCGCGATTTCTCCATCACCTTTTGGATCATGCGCGGATTTAATGCGCCGCCCCGCGTGCCGCGAAACAGTGGGCTGTTCGGCTCGACCGGATGCGGGGACAGTTTCAAATAGGCGTCAACCGCATCACGGGCCGCGTCGATCACAGGCACGATCCGTTCCTTGCCGCCCTTGCCTGTGATGCGCATCACGGGCGGCAATGGCACGTCGGCTCCTGTCAGCCCAAGAGCCTCTGAAATGCGCAATCCGCAGCCGTAAAGCAACGTCACGACAGCAACGTCTCGTGCCGCAACCCAGCCGTCGCGGGCCTGCAGTTCGACCGTTTCGATCATTGCAGTTGCGGCATCAACCGCCAAAGGGCGGGGCAGTTTTCTCGTGAACTTTGGGCTGCGTGTGGACAGCACAGCTGTGGCTTCAAACCCTTCGCGGTCAGATAGCCAGCGGTAGAAAGTTTTGACCGCCGAAAGTGACCGTGCAAGCGACCGTGCCCCCACGTCGCGCGCCCGTTCTGACGCCATCCATGACCGCATATCGCTGACAGTGATTTTGGACAGCGGGCCAAGCCCTTGGGCGTCGCCGTGGTGCAGGGTCATAAAAGCCAGAAAGCCGATGACGTCGGATTGATAGGCTTTGATCGTGTTATCAGATGCCCCGCCCAACGCACGACAATGGTCCAGCCACTTGGCCAGCGCATGTGTCAGGGCAGGGGAAATCATGGGGTTACGACAACCAGCGACGCATCGCGCGCTCAAACACGCCTGCAAAGAACGTCAGCAGATCGGTGCCTTGCTGCGGTGTGAATTGATGCGGATCCTCGGCCCCCATCATCAACATCCCCGGCAAACGGCCAGGGCCAAAGTCGAGCTTGAGGCATGCCTCGGACCGGATAAAGCTGGCCTTTTCGCCGTACAAACCCGCATCGTCGGTCTGGATCTGGCGCAGGGTGACCTGACGCACAGGGCTGGAGCGGCCACGGTTTACATAGGCATCGATGTAGCCTTGTTCGACCACACCCAGAACGGCGCCCATCTGACCAATTGCTGGATCGTCGTCGGCGGCGCCGCTTTCCAGCACCAATCGCATGCAATCAACGCGGAGCGTATCGGCCACGTCGGTGGATAAATCTTGTAAGAATGTCTCAAACTTGGTCGCGTCCATCATACGCAGCACGGCGCGGTGGACTTGATTGGTGCCAGCAAGGTTCTCGTAGGCGGCTGCGATCACGGACCGATGCGTGTCTTCCAAACGGTCCAAACGGGCCTCGAGCCGTTCCATCGCGATACCGCGCAGATCGACGATATTGCCGCCCATGGATTTTTCGTTCGCGGCCACAAGGGCGCGCATAATGTCTTGATCTTCAAGCAGGACGTCGGGGTCTGCGATGATCTTATCACGGACATGGCTGTCCATCAGGGATTTACTGGTCATGTGCTGCTCAACTTTATTGATTTTGAGGATGTATAGCAGCGTGGACCGAAAATTTCTTCCCTAAAATGCTGGCTGGGCTGGAATTTTCCCACTGTGTCAGATGTTGGTGCGTCTGTTTGCGCGCCCACAACCTGTTGTGGTGATGGTGTGGGCAACTGTGCTGCCCACACCATAGTTGTCGAATTACAGGATTTTAATGCCTGCTTTTTTGACGTCAGCCATAAAGCCAGCAAGGCCATTGTCGGTCAAAACATGGTTCGCCATCGCCTTGATTACATTTGGCGGTGCCGTGCAGACATCCGCGCCGATTTTTGCGCATTCGGACATGTGGTTGGCGTTGCGAATAGACGCCGCAAGGATCTGCGTTTCAAATCCGTAGTTGTCGTAAATTGTGCGGATATCGTCGATCAGTTCCAGACCATCAAGGTTGATATCATCCAAACGGCCGATAAACGGGCTGATGAATGTTGCACCTGCTTTTGCGGCCAACAACGCTTGGTTCGCCGAGAAGCAAAGGGTCACGTTGACCATGATGCCTTCGTCCGACAGGACTTTACACGTCTGCAGGCCAGCCCAAGTCAGCGGAACCTTTACAGCGATATTATCAGCGATTTTCGCCAGCTTGAGGCCTTCAGCCAGCATCGTCTCGTGATCAAGCGCCACAACTTCAGCGGACACAGGCCCGTCAGTGATGGAACAGATTTCCTTGGTGACCTCAAGGATATCGCGGCCAGATTTCGCAATGATTGACGGGTTCGTCGTGACCCCATCCACCATCCCGTAAGCGTGCAATTCTTTAATCTGGTCGATGTCTGCGGTGTCTACGAAAAACTTCATTAGGATATCTCCGGTCAAGTGCTTGGGTTTTGTTGCATCAGCGTTTACCTCATAGTGGACTAAGCGGAAAGCCATAAGGTGACGGGCCAGCCATGACAGCAGAGTTCTTTGATGAAGGTGATCTGGTTGCCGTGCTGACGGCGCAGCCGATTGACCGCTTTTTAGACTATAAAGCCCCCGAAGGAGGCTGCCATCTCGGCGCGTTCGTTGAGGTGCCGCTTGGCCCGCGCAAGGTGTTAGGCGTTGTTTGGGGCAAAGGTGCAGGTGACTTTGATTATGCAAAGGTCAGGTCAGTTCTGCGAGTGTTGGACGTGGCACCCATGCGCGACGAGATGCGCGAATTTCTGACCCGTGCCGCCGATTATACCCTGACGCCGATGTCCGCGATGCTGCGCCTTGCGACCCGCGCACCCGGATTGGGTGATGCTCCGTCGATGCGCAAAGTGTACCGTCTTGGATCAGCGGACCCGACGCGCGTGACTGAAGCCCGCACCAAGGTGCTCGAGGTGTTGCGCGACTATGGTGGGTTGTCGTTCACATTGGGCGAACTGGCTGAAATGGCAGGGGTTGGGTCGTCCGTCATAAAAGGCCTCGTCAAACAAGGGTCCGTCAGTGAAGAAGACGCGCCGCGCGATGTGCCGTACCCGCAGTTGGACCCCGACTATGGCGGCAAGGAATTGTCGGCGGATCAAGCAGAAGGTGCAGAGGTTTTGCGTGCCGCATTGCGCACCGATGCCTATGGGACCACCTTGCTGAAAGGCGTCACCGGATCGGGCAAAACCGAGGTTTATCTTGAAGCGGTTGCCGAATGTTTGCGAATGGGTCGCCAAGCCTTGGTGCTGCTCCCAGAGATCGCGCTGTCGGGCGAATTCATCAACCGCGTCGAGGCCCGCTTTGGGTTCAAACCCGCCGAATGGCATTCTGGTGTGACAATGACCGAACGCCGCCGCTGCTGGAAAATGGTGGGCCAAGGGGCTGCGCAACTGATCGTCGGCGCACGGTCGGCGCTGTTTCTGCCGTTCCAAAACCTTGGTTTGATTGTCGTCGATGAAGAACACGACACGTCGTATAAGCAAGAAGACGGCGTTTTGTATAACGCCCGCGATATGGCCGTGCTGCGTGCTGCGATCAATGGTGCTCAGGTGGTGTTGGCGTCCGCCACGCCGAGCCTTGAAAGCTGGGCAAATGTCGAGGCAGGCAAGTACACACGCCTGACGCTGAACTCTCGGTTTGGTCCCGCCGTTATGCCGACAATGACCGCGATTGATATGCGCGCAGAGGATTTACCGGGCGGTAAATGGGTGTCGCCGACATTGCGCAATGCGATCACGGACCGGTTGGAAAAGGGCGAGCAATCGCTGATTTTCCTGAACCGCCGTGGCTATGCTCCGATTACGCTTTGCCGCGCATGTGGCCACCAAATTGGCTGCGACCAGTGCGATGCGCGTATGGTTGAACATCGGTTTTTGAAACGGCTGATGTGCCATCAATGCGGTGAAACGAAACCGATGCCAACCGTGTGCCCGCATTGCGAGGCAGAGGATAAACTGGCACCCGTGGGGCCGGGGGTGGAGCGTATGGCCGAAGAGGTCACCGCGCTGTTTCCAGATGCCCGTGTTGTCGTGCTGTCGTCCGACCTTTATGGCTCTGCGCGGGCGATGAAGGCGCATATTGAAGAGATCGCGCGCGGTGGTGCCGACATCATTATTGGCACGCAGCTGGTGGCCAAGGGGCACAACTTTCCGAACCTCACGCTGGTCGGTGTGATTGATGCGGACTTGGGCCTGCAGGGGTCCGATTTGCGGGCCGCTGAGCGGACGTTCCAATTGATGCGTCAAGTGGCGGGACGGGCAGGGCGCGCCGAGGTTCCAGGGG
The DNA here is from genome assembly GCA_023955335.1 of Yoonia sp. Taxonomy (GTDB): domain Bacteria; phylum Pseudomonadota; class Alphaproteobacteria; order Rhodobacterales; family Rhodobacteraceae; genus Yoonia. Next base: position 79,472 of record JAGSGF010000004.1, read on the forward strand.
CCGCGATGTTGCAGACATTTCAGCCGGAACATGCTGTTATCAGGGCGATTTTAGCGGGTGACGAGGAAAAGTTCTGGGCGGCAGAAGCGGGTGAACGCAAGGCCGCAGGGGTGCCGCCGTATGGCCGTATGGCTGGGATTATCCTAAGCAGCCCGAACGCGGAAGATGTGTTTAATCTGGGCGCTGAAATGGCGCGGCGCGACGGGCCTTTACGTCAAATTGGGGCGCAAGTTTACGGGCCAGCGCCTGCGCCGATTGCACGGGTGCGGGGGCGTCACCGCGTCCGGTTATTGGTCAAGGCGGATAAGGCCGCCCCACTGCAAAAAGCGCTGGCCGCATGGGCCGCACAGTTCCGTTTACCCACCAACACGCGCCTGTCGATAGACATCGATCCACAGAGTTTTTATTGAGAAAAGTGCTGTATTTTTTGCATAAGTTGTTTTTTGGAGCGGGAATGGGCCTGTTTAGCAAGATTTCGATGTATGCAGAGATGAGACTATCAGCGCAAAATACCAGAAAATCTACGAACTGAGTGAAATTTTGCAATCAGACATATCTGGGTTTTGCTCCAATAGCTCGGTCTCACGTGTCTGCCGATCAGCATCGCTTTGGTCGGTTACATCCAGACAGACGGCAATTTCAATCATTCTTGCAGCGATAGGCTCAAAATTGACGCTGACCTCAGGCAGTTTTCCAGGGAAGTACTTTCTTGCCGTCAGCACCAGATTGGTCGCGTATTAATAGGCCACACGAATGCTGCATAAATTTAGATCCCCCGGATTAACCCCCCGCGTGTGCAAAAAACCCGATAGCTGATTGGCGAATTCTTAGGGTACATATATTCTTCACCGTAACCAACAATGAAGACGTCATGACCATCCGCCATATACAGCGGGTCATGCTCCAACTTCATACGTTCACGCCTATAAGACGGAATGTATTCGACCAAATCAGTTGCAGGAACGCCGCTACGCAAAAACCGGACATCTTGATCCAATAGCAGCGGGTCATTGTCCAACAGCACTTTTAGCCACGGTGCATGCCTAAATTTGAACGACCGTGCATCATAGCCGAACGACTGCGTCAACTCTCCCACGAAGAACCACAGACACAACGCCGTCATGGTGTGGAAGTGCCGCAGCTTCATGTGGTGTTACGAATAGCAGGGTAGCTAGTGTAGCGATAAAAAAAGCTGGTGCTTTGGCTGTAAGCTTAAGAGATGGCGCAGTATTTCTATGGGACATGATTTCTTTCACGCAACAACCTTTGAGTGAGTGATACTGAAGTTCCTCAACAAACTAAACCTTCATGTTGCCCAATTCATGACCGTTCAGAAGATGACCGATTTTGGAACGCACTCATTGTTAGTGGATCGCCGTTGCAAGGCAGGCAATGCGCGCAATGGGTAACCTTTTTGAAATGGCTCTAGCGTCATTTGATATTCAGGCGTAAGCCGTCACACATGAAAATAGTTCGCTTAGAAGATGCCCAGTCGCTGCCGTTTTGGCGCCGCCCTATTGCCCTGCTGTTCATGATGGCGTTGGCGATGCCGATTGCGTTTAATACGTGGTCGGCGTTGCTCAATAACTTTGTGATTGAGGTCGCGGGGTTTGATGGGTCGGATATTGGTCTGCTGCATACTGTGCGCGAAATTCCGGGGTTTTTGGCCGTTGGTGTGATCGCGCTGATCATCTTTATCCGCGAGCAGGTGTTGGGGCTGGTGGCTTTGGTTATGCTTGGCACAGCCACGGCGATTACTGCGTTTTTCCCGAGTATGACCGGGATTTTGACGCTGACCATGCTGTCGTCCATCGGGTTTCATTATTACGAGACGGTCAATCAATCCTTGCAATTGCAATGGATTGAAAAGGCCCGTGCGCCGCAGATGATTGGCTGGCTGATGGCCGCTGGGTCGGCTGTGACGTTTGTTGCCTATGTGCTGATCGTGATGACGTGGCAGGCGTTTGATCTGTCCTACGCCTTTGTTTATATGGTGTCGGGTGGCGCGACTGTCGCGATTGCGCTGTTTTGCCTGTTTGCCTACCCGCAGTTTGAATCCCCCAATCCGCAGCTCAAGACGTTCGTGCTGCGCCGCCGCTATTGGCTGTATTATGCGCTGCAGTTCATGGCGGGGGCACGCCGACAGATTTTTGTCGTGTTTGCAGGCTTCATGATGGTCGAGCGGTTCGGCTTTGACGTGCACGAGATCACGTCGCTGTATTTGCTGACGCTGCTGACCAATATTTTCGTCGCGCCGCTGATTGGCCGCATCGTTGGAATGTTTGGCGAAAGGCGTGCGTTGTTGTTTGAGTATGCTGGATTGGTGTTGGTGTTCTCGGCTTATGGCGGTGTGTACTTCTTTGGCTTAGGGGTTGCGATTGCGGCGACGTTGTATGTGATTGACCACATCTTCTTTGCCTTGGCGCTGGCGTTAAAGACGTATTTTCAGAAAATCGCTGATCCGCAGGATATTGCGCCGACGGCGGCTGTCGCTTTTACCATCAATCATATTGCGGCGGTGTTCCTGCCGGTGTTGTTGGGCTTGTTGTGGTTGATTAACCCGGCGGCGGTGTTTGTGTTGGCCGCAGGGATGGCGTGTTTATCGTTTTCCCTCGCGCTGTTGATCCCCCGTCATCCGGCCAAGGGTCACGAGACCGTGTTTCAGATCCGCCTGTCGGTTGCGGCAGAGTAGCAATTCCTGCAAACCGCCCCATATTACACTGACACCCAGATAAAGGAGCTTTCCATGCTGTCTATGTTCCGTTCAAAATCCGAGATGGTCCCTGCTGATGCAGCCCTTGTGGGCCGTGATGTGCCGGTGCCGACTTCGGACAACCACTTTGTACTGAATACGCCGTTGAAAGAGGTCCCTGCTGGTATGGAGGTCGCCATATTCGGGATGGGCTGTTTCTGGGGCGTGGAGCGTATATTCTGGCAATTGGACGGCGTGTTTAGCACGTCCGTTGGCTATACTGCCGGGTACACCCCGAATGCCACCTATGAAGAGGTGTGTACCGGTAAGACGGGTCATAACGAAGTGGTCCGTGTTGTGTTTAACCCGGCCAAGATTTCGTATGACCAGTTGTTGCAGGTATTTTGGGAAGGTCACGATCCGACCACGGGCATGCGTCAGGGCAATGATGTTGGCACACAGTACCGATCGGGGATTTACACCACGACTGACGCCCAAGTGGTTGCGGCTCAAGCAAGCAAGGCCGCCTTTGAGCCGCGCTTGTCCGAGGCAGATTATGGCACGATCACGACCGAGATTTTGCCTGCGCCTGAATATTATTTCGCCGAAGGGTATCATCAGCAATATCTGGCCAAAAACCCCAATGGATATTGCGGGATCGGTGGCACTGGCGTGACCTGTCCGATTGGCACAAACGTCTAAGACCAATTGACCATTGCGGGGCGATTGCCTAGGCCACGGGGAACCCCACCTATAAGGCAATCGCCCTCATGCTTTCTTATTCCGCCCTGACAATCGCCCCGAACGAAGACGACGCTGCTGCCTTGTGTGAAGATCTTGAGGCGCTGATGCCGGAACCGACTGGCACAGGCATTTTCGAGATCGAAGACGGCTCTGGCCTGTGGGAAGTGGGCGCGTATTTCACGGATGCCCCTGATGCGGCCGGGCTGGCGGTTCTGGCGATGTTGCATGGCGTCAAAGATTTCCTGATTTCTGAAATTCCCGAGCAAGACTGGGTCAGCAAAGTGCGCCGCGAATTGGCCCCGGTCGAGGCTGGCCGGTTCTTTGTTTATGGCAGCCATGACGCAGACAAAGTGCCAGATGATTGCGTCCCGTTGTTGATCGAGGCTGCGATGGCGTTTGGCACGGGCCACCACGGCACGACACTTGGCTGCTTGCGCGCGTTTGATCGTCTTTTGGAAGACGGGTTCGCTGGCGACACGATTATTGACGTGGGTTGCGGCACCGCCGTTTTGGCAATGGCGGCGGCTGCGGTGTTGCCGGGTACGATTTTGGCCAGTGACATTGATCCGGTTGCCGTGGACGTCGCCGAGGCGAATGTGAATGCCAACGGGTTGGCTGGACGCGTTGATTGCGTTGTGGCCGCTGGGTTTGATGCGCCAGCGCTCGAGGCGCATGGCCCTTATGATCTGGTGTTCGCGAATATCCTGAAAGGGCCATTGATCGGATTGGCGCCCGATATGGGCCGCGTCGTGAAATCAGGCGGATATGTGATTCTGTCGGGAATTTTGAACGAACAGGCCGACGATGTGATCGCCGTTTATTGCGCAAACGGGTTCAATCTATTGCATCGTGATAGCATTGTTGACTGGACGACGTTGACGCTAGATCACGTTTCCTGAAAAATGCACCGTTTTAAGGGGTTTTGATCAGCGCGCCTTATTTCCGCCATATTCAGGCGCGATTTTGAACATGAAGCGTGGGGGCGCTTGTTTGGATTTACGATTATGGCTCTTACTTATGTCCCATTTGACCGTCGCCTGAAACGTATTGTGCGACGCCATTACCGGCTGAAACTCGGCGCGAAGCGTAAAGTCACAAAGACTGGTCTTATCGTTGATGTTCCGCGGATTTATAACCCGAAATTTCCCTCCAGAGGGATTGCGGTGATGCTTGCCGCAGCGGTCCTGTTTAAAGGCTATATCTATGCCGACTTGGGGCAGGCTGATTATGCCAGCCGCGTCGCTGCATTATCAGGCCCTTCGATCGTGGAAAAAGCAGGCTCATGGGTCATGCAGCCTGAATCAGCAACCGTTTTCGTAGCAAGTTTTTTCAAAAAGCTCGGCGCTTAAAATCTAGCTGCGCGCAGAAAAAGGCCGCGACCCAATTGCTTGGGCGCGGCCTTTTTTGTCTTTTGCTATCCTTGCCGGATTAGCGTGCTTTGCGTGTCGCAATCAGGTCGATGTCCGCGAATGACAGGCCGATGTCTTCCAATTCGCGTGCGGACAACTTGCCCAAAGAGTTGCGTGTGATACGTGCATCGTTCCAAGCCGCAAATGAACCGAGTTTATTTGCAACAAAGTTTGTGATGCGCCCTGCAGAGAGGACAGCTTCGGGGCGGGTGGTGTCAAAAGCAGCCATTTGCTTATTCCTTAGGTTTGCCGCAGGTGCAGCGTTGATTTCATAATCCGCATCTAGTCCTGCCGTTTCATTCCCACCAGTGTTGTTTTTGCATGTCTCATATGCGTTTTTAGAATGCCTTGGAATTAACCATATAAACCCGCATACCCCTTGTTTTTATGGCTGATAAACGTCGCTTTTCCACGATGTTCAGGCGTAATTGACCCGTTGTGCGTATGCGGTATTTTTGCAACCCGCTATTCCTCGCTTGGTTTATGTTCGTGTTTTGTGCTAAAAATCCGACAACTGGATAATAAAAACAAAAATATGGGGCTGCAGATGCGTGTTTTGGGAATCGATCCGGGGCTGCGGAATATGGGGTGGGGCGTGATCGATGTGACCGGTTCGCGCATTTCCCACGTTGCCAATGGTGTCTGTACGTCATTGGGGACAGATGATTTGGGTGTCCGTCTTGCATCGCTGCATGCCCAGTTGACCCAAATTTTCACGACCTATCGCCCTGATACGGCTGCGGTCGAGCAAACGTTTGTCAACAAAGACGGCGCTGGTACCCTCAAGTTGGGTCAGGCCCGTGGCATCGCCATGCTTGTTCCCGCGCAGGCTGGTTTGTCGATTGGCGAATATTACCCCAATGCAATTAAAAAGGCGGTCGTGGGCGTTGGCCACGCTGATAAACGCCAGATTGATCATATGGTGCGCCTACAGTTGCCCGGTGTTAATTTGGCTGGCCCTGACGCTGCTGACGCGCTCGCCATTGCCATCTGTCACGCCCATCATTCCCAATCGGCGGGCAAGCTGTCTGCCGCACTCGCAAAGGCATCAGCATGATTGGTAAAATCGCAGGCATTTTGGAATATCGCAGCACCGATCACGTGCTGATTGATGTGCGTGGCATTGGCTATCTTGTCTATGTATCCAACCGCGTGATGGCGAGCCTGCCTGCGAACGGCGAGCCTGTCGCGCTTTATACCGACCTGCTGGTCCGCGAGGATAATTTGCAGCTGTTCGGGTTCACCACGTTGGTCGAAAAGGAATGGCACCGCTTGCTGATGTCCGTCCAAGGCATTGGCGCAAAGGCATCGCTGGCGATTTTGGGGGCGCTTGGTGCTGACGGTGTTAGTCGCGCGATTGCGCTTGGCGATTGGAATGCATTGGCCAAGGCCAAGGGTGTTGGTCCTAAAACAGCCCAGCGTGTTGCGATTGAACTGAAAGATAAGGCGCCGGGCGTTATGGCGATGGGCGGCACCGTTGCCGAGGCCATGGGCGATGACGTCATTGAGGCCGCGCCAAAGCGCCGTGCGCCTGCACCCAAGGCGAACCCTGCGCAGTCCGAGACGTTGTCTGCGCTGGCCAATCTTGGCTACGCTCCCGGTGATGCGGCAGGTGCAGTGGCGCAAGCGGCAGGTGCCGATCCCGCTGCGGATACGTCCGCGCTGATCCGTGCGGCCTTGAAGCTGTTGGCCCCAAAGGGGTAGGGGTGATCTGTGACTGATGATGACCCCTCCTTGCGCCCAGAGCGCCAAGCCGAAGATGCTGACCGCGCATTGCGTCCGCAGACGCTTGACGAATTTATTGGTCAGCGTGAGGCCCGCGCAAACCTGAAGGTATTTATTGAGTCCGCCAAAATTCGTGGCGAGGCGATGGATCATGCGTTGTTTCACGGCCCTCCCGGGTTGGGTAAAACCACGCTGGCGCAGATTATGGCGCGTGAATTGGGCGTGAATTTTCGCATGACGTCTGGCCCTGTGTTGGCCAAGGCGGGCGATTTGGCTGCGATCCTGACCAACCTAGAAGCCCGCGACGTGTTGTTTATCGACGAAATTCACCGCCTTAATCCGGCAGTAGAAGAAGTGTTGTATCCGGCGCTTGAAGATTTCGAGCTGGATTTGGTCATCGGTGAAGGGCCTGCTGCGCGGACTGTGCGGATTGAATTGCAGCCGTTTACGCTTGTTGGGGCCACGACCCGCATGGGGTTGCTGACGACGCCTTTGCGTGACCGGTTTGGCATCCCGACGCGATTGGAATTCTACACCGAAGACGAGCTGCACGAGATTGTCACACGCGGTGCCCGATTGATGGGTGCACCTGCTGAAGATCTGGGTGCCCGCGAGATTGCAAAACGTGCCCGTGGCACCCCGCGGATCGCAGGTCGTTTGCTCCGCCGTGTCGTGGATTTTGCCGTCGTTGAAGGCAACGGCAAGGTCACCCGAGAGATCGCCGATAGTGCGCTGACCCGTTTGGGCGTGGATCATCTTGGGCTTGATAGTGCTGACCGTCGGTATTTACGGCTTGTGGCCGAAAGTTATGGTGGGGGGCCTGTTGGGATTGTAACCATGTCGGCGGCGCTGTCCGAAAGTCGCGATAGCCTGGAAGAGGTGATCGAGCCGTATTTGCTGCAAAAGGGCCTGATCCAGCGCACCCCGCGTGGCCGCATGTTGGCGCAGGCCGCGTGGACACATTTGGGCTTGGATGCGCCGCGCTCGAAAGCGGATTTATTTGATGATTGAGAAGACGATGAATGTTGAACCACTTTTTACCCGGTCCGACGGGACATATATTTTTGCGCGTTGGGGACGGCCAATTGTGCCAGTCGTCTTTGGTGTCGATGAGCAGACTTTGTCGGTTTTTAAAGGAGCAATCGAGGCAGTCGTGACCGTCGCTGGCCATAAGATGGACGAGTTGGACATGGAGCTTGGTGCGAATCTGATGTTCTTTTTCTGCAAAGACTGGGCAGAACTGGCAGAGGTCCCTCATCTGGATCAGATGATCCCTGAGATTGGCCCGTTGGTCGTGAAGTTGCAGGCCGGTGACGCAAATCAATACCGTCTTTTTAGGTTTGACGAGCAGGGAGCCATTCGCGCCTGTTTCGTGTTTCTGCTGATGGATGAGCATTTGGCGCAAGCGCCCTTGGACTTGTTGGCACTAATTCAGGCTGCGCAAGTGATCCTGCTTTGGTCAGACATGGCGTTTTATGATCAGCCACCTCTGACTTATGTCGACGGCGAGACGGTTTTGCGCCCCGAAATTGCGGCAGTTATCCGCGCTGCATATGATCCGGTGATGCCCCGCGTTGCGCATGATGCAAGCCATGCATTGCGGCTGTCCGCGCGGATTACGCTATGACCCACCAGTTCCGCGTCCGTGTCTATTATGAAGACACCGATTTGGCGGGTGTTGTGTATTACGCCAACTATTTAAAGTTCATTGAACGTGGCCGCAGTGAATGGGTCCGCGAGATGGGTGTTGATCAGGTTGCCATGAAATCCGACGGCATTGTGTTTGCCGTGCGCCGCGTTGAAGCTGATTATTTCATGCCCGCGATGTATGACGACGAGCTGATCATTGAGACGCGGGTGGAAAAACTGACGGGGGCGCGGTTGGTGGTCCGACAGGGCGTGATGCGCGGCGCGGACCTGTTGTTTGAGGCCCTTGTTACCATCGTCGCCATTGATCAAAGCGGCAAGCCTGCGCGCCTTCCAGCGAACATCCGCCCAACCTGACGCGGTTTTGTGATCAAGATCTGTGCAGTTGCGTTGGATTTATCGCGCGACCTTGTATATGTTGTAGGTAATCAGAGCCCAAACAGGGCCACAAAACCAGAGCAGGCACATGGAAGCAGCAACAGATTTCACGATGTGGGCGTTATTCGCCCGCGCGACAATTACCGTAAAACTCGTCATGATTATGTTGATGGCCGCATCCGTTTGGTGCTGGGCCGTGATTATCGACAAGATCAGGCAATACCGCCGCGCCCGCGCCGAAGCAGACGTTTTCGACAAATCTTTCTGGTCGGGAGAGCCGCTCGATGTTCTGTTTGACCAGATCGGCACCAGCCCCACAGGCCAGAGCCAAAAGATTTTCGCCGCTGGCATGTTGGAATGGCGCAGGTCGCACCGCCAAGACGGTGGCTTGATCGCAGGCGCACAGGCCCGCATTGACCGGTCCATGGATGTTGCTATCGCCAAAGAGGTTGGTCGTCTGCAAAAGGGGTTGCCTGTCTTGGCGACCGTTGGTTCGACTGCCCCGTTTGTGGGTCTGTTTGGCACCGTCTGGGGCATCATGAATGCCTTTATCGAGATTGCAGAGCAGCAGAATACCAATTTGGCAGTCGTTGCACCGGGTATTGCCGAGGCTTTGCTGGCCACGGGCTTAGGTCTGCTGGCCGCGATCCCTGCTGTTATTTTCTATAATAAATTATCGGCTGATAGTAACCACATTGTTGCAGGCTACGAGGCCTTCGCCGACGAGTTTGCCACCATCCTTAGCCGTCAGCTGGACAGTTAGTCATGCGCCGCAAAATTGTAGCTCACACGCGCCCCGATCGTATTTGTTTTACAAACGCTGCCTCGTGCCGAGAGTGGCCTAACGACATTTATGCCAAGAGAGGCATGGCCTAATGGGTGGGGGTGTTATTCAATCCGATAGCGGCGGTGGTCGCCGTCGTCGGGCCAGACGTCGGTCTGCGCCAATGGCAGAGATCAACATCACTCCGTTTGTTGATGTCATGCTGGTTTTGCTGATCATTTTTATGGTCGCTGCTCCTTTGTCGGTTGTGGGTGTGCCTGTTGAATTGCCCAAGACAGCGGCGAATGCGCTGTCTTCGGATCAAGAAGAACCGTTGACCGTGACCATCACGGCTGCCGGCGAAATTATGATCCAGAACACCGCAACCGCGCCGGATGAATTGGTCGGCAAGCTGACCGCGATTGCGTCTGAACGGTCTTCGGACCGCATATTCTTACGCGCGGATGGTGCGATTGTTTGGAACACTGTGGCCGAGGTTATGGGCGCCCTGAACGCGGGTGGCTTTTCCAACATTGGTTTGGTGACAGACATCGGTGGCCCCACGCTTAATGGGTCGGACGGCTAACCGCATGCGCAGCGCCGGAACTTATATCTCTGCGATTGGCCATGTCGGGCTGATTGGCTGGCTCATTATGGGGTGGGGGTTTGATAGCGAACCGCTGCCGTTTGAGCTGACCGAGGTGTCTGTTGTGTCCAGCGAAGAATTTGCTGCGATTCTGGCGGCGACCACGCCGCAACCTGATGTGGCCGATCCACCGGCACCAGCCCAACCCCAGATCGAAGATGCGCCCGCACAGATCGAGCCTGAGACTGTGCCGCGAGTTGCTCCAACGCCAGAGCCTGTCGCGCAACCCGATGATGAAACCCCACCGCCCGAAGCGCCAGAGCCACCCGCACCGCCCGCTGATGTGGCCGATGTCGCCCCAGCAGAGCCGACGCCGCCTGCGATCGAAGCGGTCCCAGATTTGAATGAAAGCCCCCGTCCGCAGCCCCGCCCTGCGCCGCGCATCGCCCCCGAGGCTGTTGCCCCGCCGTCGCCAGACGCAGACGTGGCCGACGTTGTGCGCGATGCCGTTGTTCCTGATGACAGCGCTGCGGCCGAGGTGGTTGAACCAGATCAGACGCCAACTGCACCCGAGGAAGCCGCGACCGAGATTGTGATTGAAGACGCGGCGCCATCTGGCGCTGTGACCACATCGGCCCGTCCGCAAACGCGCCCTAATCGGCCAGCGCCAGTAACACCTGCGCCAAATAGTGACACTGCGGATGATGCCGCTGTGGAAGCGGCGTTGGCTGCTGCACTGGCAGCGACAGCGCCTGATTTGCCTGCTGGTCCGCCGCTGACAGGGTCCGAGCGGGAAGGGTTCCGCGTTGCGGTAAATCGCTGTTGGAATGTCGACCCCGGATCACAGGCGGCGCGTGTCACTGTGACTGTCGCGTTTGGTCTGGATCAGGCGGGCCGCGTGCAGGGTGACGTGCGTCAGGTGGCCGTTGACGGTGGCACGGCAGAGTCGCAAAGCATTGCGTTTCAGGCCGCGCGGCGCGCCATTTTGCGCTGTGGCGCTGCTGGATATGACTTGCCTGCGGATAAATATGACCAATGGCGCGATGTTGAAATTACGTTCGATCCTTCCGGAATGCGTTTGAGATAGGCGGTTGTGCGCGCAGGGGGCGTGTTTTCCCCTTATGTGTGTGTCATGATACACTAGCAAAGACGGGCCTAGACCCGCGGCGAGAATTGAGGCGAATGATGATGAAACGATTTTTGATTGCTCTGGTGACACTTGTGCTGGCCGGACCCGCGTTGGCCCAAAGCGGGCCGTTGCGCCTGACGATCACCGATGGTGTGATCGAACCGCTGCCTTTTGCGGTCCCGAGCTTTGAGCCTGAAAATGCGGAGGCCGCCCAAGTGGCTGCCGATATGACCCGTCTTATTGCGCAGGATTTATCCGGCACGGGGTTGTTCCGTGAAATTCCTGCATCTGCGTTCATCAGCGCACACAGCAGTTTCACCCAGACGGTTGCTTACCCCGATTGGCGTGCAATTAATGCGCAGGCTTTGGTCACCGGTGCCGTAATGGTTGCAGGCAATCAGCTGGTCGTAAAATTCCGTATGTATGATGTGTTTTCCGGCGCCGAGATGGGGGGAGGTTTGCAGTTTGCAGGCACTGTCGATGGCTGGCGTCGCATGGCCCATAAGGTGGCCGATGCCGCCTATGGCCGGATCACGGGCGAGGGTGGTTATTTTGACAGCCGCGTTGTGTTCGTATCTGAAAATGGCCCCAAAGATAATCGCCAAAAGCGCCTTGCGATCATGGATTTTGACGGCGCGAATGTTCAATTCTTGACCGATAGCTCTGCTTTGGTCCTTGCCCCGCGTTTTTCACCAACCGGTGATCGCGTCCTTTATACCAGCTTTGGGTCCGGCTTTCCGCGCATCAATGTGTTGGACGTGACGTCTGTTGGCACACGTCAGCTTCAGACTGCCGAGGGCGAAATGGCGTTTAGCCCGCGGTTTTCGCGTGATGGAACGCAGGTCATCTATAGCCTTGCTAATGGCGGCAACACCGACATTTACCGTGGCGATATTGCCAGCGGTGCCAGTACCCGATTGACGTCAGCTCCGTCGATTGAAACCGCCCCGAGCCTGTCGCCTGATGGCAGCCAGATTGTGTTTGAAAGTGATCGGTCAGGCACGCAGCAACTGTATATTATGTCTGCCAACGGTGGCGATGCTCGCCGAATTTCGTTTGGCGACGGTCGCTACGCCACGCCTGTGTGGTCTCCACGTGGCGATCTGATTGCATTCACCAAGCAGAACGCGGGTCGGTTCCATATTGGCGTGATGCGCACGGATGGGTCCGAGGAGCGCCTGTTGACGTCTTCTTTCCTGGACGAAGGCCCAACGTGGTCCCCCAATGGCCGCGTTATTATGTTCATGCGTGAAACCCAGGGTGCTGGCGGCACGTCGTCGCTGTATTCCGTGGATGTGTCAGGCCGGAACCTGAAGCCGGTGCCTTTGCCAAACGGCGCGTCTGACCCGTCTTGGGGGCCACTGCAGCCGTAACAACGTGTTATTTCCACGCCGGATACATCTGTGATAGTGTCAGGCAAAAGAGCAGATAAGAATGGGACACCCACTTATGACATTTCTAACCAAAGCCGCCCTTTTGGGCCTAATCGTTGTTACCGCAGGCTGTACGCGCCCTGACCGTTTTGGCGCAGGTGCGGATGATGCAGCCGCGAACGCCGCCGCACAGACCGATCAAGCGGGTGCCAATGATCCGACCAGCCCGTTGTTTTTCAACCAGACAATCGGTGACCGTGTGTTGTTCACGGTTGATACGTCTACGTTGACGGCCCAAGGCAAAACCATTCTGGATGGTCAGGCCCGTTGGTTGCAGACTAACGCTGATTATTTGGCCATCATCGAAGGCCACGCCGACGAGCAGGGTACACGCGAATATAACATTGGCCTTGGTTTTCGCCGCGCCAATGCGGTCCGCGAATATCTGGTGTCACAAGGTGTGCCGTCCGCCCGTTTGCGTGTGACCAGCTATGGCAAGGAACGCCCGATTCAGGTGTGCTCCGAGGAAAGCTGTTATGCCGCGAACCGCCGTGCTGTCACGGTGATCTCTATCGCTTCGCTAAGCTAAGGACGCCACCATGCTGCACCGGATTGCATTGATTGTTGCCCTTGGGCTGGCTGCCCCTGCGGCGGCTGTGGCCCAAGACCAGACGCTGGCTGATATTCGCCAACAATTGACGGGACTTTATGTCGACCTGCAAAGGTTGCGCGTTGAGCTTTCGACGACGGGTGCCTTGACCACTGGGACTGTGGGCAACACGCCGCTGGATCGGTTGAATGCGATCGAGGCCGAGTTACAGCGTTTGACATCTAAGACCGAGGAATTGGAGTTCCGCGTCAACCGGATCACAGTCGATGGTACCAACCGCGTGGGTGATCTCGAGTTCCGTCTGTGCGAGCTGGAAGCCAGTTGTGATATTGCCAGTCTAGGCGACACTCCAAGCCTGGGTGGTGTTGATAGTGCTGCGGGCGTTCCGGCGGCGCAGCGTGCCCCACCCACCAACGGACCTGCGTTGGCCATCGGCGAAGCGCAAGACTTTGAGCGGGCGCAGGAGGCGCTCGTATCGGGTGACTTTCGCAGCGCCGCTGACCAGCTTGCGTCCTTCAGTACGTCCTACCCGGGGTCTCCAATAGCGGCAGAAGCTGCGTATTTGCGTGGCGAAGCGTTGGAAGGGTTGGGCGAGATGACGAATGCCGCCCGTGCGTACCTCGAGGCGTTTTCCACGAATCCCGAGGGTGACAAAGCCCCTGATGCGTTGTTCAAGCTTGGGTTCTCGTTGGGTGCCATTGGTCAGACACAGGATGCTTGTGTGACCTTGGGCGAAGTTGCCGTGCGTTTCCCGTCGGCTCCTGCTGCCAGTGATGCCGCGCAAGCGATGGCTGGTTTGGGATGCAGTTAAGCCCGCCTGCGGGTGATGACATCCGGCTTGTACATTGGGTGGGAAAAGCGTTTCCGACCCGTCCCACGAAAACGGGTATCGCAGTGTCCGGCGGTGGCGACAGTATGGCGCTTTTGCATTTGTTTGCCCGCTGGTCGGCTCAAACGGGGCATGAAATAGCCGCCGTAACTGTCGATCATGGCTTGCGCGATGGGTCGGACCGCGAAGCCGCACAGGTCGCTGCGTTTTGTGCCAAAGCGGGCATTCCCCACGATACATTACATTGGAATAATTGGGACGGTCACGGTAATTTACAGGCCGCCGCCCGTGATGCCCGTTACCGTTTGATGGCTGAATGGGCGCGCGCAAATAACGTGGGCGGGATCGCCCTTGGCCATACGATGGACGATGGTGCCGAAACGTTTTTGATGCGTCTGTCACGTAAGGCGGGCGTGGATGGTCTGTCCGCGATGGACCGCGTTTTTGATCGAAATGGTCTGACCTATGCGCGTCCTTTGTGGATGTGTACACGGGCCGAGCTGCGCGATTATCTGACCCGCAATGATGTGACGTGGGTTGATGACCCCAGCAATGATGATGTGGACTTTGAACGTATCCGCGTGCGCAAGGCCATGGTGGCGCTGGATGAATTGGGACTGCGGACCGATGCGTTGCAGCATGCAGGCACTGCGCTGCGCCAAGCCCGTGATGCGTTGGACCACTATACAAGTATCGAGGCCGCGATCCACGTTGTGGCTGAAACCGGTGATTTAGTCCTGCCGCTAAAGCCTGACGTGCCCGACGAGATTGCGCGTCGGTTGCGCAGCAAGGTCATTCAGTGGATGGGGCGGCTGCCGTACCCACCACGCGCATCCGCGATGCAGCATCTGATGGATGGGCTGTCGTTGGAGGGCACGCATACGCTTGGCGGGTGTATCGTGACTGTCAAAGGCGGCCAAATGCGGGTGATGCGCGAGGCGAATGCCCTGCGGCAAGTGACCTGTGCGACGACTGACATTTGGGATGGGCGCTGGACACTGGATGGTCCGCATGACGGTGGTTTGCATATTGCCGCGCTGGCTGATGGGATCGCGGATTGCCCCGATTGGCGGAGCGCCGGATTGCCACGATTGTCGTTGATGGCGAGCCCTGCGGTTTGGCGTGATGATACGCTAATTGCCGCGCCACTTGCTGGTTTACAATGCGGCTGGACAGCGCAGATTGTCGCGGATTTTCATTCTTCGTTGGTTGTGCATTGAAGATTAGCGTTTTGCCACTATTTTAGTACCAACGATTGACGCGACTCTCTGCGTCACTTTTTCTCGATTTCAAAGGAGTGTCCCCTTGGGCAACACACGTAATCTCGTCTTTTGGGTCGTCCTGTTCCTGCTGGTTCTGGCGCTTTTCAATCTGTTCAGCGGGTCCGCTGGTAACTCGATGAGCAATTCCAAAAGCTATTCCGAATTCGTTTTTGCCGTTGAGAACAATGGTGTATCGCAAGCTACATTAGACGGCGAACAGGTTCGCTATCGTGGCACCGACGGCAATGACTACGTGGCGATTATGCCGCGTGACGCATCAGTGACCGACATGCTGCTGGCCAATGAGGTACCTGTTGTGGTGCAAAGCCAAGAGCAATCGGGGCTTCAGACGTTCCTGATCGGGCTGCTACCATTTGCTTTGTTGATCGGTGTTTGGATCTATTTCATGAACCGGATGCAAGGTGGAGGCAAAGGTGGTGCGATGGGCTTTGGCAAATCCAAGGCGAAATTGCTGACCGAAAAACATGGCCGTGTGACGTTTGACGATGTGGCCGGCATTGACGAAGCCAAAGAAGAGCTTGAAGAGATCGTTGAATTCCTGCGCAACCCGCAGAAATTTAGCCGCTTGGGCGGTAAAATCCCTAAGGGTGCGCTTCTTGAGGGCCCTCCGGGGACGGGTGAGACGCTGCTGGCGCGTGCAATTGCAGGCGAGGCGGGCGTCCCGTTCTTTACGATTTCCGGTTCCGACTTTGTTGAGATGTTCGTCGGAGTGGGTGCATCCCGTGTGCGTGACATGTTCGAGCAAGCCAAAAAGAACGCGCCGTGTATCGTCTTTATCGATGAAATCGATGCCGTGGGCCGTGCCCGTGGTGTGGGTATGGGCGGCGGCAATGACGAGCGCGAGCAGACATTGAACCAGTTGCTGGTCGAGATGGACGGCTTTGAAGCCAACGAAGGCGTGATCATCATCGCGGCCACCAACCGCAAAGACGTGCTGGACCCTGCGCTGTTGCGTCCCGGTCGTTTTGACCGTCAGATTACAGTGGGCAACCCGGACATCAAAGGCCGCGAAAAGATTTTGCTGGTGCATGCCCGTAAAACGCCGCTTGGTCCTGACGTTGACCTGCGCATCATTGCGCGTGGTACTCCTGGTTTTTCCGGTGCTGACCTTGCGAACCTTGTGAACGAGGCAGCCTTGACCGCTGCCCGTGTCGGGCGTCGCTTTGTTGCGATGCATGATTTTGAGCAAGCCAAGGATAAGATCATGATGGGCGCAGAGCGTCGGTCCATGGTTTTGACCCAAGACCAGAAAGAAAAGACCGCATATCACGAGGCTGGCCACGCGATTGTTGGTATTAACCTTGATCAATGTGATCCGGTTTATAAAGCCACGATCATTCCGCGTGGCGGTGCATTGGGCATGGTGATGAGCCTGCCGGAAATGGACAAGCTGCAGATGTTCAAGAACGAAGCTGAACAGCGCATCGCCATGACAATGGCTGGCAAAGCAGCTGAAATCATGAAGTACGGCGCTGATAGTGTGTCGTCCGGCCCTGTGGGTGATATCATGCAGGCCTCTGCTTTGGCCCGTGCGATGGTCATGCGTTACGGCATGTCTGACAAAGTTGGGAACATTGATTACCAAGAGGCTGCAGCTGGTTATCAAGCCAACGGTGGCGCTGGCGGATTCTCTGTTTCTGCGGCGACGAAAGAGCTAATCGAAAGCGAAGTGAAGCGGATCATCGATGAAGGTTACGATCTTGCTGCCAAAATCCTGAAAGATAAGACGAAGGAATTTGAACTGCTCGCCCAAGGTCTGCTTGAGTATGAAACGCTGACTGGTGCCGAGATTGAACGGGTTATTCGTGGCGAGCCGCCTCATATCGATGAGGATGAAGAGGATAAGCCAACAGGCGGGAGTTCCATCACGGCGATGCCCAAAACCAAGCCGAAAAAGCCAAAGGCCCCCGATAGCGGGATGGAGCCAGAACCCACACCATAATATCAAAACGCCGTCCCAGATTGGGGCGGCGTTTTTCATTGTGTGACGTGAGGTGTCACAAAATGCCATTTGATCCTGTACGCTGTGCTGACTACCAATGGGACAAGCAACAGGAGAGACGCTTATGCCCGCATTGACCCCCACACAGCAAATCGGTGAGATCGTTTGGATCGGGACAGTCGCCCCTGAGGCTGGATTGCGGAGCGCGCCTGCGCCCGCGTTGGTGATGACCTATGGAGGCCCCGAGGGTGAAGCGCATAGCGGCCTAACCCGCGCGTCTTGTGTGCGTGTCCGTGCGCAGTGGCCTGTAGGAACCGAGATTCGCAATGTACGTCAGTTGTCGGTGATGTCTCAGGAAGAGATCGACCAGATCGCCGCCGATTGTGGCTTGTCCACGCTGGACCCTGCGCTTTTGGGCTGTTCGCTGGTGGTCAAAGGTATATCCGACTTTAGCCATGTGCCCCCGTCGTCACGGCTCCAATCCAAGGACGGAACGACAATCGTGATCGATATGCAAAATCGCCCCTGCAATTTGCCCGCTCGCGAGATCGAGGCGGACCATCCCGGACATGGCAAGCCGTTCAAAGAGGCTGCCAAAGGCAAGCGCGGCGTGACGGCATGGGTTGAACGCGAAGGCACGTTTCGGGTCGGTGATGCGGTGACGTTGCATGTGCCGGACCAGCGGGCTTGGCGTCCGTAATCGTCGCCCTACGTTTCTGATCCGAAACAGCATTTCTTGTAGCCGACGATTTCGGCGGTGAAAATGTCGCAATCGCGGTGCTTCGTCGCACCTTGCCCCGTTACACGTGTTGCAGAACAACCGGACAGAGCGCCACATTTCAGGGAATACAATACATGGCCTATAAAACAGACATCGAGATCGCGCGGGCAGCCGATAAGCTTCCGATCCAAGAAATTGGCGCGAAACTGGACATCGGTAGCGATGATCTTTTGCCATATGGCCACGACAAAGCCAAAGTCAGCCAGCGCTTTATCGACAGCGTTCAGGACCGCCCGAACGGTAAGCTGATCCTTGTCACTGCGATCAACCCGACACCAGCTGGTGAAGGCAAGACAACAACAACCGTTGGTCTGGGCGATGGCCTGAACCGTATCGGCAAAAAAGCGGCCGTTTGTATCCGCGAAGCATCGCTTGGGCCAAACTTTGGCATGAAGGGCGGGGCTGCTGGTGGCGGTTACGCACAGATTGTTCCAATGGAAGACATGAACCTGCATTTTACAGGTGACTTCCACGCGATCACATCCGCGCATAACTTGCTGTCCGCGATGATCGACAACCACATCTATTGGGGCAATGGCCTCGAGATCGACATCCGCCGCGTGGCTTGGCGTCGTGTTCTCGACATGAATGATCGCGCCTTGCGTCAGATCAACGTGTCCCTTGGTGGCGTTGCGAACGGTTTCCCACGTGAAGCTGGTTTCGACATCACAGTGGCGTCCGAAGTTATGGCGATCCTTTGCCTCGCGCTGAACCTTGAAGACCTGCAAAAGCGCCTGGGTGACATGATCGTCGCATACCGCCGTGACCGTTCGCCAGTGTATTGCCGCGATATCAAAGCTGATGGCGCAATGACTGTGTTGCTGAAAGATGCGATGCAGCCAAACCTCGTGCAGACGCTTGAAAACAACCCAGCGTTTGTTCACGGCGGCCCATTTGCCAACATCGCGCACGGCTGTAACTCTGTAACGGCGACAACAACTGCGCTCAAGATCGCGGATTATGTTGTAACCGAAGCTGGCTTTGGTGCTGATCTGGGGGCTGAAAAGTTCCTCAACATCAAATGCCGCAAGGCTGGGCTGTCACCTGATTGCGTCGTCTTGGTTGCCACTGTGCGCGCCATGAAGATGAACGGCGGCATGGCGAAGGCCGATCTTGGCACCGAAAGTGTTGATGCGGTGAAGGACGGCTGCGCCAACCTTGGTCGTCACATTGGCAACCTAAAGTCGTTCGGCGTGCCAGTTATTGTTGCGATCAACCACTTTGTCACCGACACAGATGCCGAAGTCCAAGCGGTCAAAGACTATGTTTTGACCCAAGGGTCCGAAGCAATTCTGTCCCAGCACTGGGAATTTGGGTCCAAAGGGTCCGAAGAACTGGCGCGTAAAGTGGCTGAAGTTGCGGAAAGCGGCGTGTCCAACTTTGCGCCGATCTACCCTGATGACATGAAACTGTTCGACAAGATCGACACAATCGCAAAGCGTATTTACCACGCTGACGCGGTGATCATGGACCAAAAGCTGCGCAATCAGCTGAAGGATTGGGAAGATCAGGGTTACGGCAACCTGCCGATCTGTATGGCGAAAACACAGTACAGCTTCTCGACTGATCCGACATTGCGCGGCGCGCCAACGGGCCACTCTGTTCCTGTGCGCGAGCTGCGTTTGTCAGCGGGTGCCGGGTTCATCGTCGCAATCTGTGGTGAGATCATGACAATGCCTGGTTTGCCACGTGTGCCTTCAGCGGAAAATATTCACCTGAACGCAGCGGGCGAAATCGAAGGCTTGTTCTAAAAACAAGCGCGGGCGCGCCGGGTTTGATGCCCGCCGCGCCCGCAAAACGTCTATGACTAACTTTATTTAATCGAAAGAACCCCATGACAGCGACAGTGATTGACGGAAAAGCTTTTGCAGCGACGGTACGCGAAAAGGTTGGCGCACATGTGACCCGCCTGCAGGACGAACATGGCATTACGCCCGGGTTGGCGGTTGTGTTGGTTGGGGAAGACCCCGCAAGTGAAGTTTACGTGCGCAACAAGGGTAGGCAGACCCTGGAAGTCGGTATGAACTCTTTCGAGCATAAACTGGCCGCCGATGTGTCCAAAGAAGACCTTTATGCGTTGATCGCAAAGTTGAATGCCGATCCAGCCGTACATGGCATCTTGTGCCAGTTCCCTGTACCTGCCCACCTGAGCGAGCAAGACATCGTCGCCCAGATCGACCCTGCAAAGGATGTTGATGGCTTGCACGTCATGAATGTTGGTCTGTTGGCATCTGGTCAGCGCGCCCTTGTTTCTTGCACGCCGCTGGGCTGCTTGATGTTGCTACGTGATCAGCTGGGCAGCCTTTCGGGCCTGAATGCCGTGATTATTGGGCGATCCAACCTTGTGGGCAAACCTATGGCACAATTGCTGCTTGGCGATAGCTGCACGGTTACGATTGCGCATAGCCGCACAAAAGACCTTCAAGGTGTTGTAAGCCAAGCGGACATTGTTGTTGCCGCAGTTGGCCGCCCCGAAATGGTGCCCGGCGATTGGATCAAGAAGGGCGCGACCGTGATTGATGTTGGCATTAACCGGATTGAGCGTGACGGCAAAAAGAAGCTTGTTGGCGATGTCGACTATGCAAGCTGCGCCGCTGTTGCTGGTGCGATCACGCCTGTACCAGGTGGCGTTGGTCCAATGACCATTGCATGTCTGTTGGCCAACACGATTACTGCATGTTGCCGCGCGAATGGATTGCCAGAGCCGGACGGGCTCACAGCCTAAAAATTAGAAAAAAGAAAATGATGGGATTTATTTTTATTTCCCCCTGAGCGATAATATTCAGCGACGCTACCCTTATGGGTAGTGTCGTTTTTTTATGGGTCTATTCGTTTGCTTGATTTTTTTCGTCGATTTTATGACAGGACGTTCAGTCGTCAAAGTGTTGCTTTCACTTTGCTATTTGGGATGATCTGCGCCGTTGTTGGTCCTTTGGGGACCTTCACGACGATGGGCTTTGGCGAACGTCTTTACGTATGGGGTGTTTCGTGTGGTCTTGCGCTTATTCTGGGCGGCTTTCTTTCTGAAATTGTGGCGACCGTGCACCCGCGTGCGACGCGCATTGCACACGGTGCTTGGATCGCACTTGGCTTTAGCATGGTGTTTCCAGTCCTGATCACGTGGATTGGACGCGCAAAGATTCTAACGGCAAACGAACCACTTCTGGGCTATCTTGAAACCAAATTTGTGATCATTTGTTTTGCGATTATCTTTGGGTTAATGCTGTTGCTTGTTGGACCAAAACCAGAGGATGCAAAGCTACCGCGATTGTATGCGCGTCTGCCTAAATCCGGTTCTGCGCGTGTGTGTCGTTTAACTGTCGATGATCATTACACCAAAGTTTATATGAATGACGGTACCTGCAGTCGATTGCTTATGCGGTTTGCAGATGCCGTCAAAGAGATGGACGATGCTGACGGGTTTTGCACCCACCGCTCGCATTGGGTGTCCCTTAGCTATGTTGTCTCGGCGACCAAACGCGGCACGCGCGAATTTATCGATCTTCATGACGGCACACAGGTGCCCATCAGTAAGACCTACCGACAGGCCGTCGTTGATGCAGGGTTTTTGCCATCGGCACCGCGATAGCTTTCTTACCTGTCAGCACTGCGATTGTGTTTGATCCGAACAGGTCGCGTAGCACCGGATTTGTCGCGTCCAGCCCGCCCGTATAGGTGCCATACGCGGGCAGAAGTAGTCGTATTTCATCATACAAAAAACAGGCCCGGGCTGGACCCATTCCCGAAAGCCCGAATTTGGGGTGATAGTGTCCCGAAACTTCGTGCGTTTGGTGCGTGGTGATATGGCGGAACGTCAGGCCCGCAAGGTGCAGCTCTGCGAGATGCGTCCCACCGACAGGCACCGGACCTGGGTCATGGTTACCCTCGATCCAGACCCATGCCCGCCCTGCTTGCATTTGCGCAATGGTTGCTGTCGCGCTGTGAGTGAGTTCGGCGGCGGCGCCCAGATCATCAAAGCTGTCACCGAGGCAGATTACCATCTTGGGGTCTGTCAGGGCAATATCGTGCGACACGCGCGCCAATGTATCAGCGGTCTCGTAAGGCGGCAGCATGCTGCCGGTGCGCCGTGCGATCCGTGCCGATTTCCCTAAGTGCAGATCTGACACGCAGAGTGTCTGAACATCCGGTATCCAAAGTGCGCCGCTTGGCATGGCAAAAAGGGTTGTCCCGTTCAGACGGAATTTGTGCGCGGTCATGTTCCAAATCCTTGCAGGCCTGCGTTTTGCATCATCTCGTCGGCGGCCTCTTGTAGCAGCCGTTCACGGGCCTCCCCTGCCACAGGCACCCGCCCCATTTCGAGCATCATCGGGGCGGCTAGAGGTGACACGCGGTCCAACACATGGTGGTCAATTTTACCCTGTGTTCTATCAAGCATGTTCTCGATCCGACCAAAGTCGACAAGGCCGCGCATCGCTTCTTCTTGTGTGATCTGCATCATCAGGTGGTCGGGGTCGTATTTGCGCAATGTATCATACAAGATATCACTGGAAAACGTCGTCTGACGCCCCGATTTTCGGGCCTGCGGCGTATTGCGTTCGATCAACCCCGAAATCGTAGCCGCAGCGCGGAATGTGCGTTTCATGACGGCGTTCCCTGCGAGCCAAGTGGCCAGACCGTCACGTAGCTGCCCACCTTGTAGCAATGGTGCAGGGTCAGACACGGGGTCCAAGCTCCAGACCAAAGTCGCATAGTCGGTCGCCACGAAGCCCAAAGGACCAAGGCCCATTTCTTCCATCCGTTGAGTGAGCAACAGGCCCAGTGTCTGTTGCGCATTACGCCCCGCAAAGCCGTAAAAACAGGTGTAGTGTTTGGACTTGTAGGGAAAGCTTTCAACCAAAATTCGGTCGGGCTCTGGCAGCTTGGATACCTCACGTTGCAAGGTAAGCCATGCGGCGGTGTGGTCGGGCAGGGTGGGCCAGTCGTCTTGCCCAAACATGCGTAAAATCCGTTCCGACAGTTGTGTGGATGTCGCGAATTTTGAGCCTGAGAACGTTGCGATTTTAGGGGGCTTGTCGGCGCGGCGGGTGACTTGGACGGTGAGGTCTCGTAGCCCCTCATAACGGACGATTTGCCCGCCGATCAGGAACGTATCCCCGACAGTGAGAGTGGCTGCAAACGCTTCTTCGATCTCGCCCAGCGGTTTGAAGTTCCCCTTGAGCCGGACCTTAAGTTTATCGGTGTCTTGGATCGTGCCGATGTTCATGCGGATGCGCTGGCTGCTGCGCGGGTCACGCAGGTGCCACAGGCCATCATCGCGCAATTGCAGGCGTTGCCATTTGTCATAGGCCCGCAGCGCGTAACCGCCTGTTGCACAGAGTTCCAGACAGTCATCGAACGCCGCGCGTGTCAGCGTGCTATATGCCCCAACACAAGTGACTTGCGCATACAGATCATCGGCGTCGAACGGTGCTGCGCAGGCGGCGATCAAGATATGTTGGCAAAGCACATCGCGGGGCCCGTCCCCGCGCGGATCGCCGTCAAGATCGTTGGCTTTGGCCGCCTGTAATGCCGCTATGCATTCGACGACCTCGAACCTGTTGGCTGGCACCAGTAACGCCTTGGACGGGGCGTTGTAGCGATGGTTGGCGCGCCCGATGCGTTGGACAAGACGTTTGACGTTCTTGGGCGCACCGATTTGGATCACGAGATCGACATCGCCCCAATCGATGCCCAGATCAAGGGTGCCTGTGCAGACAATTGCCCGTAGCTCGCCGCGCACCATCGCGGCCTCTACCTTTTCACGTTGGGCGCGATCAAGGCTACCGTGATGAATGCCGATCGGTAGATTGTCGTCATTGGCAAGCCAGAGTGCGCGAAAGTATAGCTCTGCTTGCGCACGGGTATTATGGAAAATAAGCGTGGTTTTGTGATTTTTAATTTCATTTAGAACCGAAGGTATGCTGTATTTTGCGCCACCACCGGACCACGGTGGAGCTTCATCTGTCATTAGCATCTGGATGTCAGGATCAGGACCGGGGTCTGCGTTAAGCACGCGACATGGGGCAGGATGGCGGGCCAATAGGTGGGCAATCGCTGCGGGATCTTCGACAGTGGCGGATAGACCCACGCGGCGAAGGTCGGGTGCAATCGCTTGTAGCCTGCTAAGCGCGAGCATGAGTTGGTCGCCTCGTTTGCTTTCTGCAAGGGCATGAATTTCGTCGATAATAACCCGTTGCAGACCCGCGAATATGCGCGGCGCGTCTTCGTAACTGGTGAGCAGCGCGAGGCTTTCTGGCGTGGTCAGCAGAATATGCGGCGGGTCGGCCCGTTGGCGGCGTTTTTGGGTATAACTGGTGTCGCCCGTGCGGTCCTCGATCCGGATGGGCAGGCCGATGTCATCTACAGGGGCGCGCAGATTGCGTTTGATGTCAGCGGCAAGTGCTTTGAGCGGGGACACGTAAAGCGTATGCAGCCCTTGGCGTGACCCGCCAGCCAATTCGGCAAGCGTAGGAAGAAATCCAGCAAGCGTTTTACCGCCACCGGTTGGTGCAATCAACAAAAGGGCAGGGGCATCCGCACGATCAAGCATATCGCGCTGGTGCGGGTGAAGTTCCCAGCCGCGATTATCAAACCAGTTTTGCAGTTGGGCGGGCAGGTGCGTCATAGACAGCAACCTGCCCCAATTTGGCGGCGGGTCAAGGGGCGCCCGGATAGCAATTAGTGTTCGATGTGGTCTTCTTCGACGAACATGTTGGCCCAAGCGCGGTCAATCAAGGCAGGTGTCATTTTGTACGGAATACCTTCGAAATCACAAATCGCGATCATTTGGTCGATTAAAAATACCGGCTGATAGTTCGCATAGACGTTATCAATTTCGGGATACCGGTTGTGCAGAAGGTGGATTAGCGTCGCCTCGTCGAGTGGCATCTTTTTCTTACGTGCCACCATAGCAAAGATTTTCAAGAAATCCGCCTGCGTTGGTCCATCGATTTTGATTTTGTAGAAAATACGACGCAGCGCCGCTTTGTCGAAAATCGAGTTCGGGTGGAAGTTGGTCGAGAAAATCACAAGCGTGTCTAAAGGCACTTCAAATTTTTCGCCCGATTGCAGGGCAAGGATATCCTTGTTTTCTTCAAGCGGAACAATCCAACGGTTCACAAGCGTCTGTGGCGGTTCAGCCTGTCGACCAAGGTCATCTACGATGAAAATACCACCAGATGATTTGAGCTGAAGCGGGGCCTGATAGGTTCGCGCAGTCGGGTTGTAGACAAGGTCGGGCATGTCGAGCGTCAATTCACCACCCGTGATCACGGTCGGACGTTCACAGCGCACATAGCGGGTATCGTACCGCCCTGACGTGCGACGTAGGCTGTTGGGATCGTCGACATCCGCCTCGGCTGCAGAATGCACGATGGGGTCATAAACTGTGATGACTTGGCCTGAATATTCGATCGCGCGCGGAACATAAATTTTGTAGCCAAGTGCATCACGAATACCGTTCGAAATTGATGATTTCCCGTTGCCCGGTGGGCCGTACATCAGCACGGATCGTCCGGCCCCGACAGCAGGGCCCAAATTGCTAAGCAGGTCCGGGGGCAAGATCAAATGCCCCATCGCATCAGCGAGTTGTTCGCGCGTGATCGCAATGTTGCGGATTGACTGGCGTTTGATTTGTTCGCTGTAAATACCAAGCGGGACTGGCATCGCGCCGAAATACTCGGATTGAGCCAAAGCATCCAAGGCACGCGCTTTACCGGAATCTGTCAGCTGATAGCCCATTTCGTTGCCTGCACTTGCGCTCATGGTGCCTGTGGCCTCAAGCAACAGTTGGCGGCGCGCCATGTCCACCAATTCTTGGGTCACGGGCACAGGGAGGCAAATCACCCGCGATATTTCTGACACCGAATTCGCGTTCATACGGAATATGGACTTGATCAAAATGTCGCGCATCATGGCGACAGGCAATTCCATTTGCCCAATCGTTTTGGGCGCGGGGGGTGCCATTACGTTGCTCGTTTGCATGTTCATCAGGGGCCGCCTTATTCCAAACCATCCGCTTAAAACGAATATTGTTGGGTCCTGTATCGACGGTGTTTGTGGCTAAAACATGGACAGAGTGGCTATCTTTCAAGGCATTGTTGCCCTGAGATTAGCTTTGTGTGGCAGCCAATAGAAGGTAAAATACCAAAGTCATGCCAAGCGGCAAACCCATTGGAAACCTGCGCCCTGCGTCCCAGCTTTCCCACTGTGGGACGAGACGACGTAGTGGGCTGTGTTTTGCAATACGGTGGGTGATGAAACCAGTGATTGTGCAGGCCACAAAGAGCCACGCCACAACGCTAAGATCGCCAATTGCCACAAACGGAGCGGCCGCTGCGGCGAACTTTGCGTCACCTGCTCCCAAAACACCTGCGATATTTAAGACAAATCCAATCGCCAAAACGACCGCCAAATGGGTCCACTGCCAAAGGTATTGCGGGAAACCAAAGGCCAGAATCCCTGCAACGGCAAAGCCCAAGACCATTGCGCCAACCGCAATATTGGGAATTTTCATCGCCCGCATATCATTCCAAGCGCAGAACACAGAAATGGGCAAGGCAACTGGCAAAAGCCACAGAGCGGCGGCGGGGCTTAGGTCCATCATCGCTTAGTTCGTTACGTTGTCTTCGAGTGCGCGGAGGGACCGAACCGCCTCTTCAAAGTGCTGTGGATGGGTGTCGATGGCTTCGCGAAGCAGGCCTTTGCCAATTGTGACATCGTTCTGTTTTATTGCGGTCAAAGCCAATGTGTGCAGCAATTGAGCGCGTTCAATCTGCGTCATTGCGATGACCGGCAGATCGTAGTTGCGCTGCGCACCACGGGCAAGAACGAGGTTGTTTTTAGCGGTAAACATACGCTTGTTATGGCGCAGCGCATCGATAAATAGACGTTCGGCTTCGGAATATTCGCCGCGTGTCAGCTTAGAATAACCCCAGTTATTCAACACACCAGCTGGCGTCGTCGTGAGGCCAACAGAGGTCTGATAAAAGCTGTCAGCTTTATCCCACTGTTTGCGGCTATCGGCGACCATTGCTTCAAGGCGGTACCGTTTGAATGTCTCGTGGGTGGGGGCGATTGTGTTCAGCGTGGTGGCCGCGTCGTCCCACCGGTTGTTTCGGATATAGGCATCGGCCAGATCGACACGATCGTCATTAGTGACCTCGGGATGCGCAATTACGTTGTTCCATGCTGTGATGGCGTCTGCCGAGCGGCCTGCGCGGATCAGCGATTTAGCGAGCCCACGTTGCAGATCAATACGACCAGGATCGTTGCTGTTTGCACCCGCGAAGTAATTCACGGCCTCATCCGGGTCACCGACGGTTAACATCACATCGTTCAGATTGGTTTCATCTACGACATTGAGATCCTGCAATGCGCGTTCGACCTGCGCTTCGCCAGAATTATCACAGGCCGCAAGCCCAAATGCCGCTGTCGCGACCAGTGTCAGAAAAATAGGGTGGCGCATGTTTTTGCGTCCTTTACTGTTCTTGCCTCAAAGATCGGTCAGGAGGATAAAGTCGCCCGTTCCTCGCCGTACCAATTTTACGCCTTGGTTTTGAGATAGATCGTAAGTCGGATCATTGATTTGAGCGAGAGATATCCGCAAATTCTCTCTGATCTGTTCGGAATTCCCGTTATCCGTTGCAAACGCGCGACGGAAAACCTGTGCTGCTTCCGAAACTTTGCCCTGTTCCATCAAAATGACGCCCAGATTGTTCCAGGCTGCCGGGAAATCTGGTTCTTGTTCGGTCGCCCGGCGTAACATGCGTTCTGCTTGACCCAATCGGCCCAAGCGCAAGTTGGCCGAGCCAAGCGCAGATAAGGTGTCAACGTTCAGCCCTTGTTGGGATGCCGCCCGCGTATATGCCTTAAGAGCCAATTCATATTCGCCAGCGGCCATGAGGCGATGCCCAACCAGCAATCCATCGATGTCGGACGCACCCGCAACGCCTGGAGCAAACACTTGATTGTCCGAACGACCAAAGCCGCCTGACGAACAGGCGGCTAAAGTCACGAGGGCCACGATTGCGGGCACCCAAGCGTATCGCATTTCTTAATCCTCAGCCCAAGTTTTGAGAGATCGCATAAATTGATGGTCCGATCAAAATGATCAGAAGCGGCGGCACCGTCAACATCATCGTGGCCAAAGTCATCTTTGTAGGCAACTTGTTTGCCGCTTCTTCGGCGCGCATGACCCTTTTGTCACGCATTTCCGAGGCATAGACCCGCAACGCGTCGGCGATGGATGTACCAAACTGCTGGGATTGGACCAAGACGGTCACAAAACTG
>JAGSGF010000064.1 GCA_023955335.1 Yoonia sp.
ATGTGTCTGATCTTTGCGCCCTCTGCAGTGTCGGCAGGCGGGTTGATGGGCAGCCTGCCGTTCGCTGCAATTATTGCTATCGTGGGCTTGGGCCAGATGCTTGTTGTGCAGCAGGGCGGCTTTGATCTGTCCCTCGCGGGTGGCGTATCACTAGCGGTGGTTATCACAACCCACATGCCAGCGGGGGATAACGCGGCCCTTTTGCCAGCCATCTTCTTTGCGATCGGCTGCGCGATTGCAGCGGGAGCTCTAAACGGGTTTTTGGTCGGGTTCATGCGACTGAATGCGATTGTAGCAACCATCGGTGTCAATGCTTTGCTCTACGGTGCGGTCTTTGCGGTGTCGGGTGGCGTGCCCAAAATCACAACACCGCTTATGGCACAGATAGCAGGTGGCAAAACTTCGGGTATTCCAAACTCAGTGCTGTTTGCCCTGCTCATGTTGATCATCGTATCTTTCGTTCTCAAGAAAACCGTAGCGGGCCGTAAATTTGAGACCATCGGCGCAAATCCAATGGCTGCCCATGCAGCAGGTCTGCGTGTGCGCCTCTACGAAGGCATGGCTTATACCTTTGCGCAGCTTCACTATTGCATCGCAGGCATTCTGATTTCGGGCATCACACGCGAACCAACAGCGTTTCAGGGCGATGCTTTGTTGCTGCCGTCCGTCGCTGTTGTTGTGCTTGCAGGTACATCGCTCTTGGGCGGGCGCGGCTTTCCGGTCTCGACCGTGATCGCGGCCTTCTTTCTCAATCAACTCAGCCAATTTGCTCTGGCTGTTGGTGTGCCCTTCTCGGCGCAAACTATCATCCAGGCGCTCGCCTTGGTGTTCGGCATCGGGGTCTACTCGATACGTCTAAACAACAACAAGAAGACCAAGAATGCTCATCAGTCCAATATGGAGGAAAAGGACAATGATTAAGACACTTAAAACAACGACAGCGGTTTCAACGCTTGCCCTTACACTTGCGGTTGCCGCATCATCAGCAATGGCGGAAACACCATCTTGGTGTGGCCCGAACGAAGCATCCCTTGCCCTGCTCGACGGCTTCGGCGGCAACAGCTGGCGTCTGGTAACAACAGCATCCGGTGCAGAAGAAGCAGCCAAGTGCCCTAGCATCACGCAGTACGAGTATGCCGACGGCCAAGGCGATACGCAAAAAGCGATCTCTGACATCAACGCTATGGCCGCACGCGGCATCGATGCAATGGTTGTATTTGGGGACTCCGGTCCCGCTGTATTGCCTGCACTGACCAACGCTTACCGTTCCGGCACTATCGTTGTTCCATACCGTGTTAATGTTGGCGGCGAAGCTGGCACCAACTACACCCAGTTCATCGGTTCATCTTTCTTTGACGACGGTGTGAATTGGGGCAACTGGATCAAGAGCATTCTGCCAGATGGCGGCAATCTTTTGTTCCTCAGCGGTCCCGCTGGCAACAGCCAAGGTGTTGACGAACGGGCTGGCATGGAATCCGTTCTGGATGACAGCTATGTATTTATCAACCAGGGCCCATTTGCCGTAACCAATTGGGATCCATCATTGACCCAGCAGGTTCTGTCTGCAGAGATCGCAAAAAACGACAACATCGACGTGATCGTGTCTGACTTTGGTCCATCTCTTGTTGGCGCGTTGCCAGTGTTCGGCGAATTCAACCGCTCGATCCCTGCTCTTGCAACATCAGACGGCAACTCGCTCTCTTGCTTCTGGGAAGAAAACCAAGCAGCTAACCCTGACTTCAAACTGTTCACCGTCGCAACAGGCAACGACAACGTTCGTCTGGCGGTACAGTGGGCAATTGCCGAAGCCACAGGTGGCACACCGCCATCAGCAGAAATTTTCAGTGCGCCTGTGTATGAGGACTCGGTTTCTGGCACACCAAACCCGGTAACATGCCGCGCGGATCTGCCTGGCGCGATCTATATGTCGGCCGAAATGGCGGCTGACGCGCAGGCTGCTGCAGTCGGTCAATAAAGCAAACTGCGGCCCCAGCGCTTTCTCGCTGGGGCCGTTCTTCTAACATCTGCCAGACATGACAGGACGACCATGACGCTTGCTGAAATGACAACCAGACAGAGTGCAGACGCCAAAGCGGCAGATCAGGTCACCCTACGGCTTTCTGGTATTACCAAACTATTCTCAGGCATTGCTGCGTTGTCTGACGTGTCGGTCGATATTTATCCCGGAGAAGTCCACGCGATCCTTGGCGAAAACGGCGCAGGTAAATCCACCCTCATGAACTTGATTTCAGGCGTTTTGCAGCCTGAAATCGGAACAATTGAATTTCAAGGTGCGCACATCGCACCCATGTCTCCCGAAAAGGCAGTCGCGCTCGGAATTGCCATTTCTTATCAGCATCCTGCGATCCTTGAAGACCTGTCTATCTTGGAAAACTTGCGCGTGGCCTTGCCCGCAACTGTTTTTAACTCAGGTCCGGTTCAAGACGTGGCAAAAGCTATGCTTGACGACGTTGGCCTGCATATACCGTTGAACATGCGCGCGGCGTCGTTGACCGTCGCGCAGAAGCATTTGTTAGAAATAGCCAAAGCGCTCGCAATGCGTCCCAAGGTCTTGATCTTGGACGAACCAACAGCCGCCCTTGATCAAGACGCCACAGACATGTTGTTTGGGCGCATCGGTGATGTCGTCGCAAATGGCACATCCGTTATCTACATCACGCACCGTTTGGCTGAGCTGCGTCAAATTGCAGACCGTGTCACAGTTTTGCGTGACGGCAAGATGCAAGGCAGCGCGATGGTGTGCGAGATTAGCGATGACAAACTGCTGAGCATGATTGTCGGGCGCACTCTTGAATCAGCGTTTCCGCCAAAATGCGACGTCGATACGCCAGAGGCAAATTTTTCTGTTTCAACGTTGAGTGGTAAGGGTTTTAAAGACGTCAGCTTTGAAGTTGGCCGCGGCCAGATCATCGGTGTGGCCGGCGTTGACGGCAACGGCCAAAGCGACCTGATGCGCGCACTGGCAAGCCTGTCGACCTGGACCGGCGAGGTGCGCCTGAACGGAAAAACCTTGTCGCACGCAGACCTCGCCCGCCAGACGGCCTTTATGCCATCTGACCGTCATGCCGAAGGGGTCGCACCCGATCTGACAGTACGTGAAAATGCGACGTTCACCGCCCTTGATAAATTCGCAAGCGCAGGTGTGTTGAGCCGAAGAAAAGAAGTGACCGAAGTCTCTCGCGTGTTCAATTCACTGTCTGTCAAGACCGCTGGACTCGACACCAACATTATGTCTCTTTCTGGCGGCAACCAGCAAAAGGTAGTTATGTCGCGCGCGCTGATGTCCAAGCCCGGTTTCATTATTGCAGACGAGCCAACCCAAGGCGTCGACGTCGGTGCCCGCTTCGAGATTTACCGCATCTTGCGCGAAGTATCTCAATCAGGCACGCCTGTAATCATCAATTCATCTGATGCCGCCGAGCTTGAAGGCCTGTGCGATGTGGTGATCGTCATGTCCCGTGGGCGCGTCGTTGAAACGCTTCGTAGCGACGACATCACCGAAGCACGGATCGTACAGGCGGCTGTCGGTGCGCAATCCCATGTCGATGGCGTTGGCGAAATCGCTCAAAGCAAGAAAGCATCTGGTGGTTGGTTCCGGCATTTTGTCCAATCAGACAACGCGACGGCCGTTCCCCTCATGATAGTTATCGCGCTTTTGGCGTTATATGTTTACGGTCAGAACGACAGATATTTATCTGCATTCAACGTCTCCAATATCCTGCTTTTGGCGACGGCCCTCGGGTTTATCGCAATGGGCCAGACGGTTGCATTGCTGATGGGCGGCATTGACCTTTCAGTGGGTCCACTGGCCGGATTCCTGGTGGTCGTGGCGTCGTTTTTCGTAAATGACGGGCAATCGTCTGCGATGATTGCGCTTGGATTCGTGCTCATTTTTACGGGCGGTCTTGTAGTTGGATCAATAAACGGGGCGTTAATACGGTTCGCGAATTTTACGCCCATTGCCGCAACCTTGGCAATGTACATCGGTCTTCAAGGGATGAGTTTCGTTTTGCGCGACGGCCCTGGCGGCTACATCAAATTCCCGGTGATGGACGTGATCACCTATAAACTGGGGCCGATCCCAGTAGCCTTCATCGTCTTGGTCGCATTCGCACTCATCGGCGAATACTTGCTGCGCGCTCGCCGTGTAGGCTGGACGTTGCGCGCTATCGGATCCGATGAAGGCTCCGCACGGCGGATGGGGATTCGCACCGACCGTGCCTTTGTATTTGGCTATATCACCGTATCACTGTTGACGGCCTGTGGCGCGGTTATGCTGATGGCTCAGATCGGCGTTGGTGATCCGGCCCAGGGCGTAAGCTATACCCTTGCCAGTATCACGGCAGTTGTTCTTGGTGGCACCAGCCTACGCGGAGGGCGCGGCACTTTTATCGGTACCGTTCTTGGCGCTGTTTTGTTGACCGAAGTGCTGAATGCAGTGTCCTTTCTAGGACTTTCCCAGATGTATCAGTACCTGTTCCAAGGCGGGCTCATCCTTGTCGCTGCCCTTATTTATTCCACCGCGCGCGGTCGCGCTAAGACCTGATGCGCACGCGCCACTTTGGAAAGAACATCCATGTCCACAACACCTGCATTCACCTACCAATCTGCCCCGTCACGGATTATTTTTGGCACGGGATCTGTCGGAAGCCTCGCCGCTGAGATCGAAGCACTTGGATGTAAAAAGGTTCTTGTGCTGTCGACGCCTTTTCAAAAAAGCGACGCGGAAAAGCTGGCGCAAGATATTGGTCCGCTTGCCGCCGGGGTATATTCGGACGCACAGATGCACACGCCTGTGAATATCACCGCGTCGGCTTTGGCGGCTTACGCCGCCGCCGGGGCGGACGGCATTGTATCAATTGGCGGTGGTTCAACAATTGGGCTGGGCAAAGCCCTGTCATGGCGGAACAAAGCGCCACATCTGGTTGTTGCGACAACCTACGCCGGATCGGAGGTGACCGATATTTTGGGGCAAACCGAGGACGGTGTGAAAACCACCGTTCGTGATCCTGCGATCCGACCTGAAACTGTCATTTATGATGCAAACCTTACACTTGGGCTTCCTGTCGCGATGAGCGTGTCTAGTGGATTGAACGCGATCGCTCACGCGGTTGAAGGTCTGTATGCACAGGACCGCAATCCCGTAACCAGCCTTATGGCAGTTGAAGCAATCCGCGCCCTGAAAGATGCCCTGCCTCGTATCGTCAAAGTCCCGCAAGATGTCGCGGCGCGCTCGGACGCACTTTACGGTTCATGGCTCTGCGGTGTCGTGCTTGGATCGGTGGGCATGTCGCTTCATCATAAATTGTGCCATACGCTTGGCGGTACATTCGATCTTCCCCATGCAGAAACACACGCGATCCTGTTGCCACACACCGCGGCCTTTAACGCTGTTGCGGCGCAAGACGCGCTTGCCCCTGCGGCAGACCTTTTTGGTGGTGATCTTGGTGGTGGTCTTTACGATCTCGCGACCGAGCTTGGTGCGCCAATGGCGCTACGGGACTTGGGCGTAACTGAAGGCGATCTTCAAAAAGCTGCCGATCTGGCCGTGAAAAACGCCTACTGGAATCCGCGTGACATAACACGAGACGGCATTCTGACCCTGCTGCTCGATGCGCTTGATGGCAGGCGTCCGAGCTTGGAAAAATGAATAGAGGACTTAACATGAGCGACCGCGCAAAAATTGACTACTTTACCGAAGAAGGATCGATCGACGCGGTAACATCGCGTATTGGACCAGACACAAATGCGCGGCTTGCTGAAGTCGTCACGAGTTTGGTCAAGCACTTGCACGCCTTCGTCAAAGACGTGGATCTGGGCCAAGACGAGTGGGAAATGGGAATTGATTTTCTGAATCGGACCGGACAGCTTTGCGATGGTAACCGCCAAGAGTTCATCTTGCTGTCCGATATTCTGGGCGTCTCAATGTTGGTGGACGCGATCAATTCGCGCAGGCCCAGCGGTGCTACAGAAAACACAGTGCTGGGACCGTTCCATGTCGATGGTGTTCCCGAATATGAAATGGGCACCAACATCACCAAACAGGGCGGCACAGAAACGTGCCTGTTCGAGGGGACCGTCACGGATTTGAACGGCATACCGATCGAGGGCGTTCGTATCGACGTTTGGTCTGACAACGAAGACGGGTTCTACGATGTGCAGCAGCCTGAAAAGCAACCGCTGAACAACAACCGCGGCGTTTTTACCACTGGCGTAGACGGGCGCTATTGGTTCCAAGGTATCAAACCAGTGTCCTATCCCATTCCTGATGACGGTCCCGTTGGGCAGCTATTGGGACAGCTGGGTCGGCATCCATTTCGGCCTGCGCATTTGCACTTTATCGTCACCGCCGATGGCTATGACCGGGTTACGACACACACCTTTGTCGATGGGGACACCTACCTGCAATCGGATGCCGTCTTTGGTGTGAAGGAAACGTTGATCGCTGCCTTTGAACCCGTTCTAGATGGCAAAACCAAATGGAAGTCGTCGTTTGATTTCGTTTTGAACAAAAGCGCTTAGGCTGCGACGACAAGGAGAAGTTCACATGAAAGATGCGGACAAGGGTGGTGTTATTGTCACTGGCGCGGCGCGCGGAATAGGCCTTGCCGTCGCGCAAAGTGCGGCACGGACTGGCTACGGTGTTGTCATTGCAGACATTGACGAAGCGGCGGGAACGAAGGCGACACATTCCATCCTAACAAAGGGCGGTCGCGCCATTTTCTGTAAGGTAGACGTAACCGATCGCAGCACCGTGGCCGCCGCTGTGACTGCCTGCGAGACTGAATTTGAATTTCTTCACGGGATGGTCAACAACGCAGGTTTCAACCGTCCGATGCCATTTCTTGAGACCACCGAAGAAAACTGGACAAAGATCATGGCGGTAAACGGTCTTGGCGTATTGATCGGTATGCAAGAAGCCGGCAAGGCAATGATTGCGACAGGGCACAAGGGCAAAATCATCAGCACTGCCTCGATGGCGGGCCGTACCGGTTTTGGTGATTTCGCGCCCTACTGCGCCAGCAAGGCGTCCGTCATCAGCCTCACCCAAGCTGCGGCGAAAGCGCTCGCACCCCATGGCATTACGGTAAATGCATTTGCACCCGGCGTCGTTGAAACCGACCTTTGGGTCACCCTTGACCGCGATCTTATGGAGATGGGTGCAACGTCAGCCCCCGGTCAAGCAATCAAAGATTTCTCTGCGGGTATCCCCCTTGGCCGTGCATCGCGTCCCGAGGATATTTTCGGCACCGTCGATTTCCTGCTCTCGCCCGCGTCGGATTACATGACTGGCCAATGCCTGATGATCGACGGCGGCATGATCATGCAGTGATCTGCATCCCATTCAAAAACTGGAGTCTCACGTGACAACCCCCTTCAAAACCAACCCCCGCATCGCATTTGTGGGCACGGGTGCCCAAGGCGCATCTATAGCGGCGGATTTCGTGGTGGCTGGCCTAGATGTCACCTTTATTGACCAATGGCCTGCACATGTTGAAGCCATGCGAGCGAACGGCCTGACGGTGAACCTGCCCGAGCGTGTCATCCACACACCCGTCAAGGCGATGCATCTGTGCGAGATTGCCGAGGTCAAACAACCCTTCGACGTGATCTTTATGGTCGTCAAAGCCTACGACACACGCTGGGCCGCCGAGATGATCAAGCCAGTGCTGGCGAAAGATGGTTTTGTCGTCGGCCTCCAAAACGGCATGACCCATGAGGACATCGCCGAAATTGTCGGCCCCGAGCGCACCATCGGCGCTGTGATAGAGATTGCGTCGAACATGTGGGAACCGGGGATCACCAATCGCCAGAACGACATAGACACGTCTTGGTTTGCAATGGGTGCGGTCGATCCGACGCAACAGTATCGCGTTGATGGTATTGCAGCACTTTTACGCAACTCTGGCACTGTCGAAGTTGTCGACGATATCCATTCCGCAAAATGGATGAAGCTGATTGTGAACGCAGCCGAACTGATCCCATCTGCAATCATAAACAGCGCATTGCGCCCCGCCGCCGAGGACAAAGCGTTTCTCGAAGTGATGCGCCTTGCCGGATATGAGGCGATGGCCGCAGCATTGGCCGATGGAGCCACGATCATGCCAATCATCGGTATGCCTCCCACTATGAGCAATGATCCTGACGCTTATGTCGATGAAATTTTTGACATGGTACTGTCGACGTTTTCTGCCGACGACACGCTGACCTGTTCTTTGCAGGATTGGCGCAAAGGCAGACGCGCCGAGATTGATGAGGTCAACGGATTGGTGATTGAAAAGCTCAAGGCTGCTGGGAAATACGCACCAATGAATGCACGTGTCGTCGAGATGGCGTTTCAGATTGAGACAGGCGAGCTTGAGTTGTCCGAAAAAAACGCCGCTGCGCTCATCGACACTTACAAATCACTCATCGGGCCCAAATAGATCCGCTGCATTTTCCAATAGGAGATTCACTATGTCAGAACAGCTAACAGTCATTGCACATCTACGTGCCTTGGATGGACAAATCGAAGAGACTAAGGCGTTTCTAACGGGCTTGATCGCACCCACGCGGGCTGAGCCCGGTTGCATCGAATACTGGCTGCACCAAGACGACGAAGACCCCGCAGAGTTCACGTTCTACGAAAACTGGACCAACCGCGCAGAATGGGACAAGCATATGGAGATGCCGCATCTTCAGGCCTTCGCGAATGTCAAAGACAAGGTGTTCGAGCTGCAAAAGCTTCGCCTGATGACCATGACCAGCGACGCCGTGAGCACAAGATGAGCGGTGGTCTCCCCGGGCTGGCGGGTAGCGATCATATCGGTTTCACTGTGCCTGATATCGAAGAAGCCACAAGGTTCTTTGTCGATGTGATTGGCTGCGAAGTCGCGTTCGAAATAGGCCCATTTGTAGCGGACGACGACTGGATGGAAGTGCATCTGGGCGTGCATCCACGCGCGATCGTTAAAACCCTGCGCATGTTGAAATGCAAAAACGGCCCAGCCTTTGAATTGTTCGAATACGAGTTGGACGGGGCATCCGAGACGTCACCAGCCAATAGCGATGTTGGGGCCGCACATCTGGGATTCGTAGTTGATGATATCGATGCAGCCGTTGCTTACCTCAAGGCACATAACGTCGACGTGCAGGGCGACCCCACCCATATGACGGAAGGCCCGTCCGAAGGGCTTCATTGGGTCTATTTTCGGGCGCCATGGGGGATGCAACTTGAACTCGTAAGCTATCCGCAAGGCATGGCTGTGACACGGGCCAATCCGACCGCGCTCTGGTCTCCGGTTGGAGGTTAGAACATATGCCTAACGTCAAAATTTACGTCGATGAAGCCGTCTACAAGTCCCATACTGCCGCGCTCACTGACGCACTCTTACCGCTGCGCGACATAGTTTCCGAACATCTCGAAGCATCTCATTCGGCTTGCCAACTGGCTCTGATTTCGATTGTGGGGCTGTCGGATCAACCAGCGGTAAACGTAGAAATTTCCATTATGCCTCGTCCGAATCGAACGAAAGAAACGCTCGAAAGCATGGGGGCAGAGCTGCAGCGGTTACTTGGAGAAATCACAAAGCAATCCGTAGCATTTCGCTGCGCACAGCTTGATCCATCTACCTATGTTACTTTGAAATAACGTTCCGTATATCACCTTGCCGCCGCAAAGGACGATCATGACCAATCCTTGTATAATCTGTGTCGCCATCACTGGCTCCTTGCCCACAAAGGAAGATAACCCAGCGGTCCCCATCACGATCCGCGAGCAGATCGAAAGTACCCAAGAAGCCTTCGAGGTGGGTGCTAGCATCGCCCATTGCCATGTCCGAGATGAAGACGGCAAACCAACGTCCGACCCTGAGCGGTTCGCGCGTCTCAAAGAGGGGCTGGAAAAGTACTGCCCAGGAATGATCATCCAATTGTCTACAGGCGGTCGTTCTGGGACCGGGCGCGAGCGTGGCGGCATGTTGTCACTCTCGCCAGACATGGCATCGCTCTCAGTCGGGTCCAATAACTTTCCGACTCGTGTATATGAAAACAGTCCCGATCTGGTAGATTGGTTGGCCGCCGAGATCATGATCAATGATGTTAAACCGGAAATCGAAGCCTTTGACCTAAGTCACATTGTGCAAGCTGCGCGGATGGCGGCGGCAGGTAAGTTCAAGGGCCCTCTTTCGGTGCAATTTGTTATGGGCGTGCAAAATGCCATGCCCGCGGATGAGCCAATTCTCGATTTCTACATTGAAACGCTAAATCGCCTCGCGCCAGATGCGCAATGGTGCGCTGCGGGGATCGGGGCGTCGCAGCTCACGGTCAACGAATGGGCCATATCAAAGGGCGGACATACCCGCACAGGTCTAGAGGACAACATCCGCCTAGATCGCCACACGCTGGCCCCTTCAAATGCCGCTTTGGTTCAACGCGCGGTCCAACTGTGCGAGAAGTACGAGCGGCCTGTTGCTACAGCTTTTCAAGCCCGCAGTATTCTGAATATATCGACACCAGAATAGAACTTAAAATTGTAGGCACCCAAACCCAGACGTCGGCGTTTGATTTTGAGTTCACTCGATGTTCCAATGCAAAGTGCTGTTGTTGAAATCAGGCGCAGGTGAACCTCAATATGACTTTGGGCACCCTCAAAACCTAACCAATACGCCGCTCGATTAAATAGGTTGTCTAGAATCTCTATGAAGGTTTCGCTCAACGCTAAGAAAAGCTGCCAACCGATGCCGTTCTGGTAGGCTTTGGTGTTTGACACATGCGCGCTTATCGGACCATTGCGGAAGAGCTGGAGCGATCTTTCATTCAACATGAACATTTCGCAAGCGGGTAACTACCAATGAAACACACGCGAGAAGCGCATGTCCAAGGTCCGCTTTGACAGCAGCTCCCCAATCGTCTCGCAATCTTGGCGATAGTCGGCTTTCTTCCTGCTGTTTTCACTGTACTTGCAGCACGGGGAGAGCAGTCATTCGTCGCAAATCGCCGAGGGTCGGCTAAGTCCGCACCCCATTCGTTCGTTCAAGCCGCAGCGAATGTCGGCTCCTCGATACTCAGGCGGGTGCTATCAGATTAACGAGCCCAAGCGACAGTATTCATGTAACAGCTTAACTCTATGGGCTC
>JAGSGF010000077.1 GCA_023955335.1 Yoonia sp.
CTGAGCAGATTGCGCGCTGGGCACGGTCACGCGATGGCCGCGAGGTCCTGTCTTGTGCAGGTATCGACCCGAACGAACGCGTTGTAACCGGCTTGATGGATTTTGTTGGCAAAGGTGTCCGCACATCCGTGGCGCTATCACGCGAAGAAAGCGAACGCCGTAATGCCGCCGAGCAAGAAGCGCGCGCCGCATAAGCGACAGACATTCACTGCGCCCTGCTAGGTGCGGTTAAAAAAAGCGCGGTCCTGATGTTCAGGCCGCGTTTTTTTATGCGCCAAACATCCGTCCAAATACGACGTGGGGCGACCAGCGGTTCCATCCTAACAGCAGGTAGGCGACGATCTCACCTGCAACAGCAGCCACCATGACGGCAGGTTTGTCCGGGTTTCCAAATGCTGCGGTGCCACAATTGAGATTGGCAGATGAATTCATGATCTTCCCTTGTCGGCATTGCACGCCTAAACACCGAGCACAGGGGGACGCGATGACCAAGGCGATCATGATCCAAGGGGCCGGCTCGAATGTCGGGAAATCCATGCTTGTTGCGGGGATCGCGCGCGCCTGCGTGAGACGCGGAATATCGGTCGCCCCGTTCAAACCGCAGAACATGTCCAACAATGCCGCGGTCACCGCCGATGGTGGCGAGATTGGCCGCGCGCAAGCCCTGCAAGCTCTCGCATGTGGGCTCGACCCGATTGTCGACATGAACCCAGTCTTACTGAAACCAGAATCGGATATCGGTGCGCAAGTCATTGTGCACGGCAAGCGCTTTGCCACCATGAAGGCCCGCGACTATGGCAAGCAAAAGGAAAAGCTACTGCCTGCCGTGTTGGAAAGCTTTAACCGGCTCGCCGCCACCTACGATCTGATCATCATCGAGGGGGCAGGTAGCCCCGCCGAGGTGAACTTGCGTGCGGGTGACATCGCGAACATGGGCTTTGCGTCTGCAGCGAACGTCCCGGTCGTCTTGATCGGCGATATTGACCGTGGCGGCGTGATCGCGCAGCTGGTGGGCACCCATTCCGTGTTGCCTGATGATGATCGTGGCCTCATTCGTGGCTTTGGCATCAACAAATTTCGCGGTGATCCAACCTTATTCGCAGATGGTATGAACATAATCCAAGATGCGACCGACTGGACTCCGCTCGGGATCATACCGTGGTTCGCAGACGCGTGGAAACTGCCCGCCGAGGATGTGATGGACGTGGCAAGCCGCAAGGGTGGTCCCATCAAGATCGCGGTGCCACGCCTGAACCGGATCGCAAACTTTGACGATCTTGATCCCCTTTCCGCTACAGCCGAGGTCAGCGTCGAGATAATTGAGGCAGGCCGCCCCCTGCCCGGCGATGCAGATTTGATCCTGATCCCTGGATCAAAGTCCACTATTGCCGACCTTGCGCATTTCCGCGCCCAAGGATGGGACATCGACCTTGCCGCCCATGTGCGCCGTGGTGGTCGCGTGTTAGGTATTTGTGGCGGTTATCAGATGCTCGGCAAACGGATTATCGACGATGATGGCATCGAAGGCGCACCTGCACGCGTCGACGGACTTGGCCTGCTCGATATCGAAACGATTATGAAACAGCAAAAGCGGCTTGTGCAATCAACGGCAATTTATTTACCTACCGGTGACACCGTAACTGGCTATGAAATCCACATCGGGGAAACCTCGGGACCAGACTGCGACCGCGCTTGGTTATCGCTTGATGGGCGTGGTGAAGGGGCCGCTTCCTCTGACGGACGGATCACGGGCTGCTATTTGCATGGGCTATTCAGTGCGGATGCGTTTCGCGCGGCGTTTTTGGCGCAGCTTGGCCTCAACCTGCCCGTCACCAACTATGCGCAGGGCGTCGAGGACACGCTAGACGCGCTTGCTGACCATCTGGAAACCCACATGGATATTGACGCGCTTCTGAGCCTCGCAGGCCCAGTTTAGGTAAAGGATTTGGACGACAGTGCGTTGTTAATCTCGCGGCGGACGAGTTTGCGCACATTGCGGGTGATCCGGTCGCCCATTTCGCCCTGCAATTCCTGACGAACCACATCGACGATCATGGCGCGCATCGCGGCATCATCCATCTTCGTGCCCCCCGCAAGGTACGCAGCAATGCTTTCATCAAGATCGTCAGGGATTGGCATGCCATCGTCATCGGCTTCCATCAAGTCATCGCCATAATCAGCTTCGGGATCGTCCAATGCGGCATGGCGGAAAGTAAGTACTGGCTCCGGCGTAGGTTCGCGCAGCGACACCACGTCAGCGGCGGACTCGGCCTCGTCTTCTGGGACCTCTTCAATATCGCTGTGTTCAATGACGACATCGGCACCCGGATCAGCACCCAGATCAGCAAAAGCTTCGGCCAATGCGCTAGGTCCGGTTGTTTCGCTCCCGTCCGGTTCCCATTCATTGCTTTCGTCGGTTACAGCAGCTTCGAGTTCGGCAATCGTCGCCTCGAGGCTGGCACGCTCGGACGCAGACATCGCATCATGCACAAGCAGTTCTTCGACTTCAGCAACTGAGTGTAAAATCAGGGGCTCCGGGGCTGGAGCAACAAACTGTGCAGCTAGTGCTTCTGATTCGGGCGACAGTATAATTGGCTCTTCGGTTTCCTGCGTCGGGGTTTCTGCGACACGCAATGCAGGTGTGAGCACAAACCGTTCCGGCTGTGCCACTGGCGCAGGATCAGTGTTTTTAAGGGGAACAACAGGCCCACGGGTCTTGTCACCTTCGGCCACCAAACGGCGGATGGATGACAACACATCTTCGATTTCGACGTTCGTGACCGGATCGGACATTTTTTTACCTGTTTTAGCCTCGACTGCAATCTAACCCGAGATGGATTTTCAAACAACCGATCCGTTAAGGTTTGATCTATTGACCGATGGCACGCAAAACGCGGTCCAAGGCTTGACCTTGATCAGACGTGATCGTGGGCGCATCTTTGACGAGGTTGTAATAGGCCGCAGGGTCGTACTGTTGCACTGGCAGGCGCAGATGTTCGGCCGTCAGCAGGCCCATCGTCGACAAAACCTGATAGCTCGCAATCACCTCATCGGACTGTGCGGCAATCAAATCGGCCTGTGCATTCAGCAATTCCTGTTCGGCGTTCAGCACGTCAATCGTGGTACGGGCGCCCAAAGTAGCCTCTTCACGCACACCGCGGAACGCAACACGCGCAGCGCGGATTTGCTGGTTTATGGCCTGACGAGAGGCGCGCGCAACGTCAAGAAAGCTATAGGCATTGCCGACCTGTTGCTCGAGGTTATGACGGACGATATGCAATTGGGCACGGGCGGCGTCGCGACGGGCCATCAACTGGCGTACTTGCGACGACAATGCACCGCCCGCATAGATTGGCCCTCTTACATTGACGCCAACTTGCCGACCAATAATGCCGTCCTGATTCATCCCGACTTCACCGTTCAACGTGACAGTCGGCCTAAACGCCGCCTCGCCGCGACGAATGTTCAGTTCAGCTGCGCTTACGGAATGCTGAACCTCGAGGATCGAGGGGTGGTTGCGCATAGCATACGCTTTGGCATCGGCAATTGTTTTGGATACAGGCGCTGGCTGCGCAGGTTGCAACCCGCTGGGGGACCGGCCAACTGCGTTGCGATATGTCTCGGCAGAACGGGCAAGGCTGCCTTGGGCGGACGCAAGCAAGCTACGCGCTGCCGCAAGCCGTGCTTCAGCGAGAGCCACGTCGGTGCGGGTCACTTCACCCACATCAAAACGGTCTTGCGCCGCGCGAAATTCTT
This sequence comes from Yoonia sp., assembly GCA_023955335.1. GTDB lineage: Bacteria > Pseudomonadota > Alphaproteobacteria > Rhodobacterales > Rhodobacteraceae > Yoonia. Next base: position 3,757 of record JAGSGF010000077.1, read on the forward strand.
GGGTGATAACACGCACGTTGCTTTGGCGCAGAGCAACAAATTCGCTATCAGCACGGACCTGCATGTAGGCACTGACGGCACCTAACAGAATGTTTTGCTCAATGCTGCGTAGTGATTGACGGGTCCCGAGGACCAATTCCTTTTGCGCCTCGACACCGAGCTGACCCGACCCACTATCATAGATCGTCAACTGGCCGGAAATGCTCGCTGTCGCAGCAATCAAGTCGGCCCCTTCAGACCGTGGAGAACTAATCGATGCATTTGCAGCCCAACTAATGACGGGCAAAGTGCTTGCAACCGCTTGGGCGACGTCTTCGTCTGCGGCGCGCAACAGGGCGCTGTTTTGGTCCAACAGGCCCGAATGATTGTAAGCATACGTCAGAGCATCCGCGAGCGTTTCAGCCCGGGCGGGCGATGCGACAACCAGTGTGATCATTGCTGCGATAGTGACAAAACTTTTGCGAAATTTCATTCTGCGTCCCTCACGTCATACTGATTTGCCGTAACCCGCCTGCTCCGATCGAGGATCAGAAAATGCGATCACAATGCGAAAGTAGCTTCTTTTTCAAATCCGGCCAGTAGCGGCGCACCCGCATTAAACGAAAAGCGCCAGTTCACGACACCGTCGATCTTGTGCCCGATACGCACGACACCCAACGCGCCCTCAGCAAAGATGCACGCGATGCGGCCACCGTCGCGCAACTGCGCGAGCAGCGCGGCAGGCACCTGTTCCACAGCACCTTGCACGGTAATAATATCGTATGGGCCAGACTTAGCGGACCCTTCGGCCAATGGTCCGGTCATAACAGCTGCATTATCGACGCTATGCTCGGACAATGTTTCTTGGGCAGTTGCTGCGCGGGCATCGTCGTCTTCAACGGCAACAACAAAATGACACATCTGCGCCAAAACAGCGGTGGAGTAGCCAAGGCCACATCCCAGATCAAGTGCAACATGGCTTGACTCGATCATCAGACCGTCCAGCATTTTACCCAACGTACGCGGTTCAAGCATCACACGGCCGCCACCGATCGCGAGGTTTTCACCAACATACGCGGCCTCGCGCAGTCCCGCAGGGACAAACGCCTCACGTGGAATCGACAGCATTGCGTCAATGATGGTAAATTTTGTCACGTCAGATGGGCGAACTTGCGTATCAACCATCATGGTGCGGCGGGCTGTAAAGTCTGTCACGCGCGAAACTCTCTCTCAAATCCTACATAAGCTACATTACATATGCACAGGCGATCAGCAACGGGCCAAAGGGCAATTTTGCCATCTTGCGCCCGTTCAATCGATCATATATCCCGCCCAAAGGTGGCGAGTGGGCAGGTAGGTTATGCAGCGGATTGCAAATCCGTGTAGACCGGTTCGATTCCGGTACTCGCCTCCAATAAAATCAATGACTTAGCGTCATTTTTTGGCTCAAAAATATCATACACACCTGATACACACTTTTGACTGTGTGCTGTTGTGCGTTCGCGTGGGCTGAATCGCTGTGTTGAACACAGTGTTTTGCGTTACTGGTGCTAACATAGTGATTGCGAAGCTGTGTTTTAACACAAGCTTCAAAACACAGCCGCTAAGCATGTGATTGCAAAATTCTCAGTCGCTGACTTGGTTAGTGGAGACACTGGGAAAACGGACATACGCTGAGCATAATCCGAATGACCAAGTTGCGGGACAAAGCTACCGCTCGTTGCGGCTGCGTTAAGGTCAGCTTTCAGTAAACCGTTAAATAAACGGTCCTGTTTGGGAGGGTTTGAGTGTCTGTTCCGAGCCAAAGGCGGCTAACCGTTTAGCCAAATAACCTACTCAGAAATCCCCTAAACCAGCCACCGTTTTTTATTTTTTCCTCGGTAGCTGACTGCACCAAACTATCAAACTCCGCCGCACCTCTTTTCACCTCAGCTGCATATTCAGGGTCGCGATTTTGGCGCTGTACGCTCTCCTCTACGTCTACGAAGGTCTGCCGCATACCGAGGAAGTTATAAATTTGACGCTCACTAGCGCCCAAACGTGCCGCTCTCACAATCAAATCATCCTCGCTTATGTTGATGACTGCCTCAGCTCCACCCAACTCATTCCAAAGGGCCTGAAATTCCTCAACGTATTTATCTTGTTTAGATTGCACGATCTGGCTTAGCTCCAATAAAGGGAAATGTTGAGTATCAGTTTTGATATGTGGGATTAGTGATATCTGTAGATGTAAGCAGATTTGCCTCCACCATCATAGCAGGCATTAGCTGCAATGCAAAATTTCGGCAAAAAGGGCTCAAACCCGACCTCCGCTGCAACTTACTCGAAGGTCCGCCCCTAGTTGTCTCGAGTTCTGCCGGCCCGTACACACTTCCTGTTTTCCTACACACTTTTCGATAGTAAGCTTATGGCAAAGCAGGAAATAAAGCATGTCACAGGGCACAATCACAGTCCGCATCAACGAACACGTTCGCTTGGACAAGCGCGAGCGCAGCTCGAAGTGGCAGGCGCGTGTCAAGCTGGCTGATGGCACCTGGCACCGCTTTTCCACAAAGACCGAAGACCAGGGCAAGGCCACAG
>JAGSGF010000068.1 GCA_023955335.1 Yoonia sp.
CAAGACCAAGCGACCGAATGGCTCTGGACTTACAATAACGACAGACCCAATATGGCAATAGGCGGCATCACACCCGCTATGAAACTGAAAATGGCCGCGTAATTCTGCAGGCGGACCCCACTAAAAATGGGGGGATTACCTACACATTGGCCACAGATTTTTCGGGGGATTGATCATGCGGCGACTGAATTTGCGGACTATTTTGGCAGGCATTGCCTCTTTTGGGGGGGCCGCGTTCGGCGGCATGGCTGCTGCGCAAGACGGCCCGAGTTATACTGTTTTCGGTACTCCTGGATTGATCGAAATGCCGACTGCAGAAAGCGCAGATCGCAGCGACATCGCAGCGACGTTCGCTTATGCTGGATCAGGTGGTTACCGGACCTCATTCAGCTATCAGTTGACGCCAAAGCTGTCTGGCAGCTTCCGATATGCCGTATTTGACATGTATGGACGGAATGAAGGCAGCGCTGATTTCGAAACCTTCGATCGCAGCTTTGACCTTCACTATCGGTTCAATGAAGAATCGCAGTATATCCCCGCCATTGCGGTCGGTTTGCGCGACTTTCTGGGAACGGGGCGCTTTGGGTCCGAATATATCGTTGCATCCAAATCCGTTGGTTCAAACCTAATTGTCACTGGCGGTTTGGGTTGGGGTCGTTTGGGCACGAATAATGGGTTCAGTAACCCGCTTGGCGCAATTAGCTCTTATTTCGAGACCCGTCCTGTCTACGTAGATCGTGACGAAGATGGCCAAGGCGGCAATGGCGGGACGATTTCCGTCAATCAATTCTTTCGTGGCGATGCGGCCCTTTTTGGCGGGCTGGAATATCAGTTGTCCCCTAAGTTGGGCGTCAAGCTAGAGTATTCATCAAACGCATATCTAGAAGAACCGCTTACACCGGCGGTCGACATCAATTCCCCATTTAACTTTGGCGTGACGTACCGCCCACGGTCAAATGTTGAAGTGAACGCGGGTTACCTGTACGGAAGCGACTTTTCTTTCGGCGTAACGATGTTGCTGAACCCAGAAAAGCGACCGGTTTATAGTGGCCTTGATAGCGCGCCTGCGCCCGTCAGGGTGCGCCCGCAAGATGCGCTTGCTGCAACGACATGGGACCGCGCGAATGCACCTGCGTTACATGCAGCCTTGGCACAGCTTTTGGCTGTTGAAGATATCACGCTTGATGGGCTTGAAGTGACCGACCAAAGCGCACGCGTCAGGTTTACTAACAATCGGTATCGCAGCGAAGCCCAAGCGATTGGTCGCGTCGCCCGCATGATGTCGCAAGTGATGCCTGCTTCAATTGACACATTTGTGTTCGAGCCGATGCAACGTGGGCTCGCGCTGTCTGCGACGACCTTGCGCCGTAGTGATATTGAACAGTTAGAAAACACGGTCGGTGCGTCCGAGGCCATTCTGGCACGAGCAACATTTGACCGCGCAGGGCCGAGCGACGGGCTTGTACCGGCAGTGGGCCAAAGTGATCAATGGCAATGGGGTATCGGCCCTTATGTCGCTTTGATTTTGTTTGACGCATCCGGCCCGGTGAAAGCAGACGTAGGTTTGCAGTTTGATGGCCGGTATGAGTTCAATAAGAATCTGGTGCTATCGGGGACTGTGACACAAAGCGCGCTGGGCGAACGTGCCGGTGGTGCATTTTTTAATAACCCTAACGACTATGTTAACGTGCGCACAGACGGGGCCTATTTTGGTCGCGATGGAACGCCGAATTTGGAAAACCTGACGCTTGCATACTATGGACGGGTTGCGCCTGATGTTTATAGCCGCGTCACTGTCGGGTATCTGGAACGCATGTATGGCGGTGTTTCCGCTGAATTGCTTTGGAAACCTGTCGACAGCCGCTTGGCCGTTGGTGCGGAGGTAAACTATACCGCGCTGCGCAACCGCGATGTCGGATTGAAGTTCGATGAATATGACTACCAAGTCGCGACCGGACACCTTTCAGCCTATTATGATTTGGGCAAAGGGTTTCAGGCACAGCTAGACGTTGGTCGGTATCTTGCGGGCGATTGGGGGGGCACATTTGCCTTGGACCGCGAGTTTCAGAATGGCTGGCGCGTCGGGGGGTATTTCACGCTGACTGACATGCCGTTTGATCAATTTGGTGAAGGGTCATTCGACAAAGGTATTCGGGTCACGATCCCCTATGATTATTTCATCGGATCGCCGTCACGCAAAGATGTCAGCACAACGCTGCAGTCCTTGTCGCGTGACGGTGGCGCACGCCTTAATGTTGATGGACGGTTGTACGAAACTGTCCGCACCGGGCACGTTGCCGACATGTCCGATACGTGGGGACGTTTCTGGAGATGATGACGATGACCAAGATAGCAATTCGAACGATCAGCGCGCTTGCGGTAATCGGGCTTGTCGGCTGCGGATCGCTCAATGAGCAATCGCCAGCGGCGGGCATGGCCCAAATGGTCAAGGCGCGTTTGGATGCACGTAACGGGATAGTGGCGCCAGCAGCACCTATGTTGACCCGCGCCGCCGCCGACGCCAATCCGGGGGCGTTTTTGCTCATGTCACGTGCTGGCGGCGGCGAACCTGCGTCGCTTGTAACCGCAGGGGTAAATGGCACGAAGGTGACGTGGATCAGCGCTGATCAGGTCACGGTAACTCTTGAATTTGGATTGCTGGTTGCAACCAGAGGATTCGCCCAAGATCTGATGGCAGCTGACATATCGCAGGTGATTCAGGCGCTTGTAAACAGCGGCGGAACGGCCTCGCGGACCTTTGAATATTTGGACGGTCTGGATCAAATTTCAACGCAAGTGTTGCAGTGCAGCATCGCTTCTAGCGGCTTGGAAACGCTTACGATTCTCGATAAGCCATTTGCGACTGAGCGATTTGACGAAGTTTGTGCGAACGAAATGATCAGATTCACCAATGTTTATTGGATAAGTGATGAGGGGCGCATTGTTCAAAGCCGCCAATTGGTATCCCAAGGCGTAGGCTATCTGGAAATCGCGTCACCTTAATTGCAACACGACTTGACTGGTTATGAAATATCGGGTTGTTTTCTTATACAGACAAAGCTAAAAAAGATTTGATCGACTAAACGTGCATTTATTTTGGAGTACCGACATGCGCCTTACAACTACTCTTGCTGCCGCAGCTGTTATCGCTGTTTCTGGTGTTACTGCTAACGCTGGTGGTCTTGCCCCAGTTATTCAAGATGCACCAGTTGTTGAAGTAATGACACCAGCACCAACTGGTTCTTTGAACAGTGGCTACATTGTTCTCGGCCTTCTTGCTGCACTCGTTGCTGCTTCCGGCTCTTTCTAAGTTTATTTAGAAAATTGGATACGAAAAAGGCGGGCTTATGTCCGCCTTTTTTGCGTTTTGGGGTATCGTATTTGGAATTGGTGTGACGCTTAGCGGCGCGCCATCATCGCCAAACGGATCAACGTCCGTTCCATAAGCGCATTCTGCGGCGCGCTATCAGCAGACCGCAATTGCAGATCAACATCAGTGAGCGCCGTCAGCGCACGTTCCAGACGGTCGCGGCCCCACTGACTGGCTTGGCGGACGATTTTGTCGCGACGTGGGCCGAACACAGGCGGGCGTAACCGGCCAATCCCAGCACTCGCACCACCAGGATCACTCGCGACGGTATGCAGGCGCTTAAAGTGGCGTGTGGCACCGATACACAGGGTCACCGGCGTGACGCCCTGCGCATACAGGTTCCGCAATACGGGCCCCAGCGCCTGCACTTGGCCAAACGTGACCACATCAAGCACATCATCCACGTCCACTTCGGCGGATTGCGGCGCGCAGGCCAGCACATCCTCCATCGTCAGGGCCGTGTCATCGCCTAGTTTATAAAGCCCGACTTTTTCAACCGTCTGGCGAAAGTCACCCGGCTCTAATGTTTGGGCCAATTCCATCAGCCCGTCCAAGATATCCCGCGACGGCGCAGGAAGACCTGCGGATGTCAAAGCGCTCTGGATATCATCACGGTTTGGCGGATCATCGTAGATCCCAATCGCGACGGCGCTGCCATGCCCCTCAAATGCTTTACGTAGGGCGGACTTTGCAGTGAGCTGGCCTGCCGTCACAACGATCTGCGCATCGCCCAATTGCCAATCTAGCAATGCGGCCGTGAGAGCCTTGGCGAGCCCATCGGTCGCATCTTCGACAAAGGCAACGCGGTGCCCTGGAAAAAAGCCATGGGCCTTTATGGCGTCGTCCAAAATGGCTGGATCTTTGCGAAGATCAGCAGCAGGAATGCGTGTCAGGCGCATCTCTTCTTCCCCTTGGGGGCCAACGAGCGCGGCAATGGCGGTCTGCCGCGCGGTTGCGACGCGCATGGCGTCTGCGCCAAATATCAAAAGACCAGAATGGGACGGGTCAGGTTTGCGCAAATACCCCTGCGCGCCTGTGCCTGCCATTTTCATTGCGGCAAAGCCGAAGCAGCGAGCAATAAACGCGAAACAACCAAATCTGCCAATGCGACGGATAGACGGGCGGCCGCATCCGTCGCCGCAGTCTCGGTTGCGACTGTCGATCCGGTTGCGGAATAGCTGGTAAAGGTTTCGACTTCGCCGAAGGTCAAAGAAGACCCTGCTGCATCGCGCAGCACCCAAGCTGCTGTGCCGGCTAGGTTGAAACGGGTTGTGTCCCCGTCCACCGTGATTGTTGCAGGTGTCAGGGATTGGTCCAACTGAACATCCAACGCGTATTTTGGCGCAGATGCACGGCCCAGCCGTTCTTCAAGACGGTCCCGCAGGCGAAAACCCGCAACGGTATCTGGTAGGCTAAAACTGACGGCATCGCGCAAAACGTTTGCCTGCCCATTCGTCCCGTAAACTGGCGTCAACCCACAGCCGGCAAGCGCCAACAATCCCGCCAAGGCGGTGCGGCGGGTGACTGGGATGAAGCGATCAGATGACAATGTTTACAATCCGTCCCGGTACAACAATCAGCTTTTTGGGTGCGGCCCCGTTCAGTGCAGCCACAACAATATCGAGGCCCAAGACCAGCTTTTCAACCTCGTCTTTTGGCATGTCCGCAGCAACGGCGATTTCCGACCGACGTTTGCCGTTAATCTGGATCGGCATGGTCACGGTGTCGAGAATGAGCATCTTCGGATCAGCCACAGGCCAAGGCGCATTAACCACCAAGCCCTGACCACCCAGCATCGTCCAAATTTCTTCGGACAAGTGAGGTGTCATTGGAGACATCAACTGGGCGAGCACACACATTGCTTCGCGTTTGGCGGCGCCCCCAGCCTTAGATTTCGCAAGCGTCGCAGTGAACCCGTAAAGCTTGGCAATGGCGGCGTTAAAGCCAAAGCTTTCGACGCCAGATGTGACATCCTCAATGGCCTTGTGCATGGCGCGCAGCAATTCGTCGTCACCCTGACCCGGAGCACCGCCCATCGCAGCGACCTCGGTTGCAATACGGTGGACGCGGCTGATGTGTTTGAATGTGGCCTCGGCCCCGCTTGCCGTCCATTCCACGTCCCGCTCCGGCGGACTGTCAGACAGCACAAACCAACGGGCAGTATCAGCACCGAATTTCGCCAGAATATCATCAGGGTCAACGACGTTGTTCTTGGACTTGGACATCTTCGCGGACGGCACGATTTCGACCTCTGACCCATCGCTGATCAAGAACGCCTTATCGTCGCGCAGTGCGACGGCTTCGGGATAATAATACACCGGGCGGCCATTGGCCCCTGTGGATTGATAGATCGCATGGGTGACCATGCCTTGGGTGAATAATGCATTGAACGGCTCAACCGCGCTATCTGGCAGGTGGCCCGTCATGTTCATCGCACGCGCAAAGAAACGGCTGTAAAGCAGGTGCAAAATCGCATGCTCGATCCCACCGATATATTGGTCGACGTTCATCCAATATGCAGCGTCATCCAGATCGGTGGGTGTTGCCGCGTGGGGTGACGTAAAGCGGGCGTAATACCAAGACGAATCTACAAAGGTGTCCATCGTGTCGGTTTCACGCATGGCAGGCTTGCCGCAAGACGGGCACGCACAATTACGCCACGTTGGGTGACGGTCGAGCGGGTTGCCGGGGACATCAAATGTTACATCATACGGCAGCTCAATCGGCAGGTTTTCCTTGGCCTCGGGTACAGCGCCGCAATCGTCGCAATGCACGATGGGAATTGGGCAACCCCAATACCGTTGACGGGACAAGCCCCAGTCACGCAGACGGAACTTGGTCACACCGTGGCCGACACCGTTGGCTTCGCAGAAATCCACGGCTGCATCGACGGCATCTTCGCCTGTTTGATCCGGCGCGCCAGCAAAGCCTTTGACGTATGTGACTTTCTCGGACTTCAGCGGGACGAACGCTTCGGTCAGTTCAGGGTTTGCGTCCGCATCAGGCAAGAACGTCGCGATAATCGGCAGGCCGTATTTCGTCGCAAATTCAAAGTCACGCGGGTCATGTGCAGGGCAACCAAAGATCGCACCTGTGCCGTAATCCATCAGGATAAAGTTGGCGATATAAACGGGCAGTTCCCAGCTGGTATCAAACGGATGGCGGACAGTCAGACCAGTGTCATAGCCCTTTTTGTCCGCCTTCTCGACCTCAGCGGCTGTTGTGCCACCTTTGCGGCACTCGTCGCAGAATGCGGCCAGTGCGGGATTTGTGCGCTCCAGCTCTTTTGCCAGCGGATGATCGGGGGAAATGCCAACAAATGATGCACCCATTAGGGTGTCAGGGCGGGTGGTATATACTTCTACACGGTCATGACCGGCGGGGCCGTCGACCAAGCCGAACGAGAACTGCAAACCGCGGCTTTTGCCGATCCAGTTGGATTGCATCAGTTTGACCTTGGCGGGCCAGTTATCAAGACTGTCGATGGCGGTCAGCAATTCCTCGGAATAGTCGGAAATCTTAAAGAACCATTGGACCAGCTCGCGGCGTTCCACCTCCGCGCCAGATCGCCAGCCTTTGCCGTCAATCACCTGCTCGTTGGCAAGCACAGTCATGTCGATCGGGTCCCAATTTACGACCGCCTTCTTGCGGTAGATCAGACCTTTGGCCAGAAAATCGATGAACAGGGCCTGCTGTTGGCCGTAATATTCTGGATCACAGGTCGCAAATTCACGGGACCAGTCGATGGACAAGCCAAGCGGCTGCATCTGCGCCTTCATGTCGGCGATGTTTTGATAGGTCCAATCCTTGGGATGGCCGCCGGACGCCATTGCGGCATTCTCGGCGGGCATCCCGAATGCATCCCAGCCCATCGGGTGCAGCACGTTGTGGCCCGTCGCAATCTTGTACCGCGCGATCACGTCGCCCATCGTGTAGTTGCGCACATGGCCCATATGGATGCGGCCCGATGGATACGGGAACATCTCGAGCACGTAATACTTTGGCTTAGCGATCGACCGGACGGCTTTGAACACATCGGCCTCGGACCATGCGGCCTGCCATTTTGCTTCGATCTCGGACGGGGAGTAAGTGGACATCTGGTCAGGGTCTTTCACATGCAAACGCCGGGCAGTTATAGCCCGGCGAGAAAATCAATTCGGGCGAGTGTCGTGCGCCTATAGGGCGCCGTCACCAATACGGAGCTGGCGGGCGCGGCTAAGAATAGCGTCCTCAATTGCGCGCTGCGTTTCAGCGGGTACAGCACCACTTCGCGATTGAAGAGCCACGTTCAACGAACGGGCGTCCAGCGCGGGGTCGGTGATGTAGACGGTTGCGCGGTAGCTGCGGTTGCCGCCGGGTGGTGTGCCGAAGCCCATGACGATGACGCCGGTAAACGGGTCCACGCTTTGGATCGGCAAGAAGTTGAGCACATCAATGGATGCGGCCCAAAGATAGCGGTTCACTGCGACGCTTTCGGCGCCACGTGTGCGGACAGCCTGACGGGTTGCATCCGCTTGGGTGCTGCCACCAAAGCCGAATAAGCCGCCGCCAGAGCAGGCGGTCAGTGCAATGCAAAGGGCCGTTGCGCCGATGCCTTTGGTGATGCGCGATAATGCTGACAATGTTTTGCCCCCCAAGGGATATTTCAGTCCCAAAATATGTAGCGAACAGGGGGCTGGGTCACAAGTGATTTGACGCATTAGGTGGGCTGATGACGATTCTTGACCCACAAAAGAAAAAGAGCGGCCCCGAAGGACCGCTCTAATTCATACCATGACATTCAAATTAGAATGCGAAGGAAACTTCAACAGTTGTACCGCGCTGGTACTCATTGGCACCAACTTCGTCATCTGTGTCGTCTTGTGCGTCTGCGTAAGCAACCAGAACGGATGCGCCGCCACCGAGGTCATAAGAACCTGCAACGTAGAATTCGTTCTCGATGTTGTCTTCCATGTACATGCCAGCGAAGATTTCAAGACCGTTACCGAGGTCATAAGAACCGTCGATTGCTGTCTTAGCAGTGCCTTGGTCGTCTTGGTAATCAAGAGTGACTGCAACTGCACCGGAGACGTATGCAAGGTTGATGCCGTAGTTGTCTTCTGGATCGCCACCGTCAGCATCTTCCATAACGTAGTAAGCTGTCGCGGTTACTGGACCGAACGGGTATGCTACTTTGATACCTGTGGACGATGTGTCAGCTGTCATGTTGGAAGCGTAACCAACGGAAACAGTTGCACCAGAGAATGTTGTCGAACCAGAGATACCGAATACTTCGGAACCGTTGAAGTCGCCATTTGCTGCAGAGAACGCAGCGCCGTATGTGGCTTCTTCTTGGTAAGCAGCGGAAACAGTGAAGTTACCGAATGTACCAGTTGCGCCAAGAGACAGCTGATCAACGTAGTCAGTTGTGTTGTCTTGAACAAGGTCGCCGTTCGCAGTCGCGATTGCGTAGGACAGGTTAGCAGTTACGCCAGCCATTGTTGCCTGGCCACGAAGAACTGTTTCGCCGTCTGCTTCGGAGAAGTTATCAGCTTCCATGTCGCCAACTGCAGACCAAGCAGTCTCAGCTGCGAAAGCTGTGTCGCCGTAGTACATTGCAGCAGTATCGGAAGCCAAAGACAACTCGTAGCCGCCAGAAACCAGGTCTTGACCGTTGTTGTTATCAGCAACGTCAAAGTCGAATGTTGCAGCAGCTGTCAGGCCGTTGTCCAAAGTCGCAGCCAATGTGACAGCAACGTTTGCGTCCCAATAGAAACCATCGTTGTCGCCAAGTGGGCCATCGTCGGAATCAGAGTTGTAGCCCAAAGTTGCGTCACCGGCGAAAGAAACGCCGTCAGCAGCGTGGCCTGCAGCAAAAGCGGTGCCAGCGAAGGCTACCAGAGCTGTAGATGTAAGAAGGATCCACTGCACGATCTTGGTGTCTTTTTCATTACTGTATCACTTATTCCAGTCGTCCTAGTACGTCGCTGACTTTAGCACTGCAGTGAAGGAGATATTGATATGAGATCATTCTCAAAGCTGTTTCGGCAGCCCATTGGGTAATCCCCACTAAAAATGGGGGGATTACCCTCTGACTGCACTCATTGATTGGTTGTCCAAGCCGAACCTCAGACATTAACGTAGCTGTTAATGAAGCTGATATTTGAGGGCACAATGGCACAAGCAACAACACTCAACGATGCACAAATCAAGCGTGTGCTG
>JAGSGF010000060.1 GCA_023955335.1 Yoonia sp.
AAGACCAAGCGACCGAATGGCTCTGGACTTACAATAACGACAGACCCAATATGGCAATAGGCGGCATCACACCCGCTATGAAACTGAAAATGGCCGCGTAATTCTGCAGGCGGACCCCACTAAAAATGGGGGGATTACCGGGTGAGTTCCGTGACCTTTGGCGGCCAGTTTGTTCATTGTTTTTGCCTGTAGAAATTCCATCGGTGTTTGGCATTCCTAATGCCGGGTGCGGCCTGCGTCAGTTGTGATCATGCTGTCGATCTTCAAGTATTTTGCGGGCATCGCGCACTGTGCCAAACGGCGTTTCATTGGTAACCGCCCCGCTCATACCGCAGCGTATGCAGCATGACTGTTCTCGGCAGCGGCGCAGTTCCACGGCAGCAATACGTCGAGCCGGTTGACCATGTGATCTTGGATGCGGCCATCGGTCGGGAACAAGCTCAAGGCACTCGGGCCGCGGTGCGTCAGAGACCCGCGGGCGGCGACGCAGTGTGGGGGCAAACACCTCATGAGGTTTTGGCCCGTCCTGCCCTTCCTCTATGATGGTCATCGTTCCCGTCGGCGACAGCAACCAGCAGGTCCTCGGGTACCAGTTCCAGCTGTACAATGTCGCGTTCATTCTTATCCGGTGATTTACCAAATGCGAGCCGGTGGTGCGCCCCTGTCCGGGCTGCGCCAATCCATACGCCCCTGCGCAGGCGCAATTCTACTGGCGTGGGTCCCGATATGCTCGCCTCCAGATCAGGACGGGCAGGAACGCAAGGATCACCCAAAGGGATAAAAAGCGCTCCACCGCCGCCTGCAATCCAAAATTTGCACCCCGTATCGCAAATCCTCCCTAAGACACGTCTTTAACAACGTCATCAAACATGTATCTTAGATCACTAGGTCAAAATCTGGCAGGCGTTGGCAATCGAGCGGTTACTGTCCAACATCTGTTCGGCCAGCAACGCTTTGAACTTGCCGTTTCCATCTTTCAAAGCCCTCGGACGCTTCGCGCTAAACCGCTCCATGCCGCCGACATACGTCTGCGGTCTTCTCACCAGCTTCCGGTTCTTTGGTCATCGAAACGATCTGTTCGTCCGTGAAACGTGCCTTCATTTGTCCGTCCTTTTGTTGGGCGGTCTCTACACAAATCTGGAATAGTTTTGGGGGCTACTCAAAGTATTGAAATTAACGCCTTCATCAGTGAGCACCATACCGCAGTTGAACGTCTCACCGGTTGCTGGCTGTGGTCGCTGCCCTCAACTCTTGAAAGGACGTAAACGCCAGCATCGTCTAGCAGGCCCTCCGGGCACGGGCACGTGGGTGATTACCTGCTCGCGATGGCTCACGTTGTGACGGAAGCAATCTCGTCTGCACGTTCAGTCTTCTTTTTTGACGAACTCGACACGTTTGGCTCGCGCGGCGGTAACGCGGACAATCGCAAAACGCAATATTGGACCTCGATCATCAACGACTTTTTGCACCAACTTACCTGCTTGAATGTCGCCACCAACTCCCCCGAGAAGAACGACCCCGCCATCACGCGCTCAGGCCGCTTCAACATCAAGATCATCCGATTAAATCGGTGTGCGGGATATCCTGAACAGCCATCTCGAGGCACGTGATCTTGTCGGTGACGACACACTCAACCAGCTCATCGGCCTCACGGGCGCTGAGCGCGCCTCGATCGCGGGTAACGCCAAAGGCAGGGCGCGGCGTGCGCATATATGCGCCGGTGGCGACGGCAGAGCGTTACCGCACGAGCGGGAATTTGCGGCGGATTATCAACCAACGGCGAGCTCTCGCAACGTTGCGGACCAACATCGGACTGCTCATCCAAGTTGCCGACACATTGCTGAACGCGGGCGAACCGGGCACCGAGCAAATCAAGGCGGTGTTGATCGACATGCTTTGCCTCAACATCATTGGCTTCCCGCTCAGCAGTAAGCCCGGCATTTTCCCGCCCTTGGTGCTTTTGATTTGGCGGAGCTCAAGGGCCGTTGTCCGGCACAGCGGACTTTGGTGCAGTCTGCAGCGAACGGCAACGTCGAGCCCACGCCAAAAATTTCTGCATCGCGGCTAATGTCCGTTATCAGAGGCTTTGTATCCAACGAAGCGACACCGCGCCCCCCTGAAAACTGGTACGGAACCGGGGGCATTCTTCATCTGCACATAACTATTCATCATAGACGCAGCCGTGTATCAGGTTTTCACGCATTAAGCGTTGTTCCAGTGATCCACGCGCCACAGATATCAGCGCAAGATATTGAACTTTCTGCGTTAAATAACGTCTCGCTTCATGCACAGCTTGTTGGCTCGATATCGGTGTGAAACGCAATGTCTGGCCCGCTCGGAATTGCACCAGACTGTCTGTGTCACACGAGATGACCGTGGCGATCTTCGGGTACCCACCTGTGGTTTGATGATCGGCCAAAAGCACTGTTGGAACGCCATCTCCTGATACCTGAACCGATCCCCGCACAATGGGTTCTGATGGAATAGATAGCGCGCCGTCCAATGCCAATTCAGGGCCGCTTAACCGCATGCCCATCCTGTCATAAGCATCCGTGACCTTAAATTCGTCAGAAAGAAATCGTTCCACACCATTTTTGGCGAAACATTGATCTTGGGGCCCAATGACAACGCGGATGGGTCCCTTGGGCGTAAAGTCCGGCTTCGGTATATCGCCCAGACGGTCGTCGCCTACGGCTGCGTCACAAACGATCAGGGACTGGCCTGCTTGCAACGCCCCACCGCCAAAACCTGACGTCGAATGGGTCGAATGACTGCCCAACCAAGTCTTCGATTGCAGTGCGCCTGCAAAGGCCAAATATGCCCAACTTCCAGCTTTTCCCGCGCGGATCGCAAGCCGTTCGCCTTTGCGTATGGTCAAGACTGTCCACGAGCTGGTTTTTTGCCCTGCGTATTCGACAACGAAGTCCCCGCCCGTGATAGCTAAGGTCACGGCGCCTTCCTTGCAGTGCAAGATCAAGCCACCAAGGGATATTTCGACAGCGGTTTGGCCGGCAGCATTGCCGAGGGCTGCGTGGGCTGCATCAAATGCCAAACGGTCCATCGGACCAGAGGCGGACACGCCATAGCGCATGTTGCCCGGACGACCTGCATCTTGAAAAGTAACCAGCGGCCCAGCGAATGAGACGGAAAATTCAGCGTCAGCCATGTGCAGTTTCCTTGCTGAGACGCTCAAAGGTCGCAAGGTCGATACGCGCAAACGTCACGCGGTCCCCAACATCGAACAGGAAAGGGTGGCTCGGGTCGCCCGTCAGTATGGGCGTGGGGGAACGTCCGATAATCGACCAGCCCGTTGGCATGGTAAGGGTCGTGACAAGGCATTGCGGTCCTGCGATGACGACACTGCCTGCGGGAACATCACGGACAGGCGCGGGTTTTCGCGGCACTTGTATGTCCGGTATCACCCCGGAAAGATATGCGTAACCAGGTGAAAACCCATACATCAAGACGTGAAAATCGCCTTCAAGGTGGGCCTGGATGACCGCGTCAGTGGACAAGCCTGTCATGGCTGCGACAGCGTCTAGATCTGGCGCGAAGGGTGCTTCATAGCAGACCTGAACATGCCGCTGAACACCTACAATTTTTTGCGTTTCCAAATTTTGAAGGCAGTCGCGCACGCGTGCCTCGACCAACAAGTGATCGGTTATAACCGGATCAAAGGACACCAGCAGGTTCACAAGCGCAGGAACAGTCTCGATCAATCCAACCGGTGGAGAGATCGCAATCGCTTTGTCCAGTGCGATGACGGCGGCATGGGCCGCCTCATTGATTTCGTCTGCAAATGTCACCAGCAGCGCGTGGTCTGCAATAGCTTTGAATTGGGGTTCCATGTGCGGCCTTAAAGGTTTGAAAAACTGGAGATCTGAACGCCGTGGGCTGTCAGTCGCTCGCGGATTTCGCGGGCCATTTCGACCGCACCAATGCTGTCGCCATGAACACAGATCGACTGTGCGGCCAGTTTGATCGGCTCACCGTCCACCACGGGCATCAGACCGCTATCGAGGAACGATATCAAGCGCAGCGCCGCCTCTGCTGCATCGTGGATCATGGCGCCGTCTTGGCCGCGCGGGACAAGCTGGCCAGACGACAGATACCCACGATCCGCGAAAACTTCGGAAAAGACAGGCGCGCCCGCGGCACGGGCTGATTGCTCGGTTTGCGTACCGGAAATCGCAAGAATTGCGAGCTTGGGATCGATGTTTTGCACCGCCGCCACAATCGCATCTGCAACGCCGCGATCACGCGCCGCCAAATTTCCAAGCGCGCCGTGTGGTTTGACATATGTCACGGGTACGCCGACCTGTGCCGCGATACCGATCAGCGCCCCGATCTGACCGGCACACATGCGGCCAATCTCGGCAGGTGACATCGGAATAACGCGACGACCAAAGCCTTCTCGGTCGTTGAAACCGGGATGCGCACCCACGTTTACCCCGTTATCGCGCGCAAGCTCGAGGGTTTGAAACATCGTCTCAGGATCACTCGCGTGACCACCGCAGGCAACATTGGCTGATGTCACAATTGAAAGCATCGTGGCATCATCGCCCATCGACCAAGGGCCAAAGCCTTCGCCAAGATCAGAATTCAGATCGATACACGTCATCTTAGTAGTCCTTTACTGCACCGTATCGTTTAACACGCGACGACGGTGATCGGGATGGGTCGCAAAACGTCATTTTGACCGATAGATCTTACCTACTGCAAGGCGTTCGGAAGAAAGAGCGCAATGCTTGGGAATGCGATCAACAAGAAAGCCATCGCCAACATCGTAATACAATAAGGCAAAGCGCCCAACATGACCTCATTCAAACTGCCCGATTTTCGCGCGCCTTGCACCACATAAAGGTTCAAGCCAACCGGAGGGGTGATCAGCGCCATTTCGATCAGAACAATCATCAGGATGCCGAACCAGATGACGTCGTAGCCTTGGGCAACAACAAGCGGAACAATGATCGGGATGGTGACAACCATCAAGGACAGTGTTTCGATAAAAAACCCAAGCACGATGTACAGTACGACAACAACCAGAATTGTTTTGAATGGCGTTAACCCGAGACCAGTCATAAATTCAGTCAGCTCGCGTCCGAGCCCTGCAGAGGCGAGTGTAAAGTTCAGAAAAGACGCCCCAATCACGATCAGCATGATCATACATGTGATCTTGACCGTCCCTGTCAGGCTTTGCGTCAGCATGGACCAAGATACACCACCGAATGCCAAGGCGATGACGAACGCTCCTGCGACGCCGACTGCTGCGGCCTCTGTCGGCGTGGCCCAGCCACCATAGATAGAGCCGACAATCATACCGAACAGGATCAAAATCGGGATCAGGTCGCGCAGTGCGCGCAGCATTTCGGGGAATGGGAACGTGCGCCGGATGCCACCCAAATCAGGGCGGATCAGGCAGATGATCGCAGTGACGGCCATAAAGGCCACGGCCAGCGCCAGTCCAGGTATTAGACCTGCCAAGAAAAGCTGTGGGATCGACGATTGGGTTAGGAACCCATAAACGATCAGATTGATTGAGGGCGGGATCATGATCCCAAGCGTACCTCCGGCTGCGATTGCACCCGAAAACAACTTTGGATCGTACCCCAGTTTTTCCGCCTGCGGCATCGCGACAGTTGCAACTGTCGCAGCCGTCGCCACCGAAGACCCAGACGTCGCCGAAAACATAGTTGCTGTGGCGATATTTGCGTGGACCAAGCCACCGGGCAGCCAAGACACCCAACGGTCCAAGGCGGCGTAGGTGCGGGTTGCAACACCGCTGCGCACAAGGATTTCACCCAGCAAAACAAAGAATGGAATGGCGATTAACGTCGCAGAGTTTGAAGAGGACCAAACCATGTTCCCAAGTCCGCGTGTCAGTGGAAAGCTCGAGAAGAATATATCAATCCCAAACCCCAGCAAGAACAGGACAATACCAACAGGAATGGACAAGGCCAGCAAGCCTAACAGGCCGACAGAGACATAACCGATCATTGGAGCGTCTCCTGCTCTGCAAATGCGCCGACGAACTGTTCCGTGTCTGCATGTCGACGTTTCACTACCAAGCTGAGGGCTGCCAAAGTGGTCAAAGTTGACATCAATGCAAACCAGACCCAACCAGCGAACCAAGGCATCTGCACCCAAACCAACGGTGTCTCAAGTGGCGTGTTTGCACGCGATCCATTGACGATTGACCTTTCAAGAACCGGCCAGGCCTTGATTGCGATTGTGATAATGACACCCGACATGACGATCATCGAAAAGACGTCGAACATTGCCTTTCCAAATGTTTGAAACCGTGTGCGCAACAGATCAATCCGGACATGGCCCAATTCGAGTAATGTAAAAGACATGCCCCATGAGGTCGCAAGCGCCATGGCGTAACCCGCGATCTCTTCGGTG
Source organism: Yoonia sp. (assembly GCA_023955335.1). Lineage (GTDB taxonomy): Bacteria > Pseudomonadota > Alphaproteobacteria > Rhodobacterales > Rhodobacteraceae > Yoonia. The sequence goes on from JAGSGF010000060.1 coordinate 6,406, forward strand.
CCACCAAGGGACGTACCAATCTGGCGCATGATGATATCTGTCAGCACAAAAGCTGCGCAAACCAACAAGCCAAAGCCGACAACAAGGGCAACCCCTTTGTTGATCACTCTTAAGCGATGCATCATCCATAGTTCCATTTTCAATACGTCCCTCGATTGATTGCTTAGTTAATCGTTACGCCAACGACTGTGCCAACGCTATCGTTCCAGCGCGCAGCCCAATCGTCACCAGCGCGCTCTGCCCATTCTGGCAGCACTTCGCTCGTTAGAATGTTGCGTGCACGATCAAAGTCCGCGTCGCTGACTTCGACCAATGTCATTGTGCGCGCTTCGCCCGATGGGCATTCGGCGTTGCCGGTCAAACACGCGATGTCATTAACCAAAGCATCTTGTGCGCTGGCCCAAGCGGGCTCTTCAAAACCGCTGGAAACTTGGCTCGTGATCAGGGCCTGCGTATCAGCGTCCAGGCTGTTCCACTTGTCCATGTTGATCGCTGTAACAACAGAGTCCCAGCCGCCAAGTGGAATTGGCAACAGATGCGTTGCCACTTCCCACCAACCAGCGCTGTAGCCAGATCCAGCACCTGTGACCGCACAATCAACAACGCCGTTTTGCAATGCGCCTGGAACTTCTGCGAACGAAACGTTGACGCCTTCAGCACCCAAAGCCTCGAGAAGTTTTGCCGTCATACGGCCAGAGGCACGTACTTTCAGGCCTTCCAGATCACCAAGGTTCGCAATCTCATGATTGCAAAATACGACCTGCGGTGGATACGGAGCGATGGCAAGAACGTGAGCGTTAAAGCGATCACGGTAAATGTCGGACACCATCGGACGGGCGGCATCCACCATCGCACGCGCATCATCAGCGGTCAGCGCCAACAGAGGCACATCAAGTCCTTCAAGCTCTGGTGCATCGGCGACTGCGTAGTCAGCAACAGTCATCGCGACATCGTAAACACCTTGACCAAGTAGCGGATAGATATCGCCCAAACCAAGGCTCATTTGGTTGTGTGTTGTCAGCTCGACCGTGATGTTACCGCCGGACGCTTCTGGCAATGTTGTGCCCCAGAATGGTGCCTCATATTGGTTGTGCAGCGGCAGGCTGGACCAGCTGCCGACAACGGATAGGTTTTCAGCCAGCACTGGCGTCGCAAGCGCTGTTGTCGCGGCAAGAATTGAGAGTGTTCTTTTCATTGTTACGTTTCCTTGTTGGATGGGTTCAGTTTGTTGTCAAAATCGTTGTTTCTGCATCTTCTGCAACGTCCGAGACCAGCATGTGGCCCGGCGAATGTGTGATGCAAATTGGCAGTCCGGCGGCCAGAAGAACATTTTGTGGGGTCACACCGCAGGCCCAGTACACCGGAACTTCGCCAGCCCTGATGTCGACGGCATCCCCCCAATCAGGTTGAGAAAGATCAGAGATGCCGATTTGCGCCGGATCACCAACCGCAATCGGTGCGCCGTGTGCTTGGGGAAAGCGGCTGCAAATCTCGCTGGCTTGCGCAACTTGATCTGCGGGGATGGGGCGCATCGTGACAACCATCTGCCCACCAAATTTGCCCGCCGGAACCAGATCGATATTCGTGCGAAACATTGGGACGTTCTTGCTGGTTTCGATATGTCTTACAGGGATGCCATTGCGCAAAAGCGCATTTTCAAATGTGAACGAACATCCAAGTGCGACAGTGACGAGATCGTCAGACCAAACATCACAGATGTCGGTAACTTCTTCGCTGAGCTCACCATTCCGAAACACACGGTATTTTGAGACGTCAGTTCGGATATCAATGTCACGGCCCAAAGTTGGCAGGCTAGGATCGCCGGTATTGCTGACCCCGACGATCGGGCATGGCTTTGGGTTACGTTGACAGAACCGCAGGAAATCCAATGCAAAACGGTCAGGTAGGATCGCGAGGTTGCACTGAAGCTTGCCTGCAGCCAATCCTGCGGTATGGCCGTCATATGATCCGTTTCGGATTGCCGCCCGAACATCGGCTGCACAAGCGGTTGTTAAGTTAGCATGTGAAACGAGTTTAACTGTCATGTTGGCCCCCCTAATGACGCTGTAAAACCATCACACGGGGCTGCACTTTCGATCAAATTATCATTTTGTATCAATCGTGATAGATTTATTGAATTCACTTAGGGTGTGTTTGATCCCAAGCCATCGCCACATCACGCGCAATTTCCGCGCTATTTTCAACAAGAAAGCTGCGAGGCTCTGACAGATATGACGCGGTGAATGCCAGCGGCTGCGGGCGAAAGCCTGGATCGAATTCTACGATCTGCCCCGTTTCCAAAAAATCATTTGCCAGCGCGCGCGGATAGGGCCCAACGGCGATTCCCGCAGCAATCATCTTCAGGCTCGCTGACAAGGAAGCGGATGAATACACCCGCAACTTTGGCCCGACACGCCGCGACAATTCCGACATCAGTTCGCGGTAGGGGCGCGTTTTGCTGGAGTATGAAATGATCGGAATTTTGCTTAGATCTATTTGCTCATTTGCCGCAGAGCGATACCAATGGAGGTCAAAAGAGGGCAAGTCTATATTCTCTACCGAGAACTCTGAAACAGGCCCCATCAAAAATACGAGGTCAAGTTTACGTTCAAGAAGCGATGCGCGCAGATTGAGGGAAATGTCGACCGTTAGATCAACATTCACCCGAGGATATTGTTCACTGAAGGCCTTCAGAAACTCAGGCAACCAAGCTTGCGCTATGGTCTCTGACGCGCCGACACGGAACAAGCCTTCGGCTTCTGACGGATTTGCAACACGTTGCTTAATCTCTTCTTCGACAAACAGCATCTGCTCTGCATATGAAAGCAACAAGGTGCCATGTTTTGTTAACACCAGCTCACCCGGGTCACGCTCGAACAAGGGGACACGCAGTTCCCGTTCCAGATTTGAAATGCGTGTGGATATAGCCGGTTGCGAAAGATGCATCCGCTCTGCCGCTTTACGAAAACCGCCCAAACGGGCAACCCACAAAAACGTACGAATTTGATCAAAGGTCATATGCTCATATAGATTGGATCAATTAGACTGCAAATCCATAAAATAATTGAAAGTCAAAATTGAGCGGACAGATAGCCAAAGTGATCGCCGTCAAGGCCCGTTTCCTACACCAATGCCGATCGCAGTGAAGGTCTCCCTCGCGCCGAAAATGACGTGGTCCGGCAATTCAGGACAGCTTTGCGGCTTCGCTAAGATGCATCGCGTTCGTCATTCAGGTAGACGGCCTCCTGCTTCAAGGATTGGCACAGCCGTTCGAGGACAATGTTATCCAGATGACGGCCGCGACCGTCTATTACCGGCAGATAATCGGGCCGTGTGATTGGCAGCTTTCCCAGCATTCATGCCGACCGGCATGTAATAGATCGTCGCGCGGCTGATCTTGAGAAGCTCACACTGCCGCGTCATCGATAACGAACCACGCGGCCTTTGCCCACGCGGATGCACCGCTGTTCCTGTTCTACCTGCTCGCATTTTCAAAGATGGCATTCAATTTGGACACGACCGAGCTGAACCGCCGTTGGGCCAAACCCGATATGATCGACAGTTGGTCGCAGATGATCATTAAACACACTGATGACAGCGTCGATATCTGCACTGCATCATCTGAGACGGGTATTTATAAAATACTTGAAGATAGCTGCGTTCTTTTTTTGACGATATGGAAGATGAATTTGTTCAGTGAAGCGGTCGGGAAAACGGGGATAACACATTGATATTTATATCAATTGCACGAGGGCGCAACCTCCCAAACATTCCGCAGTAGAAAACAAGCGGGCCGCGCCTCCAAAGAAAGAGCGCGGCCCAGCTATTATTGTGACGTACTTAGCCGATGATGGCGTTCAACGTGTTTGACGGGCGCATAGCCGCCGCAGTCTTAACCGCATCCGTTTTAAAGTAGCCGCCTAGGTCGACGGCAGAACCTTGAACGGCCGCGAGTTCGGCAAGGATTTCTTCTTCACTCGCAGCCAATGCTTTGGCAATCGGGGCAAAGTGCCCTGCAAGCTCCGTATCGCCCGTTTGCGCAGCCAAGCTTTCGGCCCAATAGCGGGCAAACCAGTAGTGGCTGTTGCGGTTGTCAGGCTCACCAACTTTGCGCGAAGGGGAATGACCATTGTCCAAGATACCTTGGGTTGCAGCCTCGACAGCCTTGCCCAAAACGCGCGCTTTTTCATTACCTTTGGCATCTGCGAGGAACATCAGGCTTTCACCCAATGCACAAAATTCACCAAGACTATCCCAGCGCAGGTGGTTTTCGTCCACAAGCTGCTGAACATGCTTGGGCGCAGAGCCACCGGCTCCAGTTTCAAACAAACCGCCCCCATTCATCAATTTGACGATCGACAACATCTTAGCGGAGGTCGCAAGTTCTAAAATCGGGAACAGGTCAGTAAGATAATCGCGCAGCACGTTACCTGTGATCGCAATCGTGTTTTCGCCCTTTGTGATCGTCTCAAGCGACGCGCGGGTCGCTTCGCGTGGAGCCATGATTTCGAATTTGTCAGCGACGCCTTTGGCCGCAAGGATCGGCTTCACATAAGCGATCAATTCGGCGTCATGGGCTCGGGCGGCATCAAGCCAGAAAATCGCGCGACAGCCTTCTGCCTTCTGACGGTCGATGGCAAGGTTCACCCAGTCCTCGATTGGCGCTTGTCGCGCAGAGGCAGACCGCCAGATGTCACCAGCCTCAACCTTGAGTTCATTCAAGATAGTGCCATCATCAAGGATCATTTTGACCGTACCGGCTTGTGGCACCTCAAATGTTGTCGGGTGAGAGCCGTATTCTTCGGCCTTTTGTGCCATCAAACCGACGTTCTGAACGGTACCTGCCGTGGCCGGGTTGAGCTTGCCGTTCTCCTTAAAGAACTTCACGGCCTCGTCGTAAATCGGTGCGTAAGAGTTGTCAGGGATCACGCAATTGGTGTCAGATTCCTTGCCGTCTGGCCCCCAACCTTTGCCGCCGGCACGGATCAGCGCAGGCATAGATGCGTCGATGATCACGTCGGATGACACATGCAAGTTGGTGATGCCTTTGTCAGAATCGACCATATACATCGGCGGGCGTGACGCCATGCAGGCGTCTATATCGGCCAAAATCTCAGCATTGCCCTTCACGCGGGCCAGCAGATCGCCAAGACCAGAATTCGGGTTCACACCCAGTTTTGCCATCGCATCGCCGTGCGTTTCGAACACGGGCGCAAGGAATACCTTGACCGCGTGACCAAAGATGATCGGGTCAGAAACCTTCATCATCGTCGCCTTCATGTGCAACGAGAACAGCGTGCCTTCGGCTTTGGTCTTTTCAATTTCGGACGCCAAAAATGCATTAAGCGCCGCGACGCTCATGAATGTGGCATCAACCACCGTGCCTGCGGGGTAGCTGACGCTATCTTTCAGAACCACATCGCCTGTGGCAGTTGTTAACACGATCTTTGCTGTGGTGGCTTTAGTCAGCGTGGTTGAAACCTCATTGGAAAAGAAGTCACCGCCCGACATCGCCGATACATGGGTTTTGCTGTCAGCCGCCCAATCACCCATGCGGTGCGGGTTGTTCTGAGCAAAGCTTTTCACGGCCTTGGCCGCACGACGATCAGAGTTACCTTCGCGCAAAACCGGGTTCACGGCCGAACCTTTGATGCCGTCATATTTGGCGCGCACGCTTTTTTCCGCGTCAGTTTTTGGCGTTTCAGGATAGTCTGGTAGGGCAAATCCTTTGGACTGAAGCTCCGTGATAGCTGCAATAAGCTGTGGTGCCGAGGCGGAAATATTGGGTAGTTTAATTACATTCGCATCAGCGGTTTTAACCAAACGTCCAAGTTCGGCTAAGTCGTCTGGCTGTCGCTGTTCCTCTGTCAATTCCTCAGGAAAGCTTGCCAAAATTCGTCCCGCAAGACTGATATCCTTCGTACCAACGGATACGCCCGCAGCGGCCGCAAATTTTTGGATGATTGGGAGGAACGAAGCAGATGCCAGTTCCGGCGCTTCGTCCACTTTGGTGTATACGATATCAATCATTGGAGTCTCCTCGAGAGTAAATTTACCGCTTCATAGCTGAAACTTCTGCACGCGTCGACAGTATACCGTCGCATACAGCGCCGACAGCAGAATTATTCGCGTTGCATTGCAGGTTAACGGCTTTAAGTGTCCCGCTTCCCAAGCAAGGCACGCTGTTTTAGGGCCTTCACCGGCAGGTCCAAGCTGCACACTAATCCGCCCTGAGTGCCCAAACCAATGTTGTCGCGGCCTTGTCACATTGATCATACCCGCAACCTTCCCACACAGCGCCAATAAACTGTCCGGCGAACTGCGCCGCATACAACCAATCCTCCGTCGCCAAGGCGTTACCTTCGACCGCTCACGCGAGGGAAAGTCAGGCAATCGCTTCATTGAGTTGAAAAGTGCGCAGTTTGATCGTCAGTTTCGTCAACCGTGATTGTTTCATAACGACTATGTTACTTAGTCATCAGGCGGTACGTTTTGAGTTTTGTCGCGTAGTCTTATCTCAAGATGAAGTTTGTACGCGCATGATGACCGTACCGGGTTTTGGCCCGATTGCAGGCTCACAGATTAAATCTTGGGGCATGCGATTGATGCGCACCAAAGGTCGCTGGCGCCCGGGCATGTAAACCTGACCTGTCAGGTAATAGATGAAGCCGAAAACGTCTGCTGCGCAACTTGAAGCGCGCCGGAAAGCCGGACTCTCCACTTCCAATCCGACACATGCATGCAGCGGCGCACTTCGCACGCCAAAGCAGACTGCAAAAAGAAGCGTGACCCGGATACTCGGTATCAATCGACAAAATAGAAGGAAAATGAGATCGACCCAGACACCCAATTAGAGCCGCCGACCTTCGCGGAACGTGGCAACGAGGTCAGCTTTGCGGTGTCTGACGTCAGCGCCTATGGGTCCAAATAGCGTTATTTGATAAGAGAGTGTTCTTGGCTCATCGTAACCACTGAGGAGTGGAAGATGAGACAGACAACTGGAACACGCAAAAGCCCTGGCGGATCGATCGTCAAAGATATCAAACGGTCCACCCGCAAACATTATTCATCCGAAGAGAAGATCAGGATCGTTTTGGACGGCCTGCGGGGCGAAGACAGCATCGCTGAGCTGTGCCGCCGTTAAGGCATATCACAGGGGATCTATTACAAATGGCCCAAGGACGTCATGGAAGCTGGCAAGCGACGTCTGGCGGGCGACACTGCGCGTGCGGCTACCACAGATGAAGTCAAAGACCTGCGTCGCGAGGCGCGTGATCTGAAGGAGGGTGTTGCGGAACAAACGCTCGAACTCCGTTTGCTCAAAAAAAGCCTGTTCGACGGTGGGGGCGACCACGGATGAGGTATCCTGCAGCTGAGACGCTGGAGATCATCCGGCTGGTCGAAGGGTCGCATCTGTCGGTCCGCCTGACATTGGCCAAACTTGGCATCCCACGCACCACATTCTACCGCTGGTATGATCGGTATCTGCAGCGCGGCGAGGCGGGCTTGCAGGATCAATCTCCCAAACCAAAACACGTGTGGAACCGCATTCCGGACGAGGTGCGTCGCAAGGTGGTCAAACTGGCGTTGAAGGAGACAGAGCTGTCACCGCGAGAACTGGCAGTAACGTTCACTGACAAGGAAAGCTATTTTGTATCAGAGGCTTCGACGTATCGGATACTGAAGGCGCATGACCTGATCACCAGCCCAGCCTTCATAGTAATCAAGGCAGCCAGCGAGTTCAAAGACAAGACAACGGCCATCAATCAGCTTTGGCAGACTGACTTCACCTACCTGAAGATCATCGGCTGGGGCTGGTTCTATCTCAGCACAATCCTGGACGATTACAGCCGCTACATCATCTCATGGAAACTCTGCACCAACATGAGAACTCAAGACGTAACGGACACATTGGACTTGGCTTTGGCGGCGTCTGGATGTGATCAAGTTCATGTCGTCCACAAACCTCGCCTGCTGAGTGATAACGGCTCCAGCTACGTTTCGCGGGAGTTGGCGGAATGGTTGAAAGGCAAAGGTATGAAGCACTCTCGAGGTGCGCCGTATCATCCCCAAACACAGGGCAAAATCGAACGATGGCATCAGACTTTGAAGAACCGCATCTTGCTAGAGAATTACTTCCTGTCGGGTGACCTTGAAGCTCAAATCGAAGCCTTCGTGGATCACTACAACCACCAGCGCTACCACGAAAGCCTGAACAACGTCACACCGGCTGACGTCTACTTCGGCCGTGACAAAGCTATTCTACAACAACGAGAAAGGATCAAACGAAAGACACTCGAAGCGCGACGCTTGCATCACAGACAGCACGCCGCATAATGAAACCAACCAGATGAGCCGAACTCTCTCTTAGCTTAAGCTGCAATTGGTTCCAAAAACCCTGACGACGGACACCCATAGTGCCATCGCAACCAGAACACCAAGAAACACGATGAGTCGTAGGTGCGGTTCAGTGGCCAGACGGGACTCTGTCATCGGTTTTGTTGTGCCTTTCGTGTTGCGGTCCGCACGCCGCCAACCTCAAATAACAGTAAACTGGCCCATCATACCGGCATCTTCATGCTCGAGAATATGGCAGTGAAACATGAACGGCGTCTCGCGGCTGGCGGGCTGGTCGAACTGGGCGAGTATCTCGGCCTCGCCGGGCACCAGCACGGTGTCTTTCCAACCCGTGTTCTCGGGTCGCGGGGGGCCGCCATTCTCGGTGACCACCCGGAAGCGTACGCCGTGGACGTGAAACGGATGCGCGATCATGGTGCTGCGGATCTGCCAGCGTTCCACCGATCCCCGGGCGACCTCGAATTCGATCCGGTCCATGTCGAAGGGGCGCCCGTTGATGGCAAAGCCACCGCCGCCCATCATCATGCCGCCCATGCCCATGTCGAGCGAGACCTGCCTTGTTGCGGTCTCGGAGCCCATCAGATCCTCAGGCGCACCGTCCAACTGGTCAGGCAAGCGGGCTATTCGCGCAGGCAACGTGGTGTCGGTTTCGAACTGCAGAACGCCATAGGCTTGACCCGGATCGCTCATCAAAACCGGAGCATTGCCACCGGAGAAATCGACGACGATCTTGGCCCTCTCACCGGGCGCGAGGCGCAGCGTCTCGAGCGATACAGGCGCGGGCAGAAACCCGCCATCCGTCGCCACCAGATGCATCGGGCGCGTATCGTCGAAAAACAGCGTGTAGATGCGCGCGTTCGAACCGTTGAGCAGCCGCAAACGGACGATCCCGTCCGGCACAACCGCCGTTGCACCTGCCTGACCGTTGACCAGCATCCGGTTCCCGGAAAACCCGTGCATCACATCCATCATGGACGGGTCATAGACCATGCGTCCCGATGCATCGAACCGACGATCCTGTAAGACCAGCGTCAGATCATCGACGCCGTATTCGGACGGCAGACCGCGCGCGTCGTCCTGCCCATCGGTCACGTGGATGACCCCTGCCAGCCCGAGATAAACCTGTTCCGCAGTTCGCGCGTGAATATGCGAGTGGTACCAGACGGTTGCCGGGTCCTGTGCAATTGTCATCGGCGGTTGCCATGTCGCACCGGGCGCGATCGGCAGATGCGGACCGCCGTCATGTTCTCCGGGCACCAGAAGGCCATGCCAGTGCG
>JAGSGF010000048.1 GCA_023955335.1 Yoonia sp.
AACCCCGTTGCTCAAGCGTCATGGCGTCTTGCCTCCTTGCCTTCGGGCGGGCCGGCCGGCGGTAGCGCCTTGTTCCTGCCGAACAACCGCGCCAGACTGCTGCCGAAGCGTTGCAGGAGCATGCCGGCGACCGCGAGGCTGCCGCCCCGGGGTCGGGCGCGGCAACGGGTGTTGTGTCTAGGGCCGCAGGTCGCGGACGCGGCCGAATGATCGGCTTTACCCCAATCAACAGATCGGTGAACCGGATTGGTCCGACTTTACCCGTCAAACGGGCCTCATAGACCGGAATAGATTCTGTCACCCGCATCACGTAATTGCGGGTCTCGCGGAACGGGATGTGTTCGATCCAATCGACGACATCCACCTCGCCCACACGCGGATCACCGCGTTCATCCATCCACCTCTTGGGGCGGCTTGGGCCAGCGTTATATCCAGCCGCGATCATGACGGGCGAATACCCGAAGTCCTCTTCCAAAACCGACAGGTATTTCGCGCCCAGCCGCGCATTATAGGCCCAGTCGCTTGTCAGCCGCGCGCGCGCGTACGGCTCTCCGATGAAACCAGCGACTTCTTGCGCCGTAGCAGGCATCAGCTGCATCAAACCAAGCGCCCCAACAGGGCTGCCGACGCCCGCGTTAAATTCGCTTTCGCGCCGTGCAATCGATAGGGACAACGCAGGCGGAACAGGTTGATCCATGTCGGCCAGATCATGCAGCGGGAAATAGATCGACGGGACCAGAACGCCACGTGCAACGGCTGTTTTACCTAGCAGAACGGCATAATACGCCTCGCCTTTGCTGCGCAACCACGCGCCAAGGCGGGCCAAATCATCTGCGGGTAGCTGCTTGCCCAATTCAGCAAAGAACCGAACCGCGTGCCCGCGTTCCCCCGCCTGCAACAACGTCAACGCTATAAGCGTAAGCTCATCGGTCATAAACGGTGCGCCCTGCCAATCGGTGGGGTCAACCGCCCCCGTCAACGCAGCATCCAACGAAAGCCCCAGCTTTTCCGCCGCCAGCAACCCGTAAAACCCGGTCTGATGTTGGGCGGCAACCCGGTAGGCGGCGACGGCCGCAGTTTGATCACCCAAGTCGGCGTGGCTCCGCCCTATCCAATATTTCATACGGCCGATAGAAATCGGACTTGTCACCGCAGCATTTGCGGCCTGAAAATGGGTCAGGGCAAGCCTGGGATCATCCAGATAGGTCAGCGCGACATAGCCCGCCACCCATTCCAAATCAGCAAAGGCAAATCCGTCCGTCAAGAAATGCTGCGATGCGAGGTCATAAGCGCTTTGCACACGACCCTCGCGCATCTCCCAACGGGCAAGCGACCTGCGCCAACCCGACCACCGAAACGGCGCGACTAATGCGGCAACACTGGTTGAACGGGCCTTAAGGATGGCGATAGCTGCAGTCCGGTCACCGCGATCTGCAAGCCAGTTGTAGCGATCATAATCAAGCCCAGCATCATTTTTAAACGCGGGCGGAACAGCGTCAACACGCGCAGAAATATCGCTTGCTTTGCTGATATAAGCGAGCCGCGCCTGCGCCAAAGCGGCCTGATCCTCATCCAAGAGCGAAACCATCCGTTTAGCAGCCGTCGTGCGCCAGCGCCAAAGCAACGCATCGGTGCGTGCCACGTGGTGCGGGGCAAGCACGTCGGCATAGGCTTCAATCATGGCTGCGTGGCCACTGTCGGTCAAGTTCGACGTCAGCCAGACATCAATCAGCATAGCATGGGCGGCTGCCGTGTCTTTGGTGGCGATCAATGCGTCGGCCAAGCGAACAGCGCCCTCGCCTGTTTCGGGCATGCGGTCAGCGAACCACGCGATTGTTGTGGCGGGTAATATCTCGGCTGGCAGGGTCTCTTCGCCCTTGGCAAACACGCGGTCCATGCCCGGCCAATTGGCGCGGCGGGGTGTGAACCCTTGGTAATCTGCGAACGTGGTCCCACCTTCGCGCAAGCGCATCCAAGTGATTACATCGCGGGTCAGGGCGTCATCTGGATCCAACATGCCGTAAGCAGCGTCCCATCCGTCTTGCGAAATAGCACGCACCGCGGCAACCGCATCGGCACTTTGGCCGACGGCACTGCTGGCGGGCCACGCCAAGGCAAGACAAACAGCAAGAACACGCATCAGATCATCCTCAACCGACAAGGTAACCAACATCCTAAAGCGCAAAGATCATTGGGCAATGTCAAATCTTGTTCATCGGCGGAAAGGCGTCTAATGTCCGCGCGATTTCATTGGTCTGATTCAGGCCACCACCAAAAGGAAGCGCGTCATGTTCAAAGGGTCTTTGCCTGCACTTGTCACGCCGTTTAAGAACGGCAAAGTGGACATTGATGCGCTGAAAAAACTGGTCGACTGGCATGTCGATCAAGGCAGCCACGGTTTGGTGCCAGTAGGCACAACAGGCGAAAGCCCAACGCTGACCCATACTGAGCACGATCTGGTTGTGGAAACTGTTGTGCAAGCTGCGGCCGGGCGTATTCCCGTGATCGCTGGCGCAGGGTCGAACAACACTGTCGAAACCGTGCGTTTGGTCGAGGCCGCCAAAAAAGCGGGCGCTGATGCCGCACTGGTCGTCACACCGTACTACAATAAACCAACCCAAGCAGGCTTGATTGCGCACTTCACGGCTGCCGCAAATTGCGGTCTGCCTATCATTATATACAACATTCCTGGCCGTTCGGTTGTGGATATGTCGCCAGACACGATGGGCAAATTGGCCGAATTGCCGATGATCGTTGGCGTGAAAGACGCGACTGGCGATCTGTCACGCGTCCCCATGCAGCGGATGCGCTGCGGGGAAGACTTCGTACAACTGTCTGGCGAAGATGCGACGGCCCTTGGGTTCAACGCGCACGGCGGGGTTGGGTGTATCTCGGTCACAGCCAACATCGCGGCCAAGCTTTGCGCAGAATTCCAAGAAACCACGCTTGCCGGCGACTATGCAACGGCGCTTTTGCAACTTGACCGCCTGATGCCATTGCACGAGGCCGTATTCATGGAGCCAGGCGTTGTTGGGGCAAAATACGGTATGTCCTTGCTGGGGCTTTGCGGTGAAGAAGTCCGGTCTCCGCTGACGCCTTTGTCCGAAGAGACGAAGGCAGCGATCAAATCTGGGATGCAATTCGCAGGTCTGTTGAACTGAGCCAAAGGGTGATGGGTTAAAACCCATCCTACCTAAGGTGCGTCAGCCGTAGGATGGGTTTTAACCCATCATATCTTGCACCAACCGTCAGCATACACGACATCCGCGCAGCCCCCAAAACGGGCTGCGCGACCGAGCTCAGCGTCCAGCCGTGCTCGCCTGCCAGCTCCCATCTGTACACCAGCCTCTGGCCAAAACCCTGTAACGTTCAGGGTACCGGCAGGCCTGTCCGCCTTCATGTCGATCCGCCCGATCAAGCGGTCGCCTTCCATCACCGGAAACACGTAGTACCCATACTGACGCCTCAGCGCTGGCACGAATATTTCGATCCGGTAGTTGAACCCAAACAACCGTTCCGCCCGCTTTCGGTCGCGCAATGTCGGGTCAAACGGCGATAAGATACGGACACGGGCCTGGGGCACAGGCGGCACCTCATCCATCAGATCAGGGCGCGCGAGGCTCTGGCGCAGACTCCCATCCGCGCCTTCGATGTCAACCCGAACGGCAGTGCCATCCGCAATTGCGGCGATTCCCCACGCCTTCGCCTCCGTAGGCGTGGCGATATCCCAAAACGCGGCCAGCTCACCCGTCGTAGCAAACCCTAACTTATCCAATGCAGCCGCACATGCCCAATGCACCGTATCTGCCTCTGACTGATAGGCGTTGAGTTGCTCAGGTGGTATGACCCGCTCTGTCAGGTCATAGACCTTCTTGAACCCGTCACGGCGGACAACGGACAACTGCCCGGACCGCCATAGATATTCCAGCGCGGTCTTGGACGGATGCCAATCCCACCAGCCGCCTTTGCCGCGCTCTTCGCCAAGACCAACGTCACCGGACGTGCAGCAGCCGTGATCTGATACCTGACACAGCACCTCATCTATCTTGGTCATCAAATCGCCACGGCGGGTATCGCGCCAACGGGACGCAAGCAGCTTGGCATCGCGGGCGAATTTGAGCCTCCAATACGGATACAAATTGATGTCGATGGCGGCGGCATCATGGGTCCAATGCTCGAACACATCGCGGTCACCGGCGAGCGCATTGTGCAATCCGCTCGGACGATATTGCTGCCGACGGGACCATAAAATCAGGTCGTGGGCCCGGGCAAACGTGTTCACACTATCCAACTGAACAAAGCCCAAGTCCGAGATGAGCCCTGCCAAATCAGCGCCTTTTCCCGCCCCGCTTGGGGGGCCAGACAAACCGTGCCGATGCAAAAACACCCGACGGGCGGCGGCGTTGGACACTACGGGGATAGACATTGGAGGCTCCTTTATCGGCACAAGGGGGATGCGGACCACTTGTGCGCACCCATCCCATGACCTATTTGCAGACCATGGCTAAGAAACCCGAAAATACAAACTACAAAGTGCTCGCTGAAAATCGCAGGGCCCGGTACGACTTTGCGATCGAGGACGATTTCGAAGTTGGGATCATCCTGCTAGGGTCCGAAGTCAAATCCCTGCGGCTAGGTCAATCGAACATCGCGGAAAGCTATGCGTCCGTTGATGACGGCGAGCTTTGGCTGACGAATGCGTATATCGCGCCCTATGATCGGGCCATGTTTGGGCACGAAGAACGACGCAAACGCAAACTGCTGTGTAAACGCAAAGAGTTGGCACGCCTTTGGAATGCGACCAAACGCGAGGGCATGACCCTTGTGCCGTTGGTCATGTATTTCAACGACAAAGGGCTGGTTAAGCTTAAGATCGCGACCGCCAAGGGTAAGAAAAACCACGACAAGCGCGCAACCGAGGCCGCACGTGACTGGGGCCGTCAAAAACAGCGACTGCTGCGGCACGGGGACTGACCCCGCTCCCTGAACGGGGAAAAATCCGGCAAATCCACCCCTATTACGACATAATGTCCGCCTGTTAAGGTTTGGCACCACAGCGGCGTGGGCTAAGCCCGTGGACTGAATGTCGGCCCAAAAAATAATGGAATGGGGACTATGGAAACAATTATTGCACAACTCGTTGGTGGCGCAATCGGTGGCAACGGCGCAGGCAAACTGCTGTCGTCAGCGTCAATGGGCAGCCTTGGCAACACAATTGCAGGCGCGATCGGTGGCCTTGCGGGCGGAACCGCATTGGGCGGTCTGATGGGCGGCGCAGGCGCTTTGGCAACTGGTGCAACTGACGCAATCGCACCGGGCATGGACATCGGCGCAATCGTTGGTCAGTTCGCTGGAGGCGGTCTTGGCGGTCTTGTTGTGACCGCCGTTGTTGGCATGATCAAAAACAAGTTCATGGGTTAGTCCCACACCAAAACAAAGATGATAGCGGGCGTCCTATGCGGGGCGCCCGTTTTGCATGCGGGGTGCTTGTCAGCCACGCCCACGCACGGTAATGACAAGGCGTTCAAACCTTTTGAGGCGCGCCATGACAAACACTGCAACAGATGACCCAAAGACACTGGTCAGCACGGCTTGGCTGGCGGCACATTTGAAAGACCCCGATCTGCGGGTGATCGACGCATCTTGGTACCTGCCAGCAATGGAACGGGACGGAGCGACGGAGTACGCAGCCGGCCACATCCCTGGTGCGCGGTTCTTTGACATTGACGAAATTTCCGATCACCGGTCAGAGCTGCCACATATGGTACCGCCGGTCGAAAAATTCATGTCCCGCATGCGCGCGATGGGTGTGGGCGACGGGCATCAAGTCGTCATCTACGACGGGTCCGGCCTGTTTTCAGCGGCCCGTGTCTGGTGGCTATTCCGGTTGATGGGCAAAACTGATGTGGCTGTGCTTGATGGTGGGCTGCCCAAGTGGAAGGCCGAAGGGCATCCGATGTCCGACATGCCCCCCGTGATCCGCGACAGGCATATGACCGTTACGCGCCAAAACCAGATGATCAAAGACGTGACCCAAGTAGCCCGCGCCGCCAAGTTAGGTGACTACACCATAATCGACGCGCGGTCCGCTGAGCGGTTTCGCGGTGAAGCCACGGAGCCGCGCGCTGGGCTGCGGTCTGGTCACATCCCAAACTCGCAAAACGTGTTCTACCAAAACCTGCTGAACGCTGATGGCACGATGAAGGACGCGTCTGGCATCCGAAGCGCCATGAAAGCGGCGGGTGTTGATTTGACCAAACCCGTGATCACCACCTGTGGGTCTGGCGTGACGGCGGCGATTCTGTCGCTCGCGCTTGAACGGATCGGTAAAACCGATCATGCAATTTACGACGGCTCATGGTCCGAATGGGGCATGTACGCCGACCTTCCAATCGCTACCGGAGACGCATAATGTTGCTTAATTCCCTGCAGAAACAACCCGCCGACAAAATCCTCGCACTGATGGCGGCCTACCGCGCCGATGATCGTGACACGAAGATCGATCTGGGTGTCGGCGTCTATAAAGACGCATCCGGCAACACGCCCGTTATGCGGGCCGTGAAAGAAGCCGAGAAACGCTTGCAGGCAGAGCAAACGTCGAAAGCCTATGTGGGCCTCGCGGGCGATCCAGCGTTTTCCAATGCAATGATCGACCTTGTTCTTGGCGACACCGTTGCGCGGAACAGGATCGGCGCCGTGGCCACCCCTGGGGGCACGGGCGCGATCCGCCAAGCGCTTGAATTGATCCAGATGGCAGCACCTGAGGCCACGGTTTGGCTGTCCAACCCGACATGGCCAAACCACCCGTCGATCATCAATTATCTGGGCATGAAATCCAGCGACTACCGGTATTTCGACAATGACACGCGCGGCGTGGACTTTGACGGCATGCTAGCCGACCTTGATGGCGTTGCCGCAGGCGATGTGGTTCTGCTGCACGGCTGCTGCCACAATCCGACAGGCGCAAACCTGACGTTGGAACAGTGGGATCAAGTCATCGCAGTCCTGCAAGCCAAAGGGGCAACCCCGTTCATCGATATCGCGTACCAAGGGTTTGGCGACGGTCTGGCCGAAGACGCGGCAGCAACGCGCAAGGTCGCAGGCGCTTTCGAAAACGTCCTGATCGCTGCCTCCTGCTCCAAGAATTTCGGTATTTACCGCGAACGCACAGGCATCTTGATGGCCATCGCACGCGATGCGGACCAAGCAGCACTCGCGCAGGAAAACCTGAACTACCTCAACCGTCAGAATTTCTCGTTCCCACCCGATCACGGTGCACGGGTTGTGACCACAATCCTGAACGACCCTGCATTGCGCGCAGATTGGGAGGCAGAGCTGGAAGAAACCCGCAACGGCATGCTTGGCCTGCGCGAACAGCTTGCGGATGAGCTTAAGCGGTTAACCAATTCAGACCGGTTCAGCTTTCTTGCCGATCACCGTGGCATGTTCAGCCGTCTGGGCACCACGCCAGAGATGGTCGAAAAGCTGCGCGCCGATCACGGTATCTATATGGTTGGCGACAGCCGGATGAACATCGCAGGGCTGAATGCGCAAACCGTGCCGATTTTGGCGCGCGCAATCGTGGACGCAGGCATCTAAAATGACCGATCCCAAAGCCCCGCGAGACTGCACAAATATGGCAGAGCTGCGGGTTGAAATCGACCAACTTGATGCGGCACTCGTGGACCTTTTGGTACAACGCGCAAGCTATATTGACCGCGCCGTCGACATTAAGAAAACCGCCAACTTGCCCGCGCGGATCACGTCCCGCGTGGACGAGGTGATTGGGAACGTGCGGCGCATCGCCACCAACAGAAATCTTGACCCCGACTTGGCAGAGCTACTTTGGGCCCAACTGGTCGAATGGTCGATTAAGCGTGAAGCGCAGCATATTCCCGAATAGGGCAAATTGCTGCACCTGCAAAATGATGCTTGTGAACGTACGCGCAACAATCTAACAATCCGATTAGATCACACGCAACATCACAACTCACTCGAGGTGCCTTATGTCCTTCCGTCTGCAACCAACGCCCCCTGCCCGTCCGAACCGCTGCCAGCTTTTCGGCCCTGGATCGAACACCAAACTGTTCCCGAAAATGGCGGCGTCAGATGCAGACGTGATCAACCTCGACCTCGAAGACAGCGTTTCGCCATCCGACAAAGACAGCGCGCGCGCAAATGTGATCGAGGCGATAAATACCATCGACTGGAACACCAAGACCCTATCAGTGCGGATCAACTCGCTCGACACACCGTACTGGTACCGCGACGTCGTTGATGTGCTGGAACAAGCAGGTGACCGGCTCGACCAAATTATGATCCCAAAGGTGGGAAACGCAGCAGATATCTATGCGGTCGATGCGCTGGTCACGGCGATTGAAACCGCTAAAGGGCGCACCAAGCGCATCAACTTCGAGGTTATCATCGAGTCCGCCGCAGGTCTGGTGAACGTCAACGAAATCGCAGCCTCCTCGCCGCGCATGGTCGCCATGTCACTGGGTGCGGCTGACTTTGCGGCCTCCATGGGCATGCAAACAACGGGCATCGGCGGGACACAAGACAACTACTACATGCTGCACGGCGACACGCGCTACTATTCCGACCCATGGCATCTTGCACAAACTGCAATCGTGGCCGCCTGCCGAACCCACGGCATCCTGCCTGTTGACGGACCCTTCGGTGACTTTTCAGACGACGAAGGCTACCGCGCGCAATCACGGCGCTCGGCCACCCTTGGCATGGTTGGCAAATGGGCAATCCACCCCAAGCAGATCGGGCTGGCCAACGAAGTGTTTACACCTTCAGCAGAGGCCGTGTCCGAGGCCCGCGAAATCCTCGCTGCAATGGAACAAGCAACCGCCAACGGCGAAGGGGCCACCGTCTACAAAGGCCGGCTTGTCGACATTGCATCCATCAAACAAGCCGAAGTCATTGTGCGCCAATCGGAATTGATCGCAGGCTAATCCGTCTCGCTTTTTCTAAAATACTCAAAATGACAGCACGTCTTGCCCATCGATCGCGGGCAAGACGCAATGCACGTTGCACGCGGGCCGCACCGCGCATATATCTGTGGGAACAGATGAAAAGGCCCAGTCCATGACCCAATATCTCGAGTTTGAAAAACCGCTTGCTGAAATCGAAGGCAAAGCAGAAGAACTGCGCGCCTTGGCCCGTGAAAACGAAGAGATGGACATCGAGACCGAAGCCGCTGCTTTGGACAAAAAAGCCGCCCAAATGAAGGCCACGCTGTACAAAGACCTGACCGCTTGGCGCAAATGCCAAGTCGCGCGGCACCCCGAACGGCCACACTGCCGTGATTATATCAACGCGTTATTCACCGAATACACACCGCTTGCCGGCGACCGGAACTTTGCCGATGATCACGCCGTCATGGGCGGGATCGGCCGGCTTAATGGGCGGCCCATCATGGTTATCGGCCATGAAAAAGGCAACGACACCAAATCGCGGATTGAGCGGAACTTTGGCATGGCCCGCCCAGAAGGGTATCGCAAAGCGATCCGTCTGATGGAACTGGCCAACCGCTTTGGGCTGCCCGTCATTACGCTTGTTGACACCCCGGGTGCCTATCCGGGCAAAGGGGCCGAGGAGCGCGGTCAATCAGAGGCCATCGCACGGTCCACTGAAAAATGCCTCGATCTCGGCGTGCCACTGATCTCTGTCGTTATTGGCGAAGGCGGCTCTGGCGGGGCCGTGGCATTCGCGACAGCCAGCCGTGTGGTCATGCTTGAACACTCCATCTATTCGGTCATCAGCCCCGAAGGCTGCGCGTCGATCCTCTGGAAAGACGGCGGTAAAATGCGCGAAGCCGCAGAAGCCTTGCGCCTCACCGCGCAAAACCTAAACGAACTGGGTGTTTGCGATCATATCATCCCAGAACCCGCAGGCGGCGCACACCGCGACAAAGACGCGACAATCGCCTCGGTCGGGTCCGCTATTCAGGCAATGTTGTCCGAGATGGATGGCCAGTCCGCCGTTCAAATCCGCAACGACCGCCGTGCAAAATATTTGGCTATTGGGTCCAAAGGACTGGCAGCCTAGCGGCCTACCACAGCGTCTTTTCAGCGCGGGTGGTCCAAGTCGCGTCATAAGATACGGCGTCAAAACCAGCCTCTGCCTCGGCGAGCATTTCACCAATTGTCGGCAGTCCGTCGCTATGATCTTCGCCCGACCACGTCTGGGCACGCATCAACGCACGGGCACATTGGCTGTATACTTCGGCCACATGGATCACGATCACACTGCGCGGGGTCCGGCCTCGGTCATCAAACAGGCCGACAATATCCGCATCAATGCGGACCTCCGCCGTACCATTCACACGGACCACGGAGTTCGATCCTTGCACCATGAACATCAGACTGACGCGCCCGTCAGCCACAATATTGCGTAGGCTATCCATTCGGTTATTGCCGCGCCAATCAGGCATCAGCAACGTCTTTTGGTCTGCGATCCGGACCACAGGCCCATCGTCCCCGCGCGGGCTACCATCTGTGCCAGCAGGACCAACCGTCGAAAGAACACACAACCGCGACGCGGCGATCCACTTGGCATAAAGCGGGGTCATGTGATCCGCGACCTTGATAATCGACGGCTTGGCAGGCGTGCCATATAGCGCCTCCAGTGCCGCAATATCGGCAACCTTAGCCACGAAACCCAGCCTCAGCAGCAAGCGCATCTGAACGGGTCTCAACATCAGCTTGTAACTTTTTCATGAACTGATCCACAGGCATGCCCGGCGCGATCACGGGCAGAAAATCAACAACCGCGACACCGGGAACACGGTAAAATCCGCGCTTTGGCCATAGAACACCAACATTCGTGGCAACAGGATAACACGGCTGGCCCATCTCCCTATACAAGGCCCCAACGCCAATTTTATATGGCGCCTTCACACCCGGAGCGATACGGGTCCCTTGGGAATAGATGATCAACTGACCGGGCAAGGCCGTCCCATTTTTGACATCCGCCAACATCTTTTTGATCGCGGCACCACGCTGGCCACGTTTCACGGGAATACAGCCAATCCGCAGGCCAAACTGACCGACAACAGGGGCATATTTCAGCAGGTCTTTGAAAATAAACTTGCCGCGCGGGACGGCGTGATAAATCAACAAAACATCTAGGAACGACTGGTGCTTGGCCGCGATCAACGCTTCTCCAGTTGGCGGCGCTCCACGCACTTCGCAGCGCATGCCCACCATCCAACGCAACAGCCAAACGACGGTCGCACAGTACCGATGACACCCGGCGATGGCACCTTTTGGCGACATGATTGCCCACGGTGCATAAGCCAATCCGACCAACGGAAGTGCGATATACATCGCCAGATTAAACAGGACCGACCGGACCATCTGAATAGCGTATTTCATGGTTGTTCCTTCAATGTGCCCAGTGCGGCAGCGCGCGTCGCGACAAACGCAACCGCAGCTGCAAGCGGCGGAATGACGAGCGGCCACAGCCAATGCCACCCCTGAAACCCGAGACCCGTCAGGAAACCGCCCGCGACATCTGTCGATGGCAGGAGCCAGATGGCGAACATGCCCAACAGTGTTCCGATGGCCGCTCCCGTCAACGCACGCAGGGTAAACCGGCGCACAAAAGCACCTGCAATATAAATGTCACGCGCACCGACAAGGCGCATGACGCGAATGACTTGGGCATTGGCAGCAAGGGCGGCTTGGGCGGCAAGCGTGATCATAGCACCCGTTGACCCAGCGATCAGAATAATCGCGAGCCAACCCAATGCACGCAAGCGATTGGCGGCCGCAACCAATGGTTCCCGCCAACGGTTGTGGTCGTCAAGAACGGCCCCAGGCACTTCGGCTTGCAATCGGGCACGCAGACCTGTGGGGTCGTACCCGTCACCTTCTTCAATTATTTCAATGAGTTGAGGGATTGGTAAATCTTCAATCGGCAGGTCTGGACCAAACCAAGGGGCCAGCAAAGCGCGCTGTTCATCTGCGGTCAACGGGCGGGCTGCGGCAACACCGGGGGTGGTTTCCAGCACAGTAATCGCAGCGCGCAATTGCGCATCGGCCTGATCCGCAGGGGCGGAAATACGCAATGTGGATGTGCGGGCCAATTCAGCGGACCACCGATCCGCCAAGCGACCGGTTGCCAATGACAAGGCCATCGCAAACACAGCCAGAAACGCCATTGAACCTGCGGTAAAAAGGGTCAGGCGGGCGGTAAAACCCGTGGGCGGAACAGCACGATCCGCCTGCGGGTCACCCGCGATCAAGTCAAACAGTCGGGCAAGATCAACTTTCATAGCTCGACCCCCGCCTGCATCAATCGCTGGTCTTTTAGTCGCAACACACGTGTACTGACTTGCGACTTCGCCGTCCGGATAAGGTTCATGTCATGCGTGGCAATGATCACCGTCTTGCCCATGCGGTTCAGCTCGATCAGCAAGGTCAGTAGCCGCTGGGACATCTCCCAATCAACGTTGCCCGTCGGCTCGTCGGCAACGATCACATCAGGAGACATGATGACCGCGCGGGCCAAAGCAGCGCGCTGGCGCTCACCACCCGACAGTTCAGGAGGAAGCTGCGCGGCTTGTCCGCGCAATCCGACCCAGCCGATCAGGTCCTCCAGATTGCCAACAGCCTCGGATTCGCGGCCAGACACGGTCAGCGGCAATGCAATATTGTCAGTGACAGATAGGTGATCCAGAAACTGGCAGTCTTGGTGAACAACACCGATCCGACGCCGGGACAACGCGACCGCATCGCGGTCCATTGTGGCTGCGTCATCGCCAAACAGGCGCACGTGGCCAGCCGTGGCCTGCAACGCGCCATAACACAGCTTCAACAATGTCGTCTTACCTGCGCCCGACGGGCCGGTCAGAAAATGAAACGACCCCGCGGCCAAGGTCAGCGACACCTGCGAAAATAGCTCTGCTCCGCCGTAACTATACGCCACATTTTCGAACTCAATCACTTGGTCATCCTTTGGGTTTACCGCCCCGTTTTGCCCAAATTTGCAACAGGTTACAATGTTTTGGCACCCCCAACAGTCGCATTTCCTTGGCCTTTCTTTGCCCAAAGGGTAAATAACGGTTAACAAAGCTGTGCAAAGATACAGCGTTATAGGCGCGAAGGGTCTGAAAATGCGGCTAATTTGTCCAAACTGCGGTGCGCAATACGAGGTGGCGGATGATGTCATTCCTCAGGACGGCCGCGATGTGCAATGCTCAAACTGTGGTCATACATGGTTCGAAACCTACGGCGCATCCGATGTTGAAGACGAATTTTTCGACGTTCCCGCTGAATTGCCTGCCCAAACACCTGAAGAGGATGCCGCCAGTTGGACCGATGCGGATGACACCGCGCCTGAACCAATAGAGCCTAAGCGCCAAGAATTAGACCCCGCTATCGCAGACATCCTGCGCGAAGAAGCCGCACGCGAAGCAGATGCGCGCCGCCGCGAAGCCGATGCCACTGTCGAAAGTCAACCGGATTTGGGTCTTGATTCCGCATCAGCCGTCCCTGATCAGCGCGCCCAAGAGGCACTTCGCCACATCGCCCTACTAAAGGGTGAAGAGGTCGCGGCGTCCCAAGAAGAAACCGCTGCTGCATCCCGCCGCGAATTACTCCCTGATATTGAAGAGATCAACTCTAGCCTGCGGTCGGACGCCGAACGCGCAACACCAGACGCCCCTATGGAAGCCGTCAAAATCAGAAGCAGACGTAGCTTTCGAACAGGGTTCTTTAGCGTCTTGCTGATCATGGCCCTGCTTGCTGCTGTGTATGTGTTTGCGCCGCAGGCTTCGGACATGATCCCCGCCCTTGCGCCGACATTGGACGGCTACGCGGACACCGTTGACGCAATACGCCTGTGGATCGACCTCAAATTGCAAAGCATGGTGAACACCATGAACACCGACGTCTAGAACTGGTCCAGCAACCGGCGCAGGTAATCGCGTTCAATCTGGGGACGGTTCTGCTCTGCAGATCGGCGTCTGATCTCATCCAAAATCTCTTCTGCGCGGCGGTACACGTCTTCGCCCTGTAGCAGGCTTTCGTCGGTGCCGAACTGGCCAGTGTTACCCAACTCACGGCCCAGCGGATCACGGCGGCTAGGCTCTGTGCGGCCCTGTGCCTCGCCACGTTCGGTGCCTTGCCCGGGTTCGGACGAATTGTTCTGCGCCAACGCTTGGTTCAGCGACCGCATTCCGTCACGCAGCGCATCCATTGCCTCGGCCTGACGGTCAATCGCTTCGGCCATATCGCCATTGCGCAAAGCCTCTTCGGCACCGTCCATCGCGCCACCTGCGCGGTCCAGCGACTGGCGGGCAATGTCACCTGCTTCGCCGTCCAAATTTGGTAAGCCATCACGCTGACGCTGCAATTCATCACGCAATGCCTGCTGGCGGTCAGCCAGCGCCCCTTGCTGACCCTCGCCACCTGTGCCGTTTTCGCCCTGCAAACCAGAGTTGCCGTCTTCACCAACGCCTTGGCCCTGTCCTTGCCTACCATCCTGACCGGACTGCTCACCGTTTTCGCTGGGCTGCTGGCCTTGTTCGCCACCCTGCTCGCCGCCTTGTGGCTGCTGACCCTGCTGGTTAGCGCGGTCCTGCAATTCGCGGAACGCATCGTCGGATAAGTCTTCTTGGTCCTGCAATGTTTCGGCCAAGTCTTCCATTGACTGCTGACCAGGGGTGCGCGGCCCCCCTTCGCCGCCCTCGCCTTGGGTGATGCGAAGGTTTTCCATCATCTCGTTAAGCTGCTCCATCAACGCGGCAGCTTCGGCCATGCGGCCCTGTTCCATCAGGTCTTGGATTCGGTCCATAAGGGCCTGCAGCTCGTCGTACCGCAACTCTTGCCCCTCTTCGCCGCTATCAGCCTGATCGGTGCCGTCATTCGGCTCCATCTGATCTGCAAGCATCTGCATATAATCATTGGTGGCATCACGCAGTTCTTGCATCAGCTCGGCAATTTCAGCATCTGACGCACCATCGCGCATCGCCTCGGCCAGTCGTTCTTGAGCGCGGGCCAAACGGGCGCGGGCATCAGCCAACGTGCCATCCTCAAGCTGAACGGCCAAATCCCACATCGCCTGCACGACCTCGGCTGCCACATCATCGGTCAGAACCACATCAGTGAAACCTTCCAACCTGCGAATAATTGCACGCATACGCAAATACGTCGTCTCATTCGAAAACAGCCCCTCAGGGCGATGCGATATGGCGCGCAACACAAGGGCAACCTGCGAGGCGTTCGACTTGGCCCACATCAAATCACGTCGCTGTTCGATCACAGCCTTGGCGAAAGGCTGAAAAAACCGACGACCCGGTAAAATCATCTGTTCGGGGATGCTTTCGCCCAACTGACCTGCGGCATCTGTGACTGACATCGACAATATGACAGGCAGATTTGCCAACGGATGCTCGGACAGGTTCTCAACCAAAAACGCGTCAAAATCAGCGCGATCTCCGTTAAATGGCATGGGCAAATCCAACACCAAAGGGGCCATGGCATCAGGGTCAGCAGCCAAGCCGTAACGGCGATCAACCGCCGCTAAATCAAGTGCGATAACGGCCGTGCCGCTTTCTACGCCGTAATCATCTATCGCCTGAAACGGTTGAGACATCTCACCCATCGCGTCCGCCTCAACAGCACCAATCAGGTCCACAGCAGGCGGCCTGTCGGCGACAATGCGAACATCCCATGCGGCACCGTTTTCACCATCAATTGCAAGGCGCCCAGAGCTGGTAGCGATAAACGTCTGCTGAGCCCCAGAAGCAGCGCCCAAATCCTCTGTGCGGCCAGATATCGTCTCGGCGACGGTCAACGCACCGACTTCGCCGTACAGGCGCAATGTGATTTTACTCCCAGCGGGCACAATCAGCAGACCCTCAGGCACATCGTTCAAATAGATCGCAGGCTTGCCAGTATATGCAGGCGGTTCAACCCAGCCTTCCCACACGGGACCAGTGGCCAACGTATCTCCGCCCAACGCGACCTCACCCACCGATCCAACACGCAAAAGCGAGCCGAACATCAGGGCGGCGACAAAGAACAAAAGCGCTATAAACCGAAGGCCATACGGGTCACGGTCCGACACCCGCAAATCGGGCTCAATAGGGCGAGCATTGCGGGATGCTGCCTTCATCTGGGCTATATGTGCGTTCCAAACCGCCTCTGACGCAGGATCATCACGTCCAACGGCTTGGGCATCTGCCATTGCAGCGATCGGACGACCAGGCATGGCGGCATCAACACGGGCGACGGCCTCTGCCTTTGCAGGCCAGTGAAATTGGCGCAATCCCCATACGATTGCAGCGACCACTGCCAAGATCGCCAGAACAGCCAGTGCCCAAAACGCCTCGAGCGACAGCAAATCCTGCCAGCCAAACATCAGTGGCGCCAAAATCAAAAACAAGACGGTCCAAAGCGGCCAAAAGCAGCGCACAGCGCGTTCTGCCACAATCCCGCAACGGGTTGCATAAACCGGCCATGTCAAATGGCTATATTTCGGGTCCCATGGGGCCAGCTGCCGTCTCCTTAATTCACAACCATTCAGGTATGGTATCGCGCGCGATCATCTCTTCATATGTAGGTCGCGCGCGGATAACTGCAAATTGATCGGCATGAACCAGCACTTCTGGGATCATCGGGCGGGAATTATATTCCGACGACATCACAGCACCATAAGCACCAGCCGAGCGGAATGCGATGCGGTCACCGGCCTTCATTGCGGGCATCTCGCGGCCCTTGGCAAAGGTGTCACCACTTTCACAAACAGGGCCAACGACATCGTATTTCGCAGGTTCCGCCCCCGGTGCGGCCTCGATCAGTGGCACAATATCGTGGTGCGCATCGTACATTGCAGGGCGGATCAAATCGTTCATCGCGGCATCAAGGATCAAAAACTCGCGATCCTCGCCCTCTTTGACGTAGATGACTTCGGACACCAGCAGACCTGCGTTGCCGGAGATCAAACGACCCGGTTCAATTTCAATCTCGCAGCCCAAATGACCAACCGTGCGTTGGATCATAGCACCGTATTCTGTTGGCAAAGGCGGGGCCTCGTTTGACCGCGTATAAGGAATACCTAGACCACCACCCAAGTCCAGGCGATCAATCGTATGACCATCGGCGCGCAGCTCTTCGACCAGATCAGCGACCTTCAGATAAGCCGCCTCAAACGGGGCCAGTTCTGTCAATTGCGACCCGATATGAACGTCAATACCGACGACCTTCAGACCCTTCAGGCCAGCAGCCATTTTATAAACGTCACGGGCACGACTGATCGGAATACCAAATTTGTTCTCGGATTTGCCTGTGGCAATCTTGGCATGGGTCTTGGCATCGACATCAGGGTTCACGCGAATGGTGATCGGGGCAACAACGCCCAACTCCAAGGCAACGCGGGACAACACAACCATCTCTGGCTCACTCTCGACGTTGAACTGACGAATGCCACCTTGCAACGCGACGTGCATCTCGCCAGCGGTCTTGCCAATACCCGAAAACACGATCTTGTCGCCAGACACGCCAGCGGCACGGGCACGGCGATATTCACCCTCGGACACAACATCCATACCAGCACCTGCCTGGGCCAAGACACGCAACACGGCTTGGTTCGATAAGGATTTCATGGCGAAGCAAATCAAATGTGGCATGCCCCCCAAAGCTTCGTCAAAAAGCTTAAAATGGCGGGTCAGCGTAGCCGTTGAATAGACATAAAACGGCGTGCCAACTGCCTCCACGATCTGCGCCAACGGCACATCCTCAGCAAACAACTGCCCGTCACGATACAAAAAATGGTCCATGCCAAAATCCCCGAAAACCTGTTCCTGAGGGACATATCAGATCAGGCAAAAACCCCAACCTTTTTCCGAGCATAAATATGTGCCCCGCAGGGTCGGCTAAAAATCAAATTGATCATGCAGATCTAGGATCAAATAAATCGTTGGCGCGGCAGCGCCGGCTTTAGGTCACTGGCCGCGACCGCAAGAACAGATACAGCGGCAAACCACAGCTTACACCGATGCAAAACGTGGCCGGAATGGCGATCAGCGCGATCCAATTGCGGCGCACGGCCACCTCGGACACGATGAACACCGTCAGCGCAATCGCGGCAATCGTCAGATCCCAAACGAGGCCAGATGTCGCAGCATTGACGTGCCACGCATCTACCATTTTGCCTAGGCTCACGCCGTTATCACGGAACCAACTGATAAAGTAATACATCGGATGAATGGCACCCCAAACAGCCAGCGCCAAATATATCCACCGGATCACAGGCCGACACTCACACCGATAGGGCCTTCGCTTGCACGAACCGACGCACCACCCGCACCAACGCCTACCCCAACATTAGACCCCTTTGCGCCCAAAGATAGACGCGGCGTGACCCCACCCGGACCGATACCAAAGCCGAGCTTGGCTACCGGCGTTAACGGATCACCGTTCGCGCCACAAGCAGCCAAAAAGCAGATCAACCCAATTGCAAAAACCTTACGCATCTAAAATCCCTTTCCATTCGCTGATACGGGCACGCACCTGATCGGGCGCAGTGCCACCGTAGCTGACACGAGAGGCCACAGAATTGCGAACACCCAGCACGTCAAATACGCCATTGGTGATACCATCGTGCACCGACTGCATCTCCGTCAGGGTCAAATCAGGCAGGTCTTCCCCCTTAGCTTCGGCCATCGCGACAAGCGTGCCCGTCACATGATGCGCATCGCGGAACGGCAGACCCAATTCACGAACCAGCCAATCGGCCAAGTCGGTAGCCGTCGAAAATCCAGTCGCCGCAGCGGCCTCAAGTGATGGCACATTGGCCCGCATATCCGCAACCATACCCGACATCGCAGCCAGAGCGAGCATCAGACTATCAGCCGCATCAAACGTCTGTTCTTTGTCTTCTTGCATGTCCTTGGAATAGGTCAGCGGCAGCCCCTTCATCACGGTCATCAAGGCAACATTGGCACCAAAGATACGCCCGATCTTGGCGCGGATCAGCTCTGCGGCATCAGGATTACGCTTTTGCGGCATAATGGATGATCCAGTCGACCATTTGTCCGACATCTTCACAAACCTGAACTGGGCGGATGACCAGATCACCAGCTCTTCGGCCAAGCGCGACAGGTGCATCGCGCAAATGCTGGCAGATGCCAGAAATTCCAGCGCGAAATCTCGGTCGGCCACGGCATCCAGCGAATTCGACATCGGACGATCAAAGCCCAAGGCCTTTGCCGTCATCTCGCGATCAATCGGGAACGACGTGCCGGCAAGGGCCGCAGCCCCCAGCGGTGAGGTATTCATCCGCACCCGCGCATCAGCGAACCTAGACCGATCCCGCGCAAACATTTCGACATAGGCCATCATATGGTGGCCCCATGTGACCGGCTGGGCGACCTGCAAATGGGTAAATCCGGGCATGACCCAATCAGCGCCAGCCTCTGCTTGACCAATCAGCGCCCTCATCAAGGCCTCGAGCGCGCTATCAATTGCATCACATTGGTCACGGACCCACAGGCGAAAATCGACGGCGACTTGATCGTTCCGGCTTCGTGCGGTGTGCAAACGCCCCGCTGGTTCGCCAATCAAATCACGCAAACGGGCCTCCACATTCATGTGGATATCCTCGAGCGCTGTCGAAAACGGAAACTTTCCTGTTTCAATCTCTGACAAGACAGTGAGCAGGCCTTCCCCAATCGCATCCGCATCTTTATCTGTGATAATGCCACAGGCGGCCAACATGGCCGCATGGGCGCGAGACCCTGCGATGTCTTGGGAGGCCATACGACGGTCAAAGCCGATGGATGCGTTAATCGCTTCCATGATGGCGTCAGGTCCGGCGGCGAAACGGCCACCCCACATCGAATTGGCAGTCTTGGTCATGTTGAAAAGGTGCTTTCATGCGCAAATTAAAATCAGTTCTGCTTTATACGGCCCTTGGGCTGCTTGCAAACATCGGTCACGCACAAACCGCCGATCTGGAGGCATTACGGGCCGGCGACATGCGCAAACTGACATTCCATTCCGAACCGATTGCCGGATCAGACGTGGCGTTTATGTCCGAAGACGCGGGCGATATGACCCTCGCCGACTTGAATGGCAAATACATCGTGCTGAATTTTTGGGCCACATGGTGCGCACCCTGCCGCAAAGAAATGCCTGAGTTGTCCGCGCTGCAAGCCGACCTTGGCGGCGACATGTTCCAAGTTGTGACGGTCGCAACAGGCCGGAATCCCCTGCCCGCAATGAAGAAATTCTTTGAAGAAATCGGCGTCGACAACTTACCGCTGCACACAGATGCACGGCAATCGTTTTCAAGGTCTATGGGTGTGCTTGGCCTGCCCGTGACCCTGATTATCGACCCCGAAGGCCACGAGATTGCGCGGCTTCAGGGCGACGCAGACTGGCATTCCGATAGTGCAGTCGCGATCATTACGGCGTTATTAGCGCCAAACTAAGCATGTCCAGCCGTAGATGAAAGCAGCTCTGGGCTGACGCCCAATATGGCCAATGCGGCGGCCCATTTTGCATCATTATCCATGCCAAAAACGATGTCTGGGTCCGCCTTGCAGGTTAGCCAGCCATTCTGGGAAATCTCGCCTTCCAACTGCCCCTCGCCCCAGCCTGCGTACCCCAGCGCAAGCAGCGCGGTTTGCGGCCCCTTGCCCCGCGCGATGTCTTGTAAAACATCCATCGTTGACGTCATGCAAATGTGATCCGCGACATCCACTGTGCCACCCTCGGTTTGGTAGTCATCGGTATGCAAAACGAATCCGCGCACGGTCTCTACTGGGCCACCGTAATGGACGCTTGCTTCGCGCACCGCGCCTTCGACCTCAATCTCAAGTTGCTGAAGAAGTTTAACAAAGCGCAGTTTTGGTTGCGGTTTGTTCACGATCAAACCCATGGCCCCCTCTTCGGAATGGGCACACATATAGATGACGGATCGGTCAAAACGCGGATCACCCATATCGGGCATCGCAATCAGCAATTTGCCGACAAGGTTAAAGTCATCTGCATCCATTTGCCCATGATGGGTGCCGCAATCGCAAGGCGCAAGGGCAGATATGTCAGTCGGCGCACAAGCATGTGACTTCCTAATGATCGCATGGTTGCGTATTCAGGCGGTATGAAGACGCTCCTCCTCCTCGCCCTAATGGCCGCGCCCGCCTACGCTGGCCCCGCTGATCATAACACAATGCTTACCGTTCTCACCGGCCTTCAAACCAGCCGTGGCAGTGTGATGGCAGGCCTGCGCATCGACATGGCAGATGGGTGGAAGACCTACTGGCGCGCACCCGGTGATGCAGGGATTCCGCCGCAAATCAAGTGGGCTGATTCCACGAATGTCGGGTCCATCGCATTCCATTGGCCTGTGCCAGAAGTGTTTGAACAAGACGGCATGCG
Organism: Yoonia sp.; assembly: GCA_023955335.1. Lineage (GTDB taxonomy): Bacteria > Pseudomonadota > Alphaproteobacteria > Rhodobacterales > Rhodobacteraceae > Yoonia. The sequence continues at coordinate 21,402 of JAGSGF010000048.1, forward strand.
GTCCATCGGGTATCACGATACAGTGACAATTCCGGTCGAAGTATTCCCAAATAGCGCGGGCGAAATCCACCTGCTAGGGTCCATTAACATTGGGGTCTGCGAGGAAATTTGCGTCCCTGTAAGTTTGGAGTTCGACAAAATTCTTCCTTTGGACGCGCCACGCGACGCGGCAATCACAGCGGCTCTTTTGAACCGCCCGTTGACGGCATCAGAGGCATCGGTTGGCATCGTCACATGCACCATCGTACAAACGTCTGATGGCATGCAAATCACGACCCGCACGGCATTGGCACAGCAAGGTCCAGAGGCGGTTGTCATTGAAACATCCGACCCTTACATCTGGGTGTCTGAACCCAAAGTGACCCGCACCGCGACCCATATCACTGCAACGTCGGACTTGATCCACGTGGATGGAACCAGCTTTGCGGTGGATCGGTCTGGCATCCGGATCACGGTGCTTGGGCAGGGCCGCGCCGTCGACATTCAAGGCTGCACGGCGTCTTGATCACTTGCGGCGTTGATGTTCATCAAGACGCGGCATGATCTCGACGAAATTGCAGGGTTTGTGGCGGTAGTCCAATTGCTTAACCAGAATTTCGTCCCAAGCATCTTTGCACGCACCGGGACTGCCGGGCAGCGCAAACAGATACGTCCCATTTGCCACACCGCCTGTTGCACGGCTTTGCACTGCACTGGTGCCGATCTTGTTCATGCTAACGATGGTGAACACGGTGCCAAAGGCATCAATCTCTTTTTCATACACATCGCGGTGGGCTTCAACGGTCACATCGCGCCCCGTCAGCCCCGTACCACCCGTGGAAATGACGACATCAATCGCATCATCGGCGCACCAATTGCGCAGCTGATCGGCAATCATATCGCGTTCGTCCTGCACAATCATGCGGGCGGCCAGAACATGGCCTGCGGCCGCGATCCGGTCGACCAGCACGTTGCCCGATTTATCATCCTCAGCCGTCCGCGTATCGCTCACGGTCAACACGGCGATGCGCACAGGAATAAAATCTACAGATCCGTCAATTCGGTTCATGTCAGCCCCTCAGTTTATTTTGAACAGCAAGCAAATCCGCCCACGCATCCCGCTTGGCAAGTGGGGTTTGCATCAACTGCGCTGGGTGTATCATTGGCATCGTGGGGCGGCCCAATACCTCGGCCCACTGGCCACGCATCCGCGACACGCCAGACTTGCCCAGTAACATCTGACAGGCTGTATTTCCCATCAGGATAAGGACATCTGGGTTCGCCAACGCGATGTGTCGTTCCAGGAACGGCGTCAGCGTCGCCCTGTCAGCAGGCTTTGGCGGGACCGATCCAGCGGACCACGGGAACGCGGCTGTCAGGTAAACGCGGCGGGCTACATCATCATACGCAACACCTAGATTTATCGCAGCAAACATCTTGTCCAACAACAAGCGCCTATCCCCGGTGAACACCGTACCAGCGCGATCTTCATCACGTTCGGGCGCTTCGCCAATAACCATGACACGGGCTGCGGCATCAC
>JAGSGF010000005.1 GCA_023955335.1 Yoonia sp.
GAAGCGCGCGGATGGCGGGTAAGTTTGGTGCTTCCATGACTGATCCTCCGATCCGCCACGCCCTCCCGCATCGACAACCGAGGTTGACAAGGCATCAATCACATAAATGCTGCGCCGCATCCGAGGTCAGCTGTGAGCCCACTTTACCAATTTTCTGCAATGCAGCTAATGTCTCCTCTCGGGAAGTGGGACATTTGAAGTTGGGTTGAACGGCTGACGGCCTGCGCATCAGCTTCCCATACAGCTATTTCCGCGACCCGCATTGGCACCATGCGCTGCAAGCGCAAACTCACGCAGTTAAGGGCGGCGACTTTGGCCAAACCGTCTCAGCCTGTTTGCTGCTCATTCAACACTTTGCGCGCAACGCGAAAACATTCCAATGCCTGCGGGACACCGCAATAGATGCCAATGACGTGGATGATCGCGCGGATCTCATCTTGGGTGACGCCGTTATTGATCGCGCCCCGGCAGTGCGTTTCCCATTCCGCCATTTTGCCCAAAGCGCCGATCATCGACAGGTTCATCATCGACCGTGTTTTGGCGTCGATCACATCGTCGCCCCAACCAAAGCCCCAGCACCATGCGGTCATCGCTTCTTGGAACGGGCGGGTGAAATCGTCCGCGGCGGCAAGGTTTTTCTCAACATATTCTGCGCCGAGCGTCGCCTTGCGTTGCTCAAGCCCCTTAAGAAAGAGGTCTTCGTCAAATGTGTTCATGTGTTATCCCTTCAGCCTGACGGCGACATTCTTGGTTTGAACGTAATTCCAAAGCGCTTCGCGCCCCTTTTCACGGCCATAGCCGGATTTTCCGTAGCCGCCGAAGGGGGTTTCCACGCCGCCTGCGTACCATTCGTTAACGAAAACCTGACCCGCGCGCAGGGCCCGTGCGGCAGTGGTGGCGCGGTCCAGATCGGCGGTGAAGACACCCGCAACAAGGCCGTAGTCAGTGCCATTGGCGATCTCGATCGCCTCGGCGTCACTGCGGAACGGCATGACGGAAAGCACGGGGCCAAAGACCTCTTGCTGTGCGATGTCCATGTCGGGGGTTACCGACAGCACGGTCGGCTCCATAAAGGCCCCCGCGCGGTTGAGCGCATGACCACCGGTCACAAGCTGTGCATTTTGGTCTTGGGCGGCCGCGACCATGCTGACGGCGCGGTCGCGTTGAGCATCCGACACCATCGCACCCATGTTGGCTCCAAACTCCGTACGCTCGATGCCTGGCCCGACAGACAGGCTACGGGCGACCGCTTCGGCGCGCTCCAGCATCTCGGCGTGGCGACTTTCGTGCACGATCACGCGGGACATGGCAGAGCAGACTTGGCCTGCATTGAAATAGATGCCCCAACGGATGTCATTCTCGAATGCTTCAAGGTCTGCATCTGCATGCACGATGGCGGCGGATTTGCCGCCCAGTTCCAGCACACAGGGCACCACGTTGCGCGCGGCGGCTGTGGCAATTGCGATCCCGGTCGGGACGGAGCCAGTAAAAACGATCTGGTTCACATCGCGATGCGATGACAGAGCCGCGCCCGCGTCTTGCCCCAATCCGCACAAGATGTTGACGGCCCCTTTGGGCAATCCCACAGCCTGAGCCGCATGGGCGAACCATGCATTCGTCAGTGGCGTCAATTCGGGCGTTTTGACCACGCAGGCGTTGCCCGTGGCCAGTGCAGCCGATAGGGACCGTGCCGTCATCTCAAGCGGGTAGTTCCACGGGATGATCTGCGCTGACACGCCAAGGGGCTCGTGTTCCGTCCAGTCGAAATAGCCCGCACCAAGCGGAATAGATCGGCCCTCAACGGTGCTGGCCTGATTGCCATAATATTCGAAATAAAGGGCGGCACCCTCGACCTCGATCACGGCTTCCCAAAGCGGCTTGCCCTGTTCCAGCGTCAGTACACGGGCTATTTCGTCTTTATGTTTCAGCAGGTAGCGGCCCATCGCTTGGACCAGACGGCCTCTCTCAATCGGGCGCATGTCGCGCAGAGCGCCTGACAGGTGAACGCGCTTTGCGGCCAGCACAGCACGGTCCACGTCGCCCGCATCGGCAAGCGCATGGGCGGCCAGCACTTCACCCGTTGCTGGATCGCGCACATCAATACGGCCCGCGCCGCCATCGATCCATGTGCCGTCGATGTAGTTCTGCCAATAGTCTTTAATCTCAGCCATCAATCGCCTCCCGCATCCAGCGTTGCAGATGCATCACCGAATGTTCCGAATTCACACCACAGTTTGGATCAACCACAAGCGGTCCCGGAATGTAACCACGCGATTTCAGCCCGCGCTGGACGCTTTCCACAAGGTGGATATCTTCCTCGACCGTGGTGGCGCGGTCCTGTTGGGCCATGCGGCGCACGGTCTCATCATCATAGCCGCCAATCGAATACCAGCCGCGCCAGACGACCACGTGATCGGCGTCTATTGCGCGCCAGTGATAGGTGTTCAGCAGGTTGCCAGGATAGACCTGAAACGAGAACATCGGCCAAAGGAACCAGCTGGAATACTTCTCGTTATTCTCAAAGCCACTGTTGATGTCATAACTCATCTGATCCAGCGGACCGGATTCGGTTGTGTGGCGCAGGCAATAGCCTTGCGGCTGGATGTCATAGGTTTCAGGCTTGATCACGCCCGTCGAAAACGTCGGATGGTTCAGGCTGCAGTGATAGCATTCGGAATAGTTCTCGACCGAGACCTTCCAGTTGCTATTTTCGGGGATGTCGATCCATTCGAGCGGCTTTAACTCCGCCCATTGCGGCACAAAACTTTCCAATTCCGCACGGGCGTTCGGGAACCACTCGTCCATCGGTTTTGCGTCGGTGTCGAGATTGACGAAAATGAAGCCCAGAAACTCTTCCGTCCGCACTTCGGTCAGGCAGATTTTCGATTTATCAAAGCCTTCGACAGATTTGGCGTTTGGCGCAGCGCGGAGGCCGCCTGTCAGCTCATAGGTCCATGCGTGATAGGGGCAGACAACGACGCGGGTTGATCCGATCCCGCTGACAAGCTGATGCGCGCGGTGCTGGCAGACGTTGTAGAACGTGCGGATGACCCCGTCGCGGCCCTTAACGCAAAACAGGCTCTCATCCGCGATCTCGAAGGCAAAATAATCGCCTGCGTTTTCCAATTGGCTGGCGTGGCCCGCGAATTGCCATGTGCGCGCTAAAACACCCGCCTTTTCTGCGGCAAAGACGGTGGGGTCGGTGTAGTATCGTGCCGCAAGCGAGCGGACTGGGTCTGAAGTTACGTTCATTCAGGCTCCTCCAGATAGATGCCAAGCTTGTGGCGGCGTTGGTGGAATTTCTCGACCCGCGCAACGATTTCCTCCGAGGCGACCGCGATGACAAAGCTGAGAAGCGTTTCCAGCAGGGCGATTGCGGACACCGACGATGGAAAGAACTGCGGCGTATCCACAGCCACGACAAAACCGTGGTCGGCTGCGCGAATGATTGGGCTTGCGGGGCTGTCGGACAGGCCGATGATCGTCATGCCCTGTTCGCGGGCGACCTCAAGTGCGGCAATCACCTCGGACCGGTAAGGGCGCATGGACATGGCGATCAGCACATCGCGGCTGTCCGCCCAGGCCAGATCATCCACAGCCGTAGAGCCAGGACGCGGGATGGCATGGAACTGCGTCATGCCTGTCGAGGCAAGATAGGTGAAGTTGCGCGCATTGGCGTTGTTCACGCCCACGCCAAGGGTAAAGACCTGACGACTGGCCCATATCGCGTCGGCTGCCAGCTTCATACCCTCTGAATCAATGCCAGCGAAAGTGTCCTCTAGGTTGCGGATCGCAGCCTCTGCCATGTCTGCATAAAGCCCGCCCAAATCACCAGATTTGCGGATGTCTTGCAGCCAACGCGCGCGGTCGGGAAAACTGACGGTGCCTTGCCGGATCGCATCGCGGAACGGCGCGCGGAAATCCTCGTAGCCCTCGAACCCCACTTGGCGGGCCATGCGCACAAAGGTGTTGGGTTTGACGTTTGCGGCCTCGGCAATCTCGCGCACAGTGGACACGCCCACATCGTTGGGGTTCTCCAACACATAGCGTGCCGCCTTTTGCGCCTCCGGTGTGAGGGCCTCCCATTCGTTGGTGAGCCGGTCCAGAACTTGCGATGATACATTTGTGCCATTCATGATTGACAGTGGTACATATGTTCTTTTAGCCTGTCCACACATTTTGCGACTCCCAGACAAAGGATGCGACCATGTCGGAAAAAACCTTCCCCACCCACGCCCGCGTGGTCATCGTCGGCGGCGGAGTCATGGGGGTCGGGCTGGCCTACCATCTGGCCCATGAAGGCTGGGGCGATGACGTGGTCCTGCTGGAAAAGGCGGAGCTGACATCTGGCAGCACATGGCATGCGGCGGGGCAGATCACGCATTCGACCTCTAGCTTCAGCCTTGGTAAATGTGTGGACTACAACATCGGGCTGTATTCCGGCGGGCTTGAGGCCGAGACAGGTCAGGCTGTCACTTGGCACGGCTGCGGTTCGTTCCGGCTGGCCTACACGGAAGACGAGATGGACTGGCTGCGCCACACGCTATCTGTCGGGCGCACGCTTGGTTTCAACATCGAATTGGTTGGGCCGCGCGAGGTCGCGGCGCTGCATCCGTTCTATAACCTCGAAGGCGTCTTGGGCGCACTGCATACACCCGATGATGGCCATGTGGACCCAACCAACGTGACCATGGCGATGGCAGCGGGCGCACGGGCCAAGGGCGCGCGGATTATCCGCAGGTGCCGCGCCACGAACATTACCCAAGCCGAAAACGGTGCGTGGGTGGTCGAGACTGAGCAAGGCACAATTACCTGCGAACATGTGGTTAACGCGGGCGGCACCTATGCGCGCCAGATGGGCGAATGGTCTGGGCTGCAACTGCCCATGACCTCGATGACGCACCATTACTTCGTCACCGATGAAGTGCCGGAATTCCAGAATCTTGAACGAGAACTTCCCGTCATTCGTGATGACCGCAAAGTGTCCGGCTATATCCGGATGGAGCAGAAAAAGGGCCTGATCGGCATCTACGAAAAAGCAAATCCTAACTCTGTCTGGGAGGATCACTGCCCGTGGGAGGCCGAGAACGAGCTGTTCGATGCAGACTACGATCGCGTCATGCCGTGGCTTGAGGAAAGCCTGAATCGCATGCCGATCTTTGCCGAGTTGGGCATCACCCGTGATGTACACGGCGCGATCTCGCATCCGCCCGATGGCAATCCGCTGATCGGCCCTGCACCGGGTGTGCGCAATTACTGGTGCTGTTGCGGCACGCAGATTGGTATTGGCTGGGGGCCAGGGCTGACCCGCGAATTGGCGCGTTGGATGGTCCATGGGGCCGCCGATATTTCCATGCGCGACTACGATCCACGCCGTTTTGGCAGCTATGCGACCAAGGATTGGCAGGTGGTAAAGGCCCGCGAAGACTACTGCTTGCGCCATGAAATCCCGTTCCCGCATTTCAACCGTCTTGCGGGTCGGCCGATCAAGCCCTCGCCCTTGCACGAGATGCTGAAAGCCAAGGGTGCGGTGCATGAAGAGGTTTACGGCTTTGAACGCCCCCGCTGGTTTGCCCGTGATGGCGTGGCACAGGAGGATCATTACTCCTTCCGCCGTACAGTTGTCGACGACATGCTGGCGGCCGAGGTCAAAGCGGTGCGCGAGCGTGTCGGTATCATGGATGTGACGGCCTTCACCAAGGTGTTGGTCGAAGGGCCGGACGCCTACGCATTGCTCGACAGGTTGACCGCGAACCGGATGCCGCAAAAGGCTGGCAGCATCACCCTGACCCACATGCTCAACCGCGCGGGGCGGATTGAGCTGGAAACCACCATCGTGCGGATGTCCGAGGACAAATATTACCTCGTCTGCGCCGCCTTCTTTGAACAGCGCCTGCTGGATCATCTGGAAACGCATCGCGAGGGCGCTGATGCCATGGTAACAGCGCTTTCCAGCACATGGGGCGCGCTGTCGCTGAACGGTCCAAAATCCCGCGATGTGCTGGGTGCCTGCACCAACGCGCCGCTGGATAACCCGTCGTTCCGCTGGCTCTCTGCGCAGGAAATCACGGTTGCTGGCCACAAGGTCTGGGCTTTCCGCATGTCATATGCGGGCGAGTTGGGCTGGGAATTGCACATGCCCTTTGCGGCGATGGCCGATGTCTATACCGCTCTCTGTGACGCGGGCGAGCCACATGGCATTACCGACTACGGCAGCTTTGCCATGAACGTGATGCGCATGGAAAAGGGCTTCAAAGGCGCGGGCGAGCTGACCAACGAGGTGACGCTGGCCGAGGCCGATGTGCTACGCTTTGCGCGCACGGACAAGGAATATCTTGGCCGTGACAAGACGCTGAACAACGATATGGCGTGGGTCTGCGCCTACCTTGAGATTGAGCCAGATGGAGAGATTGACGGTCATGGCGGTGAGGCGATCTTGCTGGATGGCGAAGTTGTCGGATCAACCGCCTCGGTGGCCTATGGTCCGACCGTCGGCAAAATCCTCGCCTTTGCCTACATCAAACCGCAGGCCGCAGAACCAGGCACAGCGCTTGAGGTTGTCATCCATGGCGCGCCGCGCAACGCGCGCGTTTTGGGTGAACCTGCCTATGATCCGCAAAGCCTGCTGCCGCGCACAGATGCTGTGATGGAGCCAGCTGAATGAGTCTGCCCGCCACAATGCGCGCGATGGTCACCATGGGCCACGGCGATTTGGATCAACTGGTGTTACACCACGACTGGCCACGCCCCGCGCCCGCAGCGGGCGAGGTGCTGATCCGCGTCGGTGCCTGCGGGCTGAACAACACGGATGTGAACACCCGCTCTGGCTGGTATTCCAAGACCGTGACTGATGCCACAACAGGCGGTGCCTTTGATGAGGTGGGCGAGGATGACCCCACATGGGGCGGCGCGCCAATCACCTTTCCGCGCATTCAGGGTGCTGATGTCTGCGGAACCATCGTTGCTGTTGGCGAAGGTATTGATGCCGCGCGGATCGGCCAACGCGTTATCACGGATGGCTGGCTGAGAGACGCAGACGCGCCCGATGACATGAACAAAACCGGCTACTTCGGGTCAGAGCGCGATGGTGGCTTTGCCGAATACACGACCACACCGTCCAGCAATGCTTTGGCCATCAATTCTGACCTGACGGACGCCGAACTTGCCACGTTTTCCTGCGCCTTTTCTACGGCTGAAGGCATGTTGACCCGCGCCCGCGTTACAGCTGATGATACAGTCCTCATCCCCGGCGCGTCCGGCGGCGTGGGTGGCGCACTGGTGCAACTGGCCAAACGCCGTGGTGCGCGGGTGATCGCCATGGCGTCAAAGGCGAAACACAGCGATGTGGCGGCCCTTGGGCCGGATAGGGTTTTACCGCGCGCGCCGGAAAATCTCCGCGACGCTTTGGGCGACGCGCGCGTTACTGTCGTTGCTGATGTGGTCGGCGGGCCATACTGGCCCAGCTTGATCGACGTGCTTGAACGCGGCGGACGCTATACCTGCTCGGGCGCGATTGCGGGGCCGATGGTCGCGCTTGATCTGCGTACGTTCTATTTGCGCGATCTGACCTTCACAGGCTCAACCGTCGTTCCTTTGGAGGTTATGCCCAACATCGTGCGTTATATTGAATACGGCGACATCAAACCGTCTCTCGCGGCCACCTATCCGCTTGAAGAATTGCGCACTGCACAGGCCGCCTTCATTGCCAAAGAGCATACGGGCAACATTGTGGTGACGTCGTGAGGATCACACGCATCACCGTCTATCATGTCGATCTGCCGCTCGAGCATCCTTATTGGCTGTCTGGCGGGCGGCTGAAATTCGATGTGCTCGATGCAACACTTGTGAAAGTCGAGACGGATGCGGGCTTGATCGGCTGGGGCGAAGGCACGCCGTGGGGGCATACCTATGTGCCTGCCCATGGCCCCGGCATCCGTGCGGGGATCAAAACGATGGCCCCCTTCATCATCGGCCTTGATCCGCGCCGTGTGCTAGATGTGGAACGCGCAATGGATCTTGCGTTGCCGGGACATCTTTATGCCAAGTCACCCATCGACATGGCCTGCTGGGATATCGCGGGCCAAGCCGCAAACCTACCGATTGCCGATCTGATGGGCGGCGGGTCGCGCACGCCACGGCCGATCGCGTCGTCTGTCGGTGCAAAGACTGTAGAGGAGACCCGCGCCGTCATCGACCGTTACCGTCAGCGCGGCTATGTCGCCCATTCGGTCAAGATCGGCGGCGATGTTGAACGCGATATCGCCCGCGTGCGGGACGTAGAAAGCCTCCGCCGTGACGGCGAAATCGTCCTCTATGACGTCAATCGCGGCTGGACGCGCCAGCAGGCCTTGCGCGTCATGTCTGCGACGCAAGACCTGAACGTCATGTTCGAACAACCCTGCGAGAGCCTTGACGATATCGCTGCCATCGCGAGCAAACATGCAGCCCCCGTGTCCGTCGATGAAAGCCTCGTGACGCTGCAAGACGCCGCCCGCATTGCACGCGATGGTCTGGCCGAGGTGTTTGGCATCAAGCTGAACCGCGTGGGTGGGCTGACCAAAGCGGCGCGTATGCGCGATATCGCATTGGCCCATGGGATCGACATGTTCGTCATGGCCACGGGTGGCACGGTTCTGGCAGATACAGAGGCGCTGCATCTGGCCGCCACAATCCCCGATGCCAATTGCCTCGCAGTCTGGGCCTGTCAGGATATGATCACGCTGGACATCGCAGGCGGGCGCGGCCCGCGCAACAAAGATGGTCACCTTCATCTGCCGGAAACACCGGGTCTTGGCGTGCATCCTGACGAAGAAACCTTGGGCGATCCAACAGCCATTTATTATTGAGAGCGACATGCAAAAAATAAACACCCAAGCCGAATGGATCGACCGCGCGCGCGCGGTTTTGCCCGCTGCGGGTTTCGGAAATTTCGATGCTGGTATTGTGATCGCACGCGGTGAGGGCAGTCATGTCTGGGACGAGGATGGCAATGAATACATCGATTACCTGATCGGATCGGGGCCGATGTTGCTGGGCCATGGTCACGAAGAAGTCATGGAGGCGGTACTTGAGCAGCTGCCCAAAGGCATGACCTTTTTTGCCAATAACGCGCAAGGCATCGCGCTGGCCGAGGAAATCGTCGATGCGGTGCCGTGTTGCGAACAGGTGCGCTTTGTCACCTCGGGCGGCGAAGCGGACATGTACGCGATCCGGTTGGCCCGGGCCTACACCGGCAAGACCAAAATCCTGAAATTCGAGGGCGGCTACCACGGCATGAGCGCCGAGGCCCAGATGAGCCTTGCCCCTGCACGCGCAGTGAACTTCCCCACCGCGGTGCCCGACAGCGCCGGTATTCCGCAAAGCGTGGCCGACGAGATGCTGATTGCGCCGTTCAACGACCTTGAGGCCGTGGCCTCGCTTTTATCTGAGCATGACGACATCGCGGCAATCATCGCAGAGCCTTTGCAACGGATCATCCCTGCGGCACCCGGTTTTCTACAGGGCCTTCGCGATCTGTGCGACAAACATGGCGTCTTGCTGATCTTTGATGAAATCGTCACCGGCTTTCGCCTCGCCTATGGCGGCGCGCAAGAACGCTATGGTGTCACGCCCGACATCTGCACGCTGGGCAAGATCATCGGTGGGGGCTTCCCCTTGGCCGCCCTTGGGGCCAGCGCCGAAATCATGGCGCATTTCGACAAGGCTCACGTGGGGGCAGAAAAATGGTTGATGCAACTGGGCACATTGTCAGGCAATCCGGTTGCCGCCGCCGCCGGCCTCAAGACGATGGAAATCCTGCGCCGCCCCGGCCAATATGATCGCCTGCGCGCGCTTGGCCAAAGCCTGATGGACATGCAGAGTGCTGCGCTAAGTGAGGCTGGCATCGCCCACCAAATCTGCGGCGACCCAACCCTGTTCGATATCTTTTTCACGGCTCATGAGGTCAAAGATTATCGCAGCGCCAAACATCTTGACCCACAAGACAACGCAATATGGAACGCAAGTCTGCGGGACGACGGCATCTTCAAATCACCAGGTAAGCTGTATCCGTCGCTCGCCTTAACCGAAGCTGACCTGCAACAGACGAAACAAGCTTTTAGCAGTGCCGCGGTAGCACTCGCAAACAGCAAGCCGGTTAACGCGTGAAAATTGCGGCATTCACAAAAATGCTGTTCGTTAAGAAATCAGAGTAAGAAAAGCAGCCGTTGAGCTACGTGGGTTCTATAACTGCTTTGTCCGCTCAGCAGTCATTAGTCCATCAAGCAACTAAAGTCCGGTTCGAGCCCATTTTGCCGAGATTTTGTGACGCAGCGAATACCCGCTTTGAAAAAGTTGGATCATTAAACGCCCGAGGCAGATATCGCCCTTAGTATATGTTCTGATCCGATCACTCGCTTCGCTTCCGCATTGTGACTGTTCGGGCAGGGTGCGAAAGTCTTGAGCATTACAATGGGGAGGGAGCATAGAGATGGAATTGAACCCAAAGTGGGAATACGTCGCTGACGGAGTTATGGGCGGTGTTTCTAGAGGTGGGATGCAGCAAGAGATGTTTCGGGGGCGCATGGCCACTGTGTTGCGCGGTGGCGTCTCGTTGGATAACAACGGTGGCTTTGTTCAGATTGCCTTCGACCTCTGCCACGATGGTGCTGGATTTGATGCAAGTGATTGGGATGGCATTGAGCTAGAAACCTGTGGCAACGGCGAGCGCTATGACATTCGCTTGCGCACGGACCAACTGACGCGGCCTTGGCAGTCGTTTCGATCTGACTTTATTGCTGCGCCGGAATGGCGCAGCCATCGGGTCGCGTTTGACGCGGTTGAGGCACATAAGACCGATGCCCGTTTCGATCCTGCACACCTAAGGCGGATCGGTATTCTTGCGATAGGTCGAGAGTTTCAGGCTGAGGTGGCTGTCGCGACTATAAGCTTATATCGATCGGTCTGAGCGCTGGTAGGGTATTCAGAGGAAAGCCAAATACGCCTACTGGCAACGCGTAAAGGTAATCTGCGGCGCAAAATTTGCGCCGCAGATTTAGGATCAGGTGTAAGGCTTTATCCCAGCAGGACCAAAATTTCCTGTGCCGCTGCAGCCGAGGACGCAGGATTTTGTCCTGTTACAAGCTTGCCATCGCGCAGCACAAAGCTTGCCCAATCAGCGCCCTTTTCATAGGTGCCGCCATTGGCTTTCAACATATCCTCAACCAAGAATGGCACGATGTATGTCAGGCCAACCGCATCTTCTTCGGAATTGGTAAAGCCAGTCACGCGGCGCCCCGAAACCAACGGCTTACCGTCTGTGCCAAGAGTATGACGGAACACAGCTGGTGCGTGACAAACTGCGCCAACGGGACGGTCCGCTGCGGCAAAGGCCTCGATCAGACGCTTGCTGTCGCCATCTTCGGCAAGGTCCCACAGCGGGCCGTGGCCGCCGGGGTAGAAGATCGCGTCAAAGCCGACCTCAGTCACATCCGAAAGTTTAAGCGTTGTAGCGAGATGCTTTTGCGCCTCATCATCAGCCTTGAAGCGACGCGTGTCATCCGTTTGTGCACCGTCAGCATCACTGGACGGATCAATAGGTGGCTGACCACCTTTTGGCGATGCGAGTGTGATGTCTGCGCCCGCGTCTTTGAAGACGTAATAAGGTGCTGCGAACTCTTCCAGCCAGAAGCCAGTTTTGTTGCCTGTGTCGCCCATTTCATCGTGCGAGGTGAGAACCATAAGAATTTTCATGTTTTTATCTTTCATTTATGGCCAACGCGGATCACGCGCTTGCCGAAGTTTTCGCCTTTCTGTCCGTCGTCAGCACAAATTCTCGGGTAACATTTAACCACATTTTGAATAGCCACAGGACCCGCAGGTCATGCAGCCTTCGACCATACGAAGATCATAGGCACCGCAAGATGTGCAGGCCTTGCCCTTTGGCTTAGAGTTAATTGCGACCACGTCGGCCTGTGGGTCGGACTTCAACCCCATGCCTTCGCCAGCCAAGAACCCCGTTGCGATCATGTGCTTTTCCATGACCCCACCGATAGCCGCCAGAATGGACGGCACATATTTACCTTGCATCCATGCGCCGCCTCGTGGGTCGAACACGGCCTTAAGCTCTTCGACAACAAACGACACATCTCCGCCGCGCCGGAACACAGCAGAGATCATCCGTGTCAGGGCAACGGTCCACGCAAAGTGTTCCATATTCTTGGAATTAATGAACACCTCAAACGGACGACGATGGCCTGCGACAACAAGATCATTCACAGTGATATAAATCGCATGTTCTGAGTCTGGCCATTTGAGCTTGTAAGTCGCACCTTCCAGCTCGGTCGGACGATCCAACGGCTCTGACATATAAATGACGTCACCTTCGCTCACAGTTCCAGCAGGTGCATCCGCAGCAACGACAAGAGCCGGTTTTTCTTCTGACACCGACAGAACGGACCCCGTCACATCGTTGGGCCGGTATGTTGTACATCCCTTACAGCCTTGATCCCACGCGGCCATGTAGACCTCTTTGAAATCGTCAAAGCTAATGTCTTCGGGGCAGTTGATCGTCTTGGAAATTGAGCTGTCGATCCATTTCTGCGCAGCGGCTTGCATCCGCACATGATCTAGCGGGGCCAGCGTCTGGGCGTTCACAAAATAATCGGGCAGCGGTGCGTCACCCTTCAAATCACGCCACATTTGCACGGCGTAATCGACAACCTCTTCTTCGGTACGTGTGCCGTCTTTTTGCAAGACCTTGCGGGTATAGGCATAGGCGAACACGGGCTCGATCCCCGAGCTAACGTTTCCTGCATAAAGGCTGATCGTACCGGTCGGCGCAATCGATGTGAGCAGCGCGTTTCGGATGCCATGGGTGCGGATCGCGACGCGGACATCCTCGTCCATGTCGTGCATCGCACCAGATTCAAGGAATTTATCGGCGTCAAACAATGGGAACGCACCCTTTTCCTTCGCCAAGTCCACAGACGCCAGATACGCGGCGCGTGCGATCGCGTGCATCCAGTCGTCCGTCTGACGCGCCGCCTCTTCGGATCCATAACGCAGACCAACCATCAGCAGTGCATCGGCCAGCCCTGTAACCCCAAGACCGATCCGGCGTTTAGCTTTCGCTTCGGCCTGTTGCTGTGGCAGCGGGAAGTTCGATGCATCAACCACGTTGTCCATCATGCGCACAGCGGTCGCGACCAAATCGGTCATCATCTGCGTATCAAACGTTGCGGCGTCGCCGAACGGATCGGTTACAAGCCGCGCCATATTGATCGACCCAAGCAAGCACGCGCCATAGGGCGGCAACGGTTGCTCACCACACGGGTTCGTCGCCGCGATGGTCTCGCAATACGACAGGTTGTTGGCCTTATTGATCCGGTCGATGAAAATCACACCTGGTTCGGCATAGTTATAAGTGGACTGCATAATAGCGTCCCACAAATCGCGCGCCCGCACGGTCTTATAGATCTCGTCTTTGAACACCAAATCCCATGGCTTGTCGGCCTTCACTGCATCCATGAACGGATCAGTGATCAGTACGGACATGTTGAACATGCGCAGACGGGCGGCGTCGGATTTGGCCGTGATGAAATCGAATACATCTGGGTGGTCACAGCGCATGGTCGCCATCATTGCCCCGCGGCGCGATCCAGCCGACATTATCGTACGGCACATCGCGTCCCACACATCCATGAACGACAGCGGGCCAGATGCATCAGCAGCGACGCCTTTAACAGCCGCACCCTTTGGGCGGACCGTGCTGAAATCATACCCGATACCGCCGCCCTGCTGCATTGTAAGCGCCGCTTCTTTGAGCATATCAAAAATACCGCCCATGCTGTCAGGGATCGTGCCCATGACAAAGCAGTTGAACAGCGTCACAGACCGGGCTGTGCCCGCGCCCGCTGTAATGCGACCCGCTGGCAAATATTTGAAATCTTCCAACGCGTCATAGAACTTTGGTGCCCAAGCCGCCGGATCGGCCTCAACAGACGCAAGAGCGTTGGCGATCCGGTCCCATGTTTGGGTCACATCGGCATCAATCGGCGTGCCATCAGCTTCTTTAAACCGATATTTCATATCCCAGATTTGTTCGGCGATTGGAGCAGCAAAGCGGGACATGGGAGATCCTTTAATATGATTCTATTGGCGTGAACTCAGGCGTGACAGATAGGTCCGCAGATGCGGCGGGTCAATTTGAAACCTGCGTTGTACGTTCTAACTTCCTTCACAAGGCGTTAACTGATATCCATCTAGCAAATACCACATGTAGGGGTCAAGCGTGTCCAACCACATAAATCTAGTTAAATTATCCGTCGGGACTGATGACGTGGCAGGCCTTGCAGCTTGGCAGATGTCCAAACGTGCGCAGGCCACGGACGGAATGCCGCAGCACATAACCCGCATGTGGCCAAAACGGGCTGACGAAATTCTAAACGGAGGATCGATCTATTGGGTGATCAAAGGGGTCATCTTGTGCAGGCAATCAATCCTGCGTCTGGACGAAAAAATTGGGGCTGACGGTATCCGGCGCTGTGCGATTGTCAGTGATCCACAACTGATCCGCGTCGAAGCCACCCCCAAACGGGCATTCCAAGGCTGGCGTTATTTTCAACCGGCCGACGTCCCCACGGATCTGCCCGACGGGGCACAGGATGAAGAAGCGCTGCCGCCCGAACTCAGCAAAGCACTCGCGGCGATCGGCGTCCGTTAATCCGCGCCTGACAAAACATGTCGTCACGCCAATGGCGTGTCTTTTAGGTCAAACGCCCAGCAGTGATTCAAGCTCTTTCAGCGTCACGCGCTGCGCATCCGTCCACACATCACGACGTCCACGGAACAATGTCGCTTGCGACGCATGGATCAACCCATCGCCCAAAATCTTCAGCCCGTTGGCGCGCAGCGTTTCACCTGTCGACGTAATGTCGGCAATGGCTTCTGCCGTCTCGTTCTTCACGGTACCTTCGGTCGCCCCCTGACTATCGATTAGCTGATAATCAGCAACGCCGTTGTCACGTAAAAACTCGCGGACCTGTCGGTGATACTTTGTCGCAATCCGCATCCGAAAACCATGCTTGGCGCGGAACGCCGCAGCGGCGGCATCCAAATCATCAAGCGTTTCCACATCGACCCAAGCCTGCGGCACCGCAATAATCAGATCAGCGCCACCAAATCCCATCGGCGCAATTGCATGCACACGTGTTTCCCAAGCGGCCAGCTTTTCACGGATCAAATCCGATCCGGTCACGCCCAATTGGATGCGTCCAGCTGCCAATTCACGCGGAATTTCACCCGCCGACAAAAGCACCAATTCAACACCGTCAATCCCGTCGACAGCCCCCGCATATTCGCGGTCTGATCCGGATTTTCGCAGGCTAACGCCGCGGTCACCGAACCATGCAAACGTCTTTTCCATCAACCGTCCCTTTGACGGCACACCAAGTTTTAGCATCAAACATCCCCCCGCAGAGCAACGACCAAATCGGGGCGCACAACGCCGCCCACCGCAGGTACAGCCCGTCCAGCGCCCAACCGCGCGGTCAACGCATCGTAGCGCCCACCGGTCGCCACTGGCGGCATATAGTGGTCAGCGGCGGCGTAAAACCCGAACACGAACCCATCGTAGTATTCCAACGACGTGCGGCCATAGCTCCCTTCAAACGACAACGCATCCACATCCACACCCTTGGCCGACAACGCATCCAGTCGCGCGGCAAACGCGTTTACTGCACCGTCAATCACGGGCAAATCCACGGCGATATCGCGCAAACTGGACAGCACATGCGGACAGCTTTCATCCAGCGACAAAATCGCGTCGATCAAGGCCATCTCATCCCCACTAATCGGCGCGGTTGCTGCGTCTGCGCGTAGCGCATCAATCCGTGTCTGCACCTCGGCACGGGACCGCAGGCCAATCGTTGGAGCAGCATCAGCCATTGGATCGACTTGGGCCAACAACGCCACACGACTTGGCGCAGGCGGCGTGCGCCCACCAAACCGGTCGAGCAACGCGCGGAATTTACGCGGCCGCCACAGGTGGCGCATCAACGCAGCTTTACGTGTGTCAGAGGTTTTCAATCCCGCCACTGCGGCCATTAGAATGCCAATATCCCCTGTCGCTGCACGCACGGGCAATCCAGCCAACGCATCCGCAACAGTCGCAAAAACTGTCGCGTCAGCTCCCGCCGGATTGGACCCGTCAAATACCTCAAAACCCACCTGCATCGCTTCGCGTGGACGGCTTGGGTCGTCTTCTTGTTTGCGGAACACACGGCCCGCATAGGTATAGCGCGCCGGGTCGGCTTCACTGTCCATATGCATCTGCACAACAGGCACAGTAAAGTCGGGGCGCAGCACCATTTCCCCACCGAATGGATCGGACGTGAGATACGCACGGCCACGAATATCTTCGCCGTAAAGGTCCAACAACGTCTCCGCAGACAGCAAAATATCTGCATCCACATGACGTGCGCCTTCGCCCTCAAAAAGCGCGATCAAACGTGCTGCCTCGGCAGCAATAAGGCGGGTCATACGCCCTGCCCTGCCAAAATCTCACGGACCTTCGCGACCAGCTCGGTGCGCGGCACTTCGTACTGGCTGGGACGGTCTTTCCATTCTTCAACCGTGGCGTTCTGGGCGATCTGCGCGCCAAGGATCAAATCCTTGATCTGCACCACACCATTGGCCATCTCGTCCGATCCGGCGATCACAGCCACGGGACTGTCCCGGTTATCTGCATATTTTAGCTGATTTCCGAAATTCTTTGGATTGCCCAGATACACTTCGGCACGGATACCAGCATGACGCAGCTCGGCCACCAACGTCTGGTAATATCCCATCTGGTCGCGGTCCATCACGGTCACGATCACAGGACCAACCGATTTGGTATCCAAACGGCCTTTGGCATGCAGGGCTGCCAACAGACGGTCAACACCAATCGACACTCCCGTTGCAGGGACCTCTTGTCCGGTAAACCGCTTGACCAAATCATCATAACGGCCACCACCAGCCACAGAGCCAAAGTTACGCGGACGCCCCTTTTCGTCTTCGATTTTGAAGGTGAGTTCAGCCTCGAACACAGGACCAGTATAATAGCCAAGGCCGCGTACAACTGACGGATCAATCTCGATCCGATCAGAGGCATAGCCTTGAGCATCAAGAAGCGTCGCCATTGTCTCCAGTTCATTCACGCCAGTCACACCCGTTTCAGAGCCGTTAACCAGCTCCATCAACCGGGCCACTGTCGCAGGGCCACTGTCGCGCTTGGCTTCCATAAAGCCCATGACAATCTGTGCTTGTTCATCCGACAGCCCAGCGCCTTTGGTAAAGTCGCCACTAGCGTCCCTGCGGCCTTCGCCAAGCAAATCACGGACACCGCTCGTGCCAAGGCGATCAAACTTATCGATCGCACGCAAAACAATGCCTCGTTCCGTGCTGAATTTATCTGGATCAGATGGGTCAAGCACGCCCGCAACTTCCATCACACCATTCAAAACCTTGCGGTTATTCACACGCACGACATAGTCGCCGCGCTCAATCCCCACGGCCTCAAGCGTATCCGCCAGCATCGCGCAAATCTCGGCATCTGCGGCCACGCTTGACGCGCCGACCGTATCGGCATCACACTGATAAAACTGACGGAACCGACCGGGTCCGGGTTTTTCATTGCGCCACACAGGGCCCATCGCATAGCGGCGATAGGGGTTCGGAAGGTCATTGCGGTGCTGTGCATAAACACGGGCAAGCGGGGCCGTCAGGTCATAGCGCAGAGCAAGCCAATCAGCGTCTTCTTCCCACGCGAACACGCCTTCATTGGGGCGGTCAACGTCCGGCAAAAACTTGCCCAGCGCCTCGACCGTTTCTACGGCAGGGCTTTCGAGCGCGTCAAACCCATAGCGATGATAAACTTCTGCGATCTTAGACAGCATGGCTGTACGCTGCACCACCTCTGCACCAAAATAATCACGGAAACCCTTGGGCGTTTGCGCCTTGGGACGGGGTTGCTTTTTAACTTTGGCCATCATCGCCTCGCGTCTGGTCAGGAACTTCAAGCCTGCCTTTACCAAGCCGGGGCTTGCGGGGCAATGCGCAGTTGCGGGGGGCATAGCGGAAGGCTATGTCAGGCACATGACAGATATCACCCATCTTGAAGAACAAATCGCACATTTGACGCGCACGGTCGACGACCTGTCCGATATTGTAACCCGCCAAGAGAACGAATTGGCCGTGGCGACCCGCCGTGTAGCGATGCTGATGGCACGTGAAGCAGGGCGCGAAATGGATGCAGGCGGATCAGTCCCGCTCGCGGATCAACGCCCGCCCCACTATTAAATTAGCGCGATGCTTCGCCCATCGCGGTGACTTCACCTTTATGCAGCAAAATATTTGCCCACGTCGGGTTTGACCCGAAGTTGCGATACGCGGTGATAAACGTGGTGGTCTTGGCCAAGCGGTCAAGCTTGCGCCCACACGGCTGTCGCGTCCCAACTCCACAGAACCCAGCCTTGACCTGCTCATACGCATTGTCAGTCACGCTATAGGCGATCCGATTGTTGGACGGCAAGTAGCGGACGACCTCATGCGTGCCGATATCCCCCATGAGGGACGTGGCGGCGGTGAACTGGCGCGCGCAGCGGTCTTTAAACCCAGTGATGTAATGAGTGCGCAAGGCAGTCGCATTCGGGATCGTGTCATACAACGTATAGCCAGCCTCTTGGCCCACTTTTGTGCCAAGTTGGCGGCTGGTCACATCGCAATTGGTTGCGATCACACCAAACGGAAGCTGCGTACCGACGGTGACAAACCGGGCATCGGGACCAGCACCGGGCGCGGGCGATGGCGCTGACGCGGCATCGGGCGCGCTGGTCACAACTGCGGCCAGCCGCGCATCTGGAACGGGTGCGGGGGCTATGAGCGTGCCGCTAAACAAGCGGCCAAAGAAACCTGCCTGCTTTGGCGCAGGCACTGTGGTCTCAGCAGCAGCGGCCAAATCAGCGGTAACCCCAACCAATTCAGGTGTCGGGCCATCTGGTACAAACGTGTCATCTGGCAAAGCGGGAACTTCAGGCGTGGGCACGGACGGTTTGCTCAAAAGTTGCGCAAAGAAACCCGGTTTGGCAGCCTGATCGACACTGGGATTTGGCGCTGCATCCGCAACGACGTCAACCGCGACATCCGGTAACGGCGCATCTGCGTCAGCAATCGCTTCGACAACGGCAACAGACACCGCATCATCAGGAATATTCAGATCGCTCAACCGCGTGAAGTCATCCAGCGGATTGCCACTACAGGCCGCAAGCGAGGCGATACTTACAATCATCGTGAGGCTGCGCACCAATCCGGTCCTTCCCTGAACGTTGAATGTGTTTTAGCCGTATTGCGCGATGGCGTCCACGTATCCGAAAGACAAGGCGGTGAAACTTTGCCGATGAGATCAGACTTCTTCAACTTCCATGACGCCCTCAAGGGACCGCAAAGCCCCTTTGATCTGCGGATTAACTGGGTAATCTTGGCCCAAGTCGATTTCGACCTCGCCGGGCAACGCGGGATCCATCAGGCAGAAATACACTGGGCCACGGCCGCCACGTACCTTATCGCGTGCCGCATTTTCCAAGATCGTCTGGACTGATAAAATCGCACCGGGTGCATCCAAAAATACGCGCAAGCCGGATGACCCTGCATCAGCAACAGCGGTGTCGATTGGTGCCACCGACCGGCCCAGAAGCTTTAGCTGGTCGGCCTCCATCGTGGCCTCGCAGGTCAACACGACCTGACTGCCCGTTTCCAAATGATCGCGCGCAGCCTCGAGCGTATCCGAGAAAAGCGTGACCTCGTACTGTCCTGTCGGATCAGACAATTGGGCAAAGGCAAACCGGTTTCCGCGCGCGGATTTCCGCTCTTGCCGCCCGCTCACTGTACCTGCCATTTTGACGACACACGCACCACGTTCGGCCTTGGCAATCACCTCGTCCAGCGTCAGCACCTGCTTGCGTTTCAGCGCGGCCATGTAATCATCAAGCGGGTGACCAGACAAGTAGAACCCGATCGCCTTAAATTCCTCGGCCAGCCGTTCTGCGGGCAAGAAATCATCACCACCAGCAAGACGTGGTTCGGGCAAATCATCGCCCGCTTCGCCGAACAGCGACACTTGGTTCGATGATTTTTGATCGTGGATCGCGGCAGAGTAATTCACCAACGCATCAAGCGATAACAAAACGCGACGACGGTTCGGATCAAGCACGTCGAACGCCCCTGCCCGCGCAAGCATTTCCAACGGGCGCTTGCCCACGCGCTTAATATCCACGCGGCGGGCGAAATCAAACAGGTTCACAAACTGAGCCTCCGCACGGCCCTCAACGATCAGCTTCATCGCTTCGACGCCGACGTTTTTCAACGCGCCCAGAGCATAGACCAATTTCTGATCTTTCACATCAAACGTGGCCTGCGACCTGTTCACACAAGGCGGGATATATTTAATCCGCAGCCCCTTTTTCACCTCTTGAAAATACGTGCCCAGCTTATCTGTCAGATGGATATCGCAGTTCATCACCCCAGCCATAAACTCGACTGGATGGTTCGCCTTCAGCCACGCCGTTTGATAGCTGACGACCGCATAAGCGGCGGCGTGGGATTTGTTAAATCCGTAGTTCGCAAATTTCTCAAGAAGGTCAAAAACCTCCGACGCCTTTTTCTTATCAACGCCGTTTTCCATCGCCCCTTTTTCAAACTTGGGGCGTTCCTTGGCCATTTCCTCGGCGATCTTTTTACCCATGGCACGGCGCAACAGATCAGCCCCACCAAGGCTGTATCCGGCCATAACCTGAGCGATCTGCATAACCTGTTCTTGGTAAACGATAATGCCTTGGGTTTCGGACAGCAGATAGTCAATCGACGGATGAACGGATTCAATGTCCTTGAGCCCGTTCTTGACCTCGCAATAGGTCGGGATGTTCTCCATCGGACCGGGACGGTATAGCGCGACAAGGGCCACAATATCCTCGATGCAGGTCGGCTTCATCCGTTTCAGCGCATCCATCATGCCGCTGGATTCCACTTGGAACACGGCGATGGTTTTGGCGGAGGCATAAAGTTTGTACGACGCCTCATCATCTAACGGGATCGTGCCAATGTCGTTCGGCAAGGCGGCTGGCGGGTCAAACAACGTATTCCCCGCCGCATCCACATGCAAAGGCCGCCCCGATTTCACAATCAGGTCTACCGCATTCTGGATGACGGTCAGGGTTTTCAGCCCCAAGAAATCGAACTTAACCAACCCGGCCTGTTCCACCCATTTCATGTTAAACTGGGTTGCGGGCATATCGGAACGGGGATCTTGGTACAGCGGCACAAGCTCGTCCAGCGGACGGTCGCTAATCACAACACCAGCCGCGTGGGTGGACGCGTTGCGCAGCAGCCCTTCGACTTGTTGGGCGTAGGTCAACAGGCGGTCAACGACCTCTTCGTTCTTGGCCTCTTCGCGCAGACGGGGTTCATCCGCCAACGCCTTTTCGATGCTGACAGGCTTGACCCCTTCAACAGGGATCATCTTGGACAGACGGTCGACCTGCCCATACGGCATCTGCAAAACGCGGCCCACATCGCGCACGGCGGCCTTGGACAAAAGCGCGCCGAATGTGATGATCTGGCCCACCCGGTCGCGGCCATATTTATCTTGGACGTAGCGGATCACCTCTTCGCGGCGGTCCATGCAAAAATCGATATCAAAATCGGGCATCGACACACGCTCAGGGTTCAAGAACCGCTCGAACAATAGCGAATATCGCAGCGGATCAAGGTCGGTGATCAGTAGCGCATAGGCCACAAGGCTCCCTGCACCCGACCCACGGCCAGGTCCAACAGGGATGCTGCTTTCTTTGGCGTATTTGATAAAATCCGCAACGATCAGAAAGTAGCCGGGGAACCCCATGCCTTCGATGATATCAAGCTCGAAATCCAACCGTGCTTGGTATTCTTCCAACGTCACCGCATGCGGAATCACGGCCAGACGGTTCTGCAACCCTTCGTTCGCTTGCCTGCGCAATTCGACAATCTCGTTGTCAGCAAATTTGGGCAGGATCGGGTCACGCTTGTAGGTCTTAAAGGCACACCGCTTGGCAATCTCGACCGTATTCTCAATGGCCTCTGGCAAGTCTGCAAACAGCGCAATCATTTCCTGTGGCGATTTGAAATAATGTTGGGGCGTCAGACGGCGGCGAGGCTCTTGTTGGTCAACATAGGCGCCCTCGGAAATACAGATCAGCGCATCATGCGCCTCGTACAATCCCATCTTCGGGAAATAGACATCGTTTGTGGCGACCAACGGCAGGTCCTTGGCATAGGCCATCTCAATGAACCCGCGTTCGGACAACTTCTCGGCCTCGGGCAAGCCACCACCGTCAGGGTGGCGCTGCAGTTCGACATACAGGCGATCAGGAAAAGCCGCCGCCAACCCGTCCATCAGCGCCTCGGCCTTGGGTCGCTGACCTTGACGGAGCAACCGCCCGACAGGGCCATCAGGCCCTCCCGAAAGACAGATCAGCCCCTCGGAATACGTGACCAAGTCATCCAGCGTGACCTGTGGCAACTGCCCACCTTGGTTCAAGTACAGACAGGAGTTCAGCTTCATCAGGTTCATATACCCTGCCTCGGACTGCGCGAGCAGAACAATGGGCGCGGGATCTTCAGGGCGTTTGCCGGGATCGGGGGGAATGTACCCCAGATCAACCTGACAGCCGACGATGGGCTGGATACCGCTCTTGGCGGCTGTCTCGGAAAATTCGAGCGCGCAGAACATGTTGTTCACATCTGTCACTGCAACGGCAGGCATGCCCATTTTGGCAGCCATTTCAGGCAGCTTTTTGGCATGAACAGCCCCCTGCAACAGGGAATATTCGGTGTGCACACGCAGGTGGATGAATCGGGGATCATTGGACATGGCTTAATCTACCTGCTGGGTGGGCAGGAGCAAGCAGCTTTGACGGATTGACGACCATTGTACGGTTACCCATAACGCTTAGTATGCGTGAAATAACACCCCAGCTAAACGCCTGCTTTTCTGCCCTGTCAGACCCGACACGACGGGCCGTGATAGAGACATTGGCGCGCGCGCCAGCAACCGTTTCAGCCCTGCACGCACCACACGCGATGGCGTTGCCGACATTCATGCGGCACCTCGGCGTGCTGGAAAACTGCGGGCTTGTGCGGTCAGAAAAATCCGGGCGCGTCCGGACATGCTTTATCGAGCCAGCCCCGTTGTTAGAGGTTCAGGGCTGGATGGAATGGCAGCGTATCGTGTTTGAAAAACAACTGGATACACGCGACCAACTTTTGATGCCTTTGGACTACGTCCCAAAATCCTAGAGGGCGGTTATTTCAGCCAGACTGACCCGTTCTGACACAAACAACAGCCATCATTCGCATCGCTTCCGGCTGCCAGGCGATAGGTACGAACGCCATGCAAAGCGGGATGTCCAGCGAGTTTTCACCGGACTTATCGCACAATTTCCGCGAAAACGCTTGATTTATGTGGCGCGCAGCGCTTTCATGGACCCACGCTCTGGGGGCTATCCGTCTACGTCGCATCGACTGATCGCCACGAACCCGACAAACATTTGGTAACGCGGCAGGTCTACACGTATGAAAGTGACGTTTCTTCTCAATGGGGAAACCGTGGAGGTGGATTCACCTGCCACGCAAACTCTGCTGGATTGGCTTCGGGTTGAACGCGGCCTGACTGGCACTAAAGAAGGCTGCAACGAAGGCGACTGCGGGGCCTGTTCCGTGGTTGTGACAGACAGGGATACCAAACGCGCGCTGAACGCCTGCATCCTGTTTATGCCACAACTTCACGGAAAAGCAGTGCGCACCGTGGAGGGGATCAGCGCACCCGACGGCACGCTACATCCTGTCCAACAAGCCATGGTCGATCATCATGGGTCACAATGCGGTTTCTGCACGCCCGGGTTCATCGCGTCGATGGCCGCAGGGCACGCAGACGGCCGTACGGACCACGACAATGTGCTGGCGGGCAACTTGTGCCGCTGCACCGGGTATGCGCCAATCATTCGCGCCGCCGCAGCCGCTGCCAAAATGCCTGTTCCCGTCTGGATGAAAGAGCCTGCGCTACCAGATGGCCCCGCGTCATTTGCGCCAGACACGCTTGATGTGTTGGCCCGATGGTACGCAGCCAACCCGGATGCGACCGTAATCGCAGGCGCAACGGATGTCGGCCTTTGGGTGACCAAACAGCTTCGGGACTTGGACAACGTCGTGTTTCTAAATCGTTGCCGCGATTTGCAACAGATCACGGTGACAGACGATACAATCACGTTCGGCGCAGGCGTGACCATGGTAGATGTGCATAGCGCGCTGCGCGACCACCACCCGTCATACGCCGAAATGGTGCGCCGCTATGGGTCTCAGCAGGTCCGCGCCGCAGCGACCATCGGCGGAAACATCGCCAACGGATCCCCCATCGGGGACAATCCGCCAGCATTGATTGCGCTTGGGGCGACCTTGCACCTTCGGCACGGCGATGTGACACGCGACATCCCGCTGCAAGATTTCTTCATCGCTTACGGCAAACAAGACCGCGCACGCGGCGAACTCGTCACTGGGGTCACGATCCCGAAATCCGCGCCCAATTTGCGGGTCTACAAACTGTCAAAACGGTTTGACCAAGACATCTCAGCTGTCTGCGGCGCATTCAACGTGACCGTTTTGGATGGCAAAGTGACCGAGGCAATAATCGCGTTTGGCGGCATGGCGGGGACCCCGCAACGTGCAAGCAGCGTCGAAGCGGCATTGGTTGGACACCCGTGGTCCGAGGCGACGGTAAAAGCCGCGATGCCCCTTTTTGCAGATGATTACACGCCGATGTCCGACATGCGAGCCTCGGCTGATTACCGGATGCAGATCGCTCAAAACATGCTGCTGCGCTATTTTGCAGACCTCGCAGGAAACCCCGTCAGCGTACTGGAGGTACAACCATGAGCGTTGGGAAACCCCTCCCCCACGATGCGGGCACCCTGCATGTCACTGGCACTGCGCGCTACATCGATGACATCCCTGCCCCCGCAAACACCCTTCACCTTGCGTTTGGCATGTCGGACTGTGCAGCTGGAACGATCACATCAATGAATTTGGATGTCGTGCGCGCTACGGGTGGCGTGGTTGCGGTGCTCACGGCCGACGATTTGCCGTTTGCCAATGACGTATCGCCATCTGCCCATGACGAACCATTGCTGGCCACCGGAACGATCCATTATCTGGGCCAACCGCTGTTCATGGTTGTGGCAACCAGCCACCTTGCAGCCCGCAAAGCCGCACGTCTGGGTAAGATTGAAGTCGATGAAGTCGTACCAATCCTGACCATCGACGAGGCCCTCGCCGCAGACAGCCGATTTGAAGACGGTCCGCGTATTTGGACAAAAGGCGATGTGGACGCGGCACTGAAAGACGCACCTCACCGCCTGTCGGGCACAATCGAGATGGGTGGCCAAGAGCATTTCTATCTCGAAGGTCAAGCAGCCCTCGCGCTGCCGCAAGAAGGCGGCGACATGGTCGTACATTCATCGACCCAACACCCGACCGAGATCCAGCATAAAGTGGCCGAAGCCTTGGGCGTTCCAATGCACGCGGTCCGCTGCGAGGTGCGCCGGATGGGCGGTGGTTTTGGCGGCAAGGAAAGCCAAGGCAACGCGCTGGCCGTTGGCTGTGCGGTGGCGGCCCGCGCCACGGGCCGGCCGTGCAAAATGCGCTACGACCGCGACGACGATATGATGATCACCGGCAAGCGGCATGATTTCCGTATTTCCTATGACATTGGGTTTGATGACACCGGTCGCCTGACCGGCGTTGACTTTACGCAGCTGACCCGCTGCGGGTGGGCGCTGGATCTTTCGATCCCTGTCGCGGATCGGGCCATGCTGCACGCCGATAACGCCTACCTGCTGCCGACAGCCCGGATCACGTCGCACCGTTTGAAAACCAACACCCAAAGCGCCACCGCCTATCGCGGCTTTGGTGGACCACAAGGTGTGTTGGGAATCGAGCGTGTGATGGATCACATTGCTGCCGCATTGGGTCGCGACCCTGTGGCTGTGAGGCAGGCGAATTATTATACCTCAAGAACTGGCAAGCAAGCGTCCAAAGACATTCCGGACCAAGTCAAACCAAACACCACACCCTATGGGATGGACGTGACCGACTTCATTTTGCACGAGATGACGGAACGGTTATTAACAGACGCGAACTATGTAGACCGCAAGGCGACTGTTGCTGCATTTAATGCGGCCAATCCGGTGCTAAAGCGCGGGCTCGGGATCAGCCCGGTGAAGTTTGGGATATCCTTTACGTTGACCCACCTGAACCAAGCTGGCGCATTGGTACATGTGTATCAAGACGGGTCCATCCACCTGAACCACGGAGGCACAGAGATGGGACAGGGCTTGTTCCAAAAGATAGCCCAAGTGGCCGCCAGTCGCTTTGGCGTGGATGTGTCGGCGATCAAAATTACGGCAACGGACACCGGCAAGGTCCCAAATACGTCAGCAACTGCAGCATCATCGGGTACGGATTTAAACGGCATGGCGGTGCAAATCGCCTGCGACAAAATCCGCGACCGAATTGCGACCTGTGTGGCCGCGCATCACGGTGGTGATGTCCGCTTTGAAAACGGACACGTCATTACCGGCGATGTGTCCATGACATTCGCTGAGGCTGCAATGCTCGCCTATACGCACCGCGTCAGCCTGTCGGCCACCGGGTTTTATAAGACCCCTGACCTAAGCTGGGACCGTATTAAGGGTGAAGGCCGGCCGTTTTACTACTTTGCCCAAGGGATCGCGCTGACTGAAGTTGTGATTGATACGCTCACTGGCGAGAACCGGATTTTACGTACCGATGTTATCCATGACGCCGGGGCATCGCCGAACCCTGCATTGGATGTGGGTCAGATTGAGGGTGGTTATGTGCAAGGCGCGGGCTGGCTAACAACCGAAGAACTTATCTGGGATGACAAAGGGCGTCTGCGCACACATGCCCCGTCGACTTACAAAATTCCGGCCACGTCCGACCGCCCGGATGTGTTCAATGTGTCCCTGTGGGATGCGCCAAATCCGGCCCAAACAGTGTACCGGTCCAAAGCCGTCGGTGAGCCGCCGTTTATGTTGGGAATATCTGCGTTTCTGGCTCTTTCAGATGCGATTGGCACCTGCGGCGACGCCTATCCTGCGCTTGATGCGCCCGCCACACCAGAGCGTATTTTGGCCGCTGTTGGTCGTGTGCGCACATGAGCTGGGTGCGGATCAGCGTTGCGTCCTCGGCGGGGTCAGTCCCACGCGAAGCAGGCACGCAAATGCGCGTTTTCACAGACCGGATTGAAGGCACTATCGGCGGTGGCGCGCTAGAATGGGAAGCAATGGCACATGCGCGTCAAATGCTGCGCGCAGGGACGATAACCGACCGGCAGACAATCCCATTGGGCCCCGCATTGGGCCAGTGCTGCGGCG
The DNA here is from genome assembly GCA_023955335.1 of Yoonia sp. Lineage (GTDB taxonomy): Bacteria > Pseudomonadota > Alphaproteobacteria > Rhodobacterales > Rhodobacteraceae > Yoonia. The sequence continues at coordinate 27,498 of JAGSGF010000005.1, forward strand.
GGTCGGTCACGCTGGATTATGCGCGAGATGAAGCGCTTGATGCTTTGGCCTACCGGAAGATTTGGATTTACGGCGCCGGACATGTCGGGCGCGCGTTGACTGCTGTTTTGGCTGGTCTGCCAGATGTGCGGATCACTTGGGTCGACACTGGCGCGGACCGATTTCCAGAAAAGATGCCCGACAATGTACAAATGTTTGTCGCAAAAGACCCAGCCCGCGCAGGCCTTCATGCCCCCGACGATGCCGAGCACCTGATCTTGACCTATGCCCATGACGTTGATCTGGCGATATGTCATGCGCTGCTTGGGCGTGGTTTTTACAGCATAGGTCTGATTGGATCAGCCACCAAATGGGCAAGATTCAAAACCCGCCTAAGCGCATTGGGCCATGTCCCTGCACAAATTTCCCGTATTGCCTGCCCTATCGGCGATCCATCGTTGGGAAAGCACCCGCAGGCAATTGCAATCGGCGTCGCCGCTGCGATGATCACACCGCGCCAAACTGCGAAAAAGGATCAAACCGCATGAGCCTGTTATCTCTTCAAGGGCTGACCAAAGCCTATCCCGGTGTTGTCGCCAACGACAATGTGTCGTTCGAAATCGAGCGTGGCGAAATCCACGCGCTTTTGGGCGAAAACGGGGCGGGGAAATCCACGCTGGTCAAAACAATCTATGGGTTGGTGAAGCCAGACGCAGGCAGCATGTTGCTTGAAGGTGCCGCATTCGCACCGCCAGAACCACGCGCTGCACGCAGCGCAGGTGTGGCGATGGTGTTTCAACATTTTTCGCTGTTTGACGCGCTGAATGTGGCCGAAAACATAGCGCTTGGCATGGAAAACCCACCGCCTTTGCAGGACGTGTCTGAACGCGTGCGGGCGGTGTCGGATCAGTACGGACTACCGCTTGATCCATCCCGTGTCGTCGGGGACTTGTCTGCGGGAGAACGGCAGCGGGTTGAAATTATCCGCTGCCTTCTTCAGGACCCCAAGCTGCTGATCATGGATGAGCCAACATCGGTTCTGACACCACAAGAGGTCACGATTTTGTTCGAGACTCTGCGCAAACTGGCGGCAGAGGGGACAGCGATTTTGTATATTTCGCACAAGCTCGAAGAAATTCGCGCCTTATGTGACCGTGCCACCGTGTTGCGTATGGGTCGCGTCGTGGGCGCATGTGATCCACGCCAGACATCCGCCCGCGAAATGGCGGAGTTGATGGTCGGCGCAGTGCTGCAAGTGCCTGAAAAGCCTGAAAAGCCTGCCGGTGACGTGGCACTGACCCTTACGGGCCTGTCTGCCCCTGCTCCGCATGAATTCGGGACCGCGTTGCGCGACATTTCCCTGACCGTGCGCCGCGGAGAGGTCTTGGGCGTTGGCGGCGTTGCCGGCAACGGGCAAGACGAACTGGTCGCGGCCTTGTCTGGCGAAATGCCCGTCGGTGCCAGCATGGTGCGCATGGGCAATGAAAATATTGGCCATCTGCCACCCAATGCGCGGCGCGCACTGGGCTTGTGTGCAGCCCCCGAGGAACGCAATGGCCATGCCGCTGCTCCTGACATGACCCTGATTGAAAATGCCCTGCTGACCGGCAACGTCCGCAAAGGGCTTTCATCGCGCGGCTTTATCAAATGGGATCGCGCCCGTGATTTTGCGGCAGAGATCATCGAGAAATTTGACGTGCGCACACCCAGCGCAAACAACACCGCAAGGTCGCTATCAGGTGGCAACTTGCAAAAGTTCGTCATTGGCCGCGAGATCATGCAAGACCCAGACGTACTGATAATCAACCAGCCTACGTGGGGCGTCGATGCGTCCGCCGCCGCAGCTATTCGCCAAGCGATTTTGGATTTGGCCGCAGACGGAGCTGCCGTCATCGTGATCAGCCAAGACTTGGATGAGCTCATGGAAATTGCAGACCGCTTTGCAGCCTTGAACGAAGGACGGATGTCTGACCCGCGCCCTGCCAAGGGGTTAACGATTGACGAGATTGGCCTGATGTTGGGCGGATCCCACGATATGGAGGTCTCACATGTTGATGCGTAGCGCTGCCTCCGGCGGACATATTTTTGCTCAGAAAAAACAAGAGGTGTGCGCATGATCACGTTAGAGAAACGCGCAGGACCGTCGAAGGTCTGGGCCTTTGCGACGCCTTTATTGGCGGTGGCGTTAACCATGATCGTCGGTGGCATTCTGTTTGCCGTCTTGGGCAAGGATCCATTTGAAACGATCCGCACAATTTTTCTTGATCCGCTATTTTCTGAATTTGCTTGGTTCTATCGCCCTCAGCTGCTGATCAAAGGCGCACCTTTAGTGTTGATCGCGATCGGGCTTAGCTTTGGTTTCCGTGCAGGCGTCTGGAATATCGGCGCTGAGGGCCAGTATATTATGGGAGCCATTTGCGGGGCCGCCGTTGGTCTTGCGTTGTATCCGATGGAATCGCGCCTGATCTTTCCATTGATGGTTTTGGCGGGCGCGTTCGGCGGCTGGGCTTGGGCCATGGTCCCCGGCATTTTGCGGGTCAAATTCGGCACGAACGAGATTTTGGTGTCTTTGATGTTGGTCTATGTGGCCGAACAAATGCTGGCGTCTATGGCGCTAGGTGCCATGCGCAATCCCGAAGGCATGGGATTTCCAGGCAGCCGGAACTTGGCGCAATATCCGTCTGCAGCCAACCTTGAATTGATCAAAGATTCCGGCATGCACTGGGGTATTGTGGCTGCGCTAATCGCGGTCATCTTTGCCTATGTCACCTTGTCGCGACACATCTTTGGGTTCCAAGTCCGGCTCACAGGGCAAAGCCCACGGGCGGCCAAGTTCGCGAGTGTGAACCCTGCCCGCATGATCCTGATTTGCCTTGGTATTTCGGGCGCGCTTGCCGGTATGGCGGGGCTGTTCGAAGTCGCGGGACCTGCAGGCCAGATCAGCATTGATTTCAACGTAGGTTACGGGTTCACCGCGATCATCGTGGCGTTCCTCGGACGGCTGCACCCGATCGGCATTCTGCTTGCGGGTGGGTTGATGGCGTTGACATACATCGGCGGCGAGATCGCGCAATCCAATCTGGGACTGCCGGGTGCCGCGATCCAACTGCTGCAGGGGATGCTGTTGTTTTTCTTGCTCGCAGTCGATGTGCTGACCAATTACCGGATCAAATTTGGCAAAGGAGGGACCGTCTGATGGATCTGTCATCAATCAACCCAGTCCTGCTGCTGGCCTCGCTTATGGTCGCAGCAACCCCGATCCTGCTGGCCGCTATTGGCGAGCTGGTGGTGGAACGCGCAGGCGTTCTAAACCTCGGAGTTGAGGGCATGATGATCACTGGCGCTGTCTGTGGGTTTGTCGTGGCTGTCGGCACAGGGTCACCTTGGCTAGGGTTCATCGGGGCCGCTGCTGGCGGTGCGTTCCTTGCGCTACTTTTTGGCATCCTGACGCAATACCTGTTGTCGAACCAAGTCGCGACGGGCCTCGCGCTTACGCTGTTCGGGCTCGGGCTGTCAGCGCTTATTGGTCAAGGTTATATCGGGATCAAAGCACCGTCTTTCCCCGACTGGCACATTCCGTTGCTGGGAGACATTCCTGTCATTGGGCCGATTGTGTTCCAGCATGACCCCATGGTCTATGTCGGACTTATCCTTGTCGCGGCCACATGGTGGTTCTTGCACAAAACCCAAAGCGGGCTTGTCCTGCGCGCGGTGGGTGAAAACCACGATGCAGCGCACGCGCTGGGATACAAAGTTACACGCATACGGATACTGGCGATCATGTTCGGCGGAGCCTGCGCAGGGCTTGGGGGGGCATACCTTAGCCTGGTGCGCGTACCGCAATGGACCGAAGGCATGACCGCAGGTGCAGGCTGGATCGCGCTGGCGATTGTGGTCTTTGCGGGCTGGAAACCCTGGCGGCTTTTGCTGGGTGCCTACCTTTTTGGCGGAATGACTGTTTTACAGTTGAACCTGCAAGCCGCTGGGCTCGCTATTCCTGTCGAATATCTTTCTATGTCGCCCTATCTGGCCACCATCGTCGTATTGGTTATTATGTCTTCGGGACGGGCACCTGGGTCACTAGGCCGAATCTTTCACGCCTCACGTTAAAGGCATCACCACAAGTCTATCTAGGGAAATGACTATGACACTGAAAACACTGCTTGCTGGGGCCACATTGGCGCTTGGCTTCGCATCCGGCGCATTTGCGGATGCACACCAGACAAAGGTTGGCTTTGTCTACGTTGGGCCAGTTGGCGACGGCGGTTGGACATACGAGCACAACCAAGCACGCCTTGCGGTCGAAGCTGAATTTGGCGACGCGGTTGAAACCGTCTTCGTTGAAAGCGTCCCTGAAGGACCCGACGCAGAACGCGTGATGTCACAGATGGCACTTGGCGGTGCTGACCTGATTTTCACAACATCGTTCGGCTATATGGACCCGACCATCAACGTCGCAGCCAAATTCCCAGACGTGAAATTCGAGCACGCGACTGGCTTTAAGCGGGCCGACAACGTGTCAACATACTCTGCTCGTTTCTACGAAGGGCGCGCCGTTCAGGGCCATATCGCAGGTCAAATGACCACGTCCAACGTCATCGGCTATATCGGGTCTTTCCCGATCCCAGAAGTTGTGCGCGGCATCAACGCAGCCTACATCCACGCCAAAGCAGTTAACCCTGACGTCGAATTCAAGATCGTCTGGGCTTACACATGGTTCGACCCTGCAAAAGAAGCAGAAGCCGCATCAGTTTTGATCGAGCAAGGCGCTGACGTGATCCTGCAGCACACAGATTCCACAGCACCACAGGCAGCGGCACAATCCGCTGGCAACGTTGTGACATTTGGTCAGGCATCCGACATGGCCGAATTTGGTCCGTTCCCACGCGTATCATCGATCATCGACAACTGGGCACCGTATTACATCGCACGGACACGCGCGGTCATGGACGGCACATGGACAAGCACAGACACATGGGATGGCATCGGCGCTGGCATGGTCGGCATCGGTGAAATCTCATCGGCGGTTCCTGCAGAAATCAAAGCGTCCGCAGAAGCCCTGCGCGACAGCTTGGCAGACGGGTCTTACCACGCGTTTACAGGCCCGGTGAACAAGCAAGACGGCTCCGCTTGGTTGGCTGACGGCGAAACTGCTGACGATGGCACGCTTGCTGGCATGAACTTCTACGTCGAAGGCATCACAGGCGACGTTCCGCAGTAACTTCGGAACACCCAATACGACAAAGGCCCGTCAGAAATGGCGGGCCTTTTTTGTTGCAAAGTTGGTTTCGACCCAAAGCCGCTACTGCATACAAAAACCGGCGGCCTTTGACGGGCCACCGGTTCAGTATCTTCAAAGCCTTAAGATTGGGTCAGCAGCTTGTCTCACTCTGCGTGCCACCAGTGCACGCCTGATTGTGAGCCCTGGAATTGCCGGGATCGATGTCCCGCCGGCCATCCTCCCCATAATAGGTCGGAACCCAATTGCCGGAGTAAATACGCCGTTCGCCGCCATTACCAATGCCCGCATCCGAATTTCGGTTTGCATCAACTGTTCTCGCCTTCTGGGTCGACCAGTTGGCATTGTCTGCCATGACAGAGCCAGAAGAGGCGGCAAGCACCAAAGCACTTAACAAAAGCGTAAATTTTTTCATAACGCAGTCCTATTATATTTTGGTCAGGCCCAAGATTTTAACCAAGACATATAGCCAAGACACCAAATTTCGCTTGTCGAACAATTATTATCAGCCCGTGCGATCAATGCGAGCTAGTCAAATCTTGCGACACCCACGTTAAGCCTCGGAATTAGGTGCATGAGGGGAAAATCCTCGGGGAGCGGCGGTATTGTTTCCATATTCCCTTACAAGCAGACCGAAACTTGATTCGCTGGCGGTGCTGCCATCACCCATTGCCTCCCTCCACCCCTCATGCAAATCTCCCGCACATGACAAACCTCACAACTGCCTCAGGCGCACCCGTATCCACCACCACATTTGGCACCATGCAGTTCGGCGGCAACGCTGACGCATTGGCCAGTCGCGCCATGTATGACGCCGCTCGCGACGCTGGTATCACCCATTTTGACACCGCCGTGGGATACACGGATGGGGCGTCCGAAACGCTCTTGGGTGAATTCATCAAATCTGACCGTGACGCGATCTATTTGGCGACCAAAGTCGGCTATGTCGGTGGCGCCTCACGTGCCAACATGACCGCGCATTTTGACCAGTGCCGCAAACAGTTGGACCAAGACAGCGTGGACCTGTTGTACCTCCACCGGTTCGATGACGACACCGACCTAGAGGAGACATTCACCACATTCGCAGACTTTCAGCAACGCGGGTTGATCCGGCACATCGGCGTGTCCAACTTTGCGGCATGGCAGATTATGAAGGCGCAATCCGTGGCACAAAAGCTTGGCACCCGCATTGATGTGGTCCAACCGATGTATAACCTTGTGAAACGGCAGGCAGAGGTTGAAATCTTTGGAGTCTCGGCAGACCAAGACATCAAGATCATTCCCTATTCCCCGCTTGGTGGCGGTTTACTCACAGGCAAATACGCACGTGGTGAAACCGGACGGCTCACAGACGACGACCGTTACAACGCGCGCTATAGCCAAACATGGATGCACGACACAGCCCGCGATTTGGCAGCCCTTGGCGCGGACATCGGCATCGACCCTGCGACGCTCGCTGTGGCGTGGGTTGCTGCCCACGCAGCAAAACCATCGCCGATCATTTCAGGGCGCTCCACGACCCAATTGGCCGCTTCGCTTGCCGCTGAAAGTTACACCATGGACGCGGACCTCTACGCACAGATCACAGCGCTTTCGCCAACACCGCCCCCCGCGACTGACAGACTGGAAGAGGCATGACTGATGTCCTGATTATCGGCGGCGGCGTGGGCGGCACGTCCGCTGGGGCAGCTTTGTCCAAGCTTGGCACGGTTACCCTGCTAGAGGCTGAGGCCGCACTGGCCTACCACGCATCAGGACGGTCGGCGGCGCTATTCGAGGAGACCTACGGCCAGCCATCGACGGTCGTGCTGAATGCCGCCAGTCGGGCTTACCACGTTGCAAACGACCTACTGACCCCACGTGGAATAATGGCCGTGGGGACAGCAGATACCAGCGACATGTTCCACACCGACCAAGCAAAAATGAACCTGACCAGCCTCAGCCCGTCCGAGGCAGAAGCAATCGTCCCGATCCTCAACACCGACGTGATCACCCACGCCGCATGGGATACAAGCGCATGGGATCTCGACACCGACCGGATGATCCAAGGCTACGCCAAAACGATCCGCGCAGGTGGTGGCTCAGTGCACACGAATGCAGGTGTGACTGCGATCAAAAGGACGGCCGCAGGCTGGACCGTGACCACAAAGCAAGGCAACTTTAGCGGTGCAATATTGGTGAACGCAGGCGGACCTTGGGCCGATCAAATTGCCGCAATGGCAGGGATTAAGCCCATCGGATTAACGGCTTATCGACGGTCCATGGGCCGTATCCCGGCGCCGGGTGGACACGACATGACCGCTTGGCCAATGATCTTTGGCGCGGGCGAGACGTGGTACTGCAAACCCGATGCAGGCGCGCTGATCGTGTCGCCTGCCGAAGAATACGCCATGGACCCACACGATGCATACGCCGATGACATGACGCTGGCCGAAGGCTTCGCACGGTATGAAGCCCATGTCACAGAACCTGTTACCCGTCTGCTGTCATCGTGGGCGGGCTTGCGCTCGTTTTCACCAGACCGGACGTTGGTGCTTGGGCCTGACAGCGAAGATGCGTCCTTTATCTGGTGCGCAGGCCAAGGCGGCTATGGCATGCAATCAAGCCCTGCGGCGGGCCAACTATTGGCCGACCTCGTCAACGGTACAACGCCCGCAATTGATGCGGGCGCTGTCGCTGCACTTCATCCAGCACGGTTTAGCTAGGCTTAGCCATCCACGCGGATCGTTGTGTTTTTCGGATCATAGGGACTGTCTTCAACGATCTGGGCAGGCCACAGCTTGTCCTGGATTTTGACCTGCACCTTGCGGCCGACTTCGGCGACCTCTGGCTTGACGTAGCCCATACCGATGCTCTTTTCAAAAGCGACTGAATAGCCACCGGATGTCAGACGACCAATGCGGGTGCCGTCCATATCGTACAGCGCTTCGCGGCCCCAAGGGTCGGCATCGCTTGGCCCATCAATCAACACAGTCACACATTTGGACCGAATGCCCGTCGCGGCCATCTCGGCCTTGCCGTTGAAGTCTTTGCTTTGATCAATAAAGCGCGGCAAATCGGCCTCGGCTGGGGTCGCGTCACGGCCAAGCTCGTTGCCAAATGCACGGTATGATTTTTCTTGACGGAGCCAGTTTTGTGCACGCGCACCAACCAGCTTCATGCCGTGCGGCTCGCCTGCTTTTTCGAGCAAATCAAACAGGTAATTCTGCATCTCCATCGGGTGGTGCAATTCCCAGCCCAGCTCGCCTGTATAGGCGACACGGATCGCGTTTACCGGACACATGCCCAACTCTATCTTGCGAGCAGACAGCCACGGAAACCGTTTGTTGGACAGCGCAGTCTCAGGGTCCGCATCCTTGATCACGGCCTTCAGCACATCGCGGGATTTCGGCCCGGCAATCGCGAACACACCCCACTGCGTTGTGACATCCTGAATTTCGATATAGCCAAATTCAGGCATCTTGTCTTCGGCTGCTTTGCGCAAGAAATCTGCGTCATATTCTGTCCAAGCACCGGCAGACACAAGGTAATAACTATCCTCGCCATTGCGCACGATCGTGTATTCAGTGCGGGTCGTGCCAAGTGATGTCAGCGCATATGTCAGGTTGATCCGGCCGATTTTCGGCAGTTTGTTACAGGTGAACCAATCAAGGAATTGGGTTGCGCCGGGGCCTTTGACGACGTGCTTGGTAAACGCCGTTGCATCGACCAGACCGACGCCTTCGCGGATCGCTTTTGCCTCGTCCACCGCATGCTGCCACCAGCCACCACGGCGGAACGACCGTCCGTCATGATCAAAGTTATCAGGAGCATCCAACGGGCCGTAATAGTTTGGGCGTTCCCACCCGTTCACAAACCCGAACTGCGCGCCGCGCGCCACCTGACGGTCATACGCCGGGGCAGTCCGCAGCGGGCGACACGCAGGACGTTCTTCATCAGGGTGATGCAAAACATAGACGTGATCGTAGCATTCTTCGTTCTTGCGGGCCGCAAATTCGGTGGTCATCCAATTTTGGGAATACCGCTTGGGGTCAAGCGATGCCATGTCGATTTCGGCCTCGCCATCGACCATCATCTGGGCAAGGTAATACCCCGTGCCACCAGCAGCAGTGATCCCAAACGAGAACCCTTCAGCCAACCACATATTGCGCAAACCAGGCGCAGGGCCAACCAGCGGATTGCCATCCGGTGTATAGCAAATCGGGCCGTTGAAATCGTCTTTCAGGCCACATTCTTCACAAGATGGCACGCGGTGGATCATCGCCATATACTGTTCTTCGATACGCTCTAAATCGAGCTGGAACAGATCGGCCCGAAAGCTGTCTGGCACACCGTATTCAAACACAGCAGGGGCGTTCTTCTCGTACACACCCAAGATCCAGCCACCACGTTCTTCGCGGACATAAGACTGAGCATCGGCGTCACGAACAACCGGATGCTCGGCATTGCCAGCGGCACGGTATGCGACCAGAGCGGGGTCCTGATCCATCACGATGAACTGATGTTCAACAGGGATCGCAGGCATCTTGATGCCCAGCATCTTGGCGGTGCGCTGCACGTGGTTGCCAGACGCGGTCACAACGTGTTCGGCAGTGATGACGACCTGCTCTTCAGATGGCACAAGGTTGCCGCCCTTTTCCACCATCTTGGTGCAGGTGACTTCCCAATGGGTACCGTTCCAATGGAACGCATCAGCCTGCCATTTGCGTTCGATCACAACACCGCGCTGACGGGCACCCTTGGCCATCGCCATCGTCATATCAGCGGGGTTAATATAGCCGTCAGTCTCGTGATAAATCGCGCCCTTCAAGTCTTCGGTGCGGATCAGGGGCCAGCGGTCTTTTATCTGCGCAGGGGTCAGCCATTCGTAAGGCACATCGCAGGTTTCGGCGATAGACGCATACAGCTTGTACTCGTCCATACGCTCTTCTGTTTGGGCCATGCGCAGGTTGCCAACAACAGCGAAACCTGCGTTCAGGCCAGTTTCCTCCTCAAGCGATTTATAGAAATCGACCGAGTATTTGTGGATATGCGTCGTGGCGAACGACATGTTGAACAACGGCAGCAATCCAGCCGCGTGCCATGTGGACCCAGAGGTCAGCTCGTCACGTTCAAGCAATACAACATCATCCCAGCCAGCCTTGGCCAAGTGATAGGCAATGGAGGTTCCGACGGCACCACCGCCGACGACAAGTGCTTTGACATTGGTTTTCATGGCCGATTCCTAACAGGGGCTGGGTATTGGCCACAAGATGCGTCAAAAATGCGGACCTCTCACAGAACCAGCCGACCCCTTTGCGCACGATTGCGACAGGGCGCAAGGTCTTGATGCGACACGGCCCGCAGCCTATGCAGGTATAACGCGCTTCAAAGGGACCAAAGCCGATGCAAATTTGCCGGACCATCGCAGATATTCGGGCAGCCGTGGCGGACATGCGCGCGGCAGGCACCATAGGGCTTGTAACCACGATGGGCGCATTACACGCGGGCCACATGGCGCTGGTCAACGCGGCATCAACGCATCCCAATGTGGTCGCGACGATCTTTGTGAACCCGACCCAGTTTGGAAACGCATCGGATCTCGACACATACCCGCGCACCGAAGAGGCGGACCTGGCTCTGCTGGAACAGGCCGGAGTCACCGCCGTTTTCATTCCGTCCGTCGATGAAATTTACCCCGAAGGCGAAGAAACCATTGTCGAGACAACCCATCTTGCACAGGTGTTTCACGGGTTGGTCCGGCCCGGACATTACCGCGGCGTTGCCACTGTGGTAACCAAGCTATTCAACATCATCGGCCCTGATGCGGCCTATTTTGGCGAGAAAGATTATCAGCAGCTCGCTGTGATCCGCACCATGGTCCGAGACCTGCATACACCGGTCACAATTCACGGCGTGCCAACCGTACGTGAAGCGGACGGTCTGGCTATGTCATCGCGCAACGTGCGGCTGCCCCCTGCTGATCGCGCAGCTGCGCCCATCCTGATTGCGTCTCTTACCGCCGCCGAGGCCTTGTTAAAATCTGGTGAAACAGTTGAAGCAGCAATCGACGCCATCGTGGCCACAATCACCACGGAACCCCTTGCCACGCTGGGGGCAGTCGATATCGTGGACCCCACAACATTTGCCCCTGCCACTGGGATTCCAACTGGTCCCGTGGGCATCATGATTTCCGCCAGCTTTGGCGACGTCATGTTGATCGACCAAAAGGAAGTCACACCATGAGCACCCAATCCGAAAAAATCCGCCGCAATACCGTCCCGCAAATCGCAGGGCGTAAAGGCGGCGACCCCATCGTCAGCCTCACGAGTTATCACGCGCACACGGCTGCAATTGTGGACAAATACGCGGATTTCATCCTTGTTGGTGACAGCCTTGGCATGGTCATGCATGGCATGGAAAGCACCGTGGGTGTTCCGCTTGATCTGATGATCATGCACGGCAAGGCCGTGGTGCGCGGCACGCAAAAAGCGCTGATCGTGGTCGACATGCCTTTTGGGTCCTATGAAGAATCCCCAAACATGGCCTTCCGCAACGCAGCAAGGATCATGAAGGAAACGTCGTGTGGGGCGGTTAAGCTTGAAGGCGGCGCGCGCATGGCCGAGACGATCAAATTCCTTGTGGAACGCGGCATCCCTGTGATGGCCCACATCGGCCTGACACCGCAATCTAGCCACGTCATGGGCGGGTTCAAAACCCAAGGCCGCGATGAAGATACATGGACGGCACACATCGCCGACGCACATGCGGTAACGGACGCGGGCGCATTCGCCGTTGTGCTTGAAGGTATGGTTGAGCCGCTTGCGTCAAAGATCACCAAACAGGTCGCCATCCCCACCATCGGGATCGGTGCATCCGCAGATTGCGACGGGCAAATTCTGGTGCTGGAAGACATGCTTGGCATGAACCCGTGGACCCCGAAGTTTGTGAAAGTCTACGGATCGCTTGGGCCGATGATAGAGGAGAGCGTCAAACGCTACGCCGAAGATGTCAAAGACCGCTCTTTTCCATCAGAAGACGAAGTGTACCGCTAAATCTGGTAGTCCTCAGCGGTATCAACGGACCAAATATAAAGGCGAGAAGAAAAATATCTTCTCCCCTCGAAATTGCGGCATTTATGTGTTAGGTTGTTGGTATCGCTCGTTAGAAGCGAACTTTGAGGAGAACAGAAATGACCCGATCGACCCTGCTTGCGCTTGTCGCAATGTCGGTACTGGGCGCCTGTATGGACGCCCAAGGCTCTTATATAGCTGGCCGTGCTGACAATGATATGCTCCGCTTTTCCGCATCAAATTACGTGCTGACACTCGAAGACGGCCACTAATCCTTGTGCCATGAAAAAAGGCCCACTGCGTGTCGCAGGCGGGCCCTTTGTCGTAGCTATAGCATTGCAGGCACAACCAAATCAGGGGGTCTGTGACCGTCAGCAAACGTCTTAATGTTGATGATAACCTTCTCACCCATCTCGACGCGCCCCTCGATAGTCGCCGATCCCATATGCGGCAGTAGCACCACATTAGGCAGTTCCTTCAGCCGTGGATTGATTTCATGCGCCTTTTCGAACACATCCAAACCAGCGCCCGCCAATTCACCGGCACGGATCATGCGGGTCAGCGCATTCTCGTCCACGACCTCGCCACGGGACGTGTTCACCAACACGGCATCCGGCTTCATCAGCTTTAGCCGACGGGCGTTCATCAAATGAAACGTAGACGGGGTGTGCGGGCAGTTAACGGACAGCACATCCATACGGGCCACCATCTGATCCAGACTTTCCCAATACGTCGCATCCAGCGCCTGTTCGACATCGGGACGCAAGCGTTTGCGGTTATGATAGTGGATCTGCATGCCAAAGGCGGCTGCACGGCGGGCGACCGCCTGCCCAATGCGGCCCATGCCCAGAATACCCAAGCGGCGACCACCAATCCGGCCTCCGAGCATCGCGGTCGGGCTCCATCCTGCCCAATCGTCACCCTGCATAACGCGCAGACCTTCGGGAATGCGGCGGGTCACCGCCAAAATCAACGCAAGCGTCATATCCGCAGTATCGTCCGTGGTCACACCGGGCGTGTTGGACACCTGAATACCGCGCTGACGGGCAGTGGATACGTCAATGTTATCCACGCCGGCACCATAGTTGGCGATCAATCGCAAACGTTCACCGGCACCCGCCAATAAGCCCGCATCAATCTGATCCGTAATCGTGGGAACCAGAATATCGGCGGTTTTCATGGCATCAGCCAATTCATCACGCGTCATCGGCGTGTCATCATCACGCAAACGTACATCAAACAGCTCGCAAAGGCGCGTCTCGACGACATCGGGCAACCGTCGCGTCACGACAACACTTAAATGTTTACCTGGCATGGGATGCTCCTTTTCGTTTTCATATTGTCCACTTCCTGTCAGGTTGCAAGATACAGACGCGAGGCACAAGAACCCGCGCAGAAAAACGAGCAGAATTCACATGTTACGATCCATTTTTGGCTTGATCAAAGTCGGCTGTCTGGCGCTATTGTGCGCAAACGCAGCCTATGCCGATAAACTTGGCCCTGAGACCAACTTGCCGATGCCGCGGTACGTGTCGCTCAAAGCATCCGAAAGCAACGTCCGGCGTGGGCCATCACTATCGCACCGGATCGACTGGGTGTTCAAACGACGCAATATGCCGCTGCAAGTCGTGGCGGAATACGGGCACTGGCGGCGTGTTGTCGATCGCGACGGCCTTGGCGGCTGGGTCCATTACACAATGCTATCGGGCGCGCGGACCGTAATTATCGACCAAGACATGCTGGTGCTGCGGGCCCGCCCCGATATCGCATCGACCGAAAACGCAGTGATCGAAGCGGGCGTCATCGCACGCCTTGGAGAATGCAACCCCGAATGGTGCCGCCTGACGGCTGGTGGCTATAGAGGCTGGGCGCAGAAATCCGTGCTGTGGGGTGTAATGCCTGACGAATTGCGCGACTAAGCCCAAAAGGCTAAACACCCCAATGACCATATCAAACACCAACCGCTTGAACCTGTCCGCAGGGCTGCTGTCCGTAACCGTGGCGCTGGTGCTGGTCGTGGCAAAGCTTTGGGCGCTGGGACAAACAGGGTCACTCGCAATCGCGGCCACTTTGGCTGATAGTGCGATGGACCTGATGATGTCGCTCGGTGGGCTTGCAGCCATCGCCTATGCGGCCAAACCCGCAGACGACGATCATAACTTTGGACACACCAGCGCCGAAGACCTCGCAGCCCTTGGGCAGTCCTTGTTCATCTTGATCTCGGCCAGCGTTATCGCGGTTGCGGCAGTCCTGCGACTGCTCGACGACGACGTTAGTCTGCCGGAACGAGAATCCAGCGGCATGGCCGTCGCACTGTTTGCAATCATCGTGACCCTTGGCTTGGTCGCATGGCAACGGCGCGTCGCACGGATCACAGGTAACAAAGTGGTAAAGGCCGATAGCTTGCACTACCTCGGTGACCTGATCCCGAACCTTGGCGCGATCATCGCATTGTTTGCGTCATCGCGTTTTGGGCTGGGATACGTCGATAGCGTCGTGGCCCTTGGGGCTGCAGCGATCCTTGCAGTCGGCGCCGTGCGCATCGGAAAAACCGCATGGGACGCGCTGATGGACCGGCAAGCCGACCCCGAAATGATCGCAGGGATCGAGGCCATTGTCGACGGGTTCCCCGGCGTGCACGGCTACCACGACCTCAAGACGCGGGTCGCGGGCAGCCGTGTGTTTGTGAACATCCACATCGAACTCGACGGGTCGCAGACATTGGACGAAGCACATGCCATCGGTGCCGCGCTCCGTCGCGCCGTGATCGTCGCCTACCCGCGCGCGGATGTGCTGATCCACCAAGACCCTTTTGGCGTGGAAAAGCACCCCGACGACACGCGCTGATCAAGCAGCGGTTTCTGCCAATCCGCGCCCCTTGAGTAACGCCTCGACACCGGGCAAGCGACCACGGAATTGCATGTATAGTTCAGCCGCATCCACGGACCCGCCGGACGACAAAACCGTGTCCTCCAACCGCTTGGCAAGGGCAGGATCAAACGGATCGCCGATCTCTTCAAACGCGGCAAACGCATCGGCATCCATGACCTCGGACCACATGTAAGAATAGTACCCGCAAGAGTACCCGTCGCCTGCAAAAACATGCGCAAAGTGTGGTGTTGCATGGCGCATCCGAATGGCGTGAGGCATACCAATTTCTTCAAGGATTTCGGCCTGCTTTTGCATCGGATCAGCAGGCGGCGTTCCATCATGGAACCCGAGGTCCACAAGTGCAGACGCCACATATTCAACCGTACTGAACCCCATGTCATAGGTCGCAGCGCCCAACATCCGTTGCAGCATATCGGCAGGCATTGGCTGGCCCGTTTCAGCATGCGTTGCGAACTCCGCCAATACCTCCGGGACCTCAAGCCAATGTTCATACAGCTGGCTCGGGAGCTCCACAAAGTCGCGCGCCACAGACGTGCCGCTGATGCTTTCATACGTCACATCAGACAGCATCTGGTGCAGGGCATGGCCAAACTCATGAAACAACGTGCGCGCATCATCATATGACAGCAATGCGGGCGATCCCTCGGATGGTTTAGCAAAGCTGCAAACGTTCACAACATGGGGACGCACGTCGCCGTCTGCGCGGGATTGGGACCGCATCGCAGAACACCAAGCCCCGGACCTCTTTGATCCTCTTGCGAAGTAATCACCAATGAAAACAGCGATATGCTCACCCTTGCGGGTCACTTCCCACTGGCGAGCATCAGGATGGTAAGCAGGCGCATCAATGGGTGCGAACTCCAACCCGAACAGGCGGGTCGCACAGGCAAACGATGCCTCGATCATCCGGTCCAATTGCAGATACGGCTTCAGCTCTGCCTCATCCAAATCATGCAATTCACGGCGACGCTTGGCGGAATAGTATCGCCAATCCCATGCCTCGAGTGGGCCGTCCCAACCGTCGGCATGCAGCATACGTTCAAGATGTTTCGCGTCCGCCTCAGCCGCCACTTTTGCAGGTGTCCAAACCTCCATCAACAGCTTGCGCACCGCCGCCGGATCACCGGCCATTTCAGTCTCGAGCTTATAGTCCGCAAAGGTTTCATAACCCAACAATTGGGCACGCTCATACCGCAATGCAAGGGTCTCGGCTGCAATCGCGCGGTTGTCCGTCTTGCCACCTTTGGCGCCGCGCGCCACCCAAGCCTCATAGGCCAGTTGTCGCAAATCACGACGATCCGAAAACTGCAAAAACGGCACAATCAAAGACCGCGACAACGTGATGACAGGACCGCCCGCATCCTTCTCTTCGCCCGCTGATTTGGCGGTTGCCACAACAAATTCGGGCAATCCTGCAAGTCCATCTTTATCCAACGTCATGAACCATTCACGCTCATCGGCCAGCAGGTTTTGCACAAATTCCGTGCCCAACACAGACAGCCGCGATTTCACGTCGCGCAAACGGTCTGCCTCTGCCCCGGATAACTGGGCACCAGCCCGCACAAACCCGCGACGGGTCAACATCAAAACGCGGGCCTGCTCGTCGGTTAAATCTAATTCATCACGGCGCGACCACAAACTCTCTACGCGCGAAAACAATGCCGTATTCGCGGTAATCCAAGATCCATATGCACTTAGCTGTGGCGCAAAATCGCGCTGCAACCCCTCACGGGCCGTGTTGCTGTCAGCACCAGCAAGCGCGTAAAACGCCCCTAAAACGCGACCTAGTTGAGTATCCGCCAATTCCAACGCAACAACTGTATTATCAAACGAAGCAGTTTCAGCATTTTCGGCGATTTGGGTGATATTCGCACGGGCCGTTTCCAACGCCGCATCAACAGCAGGCGCAAAATCAGCGTCTGAGATATCTGCAAAAGGCGGCAGCCCAAACGGCGTAGTCCAGTCGGTCAGCAGCGGGTTGGTCATGATAAATCTCCTGTTCCACCCCAAGCTAGGGCGACAACAGATCATTTGCCAGAACCTAACCCTCGCTTTTTCCTAAATACTCACTTCAGTGCCGCCACATACCGCACAGGTCGGTTGGCGTTTGGCCTTCACGACCCGGACCTGGGAATACAACGCGTCATAAATCATCAACCGTCCACGCAGGCTTTCACCCGCACTTGTGATCTCTTTGACCGCTTCAAGCGCCATCATTGATCCCACAACGCCAGGCAGGGGGCCGATCACACCAGCCTCGGCGCAGGTCGGCACCAGCGCAGGGTCTGGCGCGTCAGGGAATATGCAGGCAAAACACGGCGCATCCGATGCAGGGTCATACAAACTGATCTGCCCTTCCCATTGCGTCAATGCCGCTGCGATCAGTGGCTTGCCCAGCGCGACACAGGTCGCATTCACCAGATACCGCGTGTCGAAATTATCGGTCCCATCAAGCACCAGATCATAGTCACCGATGATCCCGGCTGCATCCTGTGCCGTCAGGCGACGTTGATAGGGGCGCACGGTCACAAATGGATTTTGTGCCGTCATGGCATCCGCCGCCGATTGTACCTTGGGGTCACCGATCCGCGCGTCCGTATGGATGACCTGCCGCTGAAGATTGGCGTTATCAACAACGTCATCGTCAATCACACCGATGGTGCCAACACCGGCCGCGGCCAGATACTGTAGTGCGGGCGACCCAAGCCCACCTGCCCCGACAACCAGAACCTTTGCATTGCGCAGCGCCTTTTGGCCTTGTCCACCGACCTCGCGCAAGATGATATGGCGGGCATAGCGGTCAAGTTCAGTGGCAGAAAAGCCCGCCTTCGGTGTCACAGCAGACGCGGGTTTTTCTGCCTGCTTTCGCACCATGCGCAGAAATGCACGGTACCCAAGGCCGACAGCCCAAATTCCCAGTAGCAACCCCCAAAGGCGCACATCGCCGCCCGTCGCTTGGCGCAATGGGTTGCCGTCGGGCAGAACAAGCTGTGCCAGCACTACTGCGCCGATCAAAATGCCGATCATCGTCCAACGCGCACGTTTTGGTGTGCCCATCGCCATGCCCGTCCCCCAAAGGACGGCAGCCATCACGAAAACAACGATCATACGCCTGTGGACCCGAATCCACCGGCACCGCGATCTGTGTCGTCCAACGTATCCATCATCTCAAACTCCGTTTGTGTGACGGCGGCCATGACCATCTGCGCAATCCGCATCCCGTGTGTCACATCAAATGGGGCGTTCCCTTGATTGATCAAGATCACACCCACAGGTCCGCGGTAATCACTGTCGATTGTACCGGGCGCATTGACCATGCTGATCCCGTGTTTCAGCGCGAGGCCTGAACGTGGTCTGATCTGCACCTCAAACCCGTTGGGGATTGCCATGCGCAGGCCAGTGGGAATTAATGCGCGCGCACCCGCGTCCAGCGTAACAGCCTGCCTATCAGGGAAATTCGCTCTCAGATCAGCACCAGCCGCGCCGCTGGTCTCATAGGTCGGCAGCCCAATCGTTTGGTCGGCACCGGCGGCCCACGCGAGCCGGATCATCACGCCAGTGCCTCGGCTAGCTTGGCCGCCAGCTTGGTAGCGACAGCCTCTTTGCTCATGCGCGGCCAGTCTTCTGATCCGTTGTCCATGATCAGCGTCACATCGTTCTCCGACCCGCCCATGATCCCTGTGGATGGGGATACATCGTTGGCCACGATCCAGTCACAGCCCTTGCGTTTTCGCTTTGCCGTTGCATTGGCGATCACGTTGTCTGTCTCGGCGGCGAAACCAATTACCAATTTCGGGCGTCCCGAGGTCATCTTGGACACGGTCGCAAGGATATCGGGGTTTTCTGCAAACTCTAGCGTCGGCAAGCCGGTACCGTCTTTCTTAATCTTGGACTCCCCAGCATTGGCTACATGCCAATCAGCCACAGCGGCGGCAAAAATGGCTGCGTCTGCCGCAGGGGCGTCCTGCACGGCTTTGAACATTTCAGCCGCCGTTTGCACCTTGACCACACGCACTCCCATCGGAGGAGGCACATCGGCTGGACCCGTCACAAACGTCACATCTGCGCCAAGCGCCGCAACTGCGCGCGCTATCGCGGTCCCTTGCGCACCCGACGATCTGTTGGCGATATAGCGGACCGGATCAATCGGCTCGTGGGTTGGGCCAGATGTGACCAGCACATGCCTGCCCTTAAGCGGACCATCCGCCAGCGCGGCATCAATCGCAGCCACAATCTCCAAAGGTTCAGCAAGCCGTCCGGGGCCATATTCACCACACGCCATATCGCCTTCACCGGGTCCAACAAACAGGATTCCATCATTTGCCAATTGTGCCAAATTGCGCTGCGTGGCTGCGTGTTGCCACATGTGCACGTTCATCGACGGGGCAACAAGGACACGTTTGTCCGTGGCCAAAAGAAGGGTTGAAGCCAGATCATTTGCCAAACCCGCGGTCATCTTGGCCAGCAGATCAGCCGTCGCAGGGGCGACTACAATCAGGTCAGCAGCACGAGACAATTCAATATGACCCATCTCGGCCTCGGATGTCAGATCAAACAGGTCTTGATATAGCTTTTCACCAGCAAGCGCAGACACGCTGAGCGGCGTGACAAATTCGGACCCTGCCCTGGTCAAAACGGGGGTCACCTTGGCGCCGCGTTCGCGCAAGCGCCGGATCAGATCAAGCGCTTTGAACGCCGCGATCCCGCCACCAATAATCAGAAGAATATGTTTGTCAGCCAGCATGTTGTCGCCTCCGGTATTTCCGAAGGCGACATTAGGGCAGAACAGGCATTAATGACAATGCGTAGGGTCAGTGCAAAAAGTCGGTCACTTCCGGGCTTTGGGCCTCAAGCGATTTACGCATCTTCCCAAATGCAGCAGCCTCAAGCTGCCGGACGCGTTCCTTGGACAGGCCAAGTTCTCCACCAAGGCTTTCGAGCGTGCGCGGCTCGTCACGCATTTTGCGTTCTCGCACGATGAATTGTTCGCGGGCATTCAGCGAGGTGAGCGCGGTCAAAAGCCACTGGCGTAAAGTATCGTTGTCATGGGTGTTGGACACCGTTTCGGCCGCCTGCGGGCCATCGTCCTGCAGTGCATCAATCCATTCGCGGCCCTCATCCTCGGATGATTGTGTCACATTGAGCGAAAAGTCGGAGCCGGACAAACGGCCATCCATCATCTCGACATCATGCAAGGGCACGCCAACTTCTGTCGCGATGGCTTGCAACAAAACATGCCGTTCGATTTTGATGCCATCGGCTTCCGCTTCGCGTTCCAGACGGGCCTGCACACGGCGCATATTAAAGAACAAAGACTTCTGGGATGACGTGGACCCTGTACGGACCATCGACCAATTGCGCATCACGTGGTCCTGGATCGACGCCTTGATCCACCAAACCGCATAGGTCGAAAACCGGACACCGCGGTCGGGGTCGAATTTTTCGGCGGCCTTCATCAGGCCAACGGATGCTTCTTGGATCAGGTCGTTCATCGGCGCGCCGTACCGCTTGAATTTGGATGCCATGGAAATCGCCAAGCGCATGTAGGCTGTAATCAAACGGTGCAACGCGACCTCATCGCGCTGATCGCGCCATGCGTATGCCAACTTCAACTCAGTCTCCGCATCCAAAAGCTCTGCTTTCATCGCGGTGCGCGTAAACCCTTGGTCCGAAAAAACTGGTGCAGCCATTGTAACATCTCCCGAGACTTGTGATCGGCACTTTTTGTGCTAGATGAACTTGTTACGCGGGCGTGAATGCTTTGGATCAGAAATAGTTGCATGAAACATTTGCCAAACCTCACTTTGGTCCTAGGCGGAGCCGCCAGCGGTAAGTCGGCCTATGCAGAATTGCTCTGCACACAAAGCGGACGAACCAAGATTTACATCGCAACAGCACAAGTCTTTGACGATGAAATGGCTACGAAAATTGCCAAACATCTGGATCAACGCGGCACAGGTTGGACCACAATTGAGGCCCCGCTCGACGTCGCATCTGCGCTAACGACGGCAGGTGACAAAGATGTCGTGTTGGTTGATTGCGCCACGCTTTGGTTGACCAACGTTATCTTGGGCGATCACGATCTCGACGCACAAACCGACCAATTTCTGACGGCTCTGTTGTCCTGTGCAGCCCCTGTGATCATCGTTTCAAACGAGGTTGGCCAAGGGATCGTGCCGGACAACGCGTTGTCGCGCAGGTTTCGCAATGCCCAAGGTCAGCTGAACCAAGACATCGCAGCCCGCGCCGATACGGTGGTCGCCGTGATGGCAGGCCTGCCTTTGGCGCTAAAGGGGTCGTTATGACAACGCTTTGGTTGGTGCGGCACGGGCCAACACACGCCAAGGCCATGGTCGGATGGACCGACTTGCCTGCAGATCTGTCAGACACTGCCGCCGTCGCACGTCTGCGCGCGTCCCTGCCGGATGCGCCCATGGTGTCATCCGATCTGATCCGCGCTGTGGCGACGGCGGATGCATTGCAACCCAACGCCCGCTTGCCCCACGACCCTGCGCTGCGCGAAATTAACTTTGGCGCGTGGGATGGATTGACCTTCCCAGAGGCCGAAGCGAAAGACCCTGACTTGCTGCGTGCCTATTGGGAAACACCCGGCGACGTAGCCCCGCCCGCCGGTGAAAGCTGGAACACTGTGCGTGCGCGTGCTGACGCCGCCATCGACCGCTACATCGCGCTTGGGCATACGGACCTCATTGTCGTCGCCCATTTCGGTATGATCTTGACCCAAGTCCAACGCGCACTCGGGATCACGTCTTACGCGGCCTTTGGGCATAAGATTAGCAACCTATCTGTGACCAATATTGAGGCGACCCCCACGGGTTGGGCCGCCCCCGTCATCAATCACGTCGCGTGATGGCATAGCCAACGGAATATCGTTGGTGAATAAGCCAGCTGCCGGATATCAGTACGCCATGACCTATCAACTTTACCTCGGCAATCGCCTGTATTTTAGCTGGTCCATCGCGGCCTATTTGATGTTCAACAGGTTTGGCTTGGAAGATCAGGTAAAAACGACCATTTTCCGTCCACAATCAGAGGCTGCGTTACGCCCTATGATGGCCGACCTTGCGCCAGCACGGACGCTGCCCACCGCGATCACGTCCGACGGCGCGGTCCTGAACGACAGCATGGCCATCGCCGAAGAATTGGCCAGTCGCCACCCTGACATCGCCTTTTGGCCGACGGATCCGCTTGCACGCGGCACCGCGCGTGCGCTAGCCAATGAAATGCATTCAAGTTTTGGCGGATTGCGCAGCGACTGGGCCGTAAACCTGCGCACAGCCTACGCCACCGTTACCCCACCCGATAACATCGCAGCAGAGCTGGACCGGATTGAGGAAATTTGGACACACGCCCGCAAGGTCACTGGTGCGACTGCCCCATGGCTTTGCGGGGATTACTGCATCGTCGATGCGATCTTTGCACCAATGGCCACACGACTGGCCACTTACGGTTTCGACACGCGCCCAACGACCAAGGCATATGTTGCGGCGCATTTGGCTGATCCGGCACTCCGGCGTTGGCGGGCGATGGGGCTGGCGAACGAGCCGACGTTGCCGGCATTTGAGGCCGACCTGCCTCAGTTACCGTGGCGCGGCCCGACACCGATGAATGCGGTCGCCGTTGATCTTGGCACACCTGAAAATGACGCATGTCCGTATTCGGGTGATGAAATCACGCATCTGTTGTCCCTGGATGGAAGAATATTCGGGTTCTGTAATGCATTCTGCCGCGACAAAACCGTGAACGATCCGGCAGCATGGCCAAATTTCATGGCACTTCTTTAGTCGACGTTAACCTTTCTTAAACCTGCACCCCCTACCCGTTAACCAAGTTAACCAGTGGGGTGGCAATGGCCGCGATCGCATACACAGTTGCCTTTGAAGGAATAGAGGCCCGCATGGTCGAGGTGCAATGCGCCATCGCCCCCGGCATTCCTGCCTTCGCCATCGTGGGATTGCCTGACAAGGCCGTGACAGAAGCCCGCGAACGGGTCCGCGCAGCCCTGTCGGCCATGGCAATCGCGCTGCCATCCAAGCGGATCACGATCAATATGTCCCCCGCTGATTTGCCCAAGGTCGGGTCTCATTTCGACCTGCCCATCGCGCTGGCGTTGCTTGCTGCCTTGGACATCATCCCCGTAGATGACACCGCACAGACAGTCGCATTGGGCGAGCTGTCGCTGAACGGCGACCTCGTGCCAGTACACGGCGCCCTGCCCGCCGCGATGGCCGCCGCAGGTGAAAGCCGACAGCTATTATGCCCGCAAGCCTGCGGCGCAGAGGCAGCTTGGGTTGGCAATGCACGCGTCATTGCACCGCGCAGTTTGGCCGATATGATCCGGCATTTTAACGGACAAGCGATAATCCCACCATCGCAACCGGGTGAAGTACAGCACAGCCATTCCCTCCGCGACATGGCAGAGGTAAAGGGGCAAGAACGCGCTAAACGGGCGTTAGAAATTGCGGCCGCAGGACGGCACCATTTGTTGCTCGTCGGGCCACCCGGATCAGGCAAGTCCATGTTGGCCGCACGTATTCCCGGAATTTTGCCGCCGCTCACCCCGACCGAAGCGCTCGAGACATCAATGATCCATTCCGTTTCCGGCCTGCTGGACGCAGGCGGGATCAACCGCGAGCGCCCTTTCCGCGAACCGCATCACACCGCGTCGATGGCGGCGATCGTCGGCGGTGGTCGCGGCGCAAAACCCGGTGAAATCAGCCTTGCCCACAATGGCGTGCTGTTCATGGACGAGTTCCCTGAATTCCCCCGCACCGTGCTCGAGACCCTGCGCCAGCCATTAGAGACCGGCGAAGTCGTCGTGGCCCGCGCCAATGCGCACATCAAATACCCCTGCAAATTCATGCTCGTCGCTGCAGCAAACCCTTGTAAATGCGGATACCTGACGGACGCAGCCCGTGCCTGTTCACGCGCGCC
This sequence comes from Yoonia sp., assembly GCA_023955335.1. Classification (GTDB taxonomy): domain Bacteria; phylum Pseudomonadota; class Alphaproteobacteria; order Rhodobacterales; family Rhodobacteraceae; genus Yoonia. The sequence continues at coordinate 51,615 of JAGSGF010000005.1, forward strand.
GAACTGTGGCGAAGATTATATGGGGCGCATTTCCGGGCCGTTGATGGACAGGTTCGATCTTCGGGTCGAAGTTCCGCCCGTCGCGTTTACCGACCTTGATTTACCACAAGACGGCGAAAGCTCTGAAAGCATCGGCGCACGGGTTAACACGGCGCGCATGGCGCAAATGGAACGCTTTGCGGGCAAGGACCACCTGCGCGTCAACGCAGATGCCGAAGGCAAAGTATTGGATGAAATTGCGACGCCAGACGCCGAAGGTCGCGCATTGTTGACCCGCGTCGCCGAACGGTTTGGGCTGTCTGCGCGCGGATATCACCGTGTTTTACGCGTGGCGCGCACGATTGCGGATTTGGACGGATCAGATGGCGTCCGGCACCCGCACGTGGCCGAAGCCGTCAGTTACCGGTTGGCGTTGTCCAAAGACGATTGACGCCGTGCCTCAATAGCTTCCCAGATTTTTACGGTCACATTGGTGTCGTCGAACCGTTCCAGTTCTTGCAGGCCCGTCGGTGATGTCAGGTTGATCTCGGTCAACCAGTCGCCGATGATGTCAATTCCCACGAACACCTGACCTTTTTCGCGCAAAAGCGGGCCAATGGCGGCGCAAATCTCTAGGTCGCGCTTGGTCAGATCCACCTTTTCAGGGCGGCCACCCACATGCATGTTGGATCGCGTTTCACCTGCGGCAGGGACACGGTTAATCGCACCGACGGGTTCGCCATCTACCAAAATGACGCGCTTGTCGCCCTTGGACACATCAGGCAGGAATTTTTGCATGATCAGTGGCTCGCGGTTGATGCCCGCAAACAGCTCGTGGAGGGACGCAAGATTGCTGTCGTCTTGGCTTAATTTGAAAACACCAGCACCGCCGTTGCCGTAAAGCGGCTTAAGGATCACATCGCCGTGGCGAGCGCGAAATTCCTTAAGCGTTTCCAGATCACGGGCGATCATCGTCGGTGGCGTCAAATCAGGGAAGTTCAGCACCAACAGTTTTTCAGGATAATTCCGCACCCAAAACGGGTCATTCACAACCAAAGTGTCGGGATGGATCATATCCAAAATATGGGTTGTCGTGATATAGCCCATGTCAAATGGCGGGTCTTGACGCAGCCAAACAACATCAAAGTCTGACAGATCAACCTCGACTTCGTCACCAAGCCGAAAGTGATCGCCGTGCACGCGTTGAACGGTCAGCGGCCAGCCTTTGGCAGTCACCCGTCCTTCTTGATACGCCAACTTATCCGGTGTGTAGTAAAACAGCGAATGCCCGCGCGCCTGCGCCTCTTCCATAATGCGGAACGTGCTGTCCCCGTCGATATTGATCGGACCGATCGGGTCCATTTGGATGGCGATTTTCAGAGACATGGCAGACCTCGGTGCAATAACTGGTCTGTCTTACATGGCCCAAGCAGTGGACAGGTTCAACCGTTGCTATCCCACGTCAAATGCATTTTCGATGATTTGCACCTCGCCCTGACCATTCACCAAAGCCAGATCAAAACGCACATCTGTCAACTGTCCCTTCGGTTCAGCGGCCAGAAACTCGGACCCTGCCGCGACAAGCCGATCCATCTGGCGACGCCCTAACCGCGTTGCTGCCTTGGCGAAACTGGAGCTTTTCTTAACCTCGACGAAAACGACTTGGGCGCCATTGCGCATGATCAAATCAATCTCGCCGCCGGACCCGCGCCAGCGTTTGGCAGCAAACACGTGAGCGCGATCTGTATAGTCGCGGGCAACGATGTCTTCGGCCACACGGCCCGCATGATACCCGGTTAGTCCTGTCAATCATCGTCTCCTAGGCTCAGCGCCATTTGATATACTTGCCTGCGCGGCAAACCCAAGGCACCAGCCACAACCGTCGCCGCATCTTTCACACGCATCGTTTTCATCGCATCGCGCAAGGCGGTTTCAACATCCACCTCGGCGACGTCCGTCGCGCCCGCACGCCCGACAAGCACAACCAGTTCGCCCTTAACCATGCGGTCACTAAATTCCGCGACCAGATCATCCAGCGATCCGCGCTGCGTTTCTTCAAACTTTTTCGTCAACTCGCGACAGACAACTGCTTGCCGATCCCCACCCAAAACATCGCGCAGACTATTTAACATCGCGCTAACGCGTTTGGGGCTTTCATAAAAAACAAGCGTGAACGGGGTGTCACGCAACTGCGCAATTTCGGTTTCGCGTTGCTGCTTACTCGACGACAGAAATCCGACAAAAGCGAATCTATCGGTCGGCAAACCAGACACTGTCAGCGCCGCCAGCACAGCAGACGCCCCCGGGGCGGTCAAAACGGGCAGCCCCGCCTCGATCACAGCGCGGCCCATTTCGTAGCCCGGATCAGCGATCAAAGGTGTACCAGCCTCTGAAACATAGGCCACAGATTTGCCCGCTGCGATTGCATCAACGAACCGTTTCGCTGCCGCATCGCTGGTATGATCGTGGAATGCAACGATCTGCCGCCCGTTCAAAGGCACCCCGTGGATTTCCATCAGCTTGCGTGCTGTGCGGGTGTCTTCGGCTGCCAACAGATCGGCAGAGGCTAAAATATCCAACCCCCGCAGGGTCATATCCCGCGCAGACCCAATTGGGGTCGCGACAAAATACAAACCAGCGGAGAGCGGCTTGGTGATAAAATTCATAACTAGACCCTTGTGGCTGAGACAGTATTATGGTTCCCGAGTGAAGACCAACAAGGCGCAACTGACCGCACCATAAAATTAGGTCACGCCACCAAGAGGGAGTTTTGTCTATGTTTGCCCGTTTACCCAGTACCCGCAAGGCGATTGCATGTATTTTTGCGCTAATGTCATTTGTGTGGCTTGCCGCATGTGAGCCGATGGCCCCCGGGACCGCCAATAATAACAACGGCCAACGCATCGACCCGAACGCACCCGTCCAAGTGGCGTTGCTTGTTCCCGGCGGATCGGGGGCTGGCACAGACAATTTGCTGGCATCCGACCTCGAAAATGCCGCCCGCTTGGCGATTTCAGACCTGAACGGCATCCGCATCGACTTGCGTGTCTATAACACCGGGGCCGATCCCGTTGTCGCCGCATCTGTTGCATCACAAGCAGTCAACGACGGTGCAAAAATCATATTAGGCCCGCTATTTGGAGAGGCTTCCAATGCAGCGGGTATTGCTGTCGCAAGCCGCAACGTCAACGTGCTCGCGTTTTCCAACAACACCGCCATTGCTGGCGGGAACGTATTTGTTTTGGGTGCGACATTCCAAAACACAGCCAAACGCTTGGTCCAGTATTCCGGTCGCCAAGGGATCAACCGCTATGCTGTTGTCCACGGCGCTGACGTTGCAGGCGAAGCAGGGCGTGATGCCATTACAACGGCCGTGCGCAACAACGGCGGACAAGTGTCCAGCATCGAAAGCTATCCGCTATCCCAGCAAGGCATCGTCAGCTCGGCGCGACGGATCGCTGCATCCACCAAAGCAGGCGGCGCAGATGCTGTTTTCATGACGGCGGGCGTGAATGCGGACTTGCCTATCTTGGCGACGGCACTGCCAGAGGCAGGCATCAATCCTGCCATCACACGCTATATCGGCCTTACACGGTGGAGCGCGGCCCCCCAAGCACTGGCACTGCCCGGCCTGCAAGGCGGCATATTCACCCTGCCCGACCAAGGCATGAAGAACCTGTTTGAAAGCCGTTATGCCGCCGCTTATGGCAATAATCCGCATCCATTTGCAGGATTGGCCTATGACGGAATTGCAGCAATTGGCGCGCTTGTCGCAAATGGCAGTACAAACGCGTTGACCAAACAGGCGTTGACGTCTCCGCAGGGTTTCCAAGGCACTGCAGGCATCTTCCGCTTACTGCCCAACGGACAAAATGAACGCGGATTGGCCGTGGCGACTGTTCGCGACGGCGCTATTGTTGTCCTTGAACCTGCGCCACGCAGCTTTGGCGGTGCAGGTTTCTAAACAATGCTGACCCAAGCCCAACCTTTGGATACGCCGGATGGATTAATCTGTCCGGCGTCTTCTATTTTTGACGCGGCATCCGTGCGCGCACAGTTCATCGCAGCCATTGCTGATACCAAAGATGCCCGCGACATACGTCAAGCAACTGTCGCGATCCTGCGCGACGCCCAAGCCGCAGGCCGCCAGTTGATTACTGATGCATTTGTCGCCGACCCATTTAACGCCCGCCCGACAACACGCGCCTTTAGCTGGCTGACTGATCAAATCGTCAAAGAAGCGTTATATGTGGCGACTTACCATCTGCACCCACTGCCCAACCCAACAAGCGGTGAACGGCTGTCACTGATTGCTGTTGGTGGCTATGGACGCGGTGAAATGGCCCCACAATCGGACGTCGACCTGCTATTTCTGACGCCCTATAAGATCACCCCTTGGGCCGAAAGCGTGATTGAATCGATGCTGTATATCCTCTGGGATCTAAAGCTGAAGGTTGGCCACGCCAGCCGCACCGTCAAAGATTGCATTCGCCTTGCGCGCGAAGATTTTACCATCCGCACATCGCTGGTCGAATACCGCCATATCGCGGGCGATGCCGCCCTTGCTGTGAAATTGGGTGAAAGGCTTTGGACCGAACTATTCCAATCCACCGCCCCTGAATTCATCGAAGCCAAACTTGACGAACGCGCTGAGCGGCACCGCAAACAAGGCGGACAACGCTATGTTGTCGAGCCAAATGTCAAAGAAGGCAAAGGCGGACTGCGCGATCTACAGTCCCTTTATTGGATCGGCAAATACGTCAACGGCGTGAAAAACGCGTCCGAATTGATCGACCACAAGGTCTTCACTCAGGACGAATACGAGAAATTTCGCAAAGCCGAAGATTTTCTGTGGGCCGTACGTTGCCACCTGCACCTGCTGACAAACCGTCCGATGGATCAGCTGACTTTTGACCTGCAGGTCGATGTCGCAGCCCGCATGGGGTACAAAGACGGCGGCGGACGCCGTGCGGTTGAACATTTCATGCAGGCCTATTTCCGGCGCGCCACCCAAGTCGGCGAACTGACTCGCATCTTTTTGACCGCCCAAGAAGCCGCGCATACAAAGCCCGCTCCCATGCTGGAACGGCTATTCAAACGTCGTAAAAAGACCAAGCCGCCTTATGCGATCTTGCAAAACCGGATCACGGTCGCGGACGTGGATGCATTTCTGGCCGACCCGCTGAATATTCTCCGGATATTTGAAGAGGCCTTACGCACTGGCACCCTGCTGCATCCCGACGCCATGCGCCTGCTGTCAGCCAACCTGCATTTAATCGATGCCGACATGCAAAGCAGCAAAGTCGCCGCAAAACTGTTTCTGGACACGATGCTGAAACACGGCAACCCCGAACGAGGCCTGCGCCGCATGAACGAGCTTGGCATCCTTGGTGCGTTCATTCCAGAATTTGCCCCGATCGTCGCGATGATGCAGTTCAATATGTACCATCACTACACCGTTGACGAACACACGATCCAATGCATCAGCCACCTTGCGCAAATCGAACGCGAGGAGCTGATCGAAGAGCTGCCCGTCGCGTCGTCCATCCTGAAAGGCGGGATCAACCGCCGCGTGATGTATGTGGCGCTGCTGCTGCATGACATCGGCAAGGGCCGCCCCGAGGATCATTCGATCCTTGGCGCACAGATTGCCCGCGTCGTGGCCCCACGCTTGGGCCTATCCAAGAAAGACTGCGACACTGTCGAATGGTTGATCCGCTATCACTTGCTGATGTCCGATGTGGCCCAAAAACGCGACATTTCCGAACCGCGCACCGTGCGCGACTTTGCCAAAATGGTGAAAACCGTCGAGCGCCTTGATCTGCTTACAGTGTTAACTGTCTGCGATATTCGCGGCGTGGGGCCCGGCACGTGGAACAATTGGAAGGCTGTGCTGATCCGTAATCTACACAAAGCCACCCGCGACGCGCTTGAAAACGGGCTTGAAGACCTTAACCGCGAGACCCGCGAAACCGAGTCCAAGCGGGCCTTGCGCATCGCACTTTCCGATTGGGAACCAAAAGCTATTCGCGCAGAAACAAGTCGTCACTACGGGCCTTATTGGCAGGGCCTACCTCTGGCTACCCACCGCATTTTTGCGGATCTTTTGCGCGATGTGAACGATGACGAAATCAGTATCGATCTGATGCTCGACGAGGACCGCGACGCAACGCGTGCCTGTCTTGCGATGGTCGACCATCCGGGTCTGTTTTGCCGGATGACAGGTGCGCTTGCGCTTGTTGGTGCAAACGTCGTGGACGCGCGGACCTATACATCAAAAGACGGCTACGCGACCGCCGTGTTCTGGATTCAAGACGCCGATGGTCACCCCTACGAGAAATCCCGCATGCCGCGTCTGCGCAAGATGATTTCGCGCACCCTGCGTGGCGAAATCGTCGCCCGCGACGCGCTCAAGGACCGCGACAAGATCAAGAAACGCGAGCGCGCCTTTCGCGTCCCGACCCATATCACGTTCGACAACACTGGGTCCGAAATTTACACGATCATCGAGGTCGATACCCGCGACCGCCCCGGGCTTTTGTATGACCTGACACGCACGCTTGCGAATAATTACGTCTATATCGCCAGCGCCGTGATCGCGACTTTCGGGGAACAGGTTGTTGATACGTTTTACGTCAAAGATATGGTTGGCCTGAAGTACCACAGCCAAGACAAGCGCGATGCGTTAGAGCAGAAATTGCGCGAGGCGATTTTGCAGGGCGTCGAAAGGGCCACCTCATGAAACCCATCCGCTTGATGGCTGGATTTTTCACCGTGGGTATTTGGACGCTGCTAAGCCGTGTGATGGGCTTTGTCCGTGACATCATGATCGCGAGCTATTTGGGCACCGGACCTGTCGCCGAAGCCTTCCTTGTGGCGTTTTCCTTGCCAAATCTGTTCCGCCGTTTCTTTGCCGAAGGCGCGTTTAACATGGCCTTTGTGCCGATGTTTTCCAAAAAGTTCGAAGGCGACGATGACCCCGCGCAGTTTGCCCAAGACGCGTTTGTTGGTATGGCGTTTCTGCTGACGGTGTTCACCACGATCGGCATCATCGCGATGCCCGCATTGGTCGCTGCAATGGCATCCGGATTCATGGCAAACGAACGGTTCGATCTGGCTGTCACTTATGGCCGTATCGCGTTTCCTTACATCCTGTTCATCTCGCTGTCCGCGCTACTGTCAGGCGTTTTGAACGCGACGGGCCGCTTTGTCGCGGCCGCCGCAGCCCCCGTTCTGCTGAACGTGATCTTTATTGCAGCCCTGATCATCACCGCCTTGGTCATGGACCCCACCCAATTTGATATCGGCACATCGCTGGCTTGGGCCGTGCCCATCGGCGGTATTGCACAAATGGCCCTCGTGTTCATCGCGGCACGTCGCGCAGGGTTCCCGATGCGCCTGCGTTTGCCGAAACTCACGCCCGACCTCAAGCGCCTCGCGCTTATCGCCGCCCCTGCTGCGTTGGCGGGTGGTGTCGTGCAGATCAACCTGCTTGTGGGCCGCCAAGTCGCCAGTTTTTTCGATGGCGCAGTTGCTTGGCTGAACTACGCTGACCGTCTGTACCAGCTACCCTTGGGCGTGGTTGGCATTGCAATTGGCGTGGTCCTTTTGCCTGACCTATCGCGGCGGCTGCGTGCAGACGATCACGCCGGCGGGCGCGACGCGTTTAACCGCGCAAGCGAGCTGTCTCTGGCGCTGACAATCCCCGCATCAGTCGCGTTAATGGTCATTCCTGTGCCACTTGTCAGCGTGTTGTTTGAACGCGGAGCATTCACATCCGACGACACAATGGCAACCGCAATGGCCGTGGCAATCTACGGCCTTGGCCTACCTGCATTCGTCTTGCAGAAAACACTGCAGCCACTTTTCTTTGCCCGCGAAGACACCAAGCGCCCATTTTATTACGCGCTCGCGGCAATGGCGATCAACCTCGTCCTTGCGATCGGGCTTTCCTACTATATCGGGTTTATCGCGGCGGCTGTTGGCACAACGATGACCGGCTGGGTCATGGTCCTGATGCTTGCACGCGGCGCACGCACGATGGGCGACGCCGCCAAGTTCGACGCGCGTTTCCGCAAACGGATTTGGCGGATTGTCGGTGCATCAGGGGCGATGGGGGTGATTTTGCTGCTCGCCGAATTGATCCTGTCGCCATTCTTTGGCATGGCAAGCTGGCGTTATCTGGCGCTGCTGGTTTTGGTCGCTATTGGCGTCTTTAGCTATTTCGGGATCGGCCAATTGATCGGTGCATTCCGTTTGGGTGAATTCCGCAGTGCAATGCGCCGTTAGGACCGTTCACGCAGCTTGGTGACCAAGGCAGTCCAGCCACCGGGTGCGGCGATCGTGGACACGGAAAACCCGAATACAAAGGCCGCCAGTTCAGCGATCCAAACAGGGCTCGACCCGAACAGGAGGCCAAATAGCAGCTGCAGACCAAGCAGAAAGCCAATCAGCTGAAATGCTTTCAACTGGCTTTGCCCTGACGCCCCAAGGTGCAGCCAGATCAGATAGGTATAGGCGCCAATTAGCCCGTAAACGGCAGGGTATATCCCCAAAAGCGGTATATTTCTTTCGGCGAATAGACCGAAAACCACAGCGCCAAAGATCATCGACCCAAAGACGACCAGCAAAACGGCACCTGCGCTGAACACGTCCCCCACAAATTTGCCCAAAGCCAACAAAAGGGCGGCCGCAAACAACGCTTGGGTAAAGCTGGCGTGTACGAATCCATAGGTCACGAACCGCTTGATCAGGTTCAGGCTGTAATCCCCAACGCTCATGACACGGTCCAAGACGGCGGGTGAAAACCCATAGTCCTGCATCGCAGCCAATCGCCAACCGATTCCCTGTGGACCCCCGATCATGCCTGCGGCGGCAGCAGACAAAACCAATTCGACCAAGACCACGATCAGGCACAGCACGATCACCACAGGCGGGATCGGATTGACGGCGGGTTCATGTTGCATGGGCGTACCTATCGGAGCGGTTGAAATTCTAGGGTCGGTCTGGCATGGGTATGCGCAATTGACCCATAAATCCAGACCGGACCGATCCCATGACAGATACCACATTCACACCGCGCGTTTTTTCAGGGATAAAACCCTCTGGTGGCTTACAACTTGGCAACTATCTAGGCGCGATCAAACGGTTCGTGGGCATGCAAGGGCAGATGGAAACCATTTATTGCGTCGTCGACATGCATGCGATCACAGTTTGGCAGGATCCCGCCGAGCTTGCGAATGCCACACGCGAAGTGGCTGCCGGGTATTTGGCCGCAGGCCTTGATCCAGAAAAATCCATCTTGTTCAACCAGTCGCAAGTGTCTGCCCATGCAGAGCTTGGCTGGATCTTCAACTGCGTCGCACGTGTCGGTTGGATGAACCGCATGACCCAATTCAAGGACAAGGCTGGCAGCAACGCAGAGAAACATTCACTTGGGCTTTATGCCTATCCTGCGCTGATGGCGGCTGACATTTTGCTGTACCACGCGACGCATGTGCCCGTGGGCGAAGACCAAAAACAGCACGTCGAGCTAACCCGCGACATCGCGGCAAAGTTCAACCATGACTATAAGGTGGATTTCTTTCCGATAACCACGCCGGTGATCGATGGCCCTGCGACCCGCGTAATGAACCTGCGCGACGGGACCAAAAAGATGTCCAAGTCCGGGGAAAGCGACATGGAACGCATCAACATGACCGATGATGCAGACAAAATCGCTAAGAAGTTCAAAAAGGCGAAGACAGACCCAGAACCATTGCCAGAGACCGTCGAAGGGCTGGCTGATCGCCCAGAAGCACGCAATCTGGTCGAAATCTACGCGGCGCTGAACGACACAACTGCAGCAGATGTTATGGCCGAATACGCAGGTGCACAGTGGGGCCGGTTTAAGCCCGCGCTGGCCGATCTTGCAGTGTCCAAATTGGCGCCAATTTCTACAGAGATGGCCCGCTTCATGGACGACCCTGCCGAGATTGACCGCATCTTGGGCGGCGGCGCCGCGCGCGCACGCGAAATCGCCGAGCCAATCCTGCGGAAAACCTACGACATCGTTGGCATGCTGCGCAGCTAACAGTTGCCAGTCGGTGCGCCTTGGGTCACACTTATCCACGAACCACTTGAGGAAGACACCATGCGCAAGTTTCTCGTCGTATTGGATGACAGTCGTGAATGCCTGAACGCAATGCGCTTTGCCGCGATGCGTGCTGCCCATTCGGGTGGCGGCGTTGCAGTGTTGTCAATTATCGAGCCCGAAGAATTTAACCACTGGATCGGCGTTGGCGAATTGATGCGCGAAGAAGCCCGCGAGCGGATCGAGGTTCACTTTGAGGTCTTCGCAAAGTGGATGCGCGACAAGCAAAACATCGACCCCGAATTAATTATTCGCGAAGGCGAACCCCTGACCGAGATTATGGCCCAGATCAATGAAGACACCGAAATTGGCGTTTTGGTCTTGGGCGCGGGCACGGACAATAAGGGTCCCGGTCCTCTTGTGACTGCCCTGTCGCGGCAATCCGGTAGCTTGCCCGTCCCGATTACAATCGTACCCGGCGACTTGTCAAAAGAGTGGCTCGAGGCGATCACCTGATTCACAAACAGCCTCTGATGTCTCAAAACAAAGCGGTGCATGCGCCGTTTTCGTTGAAGAATCGGCCGATATTGCGCTGATGCGCTAGTCACAAACGCGCGACGATGCTGAAACAATCAAGATAAATCACCCATCACGCTTTTGCGCGTGACCTGCAATCGTGATCGACGAAATCAGATCACTGCTATGTAGATGGCCGTAAAGCGCCCAATTTACCTCGGTTTTCGCACACCACTGCAGGCTTTAAGTGCGCACATAAACAGAACGGTGACACGTCACGATATGTTCAATTTCAAGGGTTTTTGCCCATCACAATGTCATCGTTTTTTCGTGATCTCCGGCCCCCTTCCGCGTTCACATATTATGCCACATTCTTGAAAAATCGACAGCGTCAATCGTCGCAACAAGCAAACCAACACTGTAGAAAGGCAACATCATGTCCATTAAAAAATTCGCACTGATCGTTGCTGCACTTGCAGCAACTGCTTCGACAGCCTCCGCAGACAGCTACTTTGAGATCGGGACCAACCGCGACCGCGGCACGATATTGGATCTTGGTCTTGTGCGCGCTGATGCTGACGGCATTGTCAGCATCTATGACTATACAAACGGCGTCCAAGGCGCGCTGCTGGGGTCAAAAACAGTCTTCGCGGGTGCAAACCCCGATGTGCGCGTCAACGTTGGCAACAACAACGCCTACGCCGTGCTCGCGGTTCTGGAAGTAAACGGCCAAGCCGTGACATCCAAGGACTTCGATCTCGTGAAATAAGCCGTTTGCGCGTTTACGAATGACCCGCAGCGGGTTGGCCGTTCTCTCTGGCCAACCCGCTGGGGTATTTTAGAATAGTTCCAAACCTTGACGTGACCACCCAGCGGGCGCATATCTAGCATCTAGATAGAAAGGTTGATCCAATGTTCATCCAAACCGAATCCACGCCAAACCCTGCGACACTGAAATTTCTACCCGGCCAGAACGTTCTGGATATGGGGACAGCGGATTTCCCGACACCAGAGGCAGGCGCGCATTCTCCTCTGGCTGCACGTATCTTTGCAGTGGGCAGCGTCACGGGCGTGTTTTTCGGCACCGATTTTGTGACCGTCACCAAAGATGACGCCACCCAATGGGATCACATCAAGCCTGCGATCCTTGGTGCGATCATGGAACATTTTCAGTCCGGTCAGCCCGTAATTGCGGAAAACCACTCACCCGCGTCCGGCCACGCCGAACACACCGGTGAAGACGGCGCGATTGTGGATCAGATCAAAGAATTGCTTGACACGCGGGTCCGCCCTGCGGTGGCCCAAGACGGCGGCGACATCACATTCCACGGCTTTGATCGCGGCGTTGTCTACCTGCACATGCAGGGCGCTTGCGCTGGCTGCCCATCGTCCACGCTGACCCTGAAAATGGGCATCGAGAACCTGCTGCGTCACTACATCCCAGAAGTCGTTGAAGTCCGCCCAGTCGCGGCTTAGACTGTGACCAGTTGCTGAAGTGGCTCAGGGCGTGACTCTCGCATCATCTCAACCAAAGCGGACAAAAGGCGGGTTGGATGCCAATATTCTTGCCTTTGATACGTCCCTCCCCCATTGCGCAGCTGCTTTCTTATGCGACGTGTCAATTTACAAGATGACAGAGGACATTGCGCGTGGGCAGGCAGAGCGCCTTGTCCCATTGCTCGAAGCCGTCTTGGGGCATTCAAACGCGGACTGGGATAGCCTTGATTTGATCGCGGTCGGGACTGGCCCAGGTAATTTCACAGGAATACGTATCGCTGTTTCTGCGGCGCGAGGTCTTGGGCTCGGACTAGGCATTCCTGTGATGGGCGTTTCCATGTTCGATACGGCGCGTTGGCACTTTGGCGTTGGCGAAGGGCCGTCCGAAATCGTCAGCTTACCAGCCCCCCGTGGACAGGCTTACGTCCAGCATTTTCGGTACGGCAAACCCACTGCACCGCCATCAATCATCCACCCCGACAACCTGCCCAATGATCTTCAATACCCACTAAATACGGTCGTCATTGGTCATGAGGCCGAAAAACTCTGCGTGGCTGGTCGTGGGTCCCATTGGCAAGAAGGCAGTGTTGATAACGTGGCCGAAAATATCGCCAGAGCTGCGGATCGTCGCTGGGATTATGGCAAATGGGAACCAGATCCAGCGGCCCCGCTTTACGTCCGTGCCGCCGATGCGGCGCCGCCGCGTGATGCCCCGCCGACGATCCTGCCGTGACACCCGCAGCGCTTGCGCAGACCCATGCGGCGGCGTTTACCCAGACGCGGCCTTGGTCAGAAACCGAATTCGCGGATCTGTTGGAACAACGGGGCATGATTCTTTGTGGTGACGCAAAGTCATTTATCCTTGGGCGGGTCATCGGGGACGAAGCAGAACTACTTACGGTCGCGACCCACCCCGCCCACCAGCGTCAGGGGCGTGCGCAGGCTCAGTTAATTGAATTTCTCGGACAGGCCCGTACACAAGGTGCGGCAACTGTGTTTCTTGAAGTATCTGAGAACAACGATGCAGCTAAGTCTCTGTATTATAAAGAAGGATTTCATAACGTAGGACACCGCCCACGGTATTATGAAACAACAAACGGCGGTAGAGTTGGTGCGGACGTCCTGCGGCTCAAATTCTAGTCCTGCGTAAAATTTGTGCACGTCCAACGTGTTGACCAAAAGGTCAAATCAGAAGCTGCCAATCAGAAAAAGCGGTTGATCTTTGGAGTCTGACAAGGCCTTATCTTGTGATGGACCGGCAGAGACCGGCTCGGCTTTTCGGGGGGAAGGTCATTCGACCCCTCCCTCAATCAACGCTCTGGGAGACCAACAATGACACTCATGTCCAAAATGTTCAGCGCAACTGCTGCATTGGCCCTCACCGCTGGCGCAGCACTTGCTGACCCTGCGATCATCTTTGACCTTGGCGGCAAGTTCGACAAATCGTTCAACGAATCTGCGTTCACTGGCGCACAGCGGTGGGCCGACGAAACTGGCGGTTCATTCGACGAAGTTGAACTGCAGTCCGATGCACAGCGCGAGCAGGCTTTGCGCCGCTTTGCTGAAAACGGCAACAACCCAATCGTGATGGCTGGCTTTGCATTCGCAACAGCACTGGAAGAAGTCGCTGCAGACTATCCAGACACAAAGTTCGCAATCATCGATATGGTCGTCGACCAGCCAAACGTTCGTTCAGTGGTCTTTTCTGAAGAGCAGGGGTCTTACCTTGTAGGCATGTTGGCTGCGATGGCGTCTAAAACAGACACTGTTGGCTTTATCGGCGGCATGGACATCCCACTGATCCGCAACTTTGCATGTGGCTACGCTCAAGGCGTCTTGGCCGTGAACGCAGACGCAAAAGTGATTTCAAACATGACGGGCACGACACCCGCGGCTTGGAACGACCCGGTAAAAGGCTCCGAGCTGACATTGGCGCAGAAATCCCAAGGCGCTGACGTGGTTTACGCAGCAGCTGGCGGCACAGGCGTTGGCGTTCTGCAGACAGCAGCCGACAACGACATGCTTTCCATCGGCGTCGACAGCAACCAGAACTACCTGCACTCGGGCAAAGTTCTGACATCCATGCTTAAGCGCGTTGATAACGCTGTTTACGATGCATTCACTGCAGGCGGTGATCTGGAGTCAGGCTTCAATGTCATGGGTCTTGCAAATGGCGGCGTAGGTTACGCAGTTGACGAGCACAACGAAGCTTTGATCTCAGCCGAAATGTCTGCTGCCGTTGAAGCGGCTAAGGCTTCCATCGTCGCGGGCGACATCATGGTGCACAACTACAACTCTGACGAAACCTGCCCGGCGCTCGACTTTTAAGTCGACCTGACGGGGTATCATTGGGCCGCGCTGGCGACGGCGCGGCCCCTTTCAGTTAAGGGGGCGACACGATGACAAAAGCGATTGAAGACTTCTTTGCGGCGTGGGCCGTAGAAGACGCGGATAAACGTGCTGACATGATCAAAGGCGCCGTAGCCGAGCCTGTGTTCTACGCCGATCCACGTACGTCAGATCCGGTCACATCGATGGACGCCCTGCTCGCATACGTTGGCATGTTTTCCCAAATGGCCCCCGGTATGGCCGTGGCCGCAACGAACATATCCACCACCCTGACATTCGCCCGCGCGACAGTGCAATTTGGTGAAGGCGAGCGCAGCCAGACAGGCCAATATATGGTCGACCTTGATGCGGACGGTAAAATCACCCGCTGCGTCGGCTTCATCGGCATGGGAGAACCTTCATGACAACTGCCCCCGCTATTGAGCTCAAAGGGATTTCCAAATCCTTTGGACCGGTCCACGCCAACAAAGACATCTCAATCCGCGTGATGCCAGGCACGATCCACGGGATCATTGGGGAAAACGGGGCGGGCAAATCGACGCTGATGTCAATTCTGTACGGATTTTATAAGGCCGACGCTGGTGAGATTTTCATCTCCGGTCAGAAAACTGCCATCCCCGACAGCCAAGCCGCTATCGCCGCGGGCATCGGCATGGTGTTCCAGCACTTTAAGCTGGTCGAAAATTTCACCGTCCTCGAAAACGTCGTGCTTGGGGCAGAGGACAGCGGGCTTTTGCGCCCCTCTTTGGCCCGTGCACGCCGCGAGCTGAAGGCGCTGGCTGATGAATACGAGCTGAACGTGGACCCCGACGCAGTTGTAGAAGATATCGGCGTCGGCATGCAGCAGCGGGTTGAGATCCTCAAGGCGCTGTACCGCCGCGCCGACATCCTGATCTTGGATGAACCCACTGGCGTGCTGACCCCTGCGGAAGCCGACCACCTGTTTCGCATCCTTGAAAACCTTAAGCGTGAGGGCAAAACGATCATCTTGATCACCCACAAACTGCGCGAAATTATGGATGCGACCGACACCGTCAGCGTGATGCGACGCGGCGAGATGACCGCAACTGTGAAAACGTCAGAGACAAGCCCGCAAAAGCTGGCTGAACTGATGGTCGGTCGCAAGGTTCTGCTGCAAGTCGAAAAAGCCCCTGCGCAAGTCGGCAAAGTTATCCTTGATGTGAAAAACCTGAACGTCACTGATGAAAAAGGCGTGCACCGCGTCAAAGAGGTTAACTTTAACGTGCGTGCCGGCGAAATCCTCGGGATCGCAGGCGTATCGGGCAACGGACAATCTGAACTGCTCGAAGTCCTTGGCGGCTATGAAAAAGGCACCGGAACAATTACCGTCAATGGCCAGACGATCGACCTAACAGGGGCGAAATCCGACGGACGGTCACGGCGTGAACGCGGCATTGCCCACGTCCCCGAAGATCGCCAGCGCGAAGGTCTGATCATGGACTATCACGCATGGGAAAACGTCGCCTTTGGCTATCACCACGACCCGAAATACCAGCGCGGCATGTTCATGGACAACGCAGCAATTAAAGCCGACACGCTTGAGAAAATGGAGCGGTTCGACGTGCGCCCCCCTGATCCACGCCTTGCGGCCAAGTCATTTTCCGGCGGCAACCAACAGAAAATCGTTTTGGCCCGTGAAATTGAACGCAACCCGGACCTGCTGCTGATCGGCCAGCCGACACGCGGCGTCGACATTGGCGCGATCGAATTTATCCACCAGCAAATTGTGGCCCTGCGCGACCAAGGTAAAGCGATCTTGCTCGTGTCCGTGGAGCTTGAAGAAATCTTGGCCCTGTCCGACCGCATCGCCGTGATGTTTGACGGACGGATAATGGGCGAACGGCTACCGCAAGACACCAATGAGCAAGAGCTTGGCATGATGATGGCCGGTATGAACAAAGGGGAAGCCGCGTAATGGATGCGATGCCAAAGTGGGCCGATGTGGTCCTTATTCCGCTGATCAGTTTGATCCTTGCGGCAACCCTATCGGCGCTGGTGATCCTCGCTATTGGCGAAAGCCCCGTTGAGGCGCTGAACCTGATGGTTAAAGGCGCACTTGGGTCGACCTATGGCTGGGGCTATACGCTTTATTACGCCACCAACTTCATCTTCACGGGGCTTGCCGTATCCATCGCGTTTCACGCCCGCATGTTCAATATCGGCGGCGAAGGTCAGGCGATGGTGGGTGGCTTAGGTGTTGCGCTGATCTGCCTCTATATTCCATGGCCACATTGGTCATTGGCGCTGCTCGGTGGCACGATTGCTGCGGCATTGTTCGGTGCAGCGTGGGCGGCGATCCCTGCATTTTTGCAGGCCAAACGCGGCAGCCACATCGTGATCACGACAATTATGTTCAACTTTATTGCAGCAGCTATGCTGAACTACCTGCTTATCGGCGCGTTGAAACCAAAAGGGTCGATGGAACCAGCAACGGGCAAATTTCCCGAAGCGACGCACCTGCCGTCGTTCCAGGACATGTTTAGCTTTGGGGAAACCGCACTATTCCGCGGCGCGCCCGCAAACGTATCGTTCTTTGTGGCGATATTGGCCTGTATCGCGGTCTGGGCGCTGATCTGGAAAACCAAGCTTGGCTATGAAATCCGCGCATTTGGGCATTCTGATACAGCGGCAAAATATGCAGGTATTAGCCCCACCAAGATCATCATGATCTCTATGATGATCTCTGGCGGGCTTGCTGGCATGATGGCAATCAACAACGTGCAGGGAGAGGCCGAACGGCTGGTCCTCAACGCGGTCGAAGGCGCTGGCTTTATCGGCATAGCCGTCGCACTTATGGGACGCAGTCACCCGTTTGGGGTATTCCTTGCGGCCCTGTTATTCGGGTTCTTGTACCAAGGCGGCGCAGAGCTGGCGCTATGGACAAAAATTCCGCGCGAAATGATCGTCGTTATTCAAGCCCTCGTAATCCTGTTCACAGGCGCACTTGATGACATGGTGCGAGTTCCGTTGGAACGGGTGTTCCTTGCTTTGAGGCGCCGCAAAGGGGGGGCAGCATAATGGATCTATCAACCATTCTTCAGGTTCTGGACAGCACCGTCCGCCTTGCCACGCCATTGCTGCTTGCGTGTCTTGCGGGCCTTTTCTCTGAGCGGGCGGGTATTTTTGATATCGGCCTCGAAGGGAAAATGCTCGCCGCTGCGTTTCTGTCCGCCGCTGTCGCTTATACGTCGGGGTCTGCTTGGGTCGGTCTTGGGGCTGGTATCTTTGCGTCCTTGCTCTTGTCGGGCATCCACGGATTGGCGTCGATCACGTTCCGCGGAAACCAACTCATCTCGGGCGTGGCGATTAACTTCTTGGCTGCGGGGCTCACGGTCGTTGTGGCGCAAAGCTGGTTTGGCCAAGGCGGGCGCACACCGCAATTGGCGGGATCTGCACGGTTCGAGCCGATCACCCTGCCTTTTGCCGATGCGCTGCGCGAGGTGCCCGTCTTAGGGCCGATCTATTATGAACTGATCTCGGGCCATACCGCGCTGGTCTACATCGCGCTGCTGTTCGTGCCACTGACGTGGTGGGTGCTGTACCGCACGCGATTTGGCCTGCGCCTGCGAGCGGTCGGTGAAAACCCGGCAGCGGTCGACACGGCCGGTATATCGGTTGTCTGGCTGCGCTATATGGCTGTGCTGATCTGCGGCGTGCTGTGCGGGATTGCGGGTGCCTATCTGGCGACTGCGCTGCAAGCCAGCTTTGTCAAAGACATGAGCGCAGGGCGAGGCTACATAGCACTGGCCGCCCTGATCTTTGCCAAGTGGCGGCCGTGGTATGCGCTTTATGCCTGCCTGCTGTTCGGGTTCCTGCAAGCCTTCGCGTTACGTCCCGATGTGATCCAGACCGTGTTTGGGTTTAAGGTAAACGCGCAACTGCTCGATGTGCTTCCATACATCCTGACTGTGATCATTCTTGCGGGCTTTGTGGGCAAAGCCGTGCCACCGCGTGCAGGTGGACAGCCCTATGTCAAAGAACGCTAAAGCCAGAAAACAAAGCCATTAAGTCCAACGGCGCAAGAAATGCTGCATTTGCAGCATTTTTCGCCCCTTGGGGTTTGACATGCCGCTACGAAAGGTTTTTGGTGCTACTCAGCGGCCATACACACCTTGCCGGGACAGCTCATGCAGATTTATCTTCCTATCGCCGAAGTATCGGTGAACGCCTTCCTTTTACTTGGCTTGGGTGGAATCGTGGGTATTTTATCCGGCATGTTCGGCGTGGGCGGCGGGTTCTTAATGACACCACTATTGTTCTTTATAGGCATCCCCCCTGCGGTAGCCGTGGCAACCGAAGCAAACCAAATCGTTGCATCGTCATTCTCGGGTGTGCTGGCGCATCTGAAACGAAAAACTGTCGATTTGCGCATGGGCACCGTCCTGCTGATTGGCGGTCTTGCTGGGGCGGCCCTTGGGGTCATTGTTTTCAACTACTTGCGGTCCCTGGGTCAAGTCGATCTGCTGGTCAAACTTTGCTACGTTGTCTTCCTTGGCATCATCGGTGCGCTGATGTTCATCGAAAGCTTGAACGCGATCCGCAAATCCAAGAAATCGGGCGGACGGCCAACGCGGCGCAAACACACATGGCTGCACAACCTGCCATTCAAGGTGAAGTTCCGGGTTTCTGGTCTTTATATCTCGGTTATCCCGCCACTGATCGTCGGCGTGCTTGTGGGTATCTTGGCGGCAATTATGGGCGTGGGCGGCGGGTTCATCATGGTCCCTGCGATGATCTATCTGCTGGGCATGCCAACCAAAGTGGTCGTGGGCACTTCCCTGTTCCAGATCATCTTTGTGACAGCCTTCACCACAATGCTGCACGCGACGACGAACTTTACAGTTGATATCGTACTTGCGGTTCTGCTGCTTGTCGGCGGCGTGATCGGCGCACAAATCGGCACACGGATTGGCGTCAAGATGAAGGCAGAACAGCTGCGCATCTGGCTTGCAATCATGGTGCTGGCTGTCTGCTTCAAGCTGGGTTTGGACCTGCTGATCCAACCTATCGAGCTATATTCACTCGGTGAGGGAGGCCACTAATGCTGCGTCTTATGTCCCTCATGTTGCTCTTGGCCCTGCCCGCGCAGGCCGAAGAAGAAATCATCCTTGGCCTCAGCCAGACCGAAATCGACATCACCGCGACCTTTGTCGGGTCCGAAATTCTACTGTTTGGTGCGATCCGGCGTGACGCGCCTGTCCCTGACGGCAATCTCGGGATTATCGTCACAGTGGCGGGCCCCGAAACGCCCGTGACCGTGCGGCGTAAAGAACGGCGGTTTGGTATTTGGGTCAACGTCGACGATGTGCAAATTGCAGCGGCGCCTTCCTTCTATGCCGTGGCATCTTCTGCCGATTTGTCCAAAGTGCTGCGCCCGTCCGAGGATTTGATCAACCGGATCACCATTCCACAAGTCGTGCGCGAAGTTGGTACCAATGTGCTTGATAGCCAAAGTTTCGCGCGCGCATTGGTGCGTATTCGTGCGGGCAACGATCAATACCAACGGCTTGAAGGGGCGGTTGCGATTTCACGCGACACCCTATTCCAAACCCGTATTCAGATGCCCGCGAACCTGACGGAAGGGATCTATTTAGCCAGAATTTTCCTGACCCGTGACGGCGATGTGGTCGACGAATATGTGACCTCGATTCCTGTGAAAAAGGTCGGAATGGAACGGTGGCTTTATAACCTCGCGCACGAAAATGCATTCCTATACGGCTTGATGTCGCTTGCGATCGCGATCGCAGCAGGCTGGAGCGCATCGGCAGTGTTTGGTTTTTTACGCCGCTAGTCTTCTTCTGGCGCGGTCAGTTCCAGCGCGACCGGGGCGACATGCAGGTCATCGACAGAAAGAGGCATGCTTGGGCGCGCTAAACGGTTACGCACAACCCACCTTAGCTGTGTCTCTGCCCGCGTAATCGCAACATAGGCCAAGCGCTTCCACAATGGCTGTCCAGCCTCAACACGGCCCATCTTGGCTGCGATCTCAATATCTGGCGCGAACACCTGCACTGTATCCCATTGACTGCCTTGCGCCTTGTGGATCGTCACCGCAGCACCGTGCAAAAACGTGGCACCCATCTTCGCGGCGAACGGAATGAACGGCTCCGCGTCACCCTCTTGTTCGATCTTTACAATCGATGCAGCACTGACCTGCGGGTCCTCGGCCCCCATGACATGCAAGCGGCTGAAACCAGGTTTACGACCAGGTCCAAGGTATATGACTTGCGCGCCTTTAATCAAACCACGAGCCTCTAGGTCGAGGCGCTTTTTACGGTGCTTCATCGGCAATTCAATACCGTCACAGATCAGAGGCTCGCCAGCCAGCAGCTCGTCCATTGGGGCGTCAAATGCTGCCCGAAAGGCATGGATCAGCCGAATTCGGGTCGCGTTACGCCAAACCAGTACGGGGCTGCGGGCCATCAAATCGGCTTCGACCCGCTGCGCCATCACGACACGTTCATCAACGGCAGCGGCCTCTGCGACCAACTTTTCAAACGCATAGAAATCGATCATCGGATCAGCCAATGCATGGGCCAGATCAAGGATCGGGCTGCCCGCATCTTGGCGGTGCACACGGCTTAGGGTTTGCACGCGTTCGGGCGGCATTGTCTCGAACACCATGCCGCCGGATGTTTGCACAGGGGGCAATTGGGCGGGATCACCAAACAGCACAAGCGTCGGGAAAATCTCTTGCAGGTCTGCGAATTGTTTGGCGTCCAACATAGAGCTTTCGTCAACAAAACCGATATCCATCGGTTCTTCGCGACGCTTCCATCCGGTGATGAAATCAGACCCGCGCAAGCCAGCAGCAGCCAACGCAGCCGGAACGGACTTATGCGTTTGAAACGACGAAAACGCGCGATCCAATGCGATGTCAGTCAGCCCTTCAATATCGGGGCGCTCGCCCTGTCCAGCCAACCATTCAGCAACTTTTTCGTATTCGGGATCATAGACCGGCGTGTATAAGATCCGGTGGATCGTAGTGGCTGGCACGCCGTGGTTACGCAACACTGATGCGGCCTTATTGGTCGGCGCAAGAATAGCCAAGGTCCGGCGGTCTTTGCGCTTTTTGCCCTCCCAGTCGCCTGAAATAATATCGACACCAGCCTCTTCCAACGCCTTATACAGGCGGGCCAAAAGCATCGTTTTTCCCGATCCTGCCTTGCCGATCACAGCCATCACAGACGACGTGTCCGCCTGAGGCGGCATCAGCAGGCTATCGTCCAGATCAACGCCCGACAACCGCAGGGCTGCGGTGACGCTATCCCAAGCTTCAGCCTGATCTTCGGAGAATGTAAGTGCTGTGCTGCTCATGACTGCACAGTATCCGCGTAGCCCGTGGCCTGCCAGCGGTTAAGCGGCTGTGCGGCGTTTAACCTTATGCCCAAATGACCGCTCGAACCAATGTTCCGACACTGCGCTAGACACCCCCGCGCGGCGCAATACAGCGGCGCGGTCGCGGCTGCGATACGCCCACAAGCCAACAGAAATTTTGTCACGTCCTTTGCCACGACTGCCCAAAACATCCGGGGCAGCACCGATCATGTTATAAATACGGACCATGCGGGCATCAAACACGCCCAACAGAGGGGTCAGATCAAAGGCGCGCATTAACTCTCCGCCTCCCAACATCAAGGCTGCAGCGACAGGGGCACCTGCACCTTGTGCGATGCAAAAACGGGTACACTCCCAAATCTGATCGGATCGCACATCGGTATCACCCAAAAGGGAAGGGAAATGATCATGAACCATCGTACGCCCAGAGGTCGGTAGAAATCGCATTGATCCGCCATGACGGCCATCAGGCAATTCCCAAATCACGTATAGCGGGTTCATGGCATCATATTCATCCCGCTCAAACCCGTCGGCATCTACGTTCACATCCCACTTTAACCGGTCTCGGAATTGAACGGCGCGGTCACGGTGCATAGAATCGCGCAAAATTGGGTGCGCTGCCAATTGGTATGCGGTCAGATAACGCAACATCAGCGTTCCTTTCAAACTGGTTAAGCCAGCTTTAAGGATCGTTGAGTTCGTGAAAGGAAAAATGACTGGACCGCGCGGCCGTCTGAAGAAACGGTTAACGGGCGGCGGCGCGTGGGTCTTCGCGTCCGGGCCAATTGCCTGCCGCTGCGCGTGCGGCCCCCCCAATGACGATCAACCCCTCGCACAATGCGCGTGCGACGGCATGTGTGGTGTTCAATGCGCCCAGTTTAAATCGGGCACTCTCGATATAGGCACGCAAAGTATGTTCAGAAATTGAAAGCATCTCTGCGACTTGACCACGGCTATAACCCATCGCCAAAAACGTCAGCGCATCCGTTTCACGCGGTGACAAGGCGCGAACCGGCTCGGGGGCGCGGCCCTTTTCGAGCTTGAGCGCCTTTTGGTTAAGATAATGCGCAATAAGGATCAGATTGCGCTGTTCTGCCTGCGTGAAGTCGGACCACGCGGCATCATCTGTCGTGTGGGACACCGTGAATAACGCGAACTGGCCGTTTGGACCGCGAATCGGGATCGTGAATCCCTGATTGCCGATGCCATGGTCAATCGCATCTTTGCGAAACGCACGCGCCGCGCGCGATGACCAATCTAGTCGTTTCCAATCCACGGGGTGAAAGCGCTGGAAGCTACCTGAAACAACGGGATCAATCCGCAGGTATTCCTTATCGACGTAATGTTGCACCCATTTCGGGTCGTAAGTACCAAAGCCATATTGTTCACCATCAGCGCTGACCCAATGATAAACGACGTGGTCAATCTTAAGCGAATCGCGCAGTCCGACGATCAGGCCCTGGAGTTGCTCAAGTGCGTCTGCCTTCTCCAGCCTGGACAAAAATTGATCGAGTTTCAGCTGTCTCTCCTCGCACCGGCATCGGTGCTCCCGCAGTCATCTGGTCTATCTCGGCTTGCGCAACGAGGGTCACATCATTCAATTGTACCGCCAGCAACGGCAGTCCATTCTTATGAGCGAAACTGCGCAGGTCAGCGAGCACGTCGATGATCCAATTGTTTCCCATAATCAACCTCCAATGGTTTAGTTAATCAAACGTTAACAACTTATAGTAGCATCAAATTAGTTAACTAAATACTCGCCCGTTTACCCCCCCCATAAACGGGGGGACGCCATTCCGCGAAGGTATTGAAATAAAACTATCCAATACAAAAAACCGGCGCAGCCCTGTGAAAAGGCGCGCCGGTCATGTTTCCGATCCGTTCGCAGTTTGGTTAACCTTGTGATTCGACCTGCGCGTCTTCAAATGTACGCAAACCAACCTTGGGAGATTGCACCAAAACGGCCATATTTCCGGGCTTATGTTCGTTGCGGCGCATTTTGGTGTGCGCAGCAGGAATATCGGCCCAAGTGAACACCTCGGACATACACGGATCAAGGCGACGCTCTACCATCAGCTTATTGGCAGAAGACGCCTGCTTGAGATTGGCAAAGTGGCTGCCCTGCAAGCGTTTTTGGTGCATCCACATGTACCGCACGTCGAACGTTAGATTATATCCTGTCGTACCCGCACAAATCACAACCATGCCGCCGCGCTTACACACAAATGTGGACACAGGGAACGTCGCCTCGCCCGGGTGTTCAAACACCATGTCGACGTTGTTCCCCTTGCCTGTAATCTCCCAGATCGCCTTGCCGAATTTGCGCGTCTCGGTGAACCATTCCTTATACTCGGGCGTGTTCACGGTTGGCATCTGGCCCCAACACTTGAAATCCTTGCGGTTGATCACGCCCTTGGCGCCCAGCGACATGACAAACTCGCGCTTGTCTTCTTCAGAGATGACACCGATGGCGTTGGCGCCTGCTGTGTTAATCAACTGGATCGCATAAGATCCCAGCCCACCAGACGCGCCCCAAACCAGAACGTTCTGTCCAGGCTTCAGCTCGTGAGGGTGGTGCCCAAACAACATGCGGTACGCAGTGGCCAACGTCAGCGTATAGCACGCGCTTTCCTCCCACGTCAGATGCTGCGGACGAGGCATCAACTGCTGCGACTGGACACATGTGAACTGCGCAAATGACCCATCGGGTGTCTCATAGCCCCAGATACGCTGGCTTTCCGAAAACATCGGATCGCCGCCGTTGCATTCCTCATCATCGCCGTCGTCTTGGTTGCAATGAATGACAACCTCGTCGCCGACCTTCCAGCGTTTGACCTTGTCACCAACGGCCCAAACGATGCCCGACGCATCAGACCCTGCGATGTGGAAATCGGCTTTGTGGACGTCAAAGGGGCTGATCGGAACACCCAGACCAGCCCAAACACCATTATAGTTCACACCAGCAGCCATCACCATAACAAGCACTTCGTGGCTGTCAGGTTTAGTCACATCAACGACTTCGACCTCAAACGCCTTATCGGGTTCGCCATGACGTTCACGGCGGATCGTCCATGCATACATCTGCTCGGGGACGTGACCGATTGGGGGCATTTCACCCACTTCATATAGATCTTTGCCAGAGGCTGTTTTTGCCGTGTCCTGATCAAGGGCCATGTCCGTCTCCATCGTTCAAATTACCAAAATTGCCGCGCCGCAGAATCGGCGCTTTCGCCATAGGTCTAAAATTGACAAAGCAACAATGCAACCCATTTAGGTCAGATATTGTAACTTTATTTCTTCTGCGGCGCAGAGAAATCGATCACATTGCAGCATGACGACTATAGCATTCCGCACCTTTTGTCCGGCCAACAGAATCAGCGGGTGCAATCAGTTGTCAAAGTGATGAGAAATCGTATCCGCATAGTAGGCAATGATGTCGGCCTGATCAGGCGGCACCACAACATGCTGGCCAGACATGACCACCAATTTGCGTAACGCAAGCCGGCTTAGCGTGTCGTCGACCATCGCGCCAATCTCGCGGCGCGGCAACGGCATGTTCCGGCCACGCAGATCATCCAGCATCACCGATACCGCCCCAACAAGCGCTGCCCGATCAGTATCCGGCTGCCCGGTCAAGGCGCGCGCAACCAAAGGGACGGCCAAAACAGGTACGACCTTTTTGATCCGCGCCATCAGCTCTGCGGCGACAGCTTCGGTGCGCCCCTCGCCAACAGGAATACTCGATAGTTCCAGCGGGGTGCCGAACCCAACAGACGCTGTACCAAATCCGCGGAACTTGCCTCGTAGACGCCACCACGCATAGACCGCGCAACCGCGTACAACCGTCCACGCGCTTGGGCGAAAACGACGCTTGCCCGTCTTGCTCGCATTTACCAAAAACCGATCCTCAAGGACCTGATCATAGTTCAGGCCAACGGGCACAAAAATGACATCACGGCCATTCTTGGGTGTGTTCGTCACGATATAACTGAGCAGCCCAAGTTTGGCCGCACCTACCTGCCCTGTCAGGCTCAAACCGCCTTCTGGGAACATTGCTTGGGTTACGCCGCCTTCAGTTGCCAACTGTACATAGCGGGCCAGAACGCGGCGGTATAACGACCCGCGTGACCGGCGGCGAATAAAGTAGGCACCAAGCATTTTGATCACCGACGACAGCGGCCAAACGCGCGCCCATTCCCCCACCGCATATGACAACGTGCCTGCGCGGCTGACCAAATGCGTGACCAAAACATAGTCCATGTTGCTGCGATGGTTCATCACAAAGATGACCGTGGCATCAGGGTCAATCTTTTCCAGCGCATCGCGGTCAAACGCACCTAACCGGACGCGGTATAATGCTTGGGTTAACCAACGCGCGAAACGCACCCCGACTGTAAAATACGCGGTCGCAGAAAACGATGGCACGATCTCGCGGGCATAATGCCGGGCTTTTTCAAATGCGACGTTCTCGGGGATTTTTTCCTCGTGGGCGTAATCTACCACGGCCTGCGTCACCTCTGGATCGTAAATCAACCGCTGGATCATGTCGTAACGGCGGGCCAACTTGAACGGTTCGATCGGACGGGTCAGCCGTTTATTCAGCTTTGCGATCACCCGCTCAGCACGTTTTCGGAAAAACCAGCGGACGGATGGGAACAAAAAATGCGACGCGAATGTCACCGCCGCGAACAGCAGGATCAGCACGAAAGCCCAGATAGGCATGGAAACCGTTTGCGTCATTTGGGGACATTGACAGGGAACACGGATGGGGTAAATCCCAACATGCCGCGTTGCGGCGAATTGACAGCGTCAGAAAATGTCGGGTAATACCCCTGCATGCGAAACAATATTTCGTCACGTGATTTAAGGAGCCGCCCATGTCGCACCCGCAGAAAGACCGCCCCTGGCTGTTTCGGACCTACGCCGGGCACTCCACGGCATCCGCCTCCAACGCGCTTTATCGGGGCAACTTGGCCAAAGGGCAGACAGGGCTTTCCGTAGCCTTCGATCTGCCGACCCAAACCGGGTATGACAGCGATCACATTCTGGCCAAAGGCGAAGTCGGCAAAGTCGGCGTTCCCGTCAGCCACCTTGGCGACATGCGCGCGCTGTTCGCGGATATCCCGCTTGAACAAATGAACACATCTATGACGATCAACGCGACGGCTCCTTGGCTGTTGTCGCTGTATATCGCTGTCGCCGAAGAACAAGGCGTGGACGTGCGCGCCCTGCAAGGTACCGTGCAAAACGACATTATCAAAGAGTACCTGTCGCGCGGCACCTACATCTGCCCGCCCGAACCATCCATGCGGATGATCACCGATGTGGCCGCATATACCCAGCAGCATCTGCCCAAATGGAACCCGATGAACGTCTGCAGCTACCACTTGCAAGAGGCGGGCGCGACACCAGAAGAAGAGCTCGCATTCGCATTGGCCACAGCTACCGCCGTGCTCGACGATCTGCGCGGCAAGGTTCCTGCGGAACACTTTCCAGCAATGGTTGGACGGATCAGCTTTTTCGTAAACGCTGGCATCCGTTTCGTCACCGAGCTTTGCAAAATGCGCGCCTTTGTCGAGCTGTGGGATGAAATCTGCGCAAACCGCTATGGCGTTGAGGATGCGAAATACCGTCGTTTCCGCTACGGCGTGCAAGTAAACTCGCTTGGACTGACCGAACAGCAGCCCGAAAACAACGTCTACCGGATTTTGCTCGAAACGCTCGCAGTGACCCTGTCCAAAAACGCCCGCGCACGCGCTGTGCAACTGCCTGCATGGAACGAAGCGCTCGGCCTGCCCCGCCCATGGGACCAACAATGGTCACTGCGCATGCAACAAATCCTCGCGTATGAAACCGATCTTTTGGAATTCGACGATCTGTTCGACGGCAACCCAGCGATCGACCGCAAAGTGAACGCATTAAAAGACGGCGCGCGATCCGAGCTTGCCCAAATCGACGGCATGGGCGGCGCGGTAAAGGCAATCGCTTATATGAAAGGGCGACTGGTCGACTCTAACGCGGCCCGTATCGCAGGGATCGAGGACGGCACAACCACCGTTGTCGGCGTGAACAAATGGCAGGCCGGCGAACCATCGCCGCTGACCGCAGGTGACGACGCGATTATGGTCGCTGACCCAGAAGCCGAAGCAGACCAATTGGGTCGCCTTAGCGCGTGGAAAAAATCCCGCGACAATGCGGCCGTGACCAATGCGTTGGTCGCACTGCGCGCGGCGGCAAAAGACGGCACCAACATTATGATCCCGTCCATCGCTTGCGCACGCGCGGGGGCCACGACAGGCGAATGGTCCGACGTGATCCGCGCCGCGTTCGGCGAATACCGCGCGCCAACAGGCGTTAGCAAAAACCCGTCCAACCGGACAGAGGGGCTTGATGAGCTACGCGAACAGGTCGATCTGGTCAGCCACGCATTGGGCCGCCGCCTGAAATTTCTTGTCGGCAAACCTGGCCTTGATGGACACTCCAACGGCGCAGAGCAAATTGCGGCCCGCGCACGTGATTGCGGCATGGACATCGCGTATGAGGGGATCAGGCTCACGCCCGAGGAAATCGTTAGCGCCGCAGCCAACGACGACGCGCATGTGATCGGGCTATCGATCCTGTCTGGCTCGCATATTCCGTTGATCAAAGACGTGATCCAACGGCTCCAAGATGCAAACCTAAGCCACATCCCCGTCATCGCGGGCGGGATCATCCCCGAAGACGATGCCCAAATGCTCCGCGAAATGGGTGTTGCGGCTGTCTACACGCCCAAGGATTTCGAATTGAACAAAATCATGGGCGACATCATTACATTGGTGGATCCACGCGAGATCGCCTCCGAATAATTAATCCGCCAGTCGAATGACCAGATCATAGTAGGAATAGCTTTCTGCGATGTGGCCGTTTTCGCCTTCAACAAATGCGGGATCAACCGGCAAGCACTGAATCCCACACAATTGAGACGCGATCATCTCAACACTATCAATATACCACAGGCGGCCACCAGGTGTGGCGACATAACCATCGATTCCCTCATCAGCATCGCCTTCCATGTCTTCACCGCTGGGCACTTCGTTGATGTAGTCAAACGAATGACCGCCGTGGGTGTGATAGGATGCGGTAATTACCTTAATATGATATGGATCATCGGCCAGACAACTGCCTTCATCGCCACGGGTCGGCTTGGAAGCAATCAACTGACCATCGGTATTAAACCCGACATACCCGCAATATTCGATGTTCTGAGCAAACGAAACCAGCTGCAGGTCTGCAAGTATTGACGATACCAAAGTCACTTCAGAGCTCTCTTGCGCGCCAACAATCACAGGGACCAAAATCGCGCCTGCAATGATAAGATGTTTCATCTAATGTCCTAATTTCTCGCGCAATGCGTCATAATCATAAGTATCGGCGATATCGCCATCTTTGCCTTTTTGAAAACCCGAAGC
This sequence comes from Yoonia sp., assembly GCA_023955335.1. Taxonomy (GTDB): domain Bacteria; phylum Pseudomonadota; class Alphaproteobacteria; order Rhodobacterales; family Rhodobacteraceae; genus Yoonia. The sequence continues at coordinate 80,835 of JAGSGF010000005.1, forward strand.
CTTGGGTAAACACCCGATACCACACACTTGGTAGGTTGCTAGGACCTGCGTATCAATAAACCACATACGTCCGCCCGGCGTGGACACATAGCCATTCATGTAAAATTCAGCGTCGCCGTCCATATCCACAACGCTTGGGACTTCATTAAAGTAGCCCGCGTCAAAATCGCCATGGGTGTGGTAGGATGCGGTGACGGCCATATCGCGGGGGAATGGGGCGCCGCATGACGCCTGATCACCTGCCGTCGGCGTTGTCGCAATAATAATACCATCCGCATTATACCCAATATAACCGCAGTATTCACGGCGCTTTTCAAACGACAGGGGCTGCAAACGGGTCAGCACCTCTTTTGCCACAACCAATTCCGCGGCATCTTGGGCCATCGCTGACGTGCCCGCTGCAAGGACGGCTATCGCTATAAATTGGCGCATTTCCCCTCCTCACTGGGCTTCTTTCACCCTAGACTAACGGGACAAGCAAAAGGATTCCACATATGACCATCCACATTGGCGCAAAATCCGGCGACATCGCGCCCACTGTTCTGATGCCAGGCGATCCGTACCGTGCCAAATGGGCCGCTGAGACATTTCTTGACGGTGCACGACTGGTAAACGATGTGCGCGGCATGTTGGGCTACACTGGCACATGGCACGGCAATCTGGTCACGATCCAAGGATCTGGCATGGGCATGCCATCGCTGTCGATTTACGCGAATGAACTGATCACCGAATACAACGCACAAACCCTGATCCGGATCGGCTCGTGTGGAGGCATGCAAGACCACGTTGGCATCCGTGATGTGATTTTGGCGATGACGGCGAGCAACATTTCGACCCCGTCACGCGGTATCTTCAAAGAACTGAATTTTGCGCCCTGCGCCGATTACGGCCTGCTAACCGCAGCCCACGCAGCTGCCACCGCAAAAGCAGTCACGACCCACGTGGGCGGCATTTATTCAGCAGACGTATTTTATGACGAACGGCCCGACCTGAACGAGCTCATGGTTCGGCACGGGATTTTGGGCGTCGAGATGGAAGCAGCCGAGCTCTACAATCTCGCGCATCGGCACAAGCGCAAGGCCTTGGCCGTTCTTACTGTGTCCGACCATCTGATCACGAAAGAGGCGCTTCCTGCGCAAGACCGCGAAAGTAGCTTTGGCGATATGGTCGAAATTGCTCTTGCCGCTGCGTTTCCTGCTTAAGGACCGTGGGTGCGGTCGTAAGCATTAACCTGCGGGCGCACCCAGCCATCCAATGCCCCGACAGCAGGCGCGTAAATCTGCATCAATAGCGGATAGCACGCCGCCGCGTCACTGGAATGCACCGTACTACAATCACCACCGGGGCAAGCGCTCAGCACCGCGAGCAAATCAATCTCGGCGAATAGTTCAAGATAGTCGTCCGGGCGCACAGGGCTGGCTTTCATAAAATACTGCCCCGTGTCACGGGTAAACCCCGTGCACATGAACAGGTTCATGACATCATGCACATGCGCCTCGGCCTCGCGTCGCGACAATCCGGTATGATCCGCCAAAGCCCGCGTCAGATTGGAATGGCAGCAATGATGATAGTCTTCGCCAGACAACAAACGACCCGTATATGGATCGCAGCGGGTTCCGATGACATCATGCACCGACCCGCCAAATGCATCCATACCGTACCAATTCAGCGTATCATCCACAACTGTGGCCATCGGGCGCAAATACGGAAAACACGACCACATGCGGTCGCCCGTAGTGATATGGGTGCCGTGCAGTGCGCGGGTTTTTCCGGAATAGAACCGCTCTGCCAAATCAGCGGCTGCAAACAAGTTCAAATCCCCGACTTGCGGACCATCGACGGACTGCATGCGCAAAAAATGCCCCACCGGGACTTCAATCGCGGCCGCTTCACGCGGCGACACAAGCACCTCATCCACCAAAACCGCACCTGCGCGGGCCGTTTGGTACAAGGGTAAATCCGGCACAGGCAAGGTCTTCACCGGATAACAAATCACCGGTTCAATAGCGCGGCGGGCATCAGCATCTTTGGGTTCGTTCATCATGAAATCAACAAACCCCATCGCGGCAGAAAACAAAACCCTCTTTGGCTTTCCAATTTCCGCGCCATCAAACAAAAACGCCGCCCCCATCGGGACGGCGCGATATCGTGTTGATTTGCGCTGATTAATTAGATCAAATAATGCGCTCGACCATCTTTTTCTTGATCGAGGCAATCGCCTTGGCAGGGTTCAAACCCTTAGGGCATGTCTTGGCGCAGTTCATAATCGTGTGGCAACGGTACAGCTTGAACGGATCATCCAGCTCGTCCAACCGCTCGCCTGTGGCTTCATCGCGGCTATCCACAATCCAGCGGTAGGCATGCAACAACGCGGCTGGGCCGAGGTATTTATCACCATTCCACCAATATGACGGGCAGGATGTGGAACAACACGCACACATCACACATTCGTACAAACCATCCAGCTTTTCACGGTCCTCAATGGACTGTTTCCACTCTTTGGCAGGGGCGTTGGTTTTGGTTTCCAACCACGGCATGACGCTTGCATGCTGAGCATAGAAATGAGTCAGGTCAGGGATTAAATCCCGCACGACAGGCATATGCGGCAGCGGGTAAATTTTCACATCGCCAGACACCTCGTCCATCCCGTAAATACAGGCCAACGTGTTGATGCCGTCGATGTTCATGGCACACGATCCACAAATGCCTTCACGGCACGACCGGCGGAATGTCAGCGTCGGATCAATCTCGTTCTTGATCTTGATGAGCGCGTCCAAAACCATTGGGCCACAGCTGTCCATGTCCACAAAATATGTGTCCAACGCGGGGTTTTTGTCGTCGTCAGGGGTCCAACGATAAACCTGCACCTTGCGCAGATTGGTGGCGCCGGTCGGTTTGGGCCACGTCTTGCCCGTCACCATGCGGCTGTTCTTTGGAAGGGTCAGTTCTACCATTCTCGTCTCTCCTTTGGGGGCGCGCCCCCTTTGGCTTATCGGGTTCTTAAATTAGGTGGCCGGATCGGCAATTCACCCGTCATTTGTAGGACACAGGCATCGTAGACCTGCGCAGGATCACGGCCTTGCAGAAAATCGCTGCTGATCCCAATCTCCGCACGGGAAAACCCGCCAGAATTACTGTTCACACCAAACTCAACACTACCAGTTGGGCCCATGGCGGCGCGGGCACGTGCCTCGCACCGTTGGGCAGCCAATTCAGGGTTCACAGAATTGCATGACGCAACCCCAGCGAACATCAAAACAGACAGCACAAAGCGCATCAGTTCGACACCGCGAAGCAATATGATGTACCGCCATAAAGGCCGGAACGACCGCGTGGGCAAGCACCAGAGTTATAGTCCACAGGCACAGGCGCAGGGGTGACTGACGCGGCATCCGACATCGGCACGACCTTCTGGCCATCATTCAGCGCCACAGAGTTGTCTGCACAGGCATTGATCCGCGCGGCGTCCTGCGCAGTGATCAGGTCAAACGGAACGACACGTGCCACTGGCACACCGCCATCAAATGTCACTTGGGTTTGTGTCTGCCCGGGCAAGCCCAGCTGGGCCTTGCATTCAAGCAACGCAAATTCCATCTGCTCTGCTTGCGCGTTCAAGGTTGGACCCTGCACCGTACAAGCCGTCAGTGCACAGGCAGCAACAACAGATGAAATCCGGCCCAGCATCAGAATGTCCGTTCTTTTGGCGCAAACTGTTTGGTGTTGATGCCACCTTCTTTTTCGGTCGTCAGCGCCTTGGTAATCACAGGGCGGTACGACAGATTAACCTTGGTGCCATCGACATTCGCAATCGTGTGCACACGCCAGTTTTCATCGTCGCGGGTCGCATAATCTTCATGAGCATGGGCGCCACGGCTTTCCTTGCGGGCCTCAGCGCCAACAATCGTGGCCAGCGCATTTGGCATCAAGTTGGTCAGCTCAAGCGTTTCCATCAGGTCTGTATTCCAAACCATCGACCGATCGGTAACCTTGATGCCGTCCATCTTGGACGCAACAGATGTCATCTTTTCAACACCCTCTTTGAGGGTCTTATCGGTACGGAACACGGCTGCATCGGCTTGCATCGCCTTTTGCATTTCCAACCGCAGCTCTGCTGTGCCGATATCGCCCTTGGCATGGCGCAAGCCATCAAAGCGATCAAACGCTGCATCAACGGACGACTGGTTTAGCACAGGGTTTGCGCTGTCACGATCAACAGTTTTCCCTGCCTGAATCGCCGCAGCACGGCCGAACACCACAAGGTCAATCAAGCTGTTGGACCCAAGGCGGTTCGCACCATGCACAGACGCACAGCCCGCTTCACCCACTGCCATCAGACCGGGAACAACCGCATTCGGGTCTTTCTTGGTCGGGTTCAAAACCTCACCGTGATAGTTTGTCGGAATACCGCCCATGTTATAATGCACAGTCGGCAGCACCGGGATCGGCTCTTTGGTGACGTCAACGCCTGCAAAGATGCGGGCACTTTCCGAGATTCCAGGCAAGCGCAGGTTCAGCGCCTCAGCCGGCAAATGGTTCAGGTTCAGATGGATGTGATCCCCACCTGCGCCGACACCACGGCCCTCACGAATTTCCATCGTCATACAGCGCGACACGTAGTCACGCGGCGCGAGGTCTTTATAGTTGGGCGCGTAACGTTCCATGAAGCGCTCGCCTTCAGAGTTGGTCAAATAACCACCCTCGCCGCGCGCGCCTTCAGTGATTAGGCAACCAGCGCCGTAAATACCCGTTGGGTGGAATTGTACGAATTCCATATCCTGTAACGGCAGCCCCTGACGGGCGACCATGCCACCGCCGTCACCTGTGCAGGTGTGCGCAGATGTGGCGCTGAAATACGCACGACCGTAACCACCAGTGGCAAGCACCGTGGTCTTGGCGTTGAACACATGCATGGTGCCATCATCCAGCTTCCATGCGACAACACCCTGACATTGACCATCTTCTGACATAATCAGATCAGTGGCGAAATATTCGATGTAGAATTCAGCCTCCTGCTTCAACGACTGCCCGTAAAGCGTGTGCAAAATAGCATGACCAGTCCGGTCAGCTGCAGCACAAGTACGCTGTACAGGCGGGCCTTCGCCAAATTCGGTTGTGTGGCCGCCAAACGGGCGCTGGTAAATCTTACCCTCTTCGGTGCGGCTAAACGGAACACCGTAGTGTTCAAGCTCGTAGACCGCCTTGGGGGCTTCGCGGGCAAGGTATTCCATCGCATCGGTATCCCCGAGCCAATCAGACCCTTTGACCGTGTCATACATATGCCACTGCCAGCTATCGGGGCCCATGTTACCAAGGGATGCAGCGATGCCACCTTGGGCGGCAACAGTGTGGGAACGGGTTGGGAAAACCTTGGTGATGCACGCAGTCTTTAGACCTTGTTCAGCCAAACCAAGCGTCGCGCGCAATCCAGCACCACCAGCGCCAATGACGATCGCGTCAAAGGTATGGGTTTCATATTCATAAGCAGCCATTGTTATCTCTCCGGCGGAATTAAAGTGCGATGCGCAGCACGGCGAACACGCCAAACGCTGCGGCGCCATATGACAAACAGATCATCGCGATGATCAGGGCCTTGCGGGTAAAGCCATGCACGTAATCTTCAAGCAACGTCTGCACGCCGCCACGGAAATGGTAGAACGTAACCAACATCGTCAAGGCCGCGATCGTCGCAGGCACCGGACGGCTATAATAGGCGATAACCTCTTCGTACGACCCGCCCAAGGTGGCGCCAAATTGGAATACGAAAACCGGCAGCAACACAACAAGTGCGACCGAGCTGACCATCATGTTCCAATGGTGCATGGTGCCAGACTTGGCCGATCCTGTGCCTTCAGCGCGTTTGCGATCTGTCATAAATCTCATGTCAGATGCTCCTTATACTACAACGACGGTGAAGATGGTCATCAGCACGGATGCGATGATCATAACCAAACCGGCAGTTTCAGATTTATCAACGTCCAACATGCGGCCGCTGTCCCAGATTAGGTGACGAATGCCGCCAAACATGTGGTACCACACAGCCCACGTGGACAGGAACAGCACCAGGTCGCCAAACCAGCTGCGCAAGACCCCGTCAGCGGTTGCAAATGCGTCGGGGCCAGCCGCTGCGGCGACAAACCACCAAACGATCATCAAAGCGGCGATCAGCAACGCATTGCCAGTCAAGCGCACGAAGATCGACGTCATCGACGTCAATTGCGGGCGGTAAATCGTTAAATGTGGTGAAAGTGGGCGATTGCCGCGGTTCACATCAGCCATTGGGGTTCCTTCGTGTCTGCGCAGGTTTGCACCTTTGTGCATGATATAATCCGCAGAGTCACGCGGACCACCCTTTCAATTTGGTGAATATTCCATGCAAAAGGGCAATAATTTGCACTTGTGATCACACCTAAAATATTTGTGATCACAACTTCACCGCATTGTCAGCGAAAATTTGTTCATAATCGGCATCGGGCAACTCTGGCATGCTCAAACCGGCATCAATGCCCAATAGTCTAGATCCAGCAGGACCTCTGGCAAATATTTGCCATCATCCCCGCGCAAATCTCCAGCTTTGCCTTTGGTTGCAACAAGCCGCAAGCGGACTGCACCAACACCCGGAGCATCAACATCGGCCTTGTCCAGCACCTGCGTCCACGCCCGCACGGTGTCCCCTGCAAAGCACGGATTTGCATGGGCGCCACCATTGAGCGCTACGATCATCTGCGCATTGGCCAGCCCGTTAAACGACAATGCACGCGCCAATGAGATCACGTGACCACCATAGATCAACCGCTTACCATCGGCACGGTTGGTCGCGTCAAAATGGACCTTGGACGTATTCTGCCATAGCCGTGTGGCCATCATATGCTCGGCTTCTTCCACGGTGACGCCATCCACGTGGTCAATCACTTCACCGACCGCATAGTCACCCCAGCGATGCGGCTCGCCGGCCAAGGCAAAATCGTAGTTCGAGAAATCCAGACCCTTCGGGATCATCAGATCAGCGGGATCAACCATCTTAGATAAGTCTGGCACAACGGGCTTTGGTGCAGCCCCCTCGGCGCGGCGGCGGACCATGACCCAGCGCACATAGTCCATCAGCACATCGCCATGCTGATTACGGCCCGTGGTGCGGACCCAGACAATACCTGTCTTACCATTGGAATTTTGCTTAACGCCAATCACCTCGGACGATGACGTCACCGTATCACCAGCCCAAAGCGGTGTGATCCAACGGCCCTCGGCATAGCCAAGATTGGCCACGGCATTCAGCGACACATCCGGCACAGATTTGCCAAAAACAGTATGAAACGTGATCAAATCGTCGAGCGGACTGAACGGCAAGCCACAGGATTGGGCAAATACATCCGACGAATGCAGCGCATGACGGGCGGGATACAGCGCGTGATAAAGTGCCCGTTCGCCCATGTTAATCGTGCGTGGAACCGCATGGGTGATCACATCGCCAACGGTGTAATCCTCGAAAAACCGACCTGCATTCGTTTTGGACATTAAACAGCGCCTAACTTCATCTCGCGAGAATATTCAACATCGGCTTCTTTGACGACGGCTTGGGCACAACGCATCACGCCGTTGGCCTGATCAAACGCATATTGCGGGCTGCCATGAAGGGTCCAGCCCTTTGACATGGCCTCTGTCACGCGGTGGCAAAAATTGGAGGTGTCGTCCTCGGTGATCAATCGGTAAACAAGCATCGGCTATCCAAACGGGCTCGGGCCGACCAGCATGTGGATCAGCGCAACAACAACAAACACAACGACAGTGGCAACAATCGCAGTGACTTCTTTCTTGACCGGCACCGCATGATACGGCGTGCGCGCACCTTGGATGCCGTTGATCAAAACGATCTCCATCGCGGCCCAAAGGGCCATGCCGCCAAACAGCACGATCGACGGGGTATCACCATTTACCAGCAAATGCGCGCCGGACCAAACAATCACAGCGGCCAACTGCGGATGACGGATAAACTTGGTAATGCGGGTCTTGGCGCCAGACGCGGCGAACAAATAAAATGCAAACAGCATCAATAGGTTATTCAAACCCGCCATGCCGCCAGTGCGGTTCCAAAGAACAGCGCCATCTGCGCCGCGATAGCCAATCACCATCAAAATGATCGCAATGACCGATCCGGCAGCAACAATACCCTTACCCTTGTCGCCAAAGCTGGCGCGATGATCTGGCGCGACCCGCTTCCAGACATGAACAAGCGTCCACAAAAGTAGCCCAAGTATAATAAGTGTCATGATGCCTCCAATGCGGCGATGGCCGCAGCTTTGGCCAAGGTCGCCTTTGCGGTGACGATATGCAAGTTCTCGACGATCTTACCATCGACAACCGCAACGCCCTGCCCGTCTGCCTCAGCAGTATCGAACGCGGCAATCTGACGGTTGGCCAAGTCAACCTCGGCATCTGATGGGCCGTAAGCCGCATTGCAAATCGCAACTTGCGCGGGGTGGATCAACGTCTTGCCGTCAAACCCCATATCGCGGCCCTCGGCACATTCAGCGACTAAACCGTCATCATCCTTGAACGCGTTATACACACCGTCCAACACGACAATCCCAGCGGACTTGGCCGCCAGCACAGACATCTGCAACGCGGTCATCAACGCAGCGCGCGAGCGCGAATTCAGGTCCTTTGCCAGATCATTTGTGCCCAAAACAAACCCGGCCATGCGCGGATGGGCAGCTATTGCGGCAGCATTCAGAATACTTGCAGGAGTTTCTATCATCGCCCAAATCGGTTTGTCAGGGATCAGTGCGGCAAGCGCATCAAGATCAGCGGGGCCATTCACCTTGGGCAGCAGAACCGCATCGCAGTCCATCGTTGGAATCGCGGCCGCATCATCAGCGCCCCACTGGGTATCAAGCGCGTTCATCCGTACGACCGTTAAGCGCGGACCATAGCCACCCGCCCCCAAGGCGGCTGCCAATGTCGCGCGCGCACCAGCTTTGGCGTCCGGGGCGACCGCATCTTCCAGATCAAACAAGATTACATCAACAGGCAAGCCCCGCGCCTTGTCCAAAGCACGCTCTTTGGAGCCAGGGATATATAGGGCGGACCGATATGGGCGATCATGCATTTGATTCTTCCTTGTAATATTATTGCGCACAAAGGGTCAGATATTGATGGATTATTCAACCGCAAATGCGCCGCAGCGCAGCATGCGCACCCCACCGTCACGGTGGATTAACAATATTCGCGGATAAGCGGCGCAGTCTAGGGAACGTAATTTGAACTATGAAAGGCGACCCCATGATGCGGAACTTTTACCTTTTGTCCCTTGGGATCGGTGCCATGCTGCTGGCAACAACTCACGCACAAGCACAAGGGGCCAACTGTGCGCCCCATGCGGCGATCATTGAACGGCTTGCGGAAAACTACGGTGAGCGGCGGCAGTCCATTGGGCTTGGCAATAACAACACAACTATCGAGGTTTTTGCATCAGATACGACCGGCACTTGGACCATTACGGTTACAGCAGCGGGAGGACTGACATGTCTCGTGGCCGCTGGCACCGCGTTTCAGGTTACAAATGGCGCCCTGCCCGACACCAATGAAGAGGCCTAGGCCAAAGCGACCCAGATTAAGCGCACCCCAGTCAGCACCAGCAGCGTATAGGTCAGCGCAAAAAACGCACGCTCAGGGACCAAATGGTGGGCTTTTATTCCGATGAACGCACCAAGTAACGCAAAGGGGGCCAAAAACAGGGCCCCTTTGAACGTGTCCCAAGAAAATATGCCCAGATAGAAATAGGGGATGAATTTCATCCAGTTAATTGCCCAAAACGTGATGACCGTTGTGGCTTGATACGACAACTTGCTCAGGCCCTGAGACAGCAGGAACACTGCCGTTGGCGGGCCGCCCGCGTGGCTGACAAAGCTGGTGAACCCACCCACGGCCCCCGCCGCCCATGCATAGCGACGACGAAACGGCAGGCGGCGCAGTTTTAGCAACCCAAGCTGTTGCGATACTTGGAATGCAACAAACGCCAGACAAATCACCCCGATGAGAACGCGGAATACATCCGCATCGACCAAGGCATAAACAGCCGCCGCGATCACCACACCGGGGATCGCGCCCAAAACCATGCCCTTGGCCGATGCGGCATGCCATTTGCCCCAATACGACTTCAAAGTGGCGGCATCGATCAGCATGAACAACGGTAAAACAATACCCAACGCAGCCCCCGGCGGAACGACCAACGCCAGAATCGCACCAGCGACAAAGGCAGCGCCAGAGCCAAATCCACCCTTGGATATGCCGCCAAAGATGATCGCGGGGATGCCCAGCGCAAAGAATTGTAGATCAAATTCCATTGTCGAATTTATCTCGTTTTTAACATTGTTCCTGCATCGTTAGCGCAAATATGACCGATTAACGATCCCGATTTTCATGATGCCGCGGTGCAGCGGACTTGCGCGCGGGGCGGCAAAGCCTTACCCAAAGCGCAAAATACAACCCAGATAGGAGTCACTCCAATGGCACGACCTAAAATTGCCCTTATCGGCGCAGGCCAAATCGGCGGCACGCTTGCTCACCTCGCAGCGGTCAAGGAACTTGGCGACGTTGTGATGTTCGACATCTCGGATGGTACCCCGCAGGGGAAATCCCTTGATATCGCGTCATCGGGCCCTTCGGCGAAATTTGACGGCTCCTTCAAAGGGACCAACGACTATGCGGATATCGCGGGCGCAGACGTGTGCATCGTCACCGCAGGTGTGCCGCGCAAGCCGGGCATGTCCCGCGACGATCTCCTGGGTATCAACCTGAAGGTGATGAAATCCGTAGGCGAGGGTATTGCAGCTCATGCGCCAAATGCATTTGTTATCTGCATCACAAACCCGCTTGATGCGATGGTTTGGGCACTTCGCGAATTCTCTGGCCTGCCCGCACATATGGTGTGCGGCATGGCAGGCGTTTTGGACAGCGCACGCTTCCGTCACTTCCTTGCGGACGAATTTCAGGTGTCGATGCGTGACGTCACAGCATTCGTTCTGGGCGGCCATGGCGATACAATGGTCCCTCTGACACGCTATTCCACGGTTGCGGGCATTCCATTGCCTGATCTGATCGACATGGGCTGGACGACACAAGAAAAGCTCGATGCGATTGTACAGCGCACCCGTGATGGCGGCGCAGAAATCGTTGGCTTGCTGAAAACAGGCTCCGCGTTCTATGCACCTGCGACGGCCGGTATTGAGATGGCTGAAGCCTACCTCAAAGACCAAAAGCGTCTGCTGCCATGTGCGGCGCATGTTGACGGCGCATACGGCCTTGATGGGTTCTATGTTGGCGTTCCCACAATCATCGGTGCTGGCGGCATTGAACGTGTGGTCGAAATCAAGATGAACAAAGACGAGCAAGCGATGTTCGACAAATCTGTCGACGCGGTCAAAGGCCTCGTGGCTGCTTGCAAAGAAATCGATCCTTCACTGGCATAAGCCACAATTGATCATTTAAGAAAAGCGTCCCTTCGGGGGCGCTTTTTTTTGCGTTTGGGGAAGGACAGGAGATAATTTACAACGTCTGCTGTGCCGGGCAAAGTGCCCCTTAAAGTGCCCGTTGTGATCTCTCAGCGAAACGCCTGTGTGACCACAATTTGACCAACAATTGCATTATTGAATGCACTTATCTCTTCGGCGGGCATCCAATTCTCTAGATGTGCTCGACCGCCTGCCTCCTCCAGCACCCAGTGATTCTTACCGGCATCTCTAATTTTGTGATCACACCCCAAAAAACTGTGATCACAAATGTCGCTTTTTTGCCCGTTCTTCATAAAACGTTGTTCTTTTGCTGGTCGAGCTGTGGTTCAAACGACCAAACCCAGCAAAGCAAGGGACGATTTGATGAACATCCACGAATACCAAGCCAAGGCACTTTTGAAGTCTTATGGCGCACCGGTCAGCGACGGCCGCGCCGTTCTGAAGGCAGAAGACGCAAAAACAGCCGCAGGCGAAATGGATGGCCCGCTTTGGGTTGTTAAGGCGCAAATCCACGCAGGTGGCCGCGGCAAAGGTAAATTCAAAGAAGCCGACGCCGGCGAAGCCGGTGGTGTACGTTTGACAAAATCTGTCGAAGAAGCATCGCAAGAAGCCAAGAAGATGCTGGGCCGCACATTGGTCACACACCAGACTGGCCCGGCAGGCAAGCAAGTAAACCGCGTATATATCGAAGACGGGTCTGGGATTGAAACCGAACTATACCTCGCGCTCGTCGTTGATCGCCAGTCAAGCCGCATCGGCTTTGTCTGCTCGACCGAAGGCGGCATGGACATCGAAGAAGTCGCAGCCTCCACCCCTGAGAAAATCATCAACTTCACGGTTGATCCGGCCACTGGCTTTCAAGCCTTCCACGGTCGCCGCGTTGCTTTCTCGCTTGGCCTTGAAGGCCCGCAGGTCAAACAATGCGTTAAGTTGATGGGTCAACTGTACAAAGCATTCACCGAAAAAGACATGGAAATGCTGGAAATCAGCCCGCTGATCGTCACCGACAAGGGCGACCTCAAGGTGCTTGATGCCAAGGTAGCGTTCGACGGCAACGCGATCTACCGCCACGCCGATATCGCTGCCCTGCGCGACGAAACCGAAGAAGATCCAAAAGAACTGGCCGCGTCCAAGTTTGACCTGAACTACATCGCTCTTGATGGCGAAATTGGCTGCATGGTCAATGGCGCAGGTCTGGCGATGGCCACAATGGACATCATCAAACTTTACGGCGCAGCACCTGCCAACTTCCTCGACGTAGGGGGCGGTGCGACCAAAGAAAAAGTTACCGAAGCGTTCAAGATCATCACGTCTGACCCGCAGGTCAAAGGCATCCTTGTGAACATTTTTGGGGGCATCATGCGGTGCGACGTCATCGCCGAAGGCGTTGTCGCGGCCGTAAAAGAAGTCGGCCTGAAAGTGCCGCTTGTTGTCCGTCTTGAAGGCACAAATGTGCAACTGGGTAAGGACATTATCAACAATTCGGACGTAGATATTATTGCGGCCGATGATCTGAAGGATGGCGCGGAAAAAATCGTCGCTGCAGTTAAAGGGTAAGGGAGTTATGATGGACGCTAAGACAATTCGGTTCACAGCAATCGCCGGCATGACGCCGACCGCTTGTGGACGAAACGATTTTGACATCAACAATGCCGTGGTTCGTAATAGGCCACAAACCCAGTTGCCCACCGCAAACGGCGGCGCAACCTCCAGTATCATCGATGACAGCGCGTCGGCTGGCATCAACCCCGCTATTTTCTCAAGCGCGTTTGGTGCCGCCCTTGCTGTGTCAACAGCCAGATAATCGCTTCAATTTTGGTCGGGGCCGATGTTGCCCCGCCATATCCTTTCGATAATTAAGGACCATACCACATGGCAATTCTCGTCAACGAAAACACACGTGTTATCTGCCAGGGCCTCACCGGCTCGCAGGGCACGTTCCACTCTGAACAGGCAATCGCCTATGGGACCAAAATGGTCGGCGGTGTGACGCCGGGCAAAGGCGGGCAAACCCACCTTGATCTGCCGATCTTCAATTCCGTCCACGAGGCCCGCCACGTGACCGAAGCCAACGCCTCCGTGATCTATGTCCCGCCGCCGTTCGCAGCCGATTCCATTCTGGAAGCGATTGATGCGGAAATGGAACTGATCATCTGCATCACCGAAGGCATTCCTGTGCTGGACATGATGCGCGTCAAACGCGCGCTCGAGGGGTCCAAATCCCGCTTGATCGGCCCGAATTGCCCCGGCATCATCACACCAGATGCCTGCAAAATCGGCATCATGCCCGGCCACATCCACAAACGTGGGTCCGTGGGCGTTGTATCGCGCTCCGGCACACTGACCTATGAGGCTGTCAAGCAAACATCAGACAGCGGCCTTGGCCAGTCCACGGCAGTGGGCATCGGTGGCGACCCGATCAAAGGCACAGAACATATCGACGTGCTGAACATGTTCCTTGATGATGATGAAACACACTCGATGATCATGATCGGTGAGATTGGTGGCTCTGCCGAGGAAGAAGCAGCCGAATTCCTGACAGCCCAAAAGAAAAAAGGCCGTTGGAAACCAACCGCTGGCTTCATCGCGGGCCGGACAGCACCTCCCGGCCGCCGCATGGGCCACGCTGGCGCAATCGTCGCTGGCGGCAAAGGCGACGCAGAAAGCAAAATCGAAGCGATGAAATCCGCAGGAATCATCGTGGCCGACAGCCCAGCCACACTTGGCGAAGCTGTGCTGGAAGCGATCGCTAAATAATCCAAACGCCTCCGCCATTCGCGCGGGGGCGCCCCCATTCGGCAACCCAAAGCGGCTGAGGTTAGACCCATGAACGATAACTCCCCCAATGACGTTCTCCACGCATCGTCCTTCTTGCAAGGGCATAACGCCGAATACGTTGAGCAGCTTTACGCGCGCTACGCCGATAACCCCGGCGCGGTCGATGCAAGCTGGCAAGAGTTTTTCAAATCCTTGGGCGACGCGCCTGCAGATGCCAAGGCAGAGGCCGCTGGCCCGTCTTGGGCACGCGCCGACTGGCCACCAATTCCAAACGACGACCTGACCGCCGCTCTTGACGGGCAATGGGCCGTTGAACCAGAGGCGGCTGGCAAAAAGATCGCCGCAAAAGCCGCTGACAAAGGTGTTGGCCTGAACGAAGCACAGATACGCAACGCGGTTCTTGATAGCATCCGCGCTCTTATGATCATCCGGGCCTACCGTATCCGTGGGCACTTGATCGCCGATCTTGACCCGCTGGGCATGCGCGAAACGAAACTGCATCCAGAACTGGACCCTGAGTCTTACGGTTTCACCGCTGCCGACATGGATCGCCCGATCTTTATCGACAACGTGCTGGGCCTTGAGATCGCGTCGATGAACGAAATTATTGCCATCGTGCGGCGCACATATTGTGGCACATTCGCGATGCAATATATGCATATTTCCAATCCGGAAGAGGCCGGGTGGCTCAAGGAACGGATCGAAGGCTACGGCAAGGAAATCACCTTTACGCAAAACGGGCGTAAAGCGATCCTGAACTCTCTCGTGCAAGCCGAAGGGTTCGAGAAATTCCTGCATGTGAAATACATGGGGACCAAGCGGTTTGGCCTTGATGGCGGCGAAAGCCTGATCCCTGCGATGGAACAGATCATCAAACGCGGCGGACAGCTTGGCGTAGATGAAATCATCATCGGCATGCCGCACCGTGGGCGTTTGTCCGTGCTGGCAAACGTCATGCAGAAACCATACCGCGCGATTTTCAACGAATTCCAAGGCGGTTCATCCAAACCCGAAGACGTGGACGGCTCCGGTGATGTGAAATACCATCTCGGCGCGTCATCTGACCGCCAGTTTGACGACAACACTGTTCACTTGTCGCTGACGGCCAACCCGTCCCACCTCGAAGCTGTGAACCCTGTGGTCATCGGCAAAGTCCGCGCGAAGCAAGACCAGAAAAATGACGTCAATCGCAAAAGGGTTATGGGGATCCTGCTGCACGGCGATGCGGCATTTGCTGGCCAGGGCGTCGTCGCAGAAGGATTCGGCCTGTCCGGCCTCAAGGGGCATAAAACCGGCGGTACCATGCATATTGTGGTGAACAACCAGATCGGTTTCACAACCGCGCCGCACTTTAGCCGCTCGTCCCCCTACCCGACGGATATCGCGCTGATGGTTGAGGCCCCGATTTTCCACGTGAACGGTGACGACCCAGAAGCCGTTGTGCACGCCGCCCGCGTGGCCACTGAATTCCGTCAAAAATTCCACAAAGACGTGGTTCTCGACATCATCTGCTACCGCCGGTTCGGACATAACGAAGGCGACGAGCCGATGTTCACCAACCCGGTGATGTACAAAAAGATCAAAAAGCAAAAGACAACGCTGACGCTTTATACCGAACGCCTGATCAAAGACGGGTTGATCCCCGAAGGCGAAATCGAAGACATGAAAGCCGCGTTTCAGGCCCACCTGAACACCGAATTTGAGACCGGTAAAACCTACAAACCGAACAAAGCTGATTGGCTTGATGGCAAGTGGTCGCATCTTGATCGCAACAAGGATGACTATCAGCGTGGCGCCACTGCAATTGACGAGAAAACGTTCAAGGAAATTGGCCGCGCGTTGACGACCGCGCCGGAAAACTTCCCGCTGCACAAGACCATCAACCGCTTGATCGATGCCAAGGCAAAGATGTTTGACACTGGTGAAGGGTTCGATTGGGCCACCGGCGAAGCACTCGCATTCGGGTCGCTTCAGACAGAAGGCTACCCTGTCCGCCTGTCCGGCCAAGACTGTACACGCGGCACATTCAGCCACCGCCATTCGGGTCTGATTAACCAAGACACCGAAGAACGGTACTACCCGCTCAACAACATCCGCAAAGGCCAAGCGCAGTACGAAGTCATCGACAGCATGCTATCCGAATACGCGGTGCTTGGGTTCGAATATGGCTATTCATTGGCCGAACCAAACGCGCTGACCCTGTGGGAAGCCCAGTTCGGCGACTTTGCCAACGGCGCACAGATCATGTTCGACCAATTCATCAGCTCGGGAGAGTCGAAATGGCTGCGCATGTCCGGCCTCGTTTGCCTGCTGCCACACGGCTATGAAGGCCAAGGGCCGGAGCATTCCAGCGCACGTCTGGAACGGTTCTTGACCATGTGCGGTGGGGACAATTGGATCGTGGCAAATTGCACGACGCCTGCGAACTATTTCCACATCCTGCGCCGCCAGCTGCACCGGAGCTACCGCAAGCCGCTGATCATGATGACACCGAAATCCTTGTTGCGTCACAAAATGGCTGTGTCCAAGGCCGAAGAATTCACAACTGGTTCGTCGTTCCACCGCGTCCTTTGGGACGATGCACAGCACGGCAATTCAGATACTAAACTGGTCGCTGATAACAAGATAAAGCGCGTGGTCATGTGTTCTGGTAAGGTCTACTTTGACCTTCTCGAAGAACGTGATGCACGCGGGATCACCGACGTCTACATCATGCGCTACGAACAGTTCTATCCGTTCCCCGCCCAGTCTGCGGTCAAGGAATTGGAGCGGTTTACAGACGCCGAAATGGTCTGGTGTCAGGAAGAACCCAAAAACCAAGGGGCTTGGTCATTCATGGAACCCAACCTTGAATGGGTCCTGACACGGATCAATGCCAAAAACACGCGCCCCGTTTATGCGGGCCGCGCCGCCGCCGCCTCACCTGCGACAGGTCTGGCCAGCAAACACAAAGCAGAACAAGCAGCCCTCGTGAACGATGCGCTGACAGTTGAAGGATCAAAATCATGAGCACCGAAGTCCGCGTCCCAACACTTGGCGAATCCGTGACCGAAGCAACGGTTGCCACGTGGTTCAAACAACCCGGCGATGCCGTCGCTGTCGATGAAATGCTCTGCGAACTGGAAACTGACAAAGTCACCGTCGAAGTCCCAAGTCCCGTTGCAGGCACCCTGTCAGAAATCGTCGCCGCCGAAGGCGAGACAGTCGCCGCCGACGCGCTGCTGGCCCAAATCTCTGAAGGGACCGCAGCACCTGCGCCCAAGACAGAGGCTCCAAAAGCCGCAGCTGCAGCCACAGCCGCAAAAGACATCGAAGACGCGCCTTCCGCAAAAAAGCTGATGGCAGAAAATAACCTGACGGACGTTGATGGTACCGGCAAAGATGGCCGCGTGATGAAAGAAGACGTGCTTAAGGCATTAAGTGGTTCGGCCCCAGCGCCTGCGGCGATTACGCCCACCCCACAAATTGCCCAGTCTGATGATCCACGTGAAGAGCGCGTCAAGATGACCCGCCTGCGCCAAACCATCGCCAAGCGCCTCAAGGACTCACAGAACACCGCTGCCATGCTCACCACCTATAACGAGGTCGACATGACCGAGGTGATGGCCCTGCGCACGCAGTACAAAGACCTGTTCTTGAAAAAGCACGGTGTTAAACTTGGCTTCATGTCCTTCTTCACCAAAGCGTGTATCCACGCGCTTAATGAGGTCCCAGAAGTGAACGCCGAAATTGACGGCACCGATGTGGTCTACAAAAAGTTCGTCAACATGGGCATCGCGGCTGGCACGCCAACTGGCCTTGTGGTCCCTGTGATCAACGACGCCGATCAGATGTCATTCGCGGGCATTGAAAAAGCGATCAGCGTCATGGGCGGCAAAGCCCGCGACGGCAAACTGTCGATGGCCGACATGCAGGGCGGCACATTCACCATCTCCAATGGCGGCGTCTACGGCTCGCTCATGTCCTCGCCGATCCTGAACCCCCCGCAATCCGGCATCCTTGGCATGCACAAAATCCAAGACCGCCCAATGGCAATCAACGGCGAAGTCGTGATCCGCCCAATGATGTATCTGGCGCTGAGCTACGACCACCGCATCGTCGACGGCAAAGGCGCGGTGACCTTCCTCGTGCGCGTCAAAGAAGCGCTCGAAGATCCACGCCGATTGTTGATGGATTTGTAATTGCTTCCTCTTCAAATTATTACATCTGGTTGGCAACGCGTCTTTGGGGTCGTCGGCGTCGGTTATGCTGCAATGGCATTAGGTTTTGACTTCTCCTTATTTCGAGGAATGCAAGCCGCTGAATTGGTAGTAGACGCTCCAAACGAACTACTGAATGTAGCAGGGCCCTTGGCGGCCTTGTTTTTGGCCTACGTAATTGGCGAACTCATATTTGGATTTGGAAGAGTCCTGTTAACGACCGGAATTTACGCGTCGGCGCATAGTAGGGATTTCGAGACTTTGGTTGTTCTCAGCGACGATCAAAACGTTGGGGCAGAAACGAGGCTTGCAATAACTCGATCTCTTTTATTGCTTGAATTGTTTGCAGCCATTTCCGTTGTTGGAGTAGCTTGGATGATTTACAGCCTAGAGCCGTCAATACGCACAATGGACATTTTTCCATTTGTGCCTCCGTTAAGCGTCACCATGCTCGCTCTGATGTTTGCGCGAACTAATCAATCAAGGGCCGAACTTTACCTCCTTCTCTCTGAAGAGAAACGGCTCAATCAGCTGACTTTGGGAGCCATAACTGAATCAAAAAATCGGAATATTTCAACTCCATGACCCCCGAACTCACAGCCCTCACCCTCGCAGCCCTCCTCCAATGCATCCAATTCGCCCTCATGGCGATTCCCGCAAACATGGAACTCGGCACCGGAAAAACCGCATCCCCCCGCGACCTCGATCGCTTGGGCAAACCGATGGTCGAGCTACTGTCGGTCAAAACCGCCCGCCTTACCCGCGCGATGAACAACCATTTCGAGGCGCTGATCCTGTTCGGGATCGCCATCACCGTGATCAGCTTATCAGACAAAACCACCGCATTCACCACGGCCTGCGCCTACACATATCTGGGCGCGCGCGTCCTTTATATCCCTGCATATTATTTCGGTTGGACCCCATGGCGGTCCCTGATCTGGTTTGTCGGGTTTCTTGCTACTATATTCATTTTAATCGCGGCGCTGATGTAATCGATCGGCGGCCACAGAAATTTCGACCCCAAGGAGAAACCCATGTCCAGCTATGACGTCATCATCATCGGTGCAGGCCCCGGCGGCTACGTATCCGCCATTCGGTGTGCCCAACTGGGTCTGAAAACGGCGATCGTCGAGGGGCGCGACACCCTTGGCGGCACCTGCTTAAACGTCGGCTGCATCCCGTCCAAAGCACTATTGCACGCGACCGAAATGCTGCACGAAGCTGAGCATAACTTCGCAGAGATGGGCCTTAAGGGTAAAGCGCCTTCCGTCGACTGGAAGCAGATGCTGACCTACAAAGAAAACACGATTAACCAGAACACTGGTGGCATCGAATTCTTGATGAAAAAGAACAAGATCGACTGGCTCAAGGGCTGGGGGTCGATCCCCGCTGTGGGCAAAGTCAAAGTCGGCGACGACATCCATGACGCCAAGCATATCATCGTGGCCTCTGGGTCTGAACCCGCGTCCCTGCCCGGCGTTGAGGTCGACGAGAAAACCGTAGTGACGTCTACAGGTGCGCTAGAATTGGGCAAAATTCCGAAGTCCATGGTCGTGATCGGCGCAGGCGTGATCGGCCTTGAGCTGGGCTCGGTTTACGCCCGTCTTGGCACCGAAGTTACCGTCGTTGAATTTCTCGATGCGATCACCCCTGGCATGGACAAAGATATCGTGCGCGCCTTCAAAAGGACCCTGGAAAAGCAGGGTCTTAAGTTCATTCTTGGGGCGGCCGTGCAAGGTACGCAGATCAAAAACAACAAGGCCACCGTCACCTATAAACTGCGTAAAGACGACAGCGAACACACCCTGCAAGCCGACACCGTTTTGGTCGCCACAGGGCGCAAACCGTTCACCAGGGGGCTTGGGTTGGAAGACCTTGGCGTGGAAATTTCGGACCGCGGCCAGATTAAAACCGACGATCATTACCGGACCAACGTCGCTGGTATTTACGCCATCGGTGACGCGATAGACGGACCGATGTTGGCGCATAAAGCCGAGGATGAAGGCATGGCCGTCGCCGAAGGCATTGCGGGCCAGCACCCACATGTGAACTACGGCGTCATCCCTGGCGTGATCTACACCCACCCCGAAGTCGGCACAGTAGGACAGACTGAGGACGCGTTGAAAAAAGAAGGCCGCAAGATCAAGATTGGCAAATTTTCTTTCATGGGCAACGCACGCGCCAAGGCGAACTTCATGGGCGACGGTTTCGTGAAAATAATCGCGGACGCGGAAACCGACCGGATCCTTGGTGCGCATATCATCGGTCCAATGGCTGGCGATCTGATCCACGAAATTTGTGTCGCGATGGAATTCGGGGCCGCTGCCGAAGACCTCGCGCGGACCTGCCATGCGCACCCGACGTACTCCGAAGCAGTGCGTGAAGCCGCCCTTGCTTGCGGTAACGGTGCCATCCACGCATGACGCCAGAGGTGACCTTACTTATTGTGAACGCTATCTTTTTAGCGTTTGCATACCTTTGGGTTTATCCTGGGCTCACGACCAAAACGATCAACCTGATCCTGATTTATGATGCAGTCATTAGCTGCGCGGCACTTCTCGTTGCGGGGCTATTGTTTTGGGGTAGCGGCACAGATTTCAGCCTGATTTTCGTCTCAACGAATTGGGCCGTTTTTGCGATCATCACTCTCGGCCTAATGGAAATTCCGCTGTTCGCGTGGTTTGCCAAAAAATACGACCTCGACATTTAGCCTTTCAGCATGCGCAGCCCTTGGGTCGCGTCGGTCCGGACGGCCAAGCGCAAACCTGGTTCATCCCCCGCCTTCAAAGCAGCCAGAATCAACCGATGATGATACGGCGGCTCTTTCCGGTTTAACCGGCCGTAGAGCGCACGCATAGTTGGCCCCAACTGCAACCAAACCGTTTCGGTCATGGCTAACATCGCAGGTGCTTGGGCTCTCAGGTACAGCGTGCGATGAAATTCCAAATTCATCCGAATATAACCGGATGCATCATGGCGGGCAACCATTTGGCTGACGCCGTTATTGATCGTCTCCAACCTCTCAATCAGGGCAAAATGGGCACGCGGCAGCGCACGGGTCGCCAGTTCTGGCTCTAACATCGCACGCAATGTCGCCAGCTCTTCGATACGCTCATTCGACAGCTCTGGCGTAGATACACGGCCCGATGATGACAGGAACAACGCGCCTTCAGCCACCAAACGCCGCACCGACTCGCGCGCTGGCGTCATCGACACATCATATGTCTTTCCGATGCCGCGTAGCGTAAGCGCCTCTCCCGGTCCCAGTTCCCCATGCATGATGCGGGTCCGCAGACTGCGATAAACCCGCTCATGGGCTGGCATGTTGGGATCAATAGGGCGTGGTTGTAATAACATGATGCCTTTGTGATCACATCAAGCGGACGGGTCAATCACCGAAATTAACACGGTGTAGTACGTCACCGTTATTGCGCAACCACGCGCGGTGAACGGCATAGTCAGGACAGATGCGCGCAACCACGGCCCAAAAGGCGTCTGAATGGTTCATCTCGACCAAATGCGCGACCTCGTGGGCAGCGACGTAATCAAGCACCGCAGGCGGCGCCATGATCAATCGCCATGAATACATCAACACCCCATCGGACGAACACGACCCCCACCGTGACCGCGTATCGCGGATGCTTAGGCGGGAATAGGTTCGGCCCACCTGTGCGGCATAGCGATCAGAAGCTGCCGCCAATTCATCCCGGGCCTGCAGTTTTAGGAACGCTTTGGCACGGGTGCCCGCAGTTAACGCATCAGGCACTTGCAGGGCGCTATCACGCAGTGCCGTGCGTTTTACTGCACCTACAACAACTGGCAGCTCCGCTCCACGGTACGGAACCGTACCACCAGCGGCGACAACCGCCACTGGTGCAAGACGAATCAGATGCTGACGCAGCCATAACTCGCGGGTCTCAAGAAAGTGTATTCCCTCGCATAGAGGGCTACGTTGCGGCACCGTCAGCGTGACTTTTCCATCCAACCGCGATACGCGCAGCGATAGCTTACGCGCACGCGCAGATCGGCGTACTGATACGTCAATTGCGGGGTTACCATTCAACCTGTGAACGCTCATTTCGCGCTTTCATTCTTAAAGCTGTGCCAAAGCCTTTGACACCACCTGTTACCTATGGCAATTGGCCTTGATGCGCCATACGCGCGACCAGAATTTGAAGGGATAGCCTATGCCTAAGGAAGAATGGGGCACAAAGCGCCTTTGCCCAGAAACCGGCAAACGCTTTTACGACCTGAATGCGACGCCAATCATCAGCCCATACACTGGCAAAGAGGTTGCAGTAGACACCTCTAAGACGCGGACTATGGCTGCTGACGCGGAAGACGCGCAGACCAAGAAAGCAAAAGAAGCCGAAGAAGCTGAAGATCTCGTGCTCGACGACGCCGATGACGACGAAGAAGATGATACCAATCTTGGCGATGACGTGCTTGACGACGATGATGATGATACTGTCAGCCTTGAAGAGTTGGCCGATGTGCCAGCCAGCGACGACGAGTAAATAAACTACTAGTTGGGCGAGGTTTTTGTCTTGATCTCGCCCAGTTAGCTGCATAGACAGCACCCAATGATGGGGCCTTAGCTCAGCTGGGAGAGCGCCTGCATGGCATGCAGGAGGTCAGCGGTTCGATCCCGCTAGGCTCCACCATCTTACCCGCTAAACACCGGGAAACCTTAAACTTAATACATTCCAGATAGTTACGTTTTTGCTGTGGTCACAAATGTGGTATCCGCGAGGGGCGAAAGACGTGTCCAAATAACAATATCTGACGAAACGCCGGGAAGTCTGGCGTTACTATCTCCGCGTGCCTATTCCGCTC
>JAGSGF010000041.1 GCA_023955335.1 Yoonia sp.
GTCTGCACCGCCGTCACGCGCTTTCGTCAATACCGCTGGCTTGGCCGCTGCTTTCGCTGCTGGCTTGGCCGCCGCTTTCGCTGCTGGCTTGGCCGCCACTTTCGCTGCTGGCTTGGCCGTCACTTTCGCTGCAGGCTTGGCTGCCGCTTTTGCCGCTGGCTTGGCTGCCGCTTTCGCCGCTGGCTTGGCCGCCGCTTTCGCTGCTGGCTTGGCTGCCGCTTTCGCCGCTGGCTTGGCCGTCGCTTTCGCTGCTGGCTTGGCTGCCGCTTTCGCTGCTGGCTTGGCTGCCGCTTTTGCCGCTGGCTTGGCTGCCGCTTTCGCCGCTGGCTTGACCGCCGCTTTTGCCGCTGGCTTTGCTGCCGCTTTCGCTACTGGCTTGGCTTTCGCTACCGCCGGCTTTTCCGTTGTTTCCGGTGACGCTCTAGTCGCTGTCGCATCGGTTCGAGCTGCGGCGGCGGATGTCGCTGCTGCGCCCGTATCTGCGGCACCACTGGATGCAGATGTTGTGCCGTTCGCAGAGCCAGAATTTGTATCCCGCCAGCCCAGCCACAAAATAATCGCCACGATAATCGCGACAATCAGGCCAATCAAAATGACGCCCAGTACGCTATATGCAAACGCAAAAAGCGCCACTGCTGCGGCCAGAAGGCCGAAGATCGCTGAGATCGCAATAATCCCGTTCCGCTTTGGTGCAATATCCGTCATTGTCTTCATTCTCCCTGAGGGTGCGCAGCATAGTCCGCGCTTTACCCATCTATTTCGCTGCTTTTCCACCATGGTGACAGCCATAGCGCAGAGCAGCGATGTCACGATAAACAAGATCGTGCGAACAATTGAAGCCTGTTGCGACCCAAACACCCCATTTTGTGGGTCATTGTGTCGTAAGTGCCCTATTTAGGGGCTAGGACTTGGCCAATTTGGCGGCTTGGGCCATCCAATCATCACGCTCGATACGTCCCTTGAATTTCAAATTGCTATCAACCCAAGCGACTTCGGTGCTTGTCCACTTGGCCACTTGGTCAAAATGCCAAAACCCGAGACCGTTCAAAACAGCTTCAAGTTTGGGCCCGACGCCACTGATCAATTTCAGATCATCAGCGCCCGATTTGCGTGGGGCTGTCATCGTGCGGGGCTTTTTGCCCTCCACCACAGTTGCGTCAGACACATTTGGCGCAGACGATGCTTTTACGGCGGCTGGCTTTGGCGCGGCTTTCTTTTTCGCAGGTGCAGCTGTGCGAGCAGTCTTGCCCAACCACGGTGTCAAAAGCGGGACTTCTGTTCCGTCAATCCGCTTGATGGTGTCACCAAGATCGACTGCCAACTGAACGGAAGCGTTATACTGTGTTTTACCACTGTCGTAATCTTGCAGCGTTGTCAGACCCTTAAGCGGTTCTGCGGCGTAACGACCGTTTTGTGGGCCCGGCACAGGAACCTGCCCCGCGGCCAATTCATCAAGGATCTCAGTAAAACGTGCGGAGGTCAGATCTTCGTAATAATCTTTGCCGATCTGTGCCATTGGCGCATTTGCGCAAGAGCCCAAACATTCGACCTCTTCCCACGAAAACTTGCCGTCTGCGGACAACACATGCGGCTTGTCCGCAATCTTTTCACGGCAAATCCCGATTAAGTCTTCTGCGCCGCAAATCATGCATGACAGCGTGCCGCAGACTTGAATGTGCGCGACAGAGCCAACTGGCTGCAGTTGAAACATAAAGTAGAAAGACGCCACTTCGAGGCCACGGATATAGGCGAGGTCAAGCATCGCAGAAATCTGCTCAATCGCGGGGCGTGTCAGCCAGCCTTCTTGTTCTTGCGCACGCCATAGCAGCGGAATGATCGCGGACGCCTGACGGCCTTCGGGATATTTCGTGATCTGGGCTTCGGCCCACTTTTGGTTTGCGGGTGTAAACGCAAACGTTTCGGGCTGATCTTTGTGTAGTCTGCGCAGCATAAAAGTTTTCCGGTCGCTTAAACGTTAAATACAAATAGCCGAGGTAGAGCGGATTGCGCCGCTGCCTGCGACTTCAACCCGACCTTCGGATTGCAGTTGTGGGGTCAGTTGCAGCAATTCTTCGCGGTTGATCACCGCATCGGCCAGAACAGCATTGACGTTGGTCGCGTTCAATTCGCAGCCCTGCCCTTCAATCGCGACCAAAAGCCGTTCTTTGGCGGTCAGAATTTGCGGCTGCGGGGCAGGTGTTGACGTCACGCGCGATGGGGCGACCAAGCCGCCAACCGACGTGCGGAAGTCGGTGACAGTGGAACAGGCCGACAGGCCAAGGCATGCGACAACAGTGGTTGTGCGGATCATCGGTCAATCTCCCCGAATACAACGTCCATGGTGCCAATGATGGCGGCTACGTCGGCCAGTTGGTGGCCAGATGCGATGTGGTCCATCGCTTGTAGGTGCAAATATCCCGGTGCGCGCAGTTTGGCGCGGTAGGGTTTGTTGGACCCGTCTGCCACAAGGAACACGCCAAATTCGCCTTTGGGGGCTTCAACGGCTGCGTAAACTTCGCCAGCAGGCACATGGAACCCTTCGGTGTATAGCTTGAAGTGGTGGATCAAGGCTTCCATCGAAGTTTTCATTTCGCCGCGTGTTGGCGGAGCCATTTTGCCGCGTGCCATCACATCGCCGGGCTCATTGCGCAGTTTTTCGCAAGCCTGACGGATGATCGACGTGGACTGGCGCATTTCTTCCATGCGGCACAGGTACCGGTCGTAGCAGTCGCCGTTTTTGCCCACGGGAATTTCGAATTCAAATTCGTCATAGCATTCGTATGGCTGCGCACGGCGCAAATCCCATGCGAGGCCAGAGCCACGGACCATGACACCAGAGAAACCCCAGTCTTGGATTTCTTGCTCGGACACGATGCCGATATCGCAGTTCCGCTGTTTGAAAATACGGTTTTCAGTCAGCAAGCCGTCGATGTCCGCCATGATCTTCGGGAATTCAACGGCCCAAGTGTCGATGTCTTCGATCAGGTCGGCTGGCAGGTCTTGGTGAACGCCGCCGGGGCGAAAATAGGCGGCGTGCAGACGGGCGCCAGACGCACGCTCGTAAAACACCATCAGCTTTTCGCGCTCTTCAAAGCCCCACAGTGGCGGGGTCAATGCGCCAACGTCCATCGCCTGCGTCGTCACGTTCAACAGGTGCGACAGGACGCGGCCAATCTCAGAATATAACACGCGGATCAAGGATGCGCGCCGCGGCACTTGAGTGCCCGTCAGCTTTTCGATCGCCAAGCACCAAGCATGCTCTTGGTTCATCGGGGCCACGTAATCGAGACGGTCCAGATATGGCAGGTTTTGCAGGTATGTCCGGCTTTCCATCAGCTTTTCAGTGCCACGGTGCAGCAGGCCAATGTGCGGATCGCAGCGTTCTACGATTTCGCCGTCAAGTTCGAGCACCAGACGTAAAACGCCGTGGGCCGCAGGGTGCTGCGGGCCGAAGTTGATGTTGAAATTACGGATCTTCTGTTCGCCAGTGAGCGCATCAGAGGTGCCGTCGTCATATTTGTTCACGCGGATATCGCCGTCCATCATTTCGCGGCCTCCTTGGCTTTGTCATCACCGGGCAGGATGTATTCGGCCCCTTCCCATGGCGACATAAAGTCGAACTGGCGGTATTCTTGCACGAGCGACACGGGTTCGTAGACGACGCGCTTTTGCACTTCGTCATAGCGGACTTCGGTATAGCCTGTGGTCGGGAAATCTTTGCGCAGCGGAAACCCGCGGAAACCATAGTCGGTCAAGATACGGCGCAGGTCGGGGTGGCCTGAGAACAAGATGCCGAACATGTCAAAAATTTCGCGCTCGAACCAGTTGGACGACGGATGCACGGTGATGATCGACGGGACCATCTCGTCTTCGCGGATTTGGACGCGCAGGCGGATGCGGTGGTTCTGATACATCGACAAGAAATGATAGATCACGTCAAACCGTTTGCCCCGCGTCGGGTAATCAACAGCCGTGATATCCACGAGCGATGAAAACTGGCAAGCGCCGTCGGTTTTCAAAAAATCAACAAATGACACCACCGAAGATGGTGCGATTGTCACGGTTAGCTCGTCGTTGGCAACTTCCCAGGACAAAACGCAATCTGTGCGCTTAAGCTCAAGGTGTGTGCCCAGTTCTTGCAGTGCGTCGGTCATCGTGTGATCGTCCCTGTCCGGCGAATTTTGCGTTGCAGTTGCAGGATGCCGTAAAGCAGCGCCTCTGCGGTTGGTGGGCAGCCTGGTACATAGATGTCCACGGGGACAATCCGGTCACAGCCGCGCACAACGCTATAGGAATAGTGGTAATAACCGCCGCCGTTTGCGCATGACCCCATTGAGATCACATAGCGTGGCTCTGGCATCTGGTCGTATACTTTACGCAGCGCAGGGGCCATTTTGTTGGTCAACGTGCCCGCCACGATCATCAGGTCAGACTGACGCGGGGACGCGCGCGGCGCTGTCCCAAACCGTTCAAGGTCATAGCGCGGCATGGATGTGTGCATCATTTCAACCGCACAGCATGCCAGTCCAAATGTCATCCAGTGCAAAGACCCTGTCCGCGCCCAGTTCACCATGTCTGCGGTGCTGGTCACAAGAAAACCCTTGTCCTGCAGTTCCGCGTTCAACAGCTGTGTGCCGTGTTCTTTGTCTGCGCCAGCCGTATTGGCTCCGGTCATCACTCCCATTCGAGCGCTCCCTTTTTCCATTCGTATGCAAAGCCGATTGTTAGCACCCCGAGGAATACCATCATCGACCAGAACCCGACCATTGACAGGTCTTTAAACGCCACAGCCCATGGGAACAGGAACGCAACCTCAAGGTCAAAGATGATGAACAGGATCGACACGAGGTAGAACCGCACATCAAATTTCATCCGCGCATCATCAAATGCGTTGAACCCACATTCGTAGGCTGACACTTTTTCAGGGTCCGGATTGCGCACAGCGATGACCGCTGCTGCAAGGATCAAAATAAGGCCCAGCGCAATCGCTAGCCCCAAAAAGATCATGATAGGAAGGTATTCGGTCAGCATCTCTTGCAAGGGTCTATCCTTAGGCCAATGGCCACGCTACGCGCGGTGCTACAATCTGTTGCGCCACACTTACCCCCGCGCCCTGATAGGGTCAACCATCGCCGACCCTAGATTGGGTGCGATTTTACGCGGCTATTTAGCCCAAGGCGGTGGTTGTTTGGCGAAAAACGCAGCGATTCCCTGCGATGCCTCGGTCCCGTCCCATGCAGTGATCAGCGCATCAATGGATGCGGTCACAGTGGCGTCGTCGATTTTGGGCCCAAGCCTGCGGGCCAATGCCTTGGCAGCGGCAACCGCATTGGGGGCGCAATTGAGGTAGGGAGTGACCTCTGCCTCTATCGCTGCATCCAGCGTTTCGGGCGTCACCGCCTTGGCGATAATCCCGAATATTTCGGCCTCGCTTGCGTCAAAAACACGCGACGACATGAACACCCGGCGCGCGTAGGCTTCCCCCATGCGGGCCAGCACATAGGGGCCGATGGTTGCCGGGATCAGCCCAAGTTTCGTTTCGGTCAGGCCGAATTTTGCCCCCGTCACACCGATGGCCACATCACAGATGCAAGCCAGTCCGATCCCGCCCCCGAAGGCATTGCCGTGGATGCGCCCGATCACTGGTTGCGGCAGCGTGTTTAACGACCCAAGCATCTGCGCCAGTGCAGTCGCCCCTGCCCGACGCGTCGCCCTGTCTGCCGCCATTTGGTCACGCATCCAGTTCAGGTCACCGCCCGCGCAAAATGACGGACCATTCGCCCCAAGTACGACAATCCGAATATCTGCGTTCGCGGCGATGCCTTGGGCTGCATCCGTCAAGTCACTGATCATCTGCGCAGACATTGCATTATGCTTGTCCGGCCGGTTCAGCATCAGCGATGCCACACCGCGCTTGTCGACTGTCAAGGTCACGGTCATGAGCGCATTCCTTTTGCCAGTTCTGCTGCTTGGGCGATCACATCCGCGTCGACCCCGGTGTGCAACCCATCTGCATGCAGCCGCGCAAGCACAGCTTCGGTCGCCACGTTGCCCGGGGCTGCGGGTGCATAGGGACAACCGCCCAAGCCCCCAACGGATGTATCGAACGCGCGCAGGCCCATATCAAGGCTGAGATAAATGTTATCAATCGCCCGACCGCTGGTGTCATGAAAATGCCCGGCAAGATCTTCGGCAGGTGTTTCCGCCAACACCGCCCGTAGCATGGCCGCAACTGTGTGCGGTGTCCCATGCCCGATTGTATCACCAAGCGAGACCGGCATCAGGGCCAGGTTTCGCAGCATGCCCACCGTGCGCGCCACAGCCGCAGGCGCGGTGGGTCCGTCAAACGGACAATCCGTCACACAAGACACATAGCCGCGTACCGCCACCCCTGCCAATTGCGCCGCCGCAATCACAGGCGCCAAACGGTCCACGCTTTCCGCGATAGAGCACCCAAGGTTGCTTTGCGAAAACCCTTCGGATGCAGAGATAAAGACAGCGACCTGATAATCCGTCTTTGGTTGACGGGCAGCGCAAAAGCCGTCCCAGCCTTTCATGTTTGGCACAAGGACAGCGATTTGTGCGTCAGTGGGGGCGATTTGCGCCAGCACCTGCGCTGTATCGGCCATTTGCGGCACCCATTTGGGGCTGACAAAGCTGCCAACCTCAATATGCCGAAGTCCAGATGTACCAAGCAGATTGATCAGACGGACCTTATCCGCAGTCGCAATCAGATTGTGTTCGTTTTGCAGCCCATCGCGGGGGCCAACCTCGTGGAGGGTGACGAAATCGGTCATGCGTCTGGCTCGAGTGCGACAAGGACATCGCCTGCGCTGACTTGGCCGCCAGTGACAGCCGTCACGCTTTGCACCGTGCCATCGCGGGGGGCGCGCAGGATATGTTCCATTTTCATGGCCTCCAGCACGACCAAGCGCTGACCTTCGGTGACCTGGTCGCCTGTTGCAACCGCCACGTCTTGGATCAAACCGGGCATAGGGGCTGTCACGGTGTCCCCACCTGCAGTCATCCCGCCGCGTTCCAGCGGATTGGGATGTGTAAAGGTGATCGTCTGTGGGCCAAAGACGCTGATCTGGTCAGTGTGCTCAACAGCATGGCGGCGCTGTCCGTTCGCGGCCCACTGTGGACCACGCGCGGTCAAAGTCAGTACAACATCTTCAATGCACGCTTGCACAGTTGACTGTCCGGTAATCGTCACCGCGACGCGAAACAGGTCATCACCGCGCTGTAAGGTCACGGATTGCGCAAGTGGTGCCCATAACGCAAAGCCTGCGTGTGGACCCATTGGCGCGCAAATCCCCATGGCCGTGATGGCCGCGACTGCGATGTCCAGAGGGTCCGCTGCGTCATCAGTGCAAAGCATGTCGTGGTGCCGCGCAATAAGCCCCGTATCCACGTCGCCTGCCGCAAAATCTGCCTGAGCGGCCAGTTTACGCAAGAAATTCAGGTTCGTTGTCGTCCCCGCCGCCTCAGTCTTGCCCAGCGCTGTTTGCAAGCGTTTCAGGGCATCCTGCCGGGTTGGAGCATGCACCGTAAGTTTGGCAATCATTGGATCGTACCAAGGTGAGATTTCCGATCCTTGGGCGACCCCACTGTCAATCCGAGCATCCGTCGGGAACCGTAGATGAGACAACAAGCCCGTCGCGGGCAAAAACCCTGCGGGCACGTCTTCGGCATAGATGCGGGCCTCAAAGCTGTGGCCGTTAATGCTCAGTTGATCTTGGGTCAGCGGCAGCGTCCCACCTGCGGCCACGTGCAATTGCCATGCGACCAGATCAACGCCGGTGATTGCCTCGGTCACGGGATGTTCGACCTGTAGGCGTGTGTTCATCTCCATGAACCAGAACCGATCAGGGCGCAGCCCATCTGACCCGTCGACAATAAATTCGATCGTGCCCGCGCCCGCATAGCCAATCGCCTTTGCGGCCTTCACAGCAGCATCACCCATCGTGTCGCGCATCATATCGGTCATACCGGGGGCTGGTGCCTCCTCAATGACCTTTTGATGGCGGCGCTGTAACGAGCAGTCTCGCTCAAACAAATGTACGGCGTCAGTCCCATCGCCAAACACCTGTACTTCGATATGACGCGGGTGAGTGACGTATTTTTCGATCAGGACATCCGCGTTCCCGAATGCGGTCTTGGCTTCGGATTGGGCCGACGCAAGGGCCTCGGTGAAACCGCTGGGGTCTTCAACAAGCCGCATTCCCTTGCCGCCCCCGCCTGCGACCGCTTTGATTAAAACAGGGTAGCCGATTTGAGCAGCCTCAGCCACCAGTGTCTGTTCCGTCTGATCGGACCCATGATAGCCAGGCACAACAGGCACGCCTGCCTTTTCCATCAACGCCTTGGCCGCATCCTTTAGGCCCATCGCGCGGATCGCATCTGCGGATGGACCGATAAACACCAGCCCGGCCGCGACCACGGCATCCACGAAATCAGGGTTCTCCGACAAGAACCCGTATCCGGGATGAATGGCTTGCGCCCCTGTGTCCAGCGCGGCTTGGATAATCAGATCAGCGCGCAGGTAGCTATCAGCGACAGGGGCCGCGCCAAGCCGCACCGCTTGATCGGCTTGCGCCACATGAAGCGCGTCTGTGTCCGCGTCCGAATAAACCGCGACAGTCTGAACACCGAGCGCACGCGCAGTGCGCATAATGCGGCAGGCAATCTCGCCCCTGTTCGCAATGAGAATTTTATCAAACATTTTGCTCATCCCAACTTACGGCACCAATTGATGCGCTTGCCGCCTGCATAGGGCACAGCCAAGCCTTCATCGATCAACGTGTTAGACACATCTATGCCGCCTATCTTCATCACGGCCAAAACCCGCCCGTATTTGTCTTCGCCATTACCGTCAAAGGTCAGCTCGCCCGATGCGGCCAGCGCACGCAGCCGCAACGTGGCCTCATCGCCCAGCGCCTTTTCAGCCGCACAGCCAAAATTTTTGGTTTCCGGTGTGTCAAACCCGACCAATCGCGCCGTCTTGCGGCCATCGGCGCAATCTAATGCAACGGTGTCGCCATCGTAGACGTAGTTAAGCGTGCAGCCGTCTGCCGTCAGGCTTTCGTGCGCGGATAGCCAATTGGCCACCCCTACAAGCCCGACAAACAACAATACCGCATAGGCAAATGATCTGGCATCCATCCGCTACATCCTGAACACGCCAAAGCGTGTGTCTGGTATGTCTTTGTTCATGCAAGCCCGCAGCGACAGCGCAAGCACATCTCGGGATTTACGCGGATCAATGATCCCGTCGTCCCAAAGCCGCGCAGAGGCATATAGCGGATGGGACTGTTCGGTGAACATATCGATGGTCGGCTGCTTGAACGCGGCCTCTTCATCTGCCGACCAATCACCACCTTGACGTTCAATCGCATCGCGTTTCACAGATGCAAGCACCCCTGCGGCCTGTTCGCCGCCCATGACGCTGATCCGGCTCGTCGGCCATGACCACATGAAATCAGGGCTATAGGCGCGGCCAGCCATGCCGTAGTTGCCTGCACCAAACGATCCACCAACAACCATGGTGATTTTCGGCACCGAAGTCGTCGCCACGGCGGTCACCATTTTGGCCCCATGCCGCGCGATGCCTTCGTTTTCGTATTTCTGCCCAACCATAAAGCCGGTGATGTTTTGCAGGAATACCAAAGGGATTTTGCGCTGGCTGCACAGCTCCACGAAATGCGCACCCTTTTGTGCCGCCTCTGAGAATAGCACTCCGTTGTTGGCCACGATCCCGCAAGGGTAGCCGTCGATATGCGCAAACCCTGTGACCAGCGTATCGCCAAAGCGCGCCTTAAATTCATCAAAGTCGGAATTATCGACGATCCGTTTGATCACCTCTCGGATGTCATAAGGCGTGCGCAGATCCGCTGGCACGACATCAAACAAGGTATCAGGGTCCAGTTTTGGTAACAGCGGATCGCGGCGCAGCGGGCTTGCGGGTCTTATCGCACAATTGGCAACCGCTTGGCGGGCAAGGGCCAGCGCATGTGCGTCGTCTTCTGCTAAATAGTCGGCAACGCCCGAAAGACGTGTATGCACATCGCCGCCGCCCAAATCTTCAGCGCTGACGATTTCGCCTGTGGCGGCCTTAACCAATGGCGGGCCTGCCAGAAAGATCGTGCCTTGGTCGCGCACGATAATCGATACATCGGCCATCGCAGGCACATAAGCGCCCCCCGCCGTGCAGCTGCCCATAACAACGGCTATTTGCGGGATTCCAGCCGCAGACATGTTCGCTTGATTATAAAATATCCGGCCAAAGTGGTCGCGGTCAGGGAACACCTCGTCCTGATTGGGCAAGTTCGCCCCCCCGCTGTCGACAAGATAAACGCAGGGCAAGTTGCAGGCCGCCGCGATCTCTTGGGCGCGCAGGTGTTTCTTGACGGTCATCGGATAATAGGTGCCGCCCTTAACGGTGGCGTCATTACACACGACCATGACTTGGGTGCCTGACACGGTGCCGATGCCTGCGATCACACCAGCGCAAGGCGCCGCCCCGTCGTACATGCCATGCGCCGCTGTTGCGCCGATTTCCAAGAACGGTGATCCGGGGTCAAGAAGGTTGGCCACACGGTCGCGCGGCAGCATCTTGCCACGGCCAACATGACGGGCGCGGGACTTTTCGCCACCACCTGCAGCCCCATGTGCTGCGGCATCGGTTACTCGGCTCAGTGCGTCGAGGTGTAAGTTGCGGCTCATGCCTGTGGGTCCTTGATGATGACTTTGCGGATTAACCCGCCTCTGGGTCCGACGATATAGCGCAGACCACTCCCTGCGGGTTGGATACATTCGATAACCATGCGGGTTCCTTGGTCAAATGAGGGACGGGCCGCGCAATGGTTTGCAACAGCCCCGGTCTGCGCGATGTAATCTGCGGCATAAAAGTTAATGATTACCGTGTCGGATCGCGGTGCGCCCAACCGCCACCCAAGCAAGCCTGCGAAAACGGTCATGGCCCCCACGGGCAAGAAGAGCCACCAGCGGGTCATTGCATTTCATCATAATAATCGTGGAGTGCGATTGCCCGCTCTGCGGTCATCTGCAAATGACAGCTGGCCCCCATGATCTGTCGCATGGTCCCTGCCCCCCAGACCGCATAATCGGACGCACAATTGGCATCACGAAAAGCGATCCATGCCCGCTGTGCTGCCAGCAATTTATCTGCGCGGACTGCATAAACAGGAAAGTCGACCATGTCATCCGCGTCCATGCCACGCGCGACTGCCCGTGCTGCTTGGTATTCACGGTTCAGAAGAACATCCCAGCCCTCAGCCTCGGAAAAGGCACAACTCGCCATGCCAGCGGTAGTCTGCCCGCCGGGCCCTTCGATGCATTGGGCCGTGATGATGCCGATACATGCGCTGGCATCCGCCTGATCACGTGGACCTGTCATACACAGATCAAGCACTTCGACCATGGCGGGGTCGGGTTCAGCGAACGCAAGTGTCGGCAAGACCGCAAAGAGGCACAAGACTGCACGCACTACATTGCACCCATCATTTCGCGGCCGATCAGCATGCGGCGTATTTCAGATGTGCCGGCCCCGATTTCCATCAGCTTGGCGTCACGAAACAGACGCGCCACGGGTGCATCGGCCATAAACCCTGCCCCGCCCATTGCCTGCACGGCTTGGTGGGCCTGCACCATTGCTTGCTCGGATGCATAAAGACAGCAGGCGGCGGCGTCTTGGCGGGTCACGGTGCCGCGGTCGCATGCCTTCGCGACTTCGTAGACGTAGGCGCGGGCAGAATTCATCGCAGTATACATATCGGCGATCTTGCCCTGCATCAGTTGAAAGTTACCGATGGGTTGGCCAAATTGCTTGCGGGTCGACAGGTACGGCATGATTTCATCCAGACAGGCCGCCATGATCCCAAGTCCGATCCCCGCCAGCACAACCCGTTCGTAATCAAGACCGGACATCAGAACGCGGACGCCTTTGCCCTCTTCGCCAAGCACGTTATCGAACGGAACGCGCACATCGTCAAAGATCAGCTCGGCGGTATTGGACCCGCGCATCCCCATTTTTTCAAAATGCGGTGATGTGCTAAAACCGACCATGTCTTTTTCGATCAAAAACGCGGTGATCCCTTTGGCCCCTGCGTCAGGATCAGATTTGGCATAAACGATCAGCGTGTCCGCATCCGGTCCGTTGGTGATCCAGTATTTGTTGCCGTTCAGACGGTAATGATCATTCCGTTTCTCTGCACGCAGCGACATCGAAACGACATCGGACCCAGCGCCCGCTTCGGACATCGCAAGTGCGCCGACGTGATCGCCCGACACCAGTTTGGGCAGGTATTTCGTTTTTTGGGCGTCGGTGCCGTTCAGCTTAATTTGGTTCACGCACAGGTTTGAATGCGCCCCGTAGGACAGCGACACAGATGCACTAGCACGTGCGATTTCCTCGACGGCGACGGTGTGCGCAAGATAAGACATGCCCGCTCCGCCAAATTCTTCGGGAACAGTCACACCCAACAGCCCAAGATCGCCCATTTCTTTCCAAAGCGGGGACGGAAAAAGGTTATCTGTGTCGATCTTTCCAGCTATCGGCTTGATGCGGTCTTGCGCCCAAGAATGAACGACATCACGTAATGCGTTGGTTTCTTCGCCCAAATCAAAGGTCATAGTTGCGTGAAACATCGGATATATCTCGCTTAATTGAACAGTTGTTCATTTATAGGCGCGACATACCTTCTGAGTCCAGCCGCTTTATCTTAGGTCGTCTGAAAGACAGCACTAACCTGTGCACGGATGATCCCCGCAATCTGTGCGCAATCGTCCAAACTAAAGGTCAACGGCAGCCGCATATCGATAATGCCTGCAAGAATGCGGTCGGACGCGGGCATTGGCGTCGACTGCGCATAACGCCAACTGTCATAACGGCTGGTAAAGCCTGTGGGCTCTGCCCCGCCGAACCATTTCAGCTCGACCCCGCATGCCAAGCAGCGCCGCAGCACATCTTGGACTTTGTCCTTATCCCAATCCAGCAACAAAAACTGGAACGACGACGCGACAAAGGATTCTTGTGCAGGCCGGTGCGGCAGTTTTAGCCCCGCCACATCAGCCAAGCCATCGGCCAATACCGCATATCGATCATTCCATCGTGTGGCCTGCTTGTCCAAGTCCCGCAGCTGTGGACGCAAGATCGCGGCGCGCAGGTTGTCCATGCGTCCTGAAATGTTGGGTGTCTCGTATTTAATCTGCGCAAATGTCGCGGCCGGCGGCGATGCACGGTGTTTTTCGAACAACATATAACTGCCAGACAGCATGATCGCACGG
The DNA here is from genome assembly GCA_023955335.1 of Yoonia sp. GTDB lineage: Bacteria > Pseudomonadota > Alphaproteobacteria > Rhodobacterales > Rhodobacteraceae > Yoonia. Next base: position 13,309 of record JAGSGF010000041.1, read on the forward strand.
GCCATGCCTTCGGCGTCGTCCGAGATCAGCAAACCACCCTCGCCCGAATTTACATGCTTATAGGTTTGCGTGGAAAAACACCCGAATTTGCCCCAGCGCCCTGACGGCACACCGGTCCATGCAGCCCCCATCGTGTGGGCGCAATCCTCTATCACGGTCACGCCTGCAGCGTTACACATATCCATCAGGGCGGTCATATCGCAGATGTGCCCCCGCATATGAGACAGCAGCAATACGCGGGCGCGGTCCAGTTTATGAGCCAGATCGTCCAGATCAATCACCAGGTCCTCGGTCACGCCAACAAAGATAGGTGTGCCGCCCACGGCAGCAATGGCCCCCGGAACGGGAGCAAGTGTGAACGCATTGGTCAGGACTGTGTCACCATGTCCGACACCGCAGGCCCGCAGCGCTGTGGTCATTGCATAGCCGCCAGAGGCCACGGCAAGGCAGTATTTCGCGCCAGTCTGTGCGGCGAATTCTTCTTCCAATAGCGCCGCTTCGGCGATTTCATCACCAGAGGTGTTGTAACGGTGCAATCGCCCGTGCTGCATGACGGCCAAGGCCGCGTCGATGCCTGTTTGGGGGATGGGTTCTTGCTGCGTAAAGCTGCCGGTAAATTTATCTGTCATGGGCCGACTTTGGGGTGCAGTTCGCACCTCGTCAATCCAGATTATGCAGGGCCGATCAGCCGGATGACTTCACCCATCAAGTCAGCATAGTTATCGATCATACCTTCGGGCGCCAATGCGGCCATATCATCACCCGACGGGCCAAAGGTCACCAGGATCGACGGAGCGCCCGCATTCTTGGATGTATCGCGGTCTGTCGCCGTATCCCCGACAAGCACGCACCGCGTAGGATCGCCGCCCGCACGCCGCACCGTTTCAAACAGATGCTCGGGATCCGGTTTGCGCACAGGCAAGGTATCGGCCCCCAGCAGCGCTGCGAACTCATGGCGGACACCAAGGCTGGTCATGAGAGTTTCGGCCAATCCTTCGGGTTTATTGGTGCAGATCGCAACTTTGTAGCCAGCAGCCTTAAGCGCACGCACCGCATCCATTGCGCCATCGTACAAAAAGGTATGCGTGTCGATATCACGGGCGTACGCTTCCAACAGCGGCTGGTATCCGGCGTCGACATGAGTCTCGTCAAAGCCAGTCACACGGCTAAATCCAAGGCGCAGCATGGCGCGCCCACCTTTCAGAGCAGTGCCTTTGTCATCGGGGCCCAGCAAATCGCCCAAGCCCAAATCCCGAAAGCAGCTATTCGCGGCCCCAAGCAGATCACCACTGGTGTCGGCCAATGTTCCATCAAGATCAAATACGACTGTTGCCATCATCGGCCCCTTTGCTTGGAAATGCGTATCCCCTTCTGTAACGATACGTAATTGGATGTGAACCCCCAAACCCTTGTGATAATCGCGGTGTCAGGTAGAAGGCAGCAAAACAAAAGGCGCGTGTGGGACATGACAACAGCATTGATTATTCTTGGGGCCGGTATGGGCACACGGATGAATTCCGACCTGCCCAAGGTTCTGCACCCTATTGGCGGGGCACCGATGATTGTACATGCGATGCGCGCAGGTGGCGGTCTGGCTCCCGAAAAAACGGTGATCGTTGCGGGCCACGGGGCCGAGGCGGTGAGCCAAGCCGCCCTTGACTATGACCCCGACGCCCAAACGGTTTTGCAGACCCAACAATTGGGCACGGCCCACGCCGTTGGCTGCGCCAAAGATGCGCTTGCCGGGTTCAAAGGCGACGCTGTCGTTCTGTACGGCGACACCCCGTTTATATCGGTCGAAACGCTTGAGGCGATGGCAGCAGCGCGCGCGCTACACGACATTGTCGTTCTTGGCTTTGAGGCTGCTGATCCGGGTCGTTATGGTCGGTTGATCACGGATGGCGAAACACTGGACCGGATCGTCGAGTTCAAAGATACAAACGATGAAGAACGCGCTGTAACACTCTGTAATAGCGGCGTTATCATGGCCAGATCCGAAACCCTGTTTGACCTAATTGATTCGGTTGGTAATGCTAACGCGGCTGGTGAATATTACCTGACGGACATCATTGCAATTGGCCGTGCCAAGGGGCTGTCAGCGACTGTTGTGGTCTGTGATGAGGCCGAGACGTTGGGGATCAACTCGCGCACCGAGCTTGCGGCTGCAGAGGCCGCATTTCAGGCCCGCGCCCGCGCGGACGCGCTTGAAGACGGGGTGACATTGCTTGCACCTGACACTGTCTATTTCGCCTATGATACTGTCCTTGGTCGCGACGCGGTGATCGAACAAAATGTCATCTTTGGCCCCGATGTGACCGTCGAATCTGGCGCACGCATCCGCGCATTTTCGCACCTTGAGGGATGCCATGTGTCACGTGGTGCAACTGTCGGACCCTTTGCCCGCTTGCGTCCGGGTGCAGAGCTGCAGGAAAACGTACACGTCGGTAACTTTGTCGAGATCAAGAACGCTGTGTTGGCCGAAGGTGCCAAGGCAAACCACCTGACCTATATCGGTGATGCGGACATCGGAGAGCGCACAAATATCGGCGCAGGCACGATCACATGCAACTATGACGGCGTTTTCAAACACCGCACGACGATTGGCGCGGACGCGTTTATCGGGTCCAACACCATGCTTGTTGCCCCCGTGACCGTGGGCCGCGAGGCAATGACCGCAAGCGGTACTGTTGTAACCAAAGACGTGCCTGATGGAGCCTTGGCCGTGGGCCGCGCGCGGCAAGACAACAAAGCGGGCCTTGCCGTACAAATGTTCGATAAGTTAAAGGCTGCGAAGATTAAACAGACGAAAGGGTCTTAAAATGTGCGGAATTGTAGGGGTCCTTGGACAACACGAAGCGGCACCCATCCTTGTTGAGGCGCTAAAACGGCTAGAATATCGCGGCTATGACAGCGCCGGTATCGCCACGATCAACGGCAAAACGCTGGACCGTCGCCGTGCGATTGGCAAGCTTGTGAACCTCGCGGATACGCTCGTGCACAATCCGCTGGCTGGCAAATCTGGCATCGGCCACACCCGCTGGGCCACGCACGGCGCGCCGAACGTTAACAACGCACACCCCCACCGCGCTGGCGGCGTGGCTGTTGTGCACAACGGTATCATTGAGAACTTTCGCGAACTGCGCAGCTTTTTTGCTCAACACGGCATCAGCTATGAAACCGATACTGACACTGAAACCGTTGCCTTACTGGCACAGTATTACCGCGATCAAGGCATGACGCCTGTGGATGCAGCCCAAGCAACAATTGCCCGCCTTGAAGGGGCCTATGCGCTGTGTTTCTTGTTTGAAGGCGAGGATGATCTGATCATCGCAGCGCGTAAAGGGTCCCCGCTCGCGATCGGCTATGGAGACGGCGAAATGTTTGTCGGCTCTGATGCGATTGCGCTGGCACCGATGACCGACCAAGTCACGTACCTCGAGGAAGGCGATTTTGCGATTGTCACCCGCACGTCCTTGGAAATTCGCGATACAGACGGCAAAACAGTGGACCGCGACCGCAAGACGATCCAGATCGATGCATCCTCTGGGGATAAAGCTGGCTACAAACACTTTATGGCCAAGGAAATCGCCGAGCAGCCCACCGTTTTGCAAGGCGCACTTGCCCGGTATATCAACGATGCCGCCGACGCGGTGACCCTGCCCGCCCCCGGTGTGGATTTCACCAAGATCGAACGCCTGACTATGGTCGCTTGTGGCACTGCGTTCTATGCATGTCTGGTCGCGAAATACTGGTTCGAACAGGTCGCGGGCATTCCTGTTGAGGTCGATGTCGCGTCTGAATTCCGCTACCGTGAACCGCCCGTCACCAAGGGCACAGTTGCCCTGTTCGTCAGCCAGTCGGGCGAAACAGCCGATACCTTGGCCGCACTGCGTTATATGACGGGCAAAGCAGACAGTATTTTGTCAGTTGTGAACGTTCCCGAAAGCTCCATTGCGCGTGAAAGCGATTTGGCGCTGCCTATTCTGGCAGGCACCGAGATAGGCGTGGCGTCCACCAAAGCGTTCACCTGCCAGTTGACGACGCTTGCCTTATTGGCGCTGAAAGCCGCCAGCGATATGGGCCGGATTTCAGATGTGGAATTGGCCGAAAAGCTTGCTGCGTTGCGTGCGTTGCCGGGTGTGATGAATGCAGCATTGGCAATTGAAGACAAAACCCGGGACGTCGCATCCAAGCTATCAGAAGCGCGCGACATCCTGTTTTTGGGCCGTGGACTGATGTACCCTCTGGCCCTTGAGGGGGCGTTAAAACTAAAAGAAATCAGCTATATACACGCCGAAGCTTATGCATCAGGCGAGCTTAAGCATGGCCCTATCGCCTTAGTGGACAAACATGTCCCGGTGATCGTCATGGCCCCGCGTGACCGGCTGTTTGAAAAAACAATCTCGAACATGCAAGAGGTCATGGCACGTGGTGGCAAGGTCCTGTTGATCACTGACAAAAAAGGTGCGATCGAGGCTGGCGATGGCGTTTGGGACATCATCATAATGCCCGAAATAGACGATTTCCTTGCCCCGATCCTTTATGCCGTCCCTGCCCAACTGCTGGCCTATCACACCGCCATCGCCAAAGGCACCGACGTCGACCAACCCCGCAATTTAGCCAAATCGGTAACAGTAGAATGACCCCTGAGACAGCCCTCGCCCAACTGGGTACAGACCCACAAAAAGCCGCCCAAATGGTGGGTTATCACAAGGTTGACCGCCCCTATCTGGGCACTGCCAATCCCATAATTGATGCCGCCGTCAAAGACTGGCGCACCGCCTTGGATCTCGACGCCCGACTGGCGCTTGCTGGCGGTCTTTGGGACAGCAATGTGCATGAAGGACGGGTTGCGGCGGCAAAGCTGCTAACCCAAGCCCGTATTCGCCCGGATGATGGGCCTGCGTGGGATCTGATCTGCTCATGGGTGCCGGAATTTGACGAACGGGTCATTGCCGATCACGTCAGTGTCGCAGGCCAAAAGCGCCTCGTCGAGGACCCGACCCGACTGGACACAGTTGAGACGTGGGTCACGTCCGAGCATATGTGGACACGCCGCGCTGCGTTTACGATGACCCAGCCCTGGACAAAGCAGAACCACCCGAAACCAGCCGAGCTTGACGCACGAGACCGCATTTTGGGTTGGGCTGCCGCGCTTGCTGACGACAAAAGCTTCCTTATTCAAAGCGCAATTGCGGGTTGGCTGCGCGATCTGTCAAAGCATGACCATGACCGCGTCGCCAACTTTGTCGATGCTCACGGCTCTGAGATGAAGAAATTCGCAGTCAAAGAAGCCAGCCTTCACCTCGGCTGATCAGTCCTTGAATACCGTCAATTCCAACAGCCCTGTCAGCGGTGCGTCCAACAGGCGCATCGCGGGCAGGCTGATTTGACTGCCTGATCCGGCCTCGCCGCCCGACGGGCGCAGTTCTAAATTCACCGATGTCCCGTTGTAGTCGACACGCCCAAGCAGCCGCTCGGTTACCAGTGGCGTTTTGAGCCAAATCCCCGGATCAGCAGGCGACCCCAAGGTTGCAATTGTTGTGCCAAGACGGGTCTCACCCGCCGCTTCTGAGGAGGCCATGGCCGCTGCCCGTTCTTGCGCCGTGGTTGTATCAAATTGCGCAACGGTGCGTGCATCGGGCGGGGGCGACGTGACGGCAGGCGTCTGAACGGCCACATCAGGGGGTTGGGAAACCTCTTGGAACGACTGCGATGTGCAGCCAGCAAGGACGAACGCGGGGAACAAGACAACATATTTCATAATCGTGACCGTATTGTGCGCGCTTGGGTGGTACAAGTCACGCCGTGCGCCTTGCGCATGCTTTCGCGCCCCCCTAAGCTTATCCCTATGATAACACCATTGATCGATCCATTCGCCCGCACCATCGACTATCTGCGCGTCTCAGTGACGGACCGTTGCGATTTTCGCTGTGTATATTGCATGTCTGAAAACATGACCTTTTTACCAAAGAAGGAATTGCTGACACTGGAAGAGTTGGACCGCATGTGTTCCGCCTTTATCCGCATGGGTGTCAAAAAGCTGCGGATCACAGGCGGTGAGCCGTTGGTGCGCCGCGGAATCATGACATTCTTTGAAGCCATGGCACGGCATCTGAAAAGCGGCGATTTAGAAGAACTGACGCTGACCACAAACGGCAGTCAGCTTGAAAAATACGCAGCCCAATTGGCAGGTTTTGGCATTAAGCGTGTAAATGTATCGCTTGATACATTGGACGAGGAGAAATTTGCCCGCGTCACCCGCTGGGGCCGCCTGCCCCAAGTGCTTCGCGGCATTGAGGCGGCGCAAGCTGCTGGTCTGCGCGTTAAGCTGAACGCCGTCGCGCTCAAGGATTTTAACGAAGACGAACTGTTCACGTTGACTGACTGGTGTGCCGAACGCGATATCGACCTGACATTCATCGAAGTGATGCCAATGGGTGATTTAGGTAACGAAGATCGGATTGGGCAGTTTTGGTCGCTCAAGGACCTGCGTGCGCAATTGGAAACCCGTGGCAGTCTGACTGATTTGCCGGACCGGACTGGCGGCCCTGCGCGCTATGTGCGCGTGGATGAAACCGGTCAAAAGATCGGATTTATCACGCCGCTGTCCCATAATTTTTGCGAAAGCTGCAACCGCGTGCGGATCACTTGCACCGGCGAGATTTACACATGTCTGGGCCAAGAGGGGCATTCCGACCTGCGCGGTCCGTTGCGCGCGTCTGAGAATGACGCCGTGCTGGAAGACGCAATTCGCCACGCGATTACCCTGAAACCTAAAGGCCATGACTTCGACTATTCGCGCCAGCAAGTCGACGGACAAGTGAGCCGCCACATGTCACACACGGGCGGCTAACGGTCTGCGAAAATCAAGCTAGATGGCTTTGTCAACGCCTGATGCGCACCCGACCATGACCATTGTCGTATTCAAATGTTGAAAGCATTGTCAAACGCCATGACATCCATGCCCTGACGGGCAAGGTGTGCAAACTTGCCGCCTTCCCCATCAAGCCACGCAAAGCAGCGCTTTAAACGGTATCGCAAGCCACAGGTTATCTGTCAGAACATCGGCTGAGTTGATCCCAAGCAGATAACCATCCTCGGACTTAAATCGATTTGTCCACGTTAGCTGACTGGCATCCGCTCTTCGACAATGCCCGCCCACCAACTGCAGCCAGCGGGAATAGCCTCGTCGTTAAAGTTGTATTCGGGATGGTGCACAGACGCGCTTTCACCGTTGCCAACCAGAATATACGCGCCCGGCCGTTCCTCGAGCATATAAGCAAAGTCTTCGCCGCCCATCACCAGTGGGGCATCATCGCAAGCGCCTGATACTTTCGCCGCAACAGATGCTGCGAATTCAGTTTGCGCGTCGTGGTTTACCATGCACGGATACCCCAGGTAATATTTCACCTCTGCCTGCGCGCCAAACACCAGCGATGTCTGCTCCGCGATTGCGGTCAGGCGTTCTTGCGCCAACGCGCGCATTTCTTTCGACATGGTACGCACAGTTCCCTTCATATGGGTCCGCTGGGCGATCACGTTAAATGCATTGGACGAGCTTTCAATGGATGTCACAGACACCACAAGCTGATCTACAGGGTCCGCATTCCGGCTCGCAATAGACTGCAATGCCGTGATCGTATGCGCCGCGACCACGATGCTATCGACGGTTTCTTGCGGTTTGGCTGCGTGCCCGCCCTTGCCTTCGACGATAATCTCGAACTGGTCCGTTGCCGCGAAAAACGCGCCCGGACGGATTGAAAACGACCCGACTGGTTTGCCCGGCCAGTTGTGCATGCCGTAAACTTCCTGAATGCCGAATTTATCCATCATCCCGTCTTCACACATCTCACGACCGCCGCCGCCGCCCTCTTCTGCAGGCTGGAAAATGACAACAACGGTCCCGTCGAAATTGCGCGTCTCGGACAGGTATTTCGCAGCCCCAAGCAACATCGCGGTATGTCCGTCATGCCCACAGGCGTGCATAGCCCCATCCGTTTTGGATGCATAATCCAGCCCTGTGGCCTCAAGAATTGGCAGCGCGTCCATATCGGCACGCAGGCCGATGACTTTGCCCGCCGTATCTGTTTTCCCTTTGATCACGCCCACAACGCCCGTGCGCCCGATACCGGTCTCGATTGTATCACAGCCGAATTCAGCCAGTTTTTCAGCCACAATTGCAGATGTCCGATGTGTCTCGAACAAAATCTCTGGGTTTTCGTGCAGATCGCGCCGCCATGCAGTGATTTCGGGCAGCAATTCGGCAAAACGGTTTTTTACAGGCATCTATTGGCTCCGGTGATGAGAGGATTGTCCGTAGGTTGATCTAGGTCTGCGCAAAGTGCAAGCGAGGTTACAGGTTTGGCCCAAGCAACAGCGTGGATCCGTCAGTGAACCGCCCGAACCGGAAACGGTCCATGTCATAGCCCGTAGGTTCACCGCGCACGATCCGTGCCACGATCCGCCCAAACGCGGGCCCAATCCCGAACCCATGCCCGCACATCCCCGTTGCAATCGTCAAGCCTTCCAAGGGCGCACGGTCCACAACCGGAACCACATCAGGCATCGTGTCGATCATGCCCGCCCACGCCGTTTTTATCGTAACGTCGCCCAACGTGGGGAATGTTGCAGCGAAATCGCGCGCAAGCTTTGCAACCTTTGCCTTGTTTGGCGCAGGGTTAAGGATGCGGTTGCGTTCAAACGGGCTGACGTCATCTGCGGACCAATTACGTTGCGTACCCCATGCATCGGGGAAACCTTTGGGTGCCGCCGGCAATAGGCGCGTCCCCAAAGGGTCGGCCAGCAACGCCTTGGCATAGCCACCCATTGCTCGAAATGCATCTGGTCCAACATAAAGTTCGTGAAACCCAGACGGTGCCAAAGTGTAGCCCCCATCCGCCCGCCGTCGAAACGACAGTTTATTATCCACGGCTCCGCCCTCGAAGACCTGAGGCAACGGTGCTGTCGCGGCCACAGTGGCCCGCACCGACAACTGTGGAATGCTGATCCCGTGACGTCGCAGGAATAACTGCGACCACGCGCCACCTGCCAAGACAACCTCTGCGGCTTTGATCCGGCCATGTTCGGTCACAACACCCGCGACGCGGCCCGCCGCAATATCAAGCGTCCGTACAGCGCAATTTTCAACGATAATTACACCCGCGCGCGCCGCCGCCCGCGCGATTGCAGGCAAAGCCACCCAAGGTTCTGCCTTCATGTCGGATGCGGTATGAAGCGCCCCGACCCAGCTTGCCTGCGCATTGGGGATCAGGTCCGCTGTTTGTTTGGCTGTCAGGACTTCACTGTCGAGCCCATGGGCCTTTGCATGCGGCAGCCAGTCTTCATAGCGGCCAATCTCATCAGGTTTCGCCGCGAGATATGTCACCCCGCATTGCCGCAACCCGATGTCTTCCGGGATATCAGCCGCCATTTGCCGCCACATCGCGGCGGCCTCGGCCATGATCGGCAGTTCTGCCGCATCCCGCCCTTGAGACCTGATCCAGCCCCAGTTGCGCGACGATTGTTCGCCCGCGACCCGCCCCTTTTCCAAGACGACGACCCGCAGGCCGGATTTCGCCAGTTCCCACGCGGTCATCACCCCGATGATGCCTGCGCCGATGACCACGACGTCTGTGGCTTCGGGCAGCACGGCTTGATGATCCAGCGGCATGTCCATTGTAAGCGGGAACGTCATTCTGCAAGTGTCTTTACGAGGCGGTGCATGAAGGCTTCCCCTTGGGCAAACTGATCAACGGTGATGAATTCGTTGGGCTGGTGTGCTTGCGCGATGTCACCGGGGCCACAGACCACCGCAGAATAACCACGCTCTTGGAATTGTCCGGCCTCTGTGCCGTAGCTGACAACATGGGCGGCGTTGTCACCCGTCAGGCGGCGCGCGAGCTCTTCGGCGGTGCCCATGTTTTCAGGCACCAATCCGGGCAAGGTGAAAAAGGGTACCGCGTTGATGCCCGTTTCGGGGCGGACAGCTTGCATTTCCGCTTCAAGTTCAGCGACCTTGGCCATCACGCAGTCCTGCCATTCGGTCACGCTGTCGCCGGGCACGATGCGCAGATCAAAGCTGAAACGGCAGTCCTTGGCCGTGATGTTATTGGCTGTTCCGCCGCTGATCGTGCCGCAATGCAGGGTCGTATAGGGCGGATCAAACGGGGCGTTAATCTCGCTGGGCGTCTGGGCTGCATTTTTTGCGTTCACCTGATTGGCCCAATCGATCAGCTTGGCGGCCATCATGATTGCACTGACGCCTTGATAGGCAATCGACGAATGCACTTCGAAGCCGCGCACATGCATGTGCCAACCAGTGCCGCCTTTGTGGCCCGTGACGACCTGCATCATCGACGGCTCGCCGACCAGCACAGTATCGGCGCGCGGCATGCCGTGGCTGACCATGTGGTCAATCATCGGCGGCGCGCCAAGGCAGCCGACCTCTTCGTCGTATGACAGTGCGATTTGCAAGGGCCGTTTGATGCCCGCTTTGCGTGCCAGCGGGACCGCGAACAAGGCCAGCGCATCGAACCCTTTCATGTCGCAGGTGCCGCGCCCGAAAAGTTTGCCGTCCATTTCGGTCACCGTAAACGGGTCGGTGTCCCACGCCTGTCCATCAACTGGCACCACATCCGTGTGGCCCGACAATACCACGCCGCCGTCCACTTGCGGACCCACATGAGCATAAAGCGCGGCCTTGGTGCCATCTGCATTCGGGACCCGCGTGGACGACACGCCGTGGCTGTCCAAATACTCTTGGACCCAATCGATCAGGTCCAGATTGCTGTCGCGACTAACGGTCGGAAAGCTGATCAGTTTTTCCATCAGCGCGCGGGCGGTCATGTCCATTGAGGTCATCCTATTGGCAGCAACACGTATGTCCTGCGAGTCAGAGCTGTTTTTTCAAGCATCGCCGTAATCGTTTATTAGCGCAAACAGGAATCGCTTGCGGAGTTCTTAAACCATGTTACCGTTTGGTAAAAATATTGGTGTTTGCCGCTACGGCCCTACCAAAAAGTAAACCATTTGAACCACTTGGGAGGTTCTTGATGCCTGACGCGACGCTGCCAGTCTTAGATGTCCAAGATTTGAAAACCGTATTTAAGACCCGCGCAGGTGAAGTTCATGCGGTCAACGACGTCAGCTTTTATTTGCAAAAAGGTGAACTTTTAGGCGTTGTGGGCGAAAGTGGATCAGGCAAGTCCGTCACGATGATGTCCCTATTGGGCTTGTTACCGATGCCCCCTGCAGAAATTCGCGGCGGGCGCGTGATGTTTGAAGGCCAAGATTTGCTCACCCTTGATCCAAAAGGTCTACGCAGTGTGCGTGGTGCGAGGATTGGGTTCATTTTCCAAGACCCTATGACGTCGCTGAACCCCGTGTTCACCGTTGGTCACCAGATTGCCGAGCCCTTGCGCAAACATATGGGGATGTCCAAGAAACAGGCCGCCAAGCGGTGTGCTGAATTGCTTGAGCTTGTTGGCATTCCCGATGCCGAACGCCGCCTTCACGATTATCCCCATCAGTTTTCCGGTGGTATGCGTCAACGTGTGATGATCGCGATTGCACTGGCCTGCGACCCGCAGGTCTTGATCGCAGACGAGCCGACAACTGCATTGGATGTCACCATTCAGGCTCAAATTCTGGAGCTGATGAAAGAGCTGCGCGATAAGCTGGGTATGGCTGTCATCTGGATCACCCATGACCTTGGCGTCATTGCTGGCATCGCTGACCGTGTGATGGTGATGTATGGCGGTCAAGTTGTCGAACACGCCCCTGTGTATGACCTATTTGCAAACCCGCAGCATCCTTATACCAGCGCCCTTCTTAAAACGATCCCGTCGATTTCTGGCAAGCGCGCCGCGCGTCTTACTGTGATCGAAGGCCAACCGCCTTTGGTTTTGGGTGCGCCTACGTCTTGCCCATTCCGCGACCGTTGCGCGCAGGCGATGCCTGTTTGTGCGACCAAAGTGCCGCCGCGGTATGACGTTGGTGACGGCCATGATGCCGCCTGCTTCCTTGTTGCCCCGTTGGAGGTGGCCCATGCTGGATAATCCTGCCAAGCCGCTTGTATCGGTGCGTGATATGAAAATGCATTTCCCGATTTATGCGGGCCTGCTCCGCCGCCGCGTGGGCGAGGTGAAAGCCGTCGACGGCCTGACGTTTGACGTCATGGAAGGAGAAACGCTTGGCCTTGTGGGCGAAAGCGGATGTGGAAAATCAACAGCTGGGCGGGCTGTCCTGCGGCTTTATGATATCACTGGTGGCCAGATCGAAATTGATGGCCGCGAGATCGGCGATACGCCGCAAAGCCAATTGCGCAGCATGCGCCCAACCATGCAGATGGTATTCCAAGACCCGCAGGCGTCCCTGAACCCGCGCATGACCGTGGAGGCGATTATCCGCGAACCACTGGACGAACACACAACGCTAACGCCGATGGAAAAGCGCGAAAAAGTGGCCGAACTGATGGACGCCGTGGGCTTGAACCGCAAATTCGCGTCCCGCTACCCGCATGCATTCTCGGGCGGACAAAGGCAGCGGATCGGGATTGCCCGTGCGCTTGCTTTGAACCCAAAGTTTATTGTGTGTGATGAACCGATTGCCGCACTTGACGTGTCAATCCAAGCCCAAGTCGTAAACCTGCTTGAAGACCTGCAGGAAAAGTTTGGCCTGACGTATCTGTTTATCAGCCATGACCTGTCGATGGTCCGTCATATCGCGACCCGCGTGGCCGTGATGTATTTGGGCAAGATCGTTGAATTGGCGGAGCGTGAAACCCTCTTCGCGGCCCCCCTGCACCCTTATACCAAGGCGCTGCTATCAGCCGTGCCAGAACCTGATCCATCGCTTTCCCGCAATACAAACCGGATTATTTTGCAAGGCGATGTGCCCTCCCCATCCAATCCGCCACAGGGCTGCAACTTTTGCACCCGCTGCCCTGCCGTCATGGACATCTGCAAACAGGTGGAACCCGAATACCGTGAGGTGAAGCCGCGCCAGTTTGCGGCCTGCCACCTTTACAACGAGACATAACAACAACCCCCTGCCGATGAAACGGCGGGACCCTGAGGTTAAGAACAAGAGCACCAACTAGGAGAGTACGAACATGAAAATGAAAACAGCATTGATGGGCGCCGTAGCCAGCCTTGCATTCGCGCCAATGGCATTTGCCGATGCGCACGAAGGCGAGCGCGGCCGCGACGGCCAGCTCAACATCATCTATTGGCAAGCGCCATCCATCCTGAACCCATATCTGTCAGGTGGGACAAAGGATCTCGAATCCGCGTCCATGATCGTGGAGCCGCTTGCGCGTTACGACGACACGGGCGCGTTGGTTCCATACCTTGCCGCTGAAATCCCGACTGTCAGCAACGGCGGCGTGTCCGAGGATCTGACGTCCATCACATGGAAGCTGAAAGAAGGCCTGCTTTGGTCCGATGGCTCTCCTGTGACATCCACAGACGTGGCGTTCACTGCGCAGTACTGCATGGATCCACAAGGCGGCTGCGCACAAGCATCCAAGTTTGACGGTGTGCAATCCGTAGAAGCGATTGACGACCTGACGATCAAAGTCACATTCGACAGCCCGAAGCCAAATCCATATGGCCCGTTTGCTGGCGCGCAATCCCCGATCATCCAAGCGGCACAGTTTGCTGATTGTCTAGGTGCAAAAGCACCTGAATGCACAGACGCCAACTTTATGCCAATTGGCACAGGTCCGTTTGTTGTCACTGACTTTCGCACCAATGACGTCATCCAAATGGTTGCCAACGAAAACTTCCGCGAAGCTGGCAAGCCTGCATTCGCATCCGTGACCTTCAAAGGGGGCGGCGACGCTACTGCTGCCGGTCGTGCGGTTATGGAAACTGGCGAATTTGACTATGCTTGGAACATGCAGCTGGCACCAGACGTGCTTGCCGCAATGGCCGATGGCGGCGTGGGTACACCAATCAGCGCATTCGGGACACTTGTCGAGCGTCTTGAGATGAACCTGACAAACCCATCCTCTGACCTGCCGGAAGGCGAGCGTGCCACAGTGGCACACCCGCACCCGTTCTTGTCCGAGTTTGACGTGCGTCACGCATTGTCCATGGCCATCGACCGCGAATTGCTGGTTGAAGTTGGCTACGGTCAGGCTGGTCGCCCGACTTGTAACCTCGTTCCTGGTCCAGAAATCTATGCATCCACAGACAACACTGGGTGCCTGACCCAAGACATCGAAGGCGCAAAAGCGTTGCTGACCGGTGCGGGCTGGGTAGATAGCAATGGCGATGGCGTGCGTGAAAAAGACGGTGTTGAGCTGAAGATCCTTTTCCAGACGTCCACAAACGCTGTGCGTCAGGATTTCCAAGCTTTGATCAAAGAAAACTGGAGCGAAATCGGTGTTGAAACCGAATTGCGCAACCTTGACGCATCCGTGTTCTTTGGTGGTGATCCAGGGTCGCCTGACACGTTCCAAAAGTTCTATGCGGACGTGGAAATGTATGCCAACAACTTTGATGGCACCGATCCACAGGCCTACCTTGCAGCATACCGTTGTGGCGGCGAGCCAAAGCCGGACAGCCAGTGGCAGGGTGAAAACATCAACCGCTTCTGCGATCCAGCATATGACGCGCTGATCGACGAACTTGGTGCGACTGCTGACATCGACAAACGCGGTGATTTGGCCCGTAAGATGAACGACATGCTGACCAAAGAAACGATGACAATCGTGCCGCTGGTTGACCGTGGTCGTGTATCTGCAAAAGCCAAC
>JAGSGF010000067.1 GCA_023955335.1 Yoonia sp.
CACATGCGCCAATCGCGCACGACGATATCCCAAGGGTGGAAATCAATCCGGTCGCCTTTTGGATGGCCTTTAGGCGCGAACTGGTTCAGCTCTCCTAATGCCTTTTTGCCGTTGGGGAATACGCCGCCTTTTGGGCGGACCATGTCAGGGTCAAACGGGTAAAAGTTATCGGGCGTTAAACACCTGCGGTCAGTGCAAGGTTTTGGACGCCGTGGGTCAATGGCTCTAGCGGACGGAACCAAGCGGCGGTTTGAATGCGCTGATGTGCAGTCGTCCAGTTACCTTCGACCAGTTGATTGATTGCCGAATAGCAATTCACCCATGCCATCGAATCATCGACATAAACAGGGCGGGCATAGGCAAGGTCACGGACCTTTTCGCAATAGTCCAGCTCACCTGCGGATACAGATAATTCGCACAGCAACTGATAGGCAAACGATTTGTCCAAACCGTCTTCCATATAGGTGCGTATGATGCGTTTGGCGCGGTTGGAATTGCCTTTGGCGGCTTGATGTTCGATCAAGAAGTGCAAGCATTGGCCGACATCACCCATGTTCAAAAACAGGTCGGATCTGTCTTCAAGCCGGTCTGTCATGCGGTCCATCGCAGCGGATTGGTCATCCTCGGACAGCGCGTCTTGGACGGCGTCCAAAGACGACCCACCGATGGCCATAGCCGTCTGGGAAAACGCAGAGCTTGGCGGGCCGTAAATCTGTTGGCACCGCGACATCGCATAAAGCTCTAGGAAATCGCGGGCACCAGTGGTGAATTCGCGGTCACCCAACAGGTCCTTGAACCCCTGCACACGGTCGGGGGCTTTTTCCTTCAGGCGGGCGACCTCAACCGGCGTGTCCGAGAAGCACAGGACCTGCGCGTTGGGATCACGCAAAGTGACATCCAGATGCTGTTCGTAAAACTCACGCGGGATGAACTTGTTGGGCCAAAGTTTGTTTGACGCAATTGGGTCAAGAATAATGTCACCACGGCGGATGTGATAGGCGGTCAGGGTCTTGCCCGCGAACACTTCGACGATCTTGGTGACCATTTCCTGGACGGGTGCGGAAAACGTGAATGCATCAATGCAGCCGGGCAGGCGGGCGGCCACATCTGCCTCGTCTTCCCACGGCAGAACGGTCACGCCCATGGCGGCACCGGACAGAAACGATTTGCCCTTGGACAATGCTTTGCGGAATTTGGCCTCGTCCCAGCTGTGACTGTTCACGGTCGAAAGGTCGATCAGATCGTCGTAAATCTCGGACATGATTTCAACGTCGAAAAACTGGTTTGCGATATAATCCGGATGGAAAATAAACGATGGATCACGGACCTCTTCACGGGTGCGCCCATGCGTGGTCCACCCAACGAAATAGGGGACACGGTAATCTTGGGCCACACGCACAGCATTAAGCATCGCGATTACACGTGCCCCCATACCGTCATTTCGGTGGGCGACAATGCTGCCTTTGGTGTCTGAAGCCTTCATTCTGCTTTGCCTTTCGGTCGCGGTCTTACGCCGCGCGTGAACCAGCACCATAGCGGGCGCACAGCGCAGACGCAAAGGGTGCAAGTGCTGTCTAAGTACGCTCTGTGGCGCGGATGTGACCCTTAGCGCGCGATTTTGTGGGCGATCTGTTCAGAAAGGGCCAATAATGCGCGCACCTGGGCGTCTGCAATCGCTGCGGGGGCGGACGCTGTGATAGGAGCCTGGACCGCAAATATATGGGTCGAGTTGGGATAGTCGATCCCGTCACCGCCGACAAAGTACTGGCCTTCAAGGTTGAATACACCGTCGGCGCCTGCAATCATGCGGGTCACGCGCACGTCGATCGACACATCCGGCAAGCCAACAAATGGCCATGGATCAGGGCCGATTTTGGCGTTCAGGATGTTGCCCAGATTGCGAGTAAGCATCAGGGTCACCGCGCGCGATGGATCGTCAGCCCATAAGATATCGGCGTTGGATACAATAAGCCCCTCTGGCGTTTCGATCGATAGCTCTTCTGCGGCGGCATAGGTAGGCAGGGACACGGTGCGTACCATGGCCGATCCGACCGCAGCGCGCAGGTTCAACTCTGATTGAACTTGCGACATATCCAGCCGCGATGCGCTGCCCGAACAGGCGGCCAAAACGGCCGTCAGCCCTACGAATATCATCGGTTTCATCATGTGCATTACCGCCCCGTCAAAAGTGAACTTGGATTGCGCTGGATCGTCCGCGCCAGATTAGTGACCGCATCAGCGGCAGATTGGATGTCACGCAATGTGCCAAGCGTCTCGGCGCTAAACCGTGACCTTTCGCCGTAGGATTGGATCACGGCCTCGGTCTCGGACACAAGACGGGATGCGCGGGCTGACAGGGCAGGAAGCCCTTCAACAGATGTCTCGACCGCTTGGGCGGCGGCACTTGCGCTGGCAAGGGCGGAATTGACGTTTTCAATCGCGCCACCTGCACGGACCTCACTCAAGAAGAGGCGCACCTCGTCGAGGGCGGCCGATAGGGATGCTGGCAAGTCAGCCGTAGCATCGCTGCCAATCAGAACATCGATGGAATTCAGTGTTTGCGTGGCCGCATCGACCATACCTTCAATTTCGATCGCAAACAGCTTGTCGGTCAAATCTTCGATACGTGCCGTGATTGCGGGCAAGTTACGGGTCGCTTCTTCGATATTGGCGACTGCGGTGTTCGCTGTTTCAATCGTCGCGGCCAAGGATTGCACGATCTCGGCATCGTTTGCGCCTGTGATGACCGTATTGAGCCCCGCAATCGTGTCGCGCATTTCAGATACGGCGGCACGCAGGTCAGCGGGCACAGCTTGGATATCTTCGCCGCCGACCAGATTGCGGGCCTCGTCAAGCAGGGCACTGACCGACGACGGAACAGCGCGCAGGTCTTCATCATTTGCAAGGCGCTCAAAGCTGTCCATCATGCTGATTGCACCTGACATCAGTTCCTCGATCGGTAGATCGTTGATGCGTTCAAGAACGTCCTCTGCGGTGGCGGCAACATCTGTGATTTCGGATTTCGTCGTTGGAATGATGCCTTTGCCGTCGGCATCGCGGGTCAAAACGGCTGGCGGGGCCGTGGCGACCTGGACGAGTTCAACCTGCAACGACCCCGACAGGATATTGCCAGTGATCATGCGGGCGCGCAGGCCGTCGGCAACCAATCCGTCCAAAAATGCAAGCGCATCCTCTGGTGTGGCGTCAGGGCCAAGGCCCAGTCGACTAGGTTCAATCGCCAAATTGGTGCGCAGGCGGACGGCTTGTTCTTGCTGGTCGGTGACGACAAACGCGCTGAGGTCTGTGACGGTACCGATGCGAATGCCTTGGAACCGGACCTCTGATCCGGCGGACAGGCCACGCACCGAGCTGTCAAACAGAACATCGATATTCAAGACCTCTGCGTTTTGGGTCGGGCTTGAAAACAGGCTGCTACGGGCAGTTCCTTCGTCAAAGAATAGATCAAATACCTGACTGTCACGCACGGGGGCACCACCAGAGACGACGGTATCAAAGGCGATGCCACCTTCAATCAATGACGCGATGGAATTGACGTCTAGCGATACGCCACCAGCGCCAAGGCGCAGCGAAAACCCAGATGTGTCCCAAAAACGGGTGTTGGATGTAATGCGTTGATCGTAGGGGGATTGAATAAATGCATCCACGATCACATCGTTTCCATTGAACGACAGTTGTGGCGTTCCCAAATTACCGACCGTAATTCCTTTGTGAAGGATCGGGGCACCTTGTGACAATGCACTGCCATCGCTTGCGCGCAGCGATACGACAGTCCCGCGCTGGCCGACACGGGTCTGCGGTGGGCTTTCCAAGCCGACAAATTCATATTGAGCAACATCGGCCTCTGTGTCCCATGATCCGTCGATATACACGCCACCCAAGACGGTATCGAGGCCGGTAATCCCGCGCACCGACACATCAGGGCGGACGACCCAAAACTGGGCATCATCATCGAGATACGGCGCGACTGTTTTGTCGACACGCACATGGACCAGCACATCTGTCAGGCCTTCAGCAAACTCGACCTTTTCAACGCGGCCCACGGTCACATCGCGGTATTTGATCACCGTCTCGTCGGCAGTTACGCCAGATGCGTTCTCAAAGCTTATCTCAATAAGTGTACCTTGATTTGCATAGCTCGAGTAGGCGACACCAAGCGAGACGACCAAGGCCAGCACCGGCACCAGCCAGACAACCGAAATGCGTTGCCAGATCGGGCGTTTCACGGGGCGCACATCTAAGGGTGCGGGCTGAATGGTCTGATTATCGGTCATTGCGGCGATTTCCTGTCAGCATCCCAGATAAGACGCGCATCAAAGCTTTGGGCGGAAAGCATGGTGAACACAACCGACAAAGCAAAGCTAAATGCAGCAATACCGGGGTTAATGGTGGCCAGACTATCCAACTGTACAAGGGCGGATAAAATGGCGACGACAAAGACGTCGATCATTGACCAGCGGCCAATAAACTCGACCACTTCGAACAGGCGGTGGCGTTGATGCTGGTTTAACGCTGACCGGCGCTGCACCGAAATAGCCAGATAGGCGACGGCCATAAATTTGCCAAGCGGGATCACGATCGATGCCACAAACACGATAGTCGCGATGCCGAAACTGCCATGGTGGATCAATTCGAATACACCCTCGATGATCGTGCTTTCAGAATGCTCAACGAGAGTGTTTGTTAGCAGCATCGGATAGATGTTGGCAGGGATAAAGGCGATGATGCCGGCAATCAGCCACGCCCAAACGCGTTGGGTGCTGGTGTCGTCACGGCTGCGCAATCCGCCGCCACAGCGCACGCACACAGCCGTCGCGCGGTCATGCACACGCCCGCACCGCTGGCAGGCAACCAATCCGGCCTCGCGGGCCGTGATCAGTGGGGATGCTGTTCCAGAGCCTGCCAAATCGAAAACCTACAAATTAATTGGTCCTTCAGGACGGTGATAACAACAAGGCCGGCAAAAGCCCAAAATGCGGGGCCAAAGGTCACGGTCGCAATGCCGGACACTTTGATCAGGGCGACAGAAACACCCACGATGAAGATCTCGGCCATGCTCCACGGGCGTAATGCCTCGGCCAGACCGAATGCCACTTTGGCGCCGCGCCGGATCGGGACATCACGGACCAGCGGGCCAATGGCGTAAATAATCGCGGCCAGTCGAACCAGCGGCAAAACCACGATGAACCCTGCGATCGCAAAGGCCAGAACCAACGCGATCCCGTCGTCAAATGCCATCACCGCCTCGATAACCGAGATACTGTTGTGGCGGCCCTGCACATCGAGATCGAGGAAAGGAAAGCTGACAGCCGCAATCATCAAAACAAAGGCGGTCAGCGCAAGGCTCAGAACCTGTGCAATCGCTGTCGGACGGGCCGTCGCGATGACCAAGCCGCAGCGCTGACAATGGGCGCGGGCGTGCTCTGGCAGGTCACCCGCAAGATGCAGGGTGTCACATTGCGGGCAAGCCACAAGATCGGTCAGCGGGGGCATGGCGTTTGGCAGCGTAGGGGT
The DNA here is from genome assembly GCA_023955335.1 of Yoonia sp. GTDB lineage: Bacteria > Pseudomonadota > Alphaproteobacteria > Rhodobacterales > Rhodobacteraceae > Yoonia. The sequence goes on from JAGSGF010000067.1 coordinate 5,533, forward strand.
CCTTTTGGTTGGCATCACGGCTTGCAGCAGCAGCAAACCTGATCTTCGTGATTATATGCAGGCATGGGGGAACTGACCATGGCAGAGATCATCACTTTTTAGGTGATAACATCCGGCGTATCGCGGCCTAACCTGCGCTGCAGATCAGTGATTTCATGGGCTGCCTTGATCACATCAGCCAAGGCGTGTTGGGGATCGCGGTGCAGCGCGTCAGGATCGGTTTCCAATGCTTCGACATACATCCGCAACGTGGCCCCTTGGGTGCCAGTGCCAGACAAACGGAACACAACGCGGGCACCGCCCTGAAACGAAATGCGTATGCCTTGGGACACAGACCGGCTGCCGTCCACAGGGTCATCGTATGAAAAGTCATCGGCGTCCCCAACAACCAGCCCGGCAAACGACTGGCCAGTCAGTGTTGGCAGGGACCTACGCAAGTCATCCATCAGGGTGTTGGCCACGTCGACCGGCACATCCTCAAAATCATGACGGGAATAGTAGTTACGGCCGTAGGTGGCCCAGTGCTCGGCCATCAGATCGGCGACTGACAGCTTGGTTTCGGCCAGAATGTTCAACCACAGCAACACAGCCCACAGGCCATCCTTTTCGCGGACGTGATCTGACCCGGTACCGGCACTTTCCTCGCCGCAAAGGGTGACCTTGCCCGCATCAAGCAGGTTGCCAAAGAACTTCCAGCCTGTCGGGGTTTCGAACGCAGGAATGCCTTTGGCGGCGGCCACACGGTCCACGGCAGCGGATGTGGGCATCGACCGCGCGACGCCAACCAGACCGCCCGCATAGGCAGGGGCGAGATGGGCATGAGCCGCCAGCACGGCCAAACTGTCAGACGGGGTCACATATGCGCCGCGCCCGACAATCATGTTGCGGTCACCATCGCCGTCGCTGGCGGCCCCAAAATCGGGGGCATCGGGGCCAGTCATAACAGACATCAGCTCGTGTGCCCAAATCGGGTTGGGATCAGGATGACCCTGCCCGAAATCAACCAGCGGAGTGCCGTTCATCACGGTATCCGAGGGGGCACCCAGCATGTCTTGCAGGATCGTTTTGGCATAGGGGCCTGTGATCGCATGCATCGCATCAAAGCGCATACGGAAACCTGATTTAAAAAGGGTCTGTATTGCATTGAAATCAAACAATGTTTTCATCAATTCGGCATAGTCTGATACAGGGTCCACGATCTTCAGATCCATGCCCGCAAGATCACTGGTCGCAACGATCGATAGATCAACGTCCGGCGTCTGGGCAATGTGATACTCGGCCAGCGTCGTGGTCTGCGCATAGATTTCGTCTGACACAGTTTCGGTCGCAGGACCGCCATTGGCCATGTTGAATTTCAGGCCGAAATCGGCATCAATTCCACCGGGGTTGTGGCTTGCGGATAGGATGAAGCCACCATCGGTATTGTTCAAACGGATCAGATGCGATGCGGCTGGGGTGGACAGTAATCCATCGCGGCCAACGATAACCTCTGATGCGCCATTGGCGGCAAGCATACGTAAAATGATCTGGGTCGCCTCGGCGTTATAAAAACGACCATCACCGCCAACAACAAATCTTTTACCCTTCGCGCCTCCGATCGCATTGATCGTCGATTGCACATAGTTTTCAAGGAAATGCGGGGCCATCCAGTCACGCGTTTTGCGGCGTAGGCCAGATGTTCCGGCCTTTTGGCCAGCAATTGGTCGGGTGGATATAATTGTCATGCACGTATCCTAAAAACTTGACGTAACCTTTAGCGGATGAACTGAAACGTGGCTAGTCTTGGCGATGCCAGCTTAGCAACAAGTCGCATGGCAATGCGTGCGCGATCACGTTGTGGGCATTCGGAATATCGTTGCTTTCGGCACGGCGGGTCGCAACAGTTCGGCTGTAATTCAGTGACAGCCAGCGTTGGATCAGACGGGCGCGCAGTTCAGGCAAGGGGACATCGACACGGACGGTGACATCCCAAAGCGGTGCCAAATCACGCCATAATGGGGCATCGTACATCAGGTAATTCCCCTCAACGATGACCACCGCATGGTCTGCGGTTACGGCAATAGCACCTGCCAAGCTGAGGTCACGAGAGCGATCAAAACGTGGAAAATACACATCACCTTCATCACGTAATGATTTGATAATTCGTATTAAACCGGAAACATCAAACGTCTGGGGTGCACCTTTTACAGGGGTCATTCCTTGGGCGTCCAGCACGGTATTGTCCAGATGAAACCCATCCATCGGCACAACGATAGCAGGGCATTTTTGCTGATTTAGGCGACGGGCGACTTCACCCGCAATTGTGGACTTTCCCGACCCTGGTGCGCCAGCGATGGCGACCACTAATTTCTGCGTGTTTGAACGTTGCGCGTGAATGTGTTCGGCCACGATATTGACGTGCTCGGTCAGTGTGTTCACCTGTGACTGCCTTTTTTGGGTTATTATTTGTTTGAACGCTACTGTGCGCTGATAACGGCTCGCAATGCAATTCGCGGCACCTTATCAATTTGGGCGATGCTCCGCCTTAGCGGGCTTAATGAACACAACTTAACATGTTATTGTAAAATGCCTTGTGCGGTTTACTTTCAGGAAGTGGCATTCAAGCGGTGTCGAACCTAAGCTGTAAGGCAACAGACGTATCAAAGGACTGCCAAGCGATGAATGTTTTCGAAATGGGTTTGCGGCTTTGGCGGCTTTTGGCACAGGTTTTCACGATTGTCGGGCAAAAGCAGATCAGCCTAATCGCCGCAGGTGTGGCGTTCTTTGGCATGTTTGCTCTGTTTCCAGGTATTGCAGCAATTATCGCCATTTTCGGGCTTTTGGCTGATCCAACGGTCGTGTCCGATCAGCTTGCGCTTATGGAAGGCATTATCCCACCTGACGCCTATGACATCTTCGCCAATCAAATCCGTCGCTTACTGCTGGCCCAACCTGATACGCTGGGATGGGCGACAATTGTGTCTACCTTGCTCGCTTTGTGGTCGTCGCGGGCAGGGGTCGCTGCGTTGATGAGTGGGTTGAACGCCATTGCGGGCACCCCGTCGCGCAACGGATTCTGGCGGGCAATAGTCGCCCTTGGGCTGACAATATGCCTTGTTACGCTGGCGATTGTGGCATTGTTGGCGGTTGTCGTTGCGCCTGTTGTTTTGGCTTTTGTACCGCTTGCATGGTCAACGGTTTGGATGCTTGAAGGATTGCGTTGGCTCATCGCGCTGACGGTCCTGTTGCTGGCACTTGGGCTTCTTTACCGGTTTGGTCCATCCCGTCAGGCCCAGAAGGGGCGCTGGTTCACAGTCGGCGCTGTCTGCGTGGTTGTCGTGTGGATAGCGGCATCGGCTGGGCTGTCATACTATCTTACCCACTTTGCATCCTATAATAAAATCTATGGATCCATCGGGGCTGTTATCGGCATGCTGCTTTGGCTTTATCTAAGTGCGTTCTTGATCTTGCTCGGGGCCGTTCTGAATTCACTGGTGTACCGCAAACCGGCTGCTTACGTGATGCCGCAATCAGCGTGATGTTGTTGCAACAGCATATCTAAAATCGTGAATGTGGCAGCAATATGGCCCTGATTTGGCGAATCGCGCCACATTTTTCCACTAGAAATTGAGCAACATCGCAGATAGTGTGGTTCCAATGATAATAAGCACACGCCCAATGATGGCGGTGCAGTGAGGCGGAGTTAGTATTATGTCAGCGATTGAGTTCGTTGTTCGTGGTGACACGGGCGTGGTTGAGCGTTGAGCGTGGAGCGGTTGCAGGTGCAGGCGGAGACACATCTATTATAGTGGGTGCGGGTCAGGAAATTTCACTGAACCTGAACCGAAGCAACATCCTGTCTTATGTGCGTCAGGGTCAGGCCCTGCAGGTCACATTGGTTGACGGGCAAACTATAATCATCGAGGGCTTCTTTAGCCCCGAAGGCGCCGCAGAGAACGAGCTGTTTATCTCAGCCAGTAGCCAGCTTTCCCAGGTTCAGCTTCTTGTGGGTGAGGGCAATCTGCTTTTCGCCCAATATGTAGACGCTGATGATTTCGGTAAATGGTCCCCCGATGATGATCTTTACTTCGTGCGTGGCTCCGAGGTTCAGATTGCTGGCGTCGAAGCGGCTGACGCAGAAGCGGGCATGTTGTTTGCGCCACTGCTTGGCGGTCTTGCGGGCTTGTCGCCTGCGATCGGTTTGGGTGCTGCTGGTTTTGGTGCGGCGGCTTTGGCTGCGGCGGCTATTGCGTCTGATGATCCGGCCGCCCCGACAGATCCAGCGGACCCCGCCGATCCAACGGACCCCACCGATCCGACAGACCCCACCGATCCGACAGACCCGACGGACCCCACCGATCCGGTCGACCCAGCCAACCCACTTTTTGTTTCGATTACAAGTGGCACCGAAGGTGCAGGCCATGTGGTCGATGGTGATGATTACGAAGATGGTATCGATATCGGTGGCACTGGCACTCCGGGCGCGGCTGGGGAGATCACTGTCGGTGGTGTGTCTCAGAATGTGACCGTTGACGGTGTTGGCAACTGGTCTGCATCCTTCACGACTGACGAGCTGTCTGGTGGAGAATACGAAGAAAACGTGTCCGTCACGCTGACATCTGGCGATGACACAGCGACCGCTACTGATGTGCTGGTCGTTGATACGATCGCAGAAGTAACCGTTGCGGCTGATGTTGTCGAAGCAGATGGCACTGTTAGCTTTGCAGAGGAAAGCGATGGGATCACCCTGACGGGGACCACGCAAGTTGGCTCCACCGTTGTGGTGACCGTTGATGGCAACGATTACATCGCGACTGTGACTGATGGCACATGGTCTGTCGATCTGGAAAGCGGCACAATTTCTCAGGGCGAATATGACCTGAACGTAACAGTGACTGGTCTTGTCACGGTTTAGTTCCGGTCTCTTTCGAGCAATGTTTGCTATGAAGGAGATAGAGAATGGCAAAGAGATACACAGACGAGTTTAGGCGTGATGCGGTGCGGATGGCTGCGACCAGTGGCCTAACGCGGCCTC
>JAGSGF010000024.1 GCA_023955335.1 Yoonia sp.
AATTCTGCAGGCGGACCCCACTAAAAATGGGGGGATTACCCGGGCGGGCTATTTTCAAACTATCCTGACCAAGAATGCGGACTACTTGCAAACGCGCCCCAAAGCGGAAGCTTTCATCCGCAAACGCATGGCAAAGATGCACGCAAAAGCAGGGATGCTTGAACAGGGGCTGCGCGGCTGTAATCGGTCACCGCTGCTTTTGGGCTACTTCTTGATCAACTGGACGATCTACCGGATCAAAGCTCGCTAGTCAGCCTGCGATCTGATCAAACATCGCTCCAGCCTGCGCTTGGGTGCGACGCAAATACTCTGCGATGCTGACTTTTTCTGCATCACTGAACGACCAATCAGCCATTTTCACAAAATCAGGGGACAATTGGTCTGCTTTCACCAAACGGCGCGGGTCAAGGCCAGCATCAGCAAACAATGCCTCAATTTTCCATGAATTTGACGCCAAACATATAAACGGCGTCCCCGTCACCAGATTTAGACAAACTCCATGGAACCGCCCCGTGATCGACAACGCTTTCGTGCGCAACAGGTTCAAATAGGCATCCTCGGACCCCAGATACCGTAAATTGGGATAGCGGCGTTCTTGCACACTCTGACGAAGTTTCACCGTCTGGTTCCGGTACTGGCGGATCAACCAAGGCCGGTATGGGTTTTCTTCGCGCAGCGAAATCGTCAACGGAACGAGATCAGCTTGCGGGGACAGCTGTTGTGACAGGCGTGCCAAAGCAGCCGTAATGGTATTGTGAACAGAATCGCCGATCATAATTCCGCCACGTCGGGACGACAATTCAGGCATCGGACCCATGCTTGTCGACAAATCCCCCATCCATGGCACGTTGCGGCCCACAGCTTGCGTCAATGCATCTGCACTTCGGCTTTCGCGTGCAAAAATATGCGCAAAACCCGCCAAACGCGGCCCCCAAGATGCAGGGTTGTTTTGGTAAATTGTATTGATCAGCGACAGTTCTTTGCCCACGCCAACAGGGTGATCAGCAATATCAATCAGCCATCCTGCTTTTTTGCGCCCTCCATGCAGCGTCCCTTCGCCGTTGATAACAATGCCATCCGCTCGCGCCAAAGCAGCCAGCGCAACATCAGAGGTTTGCCAATTCTGCTTGCCGTCCAAGCAGGCAATGACCTCGCCACCGCGTGATGTCAGCCCATCCTCGATCGCCCGCATGACGCGCGCACATCCAAAATGATGCCCCTGCATATTGGTGTGGTTCATCAGCACAAATTTTTTCGTGGTCATTGAATAATCCCTGTTTGGACGATTTCGAAGAGGCAGCAGGCCAAAAACCCATGCCAGCGCCACATCAATGGGTCAAGCACACTTGCTCGCATGCGAAAAACACGTAAAAAAGGGTATGAATAAATCCATCCTCTTCGTGACCGGCACCCGCGCCGACTTTGGCAAGCTTGAACCTCTCGCTGTGGCCGCCTGTAATGCGGGCTTTGACGTGTCGTTTTTTGTGACAGGCATGCATATGCTGGATCGCTACGGGTTGACCAAACTGGAGGTCCACCGGACCTCGGGCGTCACCGTGCACGAGTTTCTCAATCAACGCGCAGGCGATCCCCAGGATACGATCCTTGCCAAGACCGTCACCGGATTTTCGGATTTCGTGGCGGAGCATAAACCCGATCTGGTTGTGATTCACGGTGACAGGGTTGAAGCGCTCGCTTGCGCATTGGTCTGTGCGACCAACTATATCCGCTGCGCCCATGTCGAGGGCGGCGAAGTGTCGGGCACCATCGACGAAATTTACCGCCACTGTAATTCCAAGCTGGCCAGCCACCATTTTGTGTCGTCTGATGATGCGGCAAAACGGGTTATGGCCTTGGGTGAAGACGCCGCAAAAATCCACGCTATCGGATCACCGGAACTGGATTTCCACGGTGGCCCGTCGGGCGTCACAATCGCAGAGGTCCGCACCCGATATGCCCTGCCTGACGGCGACTACGGCATCTGCATTTTCCATCCCGTCACATCAGAGGCCGCGACCATCGGCACGCAGGCCCGCGCATTGTTCGACGCGCTTGAAGCATCGGCGCGCAACTTTGTTTTGATCGCGCCCAACAATGATCCCGGCTCTGCGGATATCTTTGGGGCTATCGACGCGCTGCCCGTTGACAGATTTCGGGTTCTGCCATCTATGCGGTTCGCCCATTTCTCTGAATTAATGAAAAACGCATCCGCCATGGTTGGCAATTCCTCCGCAGGCGTCCGCGAAGCACCGTTCATCGGGCTTGCCTCGCTCGACATCGGGACGCGGCAAACCAACCGTGCCAAATCGCCGTCCGTATTTTTTGCAGGCGCGGCCGAGACTGACAAGATCGCCGCCTTCCTGTCCGACCAATGGGGCCAATCGTACGCACGCGACGGCGGCTTTGGCGGCGGTAGTGCGGCGGCGCGGTTTATGTCCGTCATCCAGTCAGCGGATTTCTGGTCTGGCGGACTGCAAAAAACATTCCATGACGCAAGCTAACCCCTTGGGGCAAAATCTCTATCTTGCGGCGCGGCGGTTGATCCCGTTGATCGCGCCCCTCGTACTGCGCGCAAGGCGTAAACGCGGCAAAGAACATCGCACCCGCTGGGTCGAAAAGTGCGGGCAACCGTCATTGCCGCGCCCGACAGGCCCATTGATATGGCTTCATGGGGTGGGCTTGGGCGAAGTTATGTCGTTGCGCGGCCTGATTGCCGCCCTACACGATATCGACGACACGCTAGAATTTCTGGTCACCACATCATCGCTTGCAGCCGCTTCAGCATTCGCTGGCCAAATGCCTCTGAAAACGCGCCACCAGTTTCTGCCGCTCGACAGTCCACGGTACACGCGGCCGTTCCTTGATCACTGGCAACCCGACCTCGTGATCTGGGCCGAACAGGACATCTGGCCGGGGCTGATCCATGACGTTGGCAAACGGGGTATTCCCCAAGCGTTGATCAACGCCCGCATGAATGCGGTGTCATTTGCAAAACATGCCAAACAGTCCGGTCTGTTCGGGGTCAGCCTACGGCGCATGGCGATCATCACGGCGCAAGACCAAACAACAGCTGACAACTTAATCGCATTGGGGGCGGACCCAAATATCCAAGTGATCCAAGGCCTCAAGGCCGCGGCCCCCATGCTCGCATACGATGCACCTGACCTGGCCAGGCTACGCGACATAACGCAAGGCCGCCGCGTATGGGTCACCGCCCCTGCCTACGGCGCAGACGTCGATATTGCGCTCGCCGCGCACGCCAAGTTGCGCATGTCCGACCCGACCGCTCTCGTGATCATCGCGCCGCGTGATCCGGCGTTGCACCTCCCCATAGACCTGCCGCGCCGCAGCAAAGGACAGCACCCCGACGGACCCGTATGGGTCGCCGATACTCTGGGCGAATTGGGACTGTTTTACAGGCTTGCTGACACGGCGCTGATCGGCGGCAGCTTTCACGACATCCAAGGCCACAACCCATGGGAAGCCGCAGCCATCGGTTGCGCAATATTGCATGGACCAATGACCGCGAACTTCGCCTATGATTACACAGAACTCGACCGCAGGGGAGGGGCGATCATGGTCGAAACCTCAGCCGACATTGTGACGGCGCTTAAGTCAGCAAACACACCCGTTATGATCCAAAATGCGGGCATGCTCATTGCAAAAGCCAAAACCGACCTGAACACCCTGGCCACACAACTCAACCACCTTAGAGGCGCGCAATGACCCGTTGGCCGGATCCTGTTTTACGCGGAGGGCTTTGGGTCTATGCTGCTCTTTGGTGGCTGCTCGTGCCCCTTGTCTGGCTTTACCTGCGCAAACGTGGACGCGCCGATCCGATGTATGCAGCTAAGATGGGCGAACGGTTCGGACAGATCACAGCGCAAGTCAAAAACCCCGTGTGGGTGCATGCCGTCAGCATGGGCGAAATGCGATCAGCAGCACCGCTTATCCGCGCGCTTTTGGATCAAGGCGACGACATCGTCACCACCCATTTCACCCCCGCAGGCAGGCGAGAAGCTGAACGATCTTTTGGCCAGGAAATTGCTGAAGGCCGACTACAAGTCGTCTGGGTTCCGCTTGAATTTGGCTTTGCTTTCCGCCGTTTTCTACGCATATTCCAGCCGCGCCTTGGGCTCGTGATGGAAATCGAGGTCTGGCCCATAATGATTGCACAGGCCCGCAAACACGGCGTCCCGCTTTATATGTGCAACGCGCAATACCCTCAGAAAAGCTTTGAAAAAGACAGCCGTGGGCTGGGTCTGCGGGCACGGTTGTTTGGCGGGTTCGCAGGTGGATTTGTGAAGTCAGCAGATCAAGCGAGCCGCCTCAAAGCAGCAGGGTTGCCAAATATCCGTGTCACGGGCGAGCTGCGCTTTGACCAACCGATCCCGCAAAAACAACTGGATGCAGCCGCCACATTGCGCACTGGACTGGCCCAAGGGCGCGAAGTGATCACCCTGACCAGCGTGGTGGAAGGCGAAGACGACATCTACATTAACATGATAAAATCAGCGCCCGACAAGCTGTTCATTTACGTCCCCCGCGCACCTGAAAGGTTCGCACAAGTCGCCGACATGATTGAGGCTGCAGGGGTCAATGTCGTGCGGCGAACGCAAGTTTTGGACGCGGACCTGGCCACAGATACGCCCCCCAGCTGCCAAGTCCTTTTGGGCGACAGTATGGGTGAAATGTATTTCTACCTTGGCCTGTGTGATCGCGCAATCGTGGGCGGTGGTTTTGTATCCAAAGGGGCGCACAACATCATCGAACCGCTTGCGCTGCGCAAACCCGTCGTTGTCGGCCCGTTCACTTGGACGATCATTTATCCGGTAATTGAGGCCATCGCTGCCGGTGTCTGTACGGTGACCCAAACGCCAACAGACCTGCTTGGTGAAATCACGTATCCGACGCCGGTCACCGACGCGCAGATCGCAGCATTTTACGCAGATCACGCAGGCGGGGTTATCCGCACGCTGGCCGCAATCAACGCCCTGCATCCTCGGGGGCAACAGCCGTCGCCTTGATAATCGCAAATATGTCGGCGCCAACGGATAACTTCATATCGCGCAAACTGGCTTTGGTGATCCGCGCAAGTAGCGGCGTTTCCCCCGCCATCAGCCCAATAACCACCCCTGGGCCACGTCCGTCTTCAATCGCAGTGACTGTCACGGGCAAAATATTGCGCGCCGATATTTGGGCAGGTATCTGGCTTGCCAAGATCACGTCTTGCGCAGGAATACGCACGCGCAGCCCCTGCCCGACGCGGCCCACATGTCCCGGCAAACTCATCTGCCCGCCGTCAAACGTCAGGCGGGTCAAGTGGTCATCCGCGTCATAGCCCGCAACCGTGACCGCAATTACAGCACCCGCATCGCGCACGCCAAGCATTGGCACCGACGCAGGATGAGACAGGACCTCCGCCAAGGGACCCGCACGGACAACCTTTCCCGCGTCCAAAACGACCAAGTAGTTGGCCAACCTCGCAACCTCGGACATCGCGTGGCTGACATAGATCATCGGCATGCCAAAATCGTCGCGGAGCTGTTCTAGATATGGCAAAATCTCGGCCTTGCGTGGGGTATCCAAGGCCGCCAATGGCTCGTCCAATAACAGCATGTCAGGATCACTCATCAACGCACGCCCCAAGGCCACCCGCTGCTTTTCCCCCCCCGACAGATCGGCAGGTTTGCGGACGAGAATGCGACCAAGCCCCAACAGGTCAACAATACGGTCATGATCATGCCGGCCACCAAACGTCAGGTTTTTCGCCACCGTTAGATGCGGAAACAACCGTGCATCCTGAAACACCAACCCAAGCTTTCGGCTGCGCGGTGGCAAGCTGCGCGTCTGATCAAAAAGAACGCGATCAGACAGGCTGATCCGACCGCTGTCAGGCATCATTAGCCCCGCAATCGCATTGATCAGCGTGGTTTTCCCTGATCCCGACCGTCCAAAAATTGCCGTCACACCGCGCGGCGCGTCAAAGGCCACATCCAGCGTGAAATCACCAAGCTTCTTTTGCACATTCACGCGGATCATCGGGTCACCATGCGGCGGGCCAACCATTCAGACGCCATCAGTGCGCCCATGGCCAAAACAATGGACACACACACCAACCAGACGACTGCGCTCTCTTGTCCTGGTACCTGCAGGGCGGCGTAGATCGCGGATGGGATCGTCTCAGTCTGGCCCGGAATGGCCGCGACAAATGTAATCGTCGCGCCAAATTCGCCCAGCGCCTTGGCAAAGCCCAAAACAGCCCCTGCGATAATGGCAGGCGCAATTAACGGCAGGGTCACGCGTGTGAAAACGCCCACGTTTGTGGCCCCCAACGTGCGGGCCGCGTCCTCTAATCCTGTATCGACGGCCTCGAACCCCAACCGGATTGCACGGACCATCAGCGGGAACCCCATGATTCCCGCAGCAAGCGCAGCCCCCGTCCACCGAAACGCAAGTGTAACGCCCAGCAGATCATATAACAGGCTGCCAACCGCCCCTTGGCGGCCAAAGACCACCAGCAGCAAATACCCTGTCACAACAGGTGGCAAAACAAGCGGCAGATGCACCAGCCCGTTCAACAGACCGTGCCCCCAAAACCGTTTGCGCGCCAAAATAAAGGCCACCAAAACCGCAACGGGAAGTGCACAGATCGTCGCCAACGCGGACACCTGAAGTGACAAGATGACAGGCGCCCAGATCATGGCGCGACGCTCGCGAGAAATCCGGCATCGGACAACACGGTTTGGCCTTGTGCGCCTTGCAATGCGGCCCAGAACGCCATCGCCTCTGCTCGGCCACTTACCACAGCCCCTGTATAGCGGATCGGCGGATGCAGATCGGCGTCAAATCTGGCCACCACGCGCACCGCATCTGACACAGCGGCATCCGTGGCATAGGTAATACCAAACGCCACCTCGCCCCTTGCGACCAAAGCCAGCACTGCGCGAACGTTGTCAACTTCGACCACGTTTGGCACGACGTCGTCCCATACAGATAGGGTCAGCAACGCGGCATGTCCGTAAATCCCGGCAGGGACGGCCTGCGTGAAACCCATCGCTAATTTATCTGTACCTAATGCCTGCGAAAGATCTGCAATTTCCACATCAGGTGACCCAGCAGGCCCAATAAGAACCAAACTGTTCGACGCAAAATCGGCAACATCCGAAACGACGCCCGCAGTCTGCAATTCGTGCATCCACGTATTGTTGGCCAACAGCACCACATCCGCAGGCCCGCCCAGCAGTACTTGCCGTGCCAACGCGCCGCTGCCGCCGTACGACACGACCACATCGCCCAAATCAGCAGCCAGCGCATCAATCGGCTCTTTCAGGCTTGCCGCCGCAAACACGACAACCGGATCGGCCACAACAGGGGCCGCAATCAAGGATGCGCAAAGGAACAGGATCAATTTCATAGCCAGACTATCGCGGCACGGTGGCACATGTTCAAGCCGTCAGCCGTGCAGCTAGCAACTTAACCCGATCCCGAACATCTGGGCTTATCGGTCCACTGCGCGGGGCGTCGCGCAATGTGGTGATCCAATGGGCTTGAGGGGTCCTTGTGCGGCGCGCGTCTGACCATCGCAGTTCGCGCAGAATGTCTTGGGCGGTATCAGGCAACACATCGGGTATCTCGCGCCCTGTCAACGTCGCCCAAACCCCTGTCCATGCACGCCCGACCGACCACGGGTTATACCCACCACCACCCGTCACCACGTACCGCGGCGCCATTGGACGCAAGGCTGCGACAACATTCCAAAGCGCCCCGTTCGACAGCGCCATCCGCGATTGCGGGTCTTCTAACACGGCGTCCGCACCACACTGCAGGACAATCGCATCAGGGCGGAACTGCGCGACAGCGGGCAAAATGACCTGATCCAAGACCAACGCCATATCAGCGTCATTGCTCCCTGCGGGCATCGGCAGGTTAAACATGTTGCCAACGCCTGTATCAGCAACTGCACCTGTGCGCGGCCAGCGGTTTTCTTGGTGGGTCGACACAAGCAGTGTCTCGGGATCATCCGCAAACGCGACAGCCACACCGTCACAATGGTGGGCGTCAATATCCACATAGGCAACCCGGGCCGCCCCGTTGCGGCGCAGCGATTGGATCGCCAAAACCGGATCATTGAGGTAACAAAACCCGTTCGCGGCGTCCGGCAGCGCATGATGTGTGCCACAGCCCGGGGCATAGATCACGCCACCATTGCAAAGCAGCTCCCCTGCCAACAACGCAGCCCCAGCAGATGTGGCCGGGCGGCGGTACATCTCGGCGAACACAGGGTTCGATGGGGTGCCAAGCGCATGACGGGCGCGGATCTTATCAGACACCGCACCTGCATCCTCTGCAGCAACTAGTGCGGCGATATAATCAGCTGTATGGAATCCGACTAAGGCGGCGGGCTTTGCACGTGGGCTGTTGATATACTGATCCGGTGGCAACCACCCCAGGTTCCGGGTCAAATCCAACACAGTGGACACACGGGGTATGCGCAAAGGATGCCAGTCGCCATAATTCGAATGGCGATAAATCTCGGACCCGATCAATCGAGGGGTGGCTTGTGAAGCGTGGGTGTGGAACCTATGTGTCATACGCCTGATGTATCCCGCCATAAGTCGAATGCCATGCCCAAAACGCCCAAAAAACCAGTCCCCCTGAAACTGCGTAGCGCAGGCAAGACAGATGTGCGGGCGCAATTTGCGGCACTTTGCTATCGGTTCAAGGGTGATAGGCTGCAGGTCTGCATCGTGACCACACGAAACACAGGCCGGTGGATTTTGCCGCGCGGTTGGCCCACGCACAAGCAAACTGCACATGACGGAGCCGCAATTGAGGCCTATGAAGAGGCCGGCATCACGGGGACGGTTTTCCCAAACGCTGTTGGAACATACGTCTATGACAAGCCGATTGACGATGGGATCGCCCCCGTTTTGGTCGTCGTCTACGCAATCCACGCGACAGACGTTGCCAAAAACTGGCCCGAGAAAAAGCAACGCAAACGGCGCTGGGTCAGCCTGAAAAAAGCAGCGTCAAAACTGCAAGAGCCGGGACTAAAGCACATCGTCGCCAGCTTTGACCCTGCGCGTTTGGATGTTGCACCAGACGCACAATGATCTACCTTTGATCTTATGATCCGCTTCACCCTCACCTGCGACCAAGACCACAGCTTTGAAAGCTGGTTTGCGTCAGGCGATGCCTGCGACAAACTGATGTCTGCCGGCATGGTGGAATGCACGTCTTGCGGATCAACAACAATCAGCAAAACCCTGATGGCACCTGCGGTGGGCAAAAAGAGCGGCATCACGACGCCTCCGAGCGCACTGGAAAAACTGCGCCACGAGGTGGAAGCCAATTCAGAATATGTTGGTGCATCTTTCGCGACCCAAGCCCGCGAAATGCATGACGGTATTATCCCCGACAAACCCATCTACGGCGAAGCGAACGCCACAGAGGCCCGCAAACTGATCGAAGATGGCGTGCCCGTGGTCCCCCTGCCCTTTATCCCAACAAAGAAAGTGAACTGATGACCACGCTAATCACAGGCGCCAATCGGGGCATCGGCGCGGCTTTGCTTGCGAAATTCCAGATGTCCGACCAAGACGCGCTTGGGACATCCAGACAAACTGACGATCTGCTCGACCTTGATGTGACCGATGCAAGGTCATTTGAAAGACTGTCGAAGGCTCTGAATGGACGCCCGATCAAACACCTGATTTGCAACGCTGGCGTGTTTGGCGACAAAGGGATGTCCTTGGACAAAGGCTATACGCCAGACATCTGGGTCGACACCTTTGCGGCGAATGTAACGGGTGTATTCCAAACGATCCAAACGATCCTGCCCAACTTGAGGGCCGCGACAGACGCTAAAATCATGATTATCTCATCGCAAATGGGGTCCAGCGAACGGGCGCAGGGCGGCGCATATGCCTACCGTGCGTCCAAGGCGGCGGTGACCAATCTGGGGCGTAATCTCGCGATCGATTTGAAACCTGAGGGGATCGCGGTGGGTATCTATCACCCCGGCTGGGTCCAGACCGATATGGGCGGCAGCGCGGCTGCTATAACTGTCGATGACTCCGTGAACGGGCTTTACGACCGGATCAGCGCCCTTTCCATCGCCACAACTGGTTGTTTTGAGACATGGGACGGACGGATGCACCCCTTCTGATCTTGCCCTTGGGCGGATGCCATATTAGGAAACTATCAAAGTTAGACGCAAAGGCACCCTTATGCCAACACTCGTAATGAAATTCGGCGGCACATCCGTCGCCAACCTTGACCGGATCGCGCGCGCAGCCAAGCGCGTGTCTCTGGAAGTGGCCAAAGGCTATGACGTGATCGTCATCGTCTCTGCTATGTCGGGCAAAACCAACGAAATGGTCGGCTGGGTCAATGAAACCTCCCCGCTTTATGACGCACGCGAATACGACGCGGTTGTGTCTTCGGGTGAAAACGTGACCGCAGGCCTGATGGCGTTGCGGTTGCAGCAAATGGATATCCCCGCACGGAGTTGGCAAGGCTGGCAAGTGCCGGTGAAAACCACCTCTGCGCATTCATCCGCACGGATTGAGGAAATTCCAACCGACAATATCAACGCCAAATTTGGCGAAGGTATGCGCGTGGCCGTCGTCGCTGGCTTTCAAGGGGTCAGCCCGGAGGGCCGGATCACAACGCTGGGACGCGGTGGGTCCGACACCACAGCCGTGGCCTTTGCCGCTGCATTCGACGCGGAACGCTGCGATATTTTCACCGATGTAGACGGGGTTTATACGACAGACCCACGGATCGTATCCAAAGCCCGCAAGCTTGATAAAATCTCGTTCGAGGAAATGCTGGAATTGGCGTCCTTGGGGGCAAAAGTCCTGCAGACGCGGTCCGTTGAGCTTGCCATGCGGTACAAGGTCCGTCTGCGCGTGCTATCATCATTTGAAGAACCATCAGACGACGCCGGAACGCTTGTCTGCGATGAGGAGGAAATCATGGAATCCAACGTAGTGGCCGGCGTGGCCTATTCGCGCGATGAAGCCAAAATGACGCTGATCTCTGTGGCCGACAGGCCCGGCATCGCGGCGGCCATCTTTGGCCCCCTGTCAGAGGCTGGCGTGAACGTCGACATGATCGTGCAGAACATATCCGAGGATGGACGCACTGACATGACGTTCTCTTGCCCCGTTGATCAAGTCCCACGTGCGCAAGCCGCAATGGAAGCGGCCAAAGCGGCCGACTATATCAACTACCACGATCTGGTCGCTGATGAAGGCGTCGCCAAAGTATCCATCGTCGGCATTGGCATGCGCAGCCACGCAGGCGTAGCGGCCAAAATGTTCGCTATTCTGCGCGACGAGGGCGTGAACATTAAGGTCATCACAACATCCGAGATTAAGGTCTCGGTCCTGATCGACCGCAAATACATGGAACTGGCGGTGCAAGCATTGCACGATGCGTTTGAGCTTGAAAAGACTACATAAAATGGAAATCCCAACCACCATGTCCGGCATCGCGCTTACGGGATACGGGGGATTGGAGTGTCTTGAATGGCGCGATGACCTGCCAGTGCCGGATGTCGGGCCAGATGACGTGTTGATCCGCGTAGGTGCCGCTGGGGTGAACAACACCGACATTAACACCCGCACAGGATGGTACGCCAAATCCGTCACTGGGGCGACATCGGACGGCGCATCGCTTGGCGCAGGTGAAGACGGCACATGGAACGGCGAAGCGCTACAGTTTCCTCACATCCAAGGGGCAGATTGCTGCGGCGAGATAGTGGCCGTAGGCACAAACATCGACCAAAGTCGTATTGGAACGCGCGTTCTGACACGCACCATGCAGAACCACATCCAACCCGATGGCAGCAGCCGCCTGATCACACAAGGGTCCGAGGTTCGCGGCGCGTTTGCGCAATACATGAGCGCACGGGCGGTTGACGCAATCCCTGTGAACGCTGACTGGACCGATATTGAATTGGCCTCGATCCCCTGCGCCTATACAACGGCCGAAGGGATGCTGGTGCGGGCAAACTCGGGCGCAGAAAACGTGCTGATAACGGGCGCATCGGGCGGTGTTGGGTCAGCCGCAATCCAACTGGCAAAACGCCGCGGGGCGACCGTCTGGGCCGTCACGCAACCTGACAAAGCCGCAGCCTTGCGCGACGTCGGCGCGGACCACACCCTGAACCGCGACGACCCACTGCCAGACAACCAATTTGACGTGGTGCTTGATCTGGTTGCAGGGCCACGCTGGCCGGACCTGCTCGACGCGCTTAAACCTATGGGGCGCTACGTGGCATCCGGGGCCATCGCAGGACCGATGGTGACGCTAGATGTACGCACGCTGTACCTCAAGGATTTGTCTCTGCTAGGGTCCACGACGCAGCCGGATCATATCTTACCCGATATAATCAGCTACATCGAACGGGGCGAAATCCGACCCTTGATTGCTGAGACTTACGCCTTAAAGGACATCCGCGCCGCCCAAACATCGTTCATTTCCAAGAAAACCATCGGTAAAATCGTCCTATCGGTCGGTTAGGCGGCTTCCCCTCCCCTCCTTGCACACGTAAGAAGGGAATAGGGGGGCAAAAATGCCTGAACGGATTGAAACAGAAAGCCGCAAACTGCTCGGACGCTTGCGCAAGGCGCTCGCGACAAGCAGTGAAGGCCAAGACCGGCTCGACAAAGTCGTGAATATTATTGCGTTGTCGATGCAGACCGAAGTTTGTTCTATCTACCTGTTTCGCGACGAAGATACACTCGAACTTTGCGCGACAGAAGGCCTGAAACCAGAGGCCGTCCACCAGACACGCATGAAACTTGGAGAAGGTCTGGTTGGCCGCACTGCGCGCACGCGGCGGGTCGTAAACACAGCTGATGCGCCCAATGCCAAAGGGTTTCGGTACATGCCCGAAACTGGCGAAGAACGATATTCCTCTTTCTGTGGCGTGCCCGTTCAACGGCTTGGCGACGCACTTGGCGTGCTTGTCGTACAGTCCAAAGCGGCCCGTGAATTTTCCCCCGATGAAATCTACGCCCTCGAAATTGTCGCCATGGTATTGGCTGAAATGACCGAGCTTGGCGCGTTCGTCGGCGAAGGGGCGGCCCTGTCCGCGCGGCACACCCAACCGGTCATGTTCAAAGGGTCCATCGCCCAAGAAGGCGCATCCGAGGGGCAAGTGTTCCTGCACGAACCGCGCGTGGTGGTGACAAACCCGATTTCAGACGATCCAGACGTCGAACTACAGCGCTTGCGTGATGCGGTTGATACACTGCGGGTCGGCCTTGATGACTTGCTGTCCGACAATAAAAACACCGATTCCGAACAGAAAAAAGTGTTCGAGGCCTATCGCATGTTCGCCAACTCGCGGTCATGGCTGGCGCGCATGGAAGCAGACGTCGAAAACGGACTGTCCGCCGAGGCCGCTGTGGAAAAGGAACAATCATTGTTCCGCGCCCGCCTGTCACAATCTGGCGACGCCTATATGCGCGAGCGGATGTCCGACCTCGACGATCTGTCGAACCGCTTGCTGCGTATCCTTACGGGGCAAGGGTCCGATGCGGCCGACATGCCCGAAAACCCGATCCTCGTGGCCCGCAACATTGGCCCTGGCGAGCTGCTAGAATACGGCAAAGCGTTGAAGGGCATCGTGCTTGAAGACGGCTCTGTTGGCAGCCACGCGACGATCGTGGCACGGGCTTGGGCAATTCCACTGGTAATCAACGCCAAGGGGATCTCCCGCGAGGCTTTGAACGGTGACACCATCCTTGTCGACGGCGAACAGGGCATTGCGCACCTGCGGCCTGACGAGACCGTGCAAGGCGCATTCCGCGACAAAATTGCGATGCTGACACGGGCGCAGGAACGGTACACATCCATCCGCGACCAGCCGGCTCAGACCAAAGACGGGGTGAAGCTGTCACTACAAATGAACGCGGGCCTCATCGCTGATCTACCCTCGCTCGAAGGGTCCGGTGCCGAAGGTGTTGGTCTGTTCCGCACTGAACTTCAATTCCTTGTGCGTAATCAAATGCCACGACGGGCCGAGCTTTCCGCCCTGTATTCCCGCGTCCTTACGGCTGCAAAAGGGCAGCGCGTGGCGTTCCGTACCCTCGATATTGGCTCTGATAAAGTGTTGTCCTATATGAAACCCAACGATGAACCCAACCCGGCGATGGGCTGGCGGGCGATCCGCGTGGGGCTGGATAAACCGGGCGTGCTGCGGATGCAGCTCCAAGCGTTGATCCGTGCGGCAAACGGTGGGCCGTTGTCGGTCATGTTCCCGTTCATCGCGCAATACGACGAATTTCGCGCAGCCAAGGCCGAAATGGACAAAGCCATGGACCGCGAGCGCAAGCTGGGCCACCCGCTGCCGTCCGACCTTAAGGTCGGCGCGATGCTGGAAACCCCGTCGCTTGGGTTTGCACCCGATGCGTTCTTCAAAGAGGTGGATTTTGTGTCCGTTGGGGGCAACGATCTTAAGCAGTTCTTCTTTGCAGCCGACCGCGAAAACGAACGGGTGCGCAAACGCTATGACACGTTAAACCCGGCGTTCTTGCAATTCTTGTGTAATATTGTGGACCGGTGCAATGCCAACGGCACACCGATTTCTTTCTGCGGCGAAGATGCGGGGCGCCCCGTCGAGGCATTGGTTTTGGCGGCCATGGGGTTTCGATCCCTATCCATGCGGCCTGCATCAATTGGTCCGGTCAAGCACCTGCTGCGGCGGGTCGACTTGAGCGAAGTGCGCAGCGTCATCGACGCATCAATCGCGGCAGGTGACCAATCGGTACGCCGCGCAGTCGCCGATTGGCTTGTTTATCAAGTCTAATCGCGTTTAACGGGCACATCGCTGAAGGCGAGCACGCGGTGGAATTCATCCAACACGGGCGCTTCACCATGTTCACGGGCCAGCTTGCGCAAGCCGAAATGCACATGGGCCATCTGAACATAATAGTCGGTGAACGCGTAGTTCGTGCCCGCGCCTGCGGCAGCGCCCAAAATCGGCACCGCCTGCGACGCTAGTTTTTGGGTCAGTACCGTTGCAAAACGCGGGGCAACCTTGCCAATTATTCCGTGCACAGCAGCGCCCGTCAGGCCAATGCGCGCGCCGAAGAACGATGTATCCACGCCGTCATCCGCAGTTCCAGGCCCGCCTGACCCGAAAACCGCCAGGCATTCCACGCGCGTCTCGACGCTGAGTGGGTCTTCGCCGTAACGCGCAGCCACGCCTTGCACAGCGCGGAAGATAACAGTGGTGGCGATGGGTAATTCGGCCAATGCCGTGGGTAAACCACCGAGCCCGCCAAGCGCGCCGGAAATGGCACCAAGCGCCTTGTGCAACGTATCAGAGCCTGCATATGTCGTGCGGCTACGGCTGGCTGCATCATAGCTTGCCTCGAGCGCGCGCCGCGCGGCCACATCAATCTGGGCGCGGGCACCTTTGGGCAACATCTTTAGCCCATCTTCAACCTGCCCACCGACAAAGTTGATCGCTGTCATCAAAACGCCATTCGCGCGGCGTTGGCGCAAAACAAGTTCCGCGATCGCAGCCACTGCGTCGTCGTCTAAGGCGTTCGTCGGAATGATATCTTGGGTCATCTCAAACAGATAAGGGAGCGTGGGGCGATTTTCAATCGGGCCACGCCGTCACCGCACCCGTCACGCCGCGCCAAGCATCGCCTTGCACCGCAATCCCCAACACGCGGGCGGGGTTTGTTGGGGGCGGCATTTGAACATCTGGCAACAACGTAAACCCAAACTTACCGTAATATGGCGCATCACCCACCAGCATGACGCGATCCCAGCCTTGTTGGCCTGCAATTTCTAATGCGCGGTGCACCAGCAACCTTGCCAAGCCTTCACCCTGCCGCGTCGGGTGCACGGCAACGGGACCTAACAGGGCGACGGCATGCCCTGCGACACAAACGGGCCAATGCCGGATTGCCCCTGCCAGAACGCCCGCACTGTCGCGGGCAGTCAGGCACAGCGGCGCAATCGGGGCGACACCATCGCGCAACCGGTACGACGATAGCGCCGACCGACCGGGTGCAAAGCACAGGTCATACAACGCCTCGACCTCCCACCGGTCATCGGGGACCTCTGGGGCCAATATGATCGTCTCTGTCTGCATCTGCTGCTCTGGTCAAAGCCTTTTCGCAAAGCTACCTATGCTGGGAACAGTTGGATAGGTGCAAGCGATGTTTTATGAACCAAAAAACGGCCACGGGCTGCCGCATAACCCGTTTAATGCCATTGCCACCCCCCGCCCCATTGGGTGGATCGCCACGCGCGGCGCGGATGGGTCCGATAATCTGGCACCCTATTCGTTTTTCAACGCCGTCGCTTACGCGCCACCACAAGTGATGTTTGCATCCACATCAGCCAAGCCCGACCGTGGCGATACCAAAGATAGCGTTGCAAACATCCGCGACACAGGCGTTTTCGCGGTTAACATCGTGAGCTTCGCGCTACGCGACGCCATGAACGCGACATCAGGGCCATGGGGCAAAGATACCGACGAATTCGCAGTGGCGGATTTGGAAAAGCGAGAGTGTGACACAATCAATTGCGCACGGGTCGCAGCAAGTCCCGCTACGTTGGAATGCAAACTGACACAAATTGTGCAATTGCCCGGTGCGGCAAACTTCGCGGTCTTCGGAGAAGTCACCGGCGTTCATATGCGCGATGAATGCTTGGTCGACGGGATGTTTGACGTCACGCAGTTCAGTCCATTGGCGCGACTTGGTTACCGCGATTACGCCGTGGTGCGCGAGACATTCAGTCTCACGCGACCGGGCGAATAATCACGGGCCTAGTGGCCGCCAAGGATACCGGTCTTAACACCGTAATCGACAGCGAGTTCGTAATCGGGATCATCATCGCTATCGACGACCAAGTGACCTGCTTTTGACAGCAGCTCGTGGCATTCGTGGGTCAGGTGGCGCAACTGGATGCGCTTGCCTGCGTCCTCGTATTTGCCAGCAACGGCTTCAATCGCCTGCAGCGCAGATTGGTCAACAACGCGGCTGCCTTCAAAGTCGATAATAACCAAGGACGGGTCGTCGTTGATCTGAAACAGCTCGGCGAATCCTTCGGCAGACCCAAAAAACAGCGGGCCGTTAATCTTGTACACTTTGGCACCTTCAGGGGTCTCATGCGTGCTTGCGTAAATACGCTTGGCGTTGTTCCAAGAATAGGCCAGCGCGGATACGATCACACCAACAACCACGGCTGTGGCAAGGTCGGTCATCACCGTGACGATTGTGACCAAAACAATCACAAACGCGTCCATCATCGGGACTTTACGGAAGATCGTGAGAGAGTTCCAAGCGAAGGTTCCGATCACAACCATAAACATCACACCAACCAAAGCGGCCAACGGGATTTGTTCGATCAGGCCAGACGCAAACAGGATAAACACAAGCAAGAACAACGCGGCAGCAATACCCGCCAAACGGGTCCGGCCACCGGATTTCACGTTGATCATCGACTGACCGATCATCGCGCAACCGCCCATGCCCCCAAAAACGCCAGTGACCGTATTTGCGATGCCTTGGGCCACACATTCTTGGGATGCACCGCCACGCTTATTGGTCATTTCCCCCACCAAATTCAGGGTCAGCAGGCTTTCGATCAGGCCAATCGCGGCAAGGATCAACGCATATGGCAAGATGATCTGGAACGTCTCGAACGTGAATGGCACCATCGGGATATGGAACGGCGGCAAGCCACCTTGGATAGACGCCAAATCGCCGACGCGCGGCACATCAAGGCCGAAACCAATCACAATCGCAGCAACAATACCGATACCAGCCAAGGGCGCGGGAATCGCATTGGTAATGCGCGGCATCAGCCAGATGATCAGCATCGTGACAGCAACAAGGCCAAGCATCAGGAACATCGGCGCACCGGACAACCATTCACCATTCGCCATCCCGTGGCCCGCGCTTTCGGCAGATCCGGGGACTTGGAATTGGCTCATTTGTGCAAGGAAAATAACAATCGCAAGGCCGTTCACAAAGCCAAGCATCACGGGATGCGGCACAAGCCGAATGAACTTGCCCCAGCGCATGATGCCGACAAAAATCTGGATCAGGCCCATCAGGACAACGGTGGCAAACAGATATTCAACACCGTGCTGGGCGACCAAGGACACCATGACAACCGCCAAGGCACCTGTCGCACCAGAGATCATGCCAGGACGACCACCGATCAATGCGGTGATCAGACCCACGATGAACGCGGCATACAAGCCAACAAGCGGGTTCACACCTGCGACAAACGCGAATGCCACCGCCTCTGGGACCAAAGCCAAGGCGACCGTCAGGCCCGACAAAACCTCGATACGGATACGACCGGGGGTCAACGGCGCATCTGGGTCGCGCAAAGACATACTGTCTGCAAATCGTGCCAAAAGTGCCTGTGCCATAACGGGTATCCTGCGTCTGTGTTCAATCGTTTGCCGCCCCTACCAAGGCAAGCCGCAATTGTCACCCCCGCAAACGCCGTTGCGCGCATGCGCGACTTGCACCACATTGAAACCAACTCAGGCAACCCTGAAGACACACAACCCAAAGGTGGGCGCATGACAACATATCTTGGCATCATCGGTGGCTCTGGTCTTTATGACATCCCCGGATTGCAAAACGGGAAATGGACAACGACTGATAGTCCATGGGGGACGCCATCTGATGCTATCCTGACCGGGACTTTGAACGGCCTGCCTATCGCGTTCCTCCCACGGCATGGCCGCGGCCATGTGCATAGTCCGACGACAGTGCCGTACCGTGCAAACATTGACGCGCTCAAACGCTTGGGCGTCACGGACGTTGTCAGCATCTCGGCCTGTGGATCGTTTCGCGAAAACCTCGTACCGGGGGACTTTGTCATCGTTGATCAATTCATCGACCGCACATTCGCACGCGAAAAGTCATTCTTTGGAACTGGCTGCGTCGCGCATGTCAGCGTGGCACACCCAACCTGTGCGACCCTATCAGCAGCCTGCCTTAAGGCCGGACAAACCGCAGGGGTCACCATGCACAACGGCGGCACCTATCTTGCGATGGAAGGCCCGCAGTTTTCATCGATGACCGAGAGCCACATCTACCGCGCGTGGGGCTGCGACGTGATCGGCATGACCAACATGCCAGAGGCGAAATTGGCCCGCGAAGCCGAACTGCATTACGCATCCGTCGCGATGATCACCGACTTTGACAGCTGGCATCCCGACCACGGTGCGGTCGACGTATCCGACGTGATCAAAACACTGCAAGGCAACGGAACAAAAGCCCGCGATCTGGTCATTGCGCTTTGTGCGGATCTATCTGCCGACAATGCCACCTGCGACGCAGGCTGTGACACCGCGCTGACCCATGCCATCATGACCGCCCCCGATAAACGGGACCCCGCCCTAATCGCCAAACTCGACGCCGTTGCCGGACGGGTCCTATGAAAGCCAAGCACATGAAAACCGTCCAAGACTACATCCGCACGATCCCGGATTTCCCGCACGAAGGGATCATGTTCCGCGATGTGACGACCCTTTTTTCGGACCCGCGCGGGTTTCGGATTGCGATCGACCAACTGTTGCACCCCTATGCAGGCATGGACATCGACAAAGTGGTCGGGTTGGAGGCACGCGGCTTTATCCTTGGGGGTGCCATCGCGCACCAGCTTGGCAAAGGGTTCGTGCCGATCCGCAAGAAAGGCAAACTGCCCGGCAAAACGATCGAACAGGCCTATACGCTGGAATACGCCGAGGCCGTAATGGAAGTGCATGACGATGCGCTGCAGGCTGGTGAAAAGGTACTGATGATTGATGATTTGCTTGCGACCGGCGGCACAGCCGAAGCTGGGATCAACCTGATCGAACGCATGGGCGCAATCGTGTCCGGCAGCGCATTTGTGATCGACCTGCCTGATTTAGGCGGGCGCAAGCGGCTGGAGGCAATGGGCATGAATGTACACACATTGTGTTCATTCGACGGTGACTAGGCCGCTGGCGGGACTACAGCACCCGGGTTCATTATGCCCAACGGGTCCAGCGCCGATTTAATCGCGCGCATCATCGCCAGTTTTGTCGGATCCCCATAGCGTGCCAGGTCACCCACCTTGAGCCGTCCAATTCCGTGTTCAGCGCTGACAGACCCGCCCATACCGTGTGCCAAGTCATGCACAAAGGCCTTAACCTGATCGCGCACATCCAAATGATCGTCGCGCGAGAAGCCATGCTGGGGGAAGACATTATAGTGCAGGTTTCCATCCCCCATATGCCCGAAACAGTTGATCCGAAAATCTCCGATATCTGCAAGCCCAGCGCGGCCCTGCCGGATAAATTCTGGGATCAGGCTAAGCGGTACAGAAATGTCATGACTACTGATCGACCCAACCCTGCGGTTGGCTTCGGGGATGCTTTCGCGAATATGCCAAAGCGCGCCCCGCTGTGCGTCTGATTGGGCGATAACACCGTCATGGACCAAACCGGCCTCATGCGCGGACGCAAACAACGCCTCGAGCGCGCCTTGCGGATCAACGGCGGCGGAAAAGCCAACGTCAAATAGCACCGACCAGTCGGGTATGACCTCAAACGGCATTTTAATGTCCGGTCCAACCATGGCCAGGAAATCAAACCCTTGGCGGTGGATCAGCTCAAACGCGCTGAGGCCGTCGCCTAAAACCTCCCCCGCGAGTGCAAGCAAATCCAACGCAGCCTCTGGGGATGTGACCGACATAATGGCGGCCCCGGTGGCCACGGGACGCGGAACAAGGCGCAACGCGGCCCCTGTGATGATCCCCAACGTACCCTCCGCGCCGATCATAAGATCGCGCAGGTCGTATCCGGTGTTATCCTTGCGCAGACGGCTTAGGCCATTCCAGATGGTCCCATCAGGACGCACAACTTCAAGCCCCAAACATTGGGCGCGGGCATTGCCATAACGCAGCACATTCACGCCGCCAGCGTTTGTCGCCAACAGCCCGCCAATCCGTGCGGACCCTTCGGACGCAAGCGACAGGGCAAACATGCGCCCCGCATCATCAGCGGCCTGTTGCACATCGGTCAAGATGACACCCGCATCGCAGACCAACACATTTTCAGACGGGTAAACCTCACGGATGCGGGTCATTCGATCAAGGGTCAGGACAACTGGCACAGGACCATCGGGCATCACTTGACCGCCAACCAACCCAGTGCCACCGCTGTAAGGGACAATCCCAATACGCGCATCAGCGCAGGCTTTGACCACCAACGCGACTTCGGCGGTGTTTGCGGGGGCCACGACAAATCCCTGCCCCCGCCAGCGGCCACGCGGCTCGGTCACATAGGGCGCGGGATCTTTGAACGCAGCCGCTGGCAACAGGCCACGCAGCTGCGTCTCAAAGGCTGGGGTCACAGGGTTCAGCATCGGGGCCTCCGTTTTTGTCACACCACCATATGGCCTGATCCGACGCAGGGTCCAACCCTACTTGGCGCGCGACGCTCCTTCGGCCAACGCCCCCAGCTTCGCATATGCGATATCGGGATCAACCGCTCCATACCCGGCAAACGTCCCAAACCCACAGTCAGAGCCTGCAATCACACGCTCGCGACCGACAATATCGGTGAACCGGTCAATACGCTGGGCGACCAAATCTGGATGCTCCACAAAGTTGGTGGTGGTATCAACGACACCGGGAACCAACACCTTATTGTCTGGAATTTCGGCCTTACGGTCACGGAAAACCGCCCATTCATGACCGTGGCGCGGGTTGGATGTTTCAAACAACACCGACTGGGCCTTGGTCGACATCAACGTGCTAAACATCTTATCCATGGAAATGTCGCAGACATGCGGGCCCTCGTAATTGCCCCAGCAAATATGCACGCGGACCTTTTCGGCGGGAATATCCGACAAAGCGTGGTTGAGCGCATCAACATGGCTAGCTGCGATCTTGATAAACTCATCATCCGACAAATCGTTGAACAGCATATGGCGGGACAAGGCCAAATCGGGGCAATCCAATTGCAGGTCCAAACCAGAGGCAACAATCGTCTCGTATTCGGCCTTCATCGCGTCGGCCAAAGCCGCCAAATACGCCTCGCGGGTTTTGTAAAAATCGTTTTGCAGGAACAGTGAAATCACACCAGGAGACGCGGCATTCATAAAACCGCGATCAACACATTGCTCGGACATCGCAGCCTTCAGGTTGGAAATATCCTTTTCCAACTCGCCCTGCCCTTTGGACTTCACCTCGCCGATGCACATCGGGCGGGCATATCGCGGGCTGCCACCGTCCTCGGCCAACCGTTTAAGAAACGACGGAAATTGCTTGAGGTCTGCGGGTGCATTGCGTGGGCTGTCGCCGCCAAATCCCGTATAGCGATCCTTCACATAGGTCGCATATGAAATCTTGGACGTCTCACCATCGCTGACGATATCAATGCCAGCGGCAACCTGCTTGGCCACAGTCCCAGACACGGCCTTTGTCATGCATGCATCAAAGTCAGCCTGGTCAAACGGGGTGTCATTCTCGCGGGCAAAGATGAAATCCACAACCTCTTGGGTGCGCGGCAAAGACCCCACATGGGTGGTCAAAATCTTAGACATCTTAGGAACCTTTCCAAGTTGATCCGGCAGCATCAGACGTTGCAGCCACATGAAACAGAGACGCCTCACCAGTCATGCTGGGAACGGCGTTGTGCATCACGCCAACGGGCACAGACATCGTATCACCGGGGGCAAGCGTGGCCGCACCGCCATCCCATGTCACACGCCAATGACCGCGCATCGGCATCAGCACCGACGGAACATCATGGCTGTGCATATCTTCGGATGCGGACCCACGGGTCACAAAGCTGACCTCGAAACCCGGTTTATCGCGCAGCATGCCATCTTCACCGATGACCAGCACCGGCTTTTTGTCCGCCATGCCCATCATGTCATTGTACCGCGCAATATAGCGCGGAATGACATCAGCGGCTTCTAACTCGGGATAACTTGTAAGCTCAGCGTCCGTCAGGACAGGCATCGGCACAACACCATCGGGCAAGACCTGCCCTTTCTTGGTGTCATACAGCTTGCCATTGTCACCCAATATGAGACCGTGATCGGCGGCATCCTCAATCACCTGCGGAGCCCAGATCACACCGCCACCAGCATCATCTCCGCCAAGCACAGCCATGATCATCCCGTAATCGATGCCGATATTTTCGAACCCACGGAAAATACCTGTGGGAATGTTGATGATGTCACCCTCTTCCAGCACAACCTCGCCAGCGTCACCGTAACGGCCCCAGAAAAACCGCCAGCGACCCGACAGAACGAAAAACACCTCTGCAGTGCGGTGCGAATGCAAACTGTTGCGGCACTTGGGTGGCTGGCCAGCGGCACCAATATTGAACCCGTGCGGGATAGCAATATGGACATACTGATCGGGGCTCTCGGACACACCGCCACCAATGATTGTAAAGTTCTCTTTGCTATCGGAACCCGGTGTATGGGCATCAATAAACGCTGTT
The DNA here is from genome assembly GCA_023955335.1 of Yoonia sp. GTDB lineage: Bacteria > Pseudomonadota > Alphaproteobacteria > Rhodobacterales > Rhodobacteraceae > Yoonia. Next base: position 23,495 of record JAGSGF010000024.1, read on the forward strand.
TTACAAGGACGCAGATCGCCGTAACGAACTATGCGGGCTTCCATTTCAGCAGGTGTCATCTTCTCTCCTTACAAGGCAACAACCGCCTCGCTTTTTTCTAAATACTCAAAAACGACCTCAGGCCACTTGCATCAAAATCTGTTTCCAGATCGCAATCTCATCATACAAGGCAAATTCACGGCGTAGACCCCACGGGCCAAACTCGGCGTGGCACATTCCCATGACATGGACTGGAACGCCTGTCGGTTTGCCAAAACTCCCCCAGCCGTCATGCAAGCCATCAAGGCTCCACCGAATGGCAGCGCGCGGCGACAGCATATCGGCGTCCATACCAATCTGATGATGGATTTTGAACGTGGCGTTGGGGAATGATGACCGCAGTCCAACCCAAAACTCAAGGCACCCTTCACGGCCAATGCTGGTCTTTCCACCCGCATATTCACCAATTACAGCGCGGTCGAAGTCTTCGCCAATAGCGTTAAAATCCTTGTCCAGAATACGCTGGATCAGGGCAGCATATTTCGCGCCCCATTCATTGGTGTTACCGGTCCCCTTGTAGTCACCATCGACATCCATCGACGGGGTGAACACGGGTGCCGCCGACGCAGGTCCGCCCTCGGCTGCGATCAAACTGCCAGCATAGTCGCGCGGATCCAAACCCATCTGGCGGACGATCCCGCCATAGTCGCGGACCAACCATTCATCATAGATGGTATCATTCCTAGCAGCGCAATCGGCAATGACGCGGGCGACCCACTGCTTGCCCGTGGCAGGGCCAAACTGACCGTCGCGGGTGTGCGTGGCTTTGGTCAACAAACGGTGGGACGACAGATAGCCATGCTCATTCGAATGCGACCAGATCACATCTTCTGCCAACAGCTCGCGGTCAGGAAACTCGTTGACCGTGGCCATCGTGGCGGCAATCGTGGCTTGATTGCCAATCGCAACACCCATCGGGGTGCGGACGGGGATATCGTCAGAGTAATACCGGTTAAGCGTGCCAATGCCGCGCTCTTCCCAAATCTCTTTTGTGATGCCGATGATGTAATCGGGAAAGTCTTTCCAGCGGTTGCTAAAGCCCTTCATTGGTCGCGTCCTTTGGTTTGCGCGTGGACGAGCGCTGGATCAGCGCACCATCAATTTCAATAACGCGGGGTGGCGCCGATTTATCGTCAATTTGGGTCAACAATCGGTCAATCGTGGCGTCGACCATCCGGTTCAACGGCTGACGCACCGTTGTCAGATCATAGGATCCCCACGCGGCCATCGGCACATCATCATAGCCAACGACAGCCACGTCATTTGGAACTGACAGCCCCAGTTCGCCGCGCAAACAATCCATCACAGCAAAGGCCATGTGATCATTGCCGACGAAAATGGCGTCCGGCGGTGTACGACGGTCCATCAAATCCAGCGTAGCGGCACGGGCGGTCTCACGGTCATACATGCCGTCGATGACACGCGATGCGATGCCTGCTTGGGTCAAGGTTCGGGTAAACCCAAGCTGGCGATCTCGTCCGGTGGACGAGCCCTGCCACCCGCTGATGTGCGCGATGGACTGGTGACCGCAGGCCAGCAAAAACGCGGCCACCTTGCGCCCGCCATCCAAATTTGCCGAGGTGACAGACGACACATTGCCGCCATCCTGACCACGGTTGAACATTACGATTGGAATGCCCGCATCTTCGCAGCGCTGGGTCAGCTCGGACGACATGCCAACGCTTGCGGTGATGATGCCCTCGACCTGATAATCCATCAGTTCTTCGACGACGCGAGCCACATGATCATTGTCATTGGACGCTGTGAAAACGAGGATATGATACCCTTTGGCCTGCAGCGCGTTTGACAACCGCTCTAGCGCAAGAGGATAAAACTGATTGTCCAAATAAGCGACGACCAAGCCGATGATGCGGCTTTTGCCTGTGATCATCGCACGGGCCATCATATTGGGTCGATACCCCAATTCAGCGGCAGCCTTTTTGACCTTTTCAATCGTCTTGGCGCTTGCAGAGGCACCAGGCGTGAAAACGCGGCTCACCGCAGATTGGCTAACACCGGCCCGCACCGCCACCTGAAGAGATGTCACAACACCCATCAGTCAGCCGTCCAGCCGCCGTCGATCATCAACGACGCGCCAGTCATCAACGCAGACGCATCAGACGCAAGATAAACAACGGGGCCCATAATGTCGGTGACTTCGCCGACGCGGCCAAGTTTGATCTTTTCTGTAATCCACTTCAGGCGCTCTGGGTTCTGGAATGTGACCTCTGACAGCGCCGTGCGGATGAACGTCGGGCAAACCGTGTTGACCCGAATGCCCAACGGGCCCCACTCAATCGCCATTGCTTTGGTAAAGCCCTCAACGCCGTGCTTTGTCCCGCAATAAACCGCGCGGTCAATGCCACCGACATACGCCATCTGGCTACTGATGTTGATCAAGCTTCCAGACTTACCCGCAGCGATCAGGCCCTTGGCGACCGCTTGGGTTAGGAAATATGCACCTTTGAAGTTCAGCGCCTGTACCGCGTCAAAGTCATCTGGAGTGGTCTCAACCGACGGGCTGTGTCGCGCCGATCCCGCTGAGTTGACAAGAATGTCAAACGGCCCGCTGTCTGCAACCGCCTGCGCCGTTGCCACCACATCGGCCACATCCATCGTCAGCGCGTCGGCCACCATCCCCGCATCACGCATCTGCGCAACCGCATCGGCCAGATTGTCAGCTGAGCGCGCTGCAAGCGTAACATTTGCACCCGCCTCGCCCAGTGCCACAGCGCAAGCAAGACCGATCCCGCTTGATGCACCTGCAACAAGGGCGCGCTTGCCATCAAGGCGGAAGGTTGGTGTCGTCGGAAGGGTCATAAATCTGGCTTTCTTAACGGCGAGAGGTCGGAGCCTCCGGCGGACATATTTAGGCTCGGAAAAAGCGTCATGACATCTGCCTCATGCGGGCGAAAACGTCGACGCCAATCTGCGCATAAATATCGATCAAGTCCAACAGAACCCAATTTTCGCGTATTTTGCCGTTTTCAATGCGCCAGAAATCAAGGCTACGCATGGCGATACGCTGCCCTGCAGGTGCAATCCCGAGCCAGCCATCATGAGTGATGGTCTGCATCATATCTGGCCAGCCCGTTACACCGACGTAGTTCCCGTCACCAAAGAAGTGGAACCTCAGATCGTCATCCGCCTGTCCGCGATCCGGCATCGCATTCAGAAAGGGGATCTGATGGTGCTTTCGAAATCCATCGATGCCACGCGCGGTGCCGATCCCTGCCGGACCGTACCAGTTCATCTTGTCAGACCAAAAATGTGGCAGCTCCATCGCCTCGACTGGCTCAACAGGATGCCGGGTCAACGCCGTGAGCATATCGACCACAAGGTTCTTTGATGCGGCCGACATTTCTGCGTTATAAGTGCCGGCTTGAATGCCATCGCCAGTCGCGGGACCAAACACGCAAAACTCGCGGCCCAGGCTTGGGGTCATCGGCCAAACGCCGGCCTGCATCATCAGTTCGGGAATGTCCCAGATCGCTTGGATTTCGACGATCTTGCCATCCTTGATCCGGTAATATTCGTGGAACCGCATATGCGCCAAACGCTGCGTTGGCGGAATATCCAAGAACGGCGCGGTAAACGTACCAACATAATGACCACCACAGCCGACCCAACCGGACCCATGATCATCTGCCCCGGCCATAACAAGCCAATCGCGGCGTTCAACATCAGGCATAGCCGCAACCAAAGGCGCATAGACGGTATCGAAATAATCCGCCCCCGCGATGTCACCAAACGGCGCGCACATATGCACGACCGCGGCGTCGGCCAGCACGTCAGCCAGCGCCACCTGCACACCCACGCCGTCATACATCGCCGCCCGCAAAGCTGCGATCAGGGCGCGGTGGGCGGCGTGATCGGTCATGCAAGATCATCCTTGTGCGGGGCTGGACCGCCATAGGGTACATTGATCCCGCCATAACGGCGAACGCGCACATTACACTGCTCGGCATGGCCAACGAATCCTTCAAGCAAGCACAGACGGGACCCATAAGCCCCGATTTCAGCCGCAGCTTCATCCGTCGTAATTCTTTGATAACTATGCGTTTTCAGATACTTACCAACCCATAGACCACCCGTATACCTGCCAGCCTTTTTCGTAGGCAGCGTATGGTTCGTGCCGATGACTTTGTCGCCGTTGGCCACATTCGTGCGCGGCCCAAGGAACAGCGCACCGTAACACGTCATATGTTCGAGGAACCAATCGTCACGGTCAGTCATGACTTGGACGTGCTCGGACGCGATGTCATCGGCGACCGCAAGCATCTCTTCATATGTGTCACACACAATAACCTCGCCGTAGTCCGCCCAAGACACACCAGCCGTGTCGGCAGTGGGCAAAATCGTGAGCAGGCGGTCAATCTCGACCATCGTATCGCGGGCCAGCTTTTCGGAATTGGTGACCAAAATTGCGGGGGAATTATAGCCATGCTCGGCCTGCCCCAGCAGATCAGTCGCGCATAATTCCGCATCTGCAGCGGTTTCATCGGCGATAACCATCGTTTCAGTTGGACCTGCGAACAGATCAATACCAACGCGGCCAAACAACTGGCGCTTTGCCTCGGCGACAAACGCATTTCCGGGGCCGACGAGCATATGCACAGGGTCAATCGTCTGAGTACCAATCGCCATTGCGCCGATTGCCTGAATGCCGCCCAAAACGTAAATCTCGTGGGCACCACCCAGATGCATGGCCGCAATTACGGCCGGGTTCGGCTCGCCGTTAAACGGCGGCGTGCAGGCGATGATGCGGGGCACTTTGGCCACAGAAGCGGTCGCGACAGACATATGAGCGCTGGCGACCATCGGGAATTTGCCCGCAGGCACATAGCAGCCGACAGACTGCACGGGGATGTTCTTATGGCCCAAGATCACGCCCGGCATCGGTTCGACCTCGATATCGCGCATGCTGTCACGCTGGGCTTGGGCGAAATTGCGCACCTGTTGTTGGGCGAACTTCAGATCCGACATGTCGCGGTCCGGCACACGGGCCATCAAAGCCGCGATCTCGGGCAGCGTAAGGCGGTAAGACGACGGTGAATAGTTGTCAAACTTTTCAGACATCTCGCGCACAGCCACATCGCCGCGGTCGTCGATATCCTTTAATCCATCCTCTACAATCGCACGGACCTTCGTGTCATCATCAGCGCGATCAGCAGCAGAGCGGGCAGTTTTTAGGTGGCGAACAGTCATGCGCGATCCTTTTACGAGACAAAATAAAATTACGGGGTGGGCGGAGTTCTGGTTCCATCGTCAAACGCTTCCCAGCCCTCGCCGTGAAAGCAATCAACACCCAGTTGGGCCATCACATGCGGGAAATCGACCATGACGTAGTTGTCCGTGATGCGACCGCCCTCGACCTTCCAGAAATCCATATAGCGGATCTCAATGCGCCTACCTGTCGGAGCAATGCCCATAAATGTGCCGCCGTGGGTCGCCTTTTGGTGGCCAAAGGCAGCTGCCCATTCGCCCATGTACACACGGGCCTCATCGACGCAGACCTTGTCATGGAACGCGGCCTGAAACGGCTTTTGCCAATTATCCTGAAACTGCTGCAATCCGGTTTTAGACCCGCATCCAGTGTTGCCCATCCAGCGAAACGATTGGGCAAAGAATTCGCCAATGTCGCCAATGCGGTGGTCATTCAGGCCATCCACCATGCCTTCAATAACGGCACGGGTCTCATTGGTTTTGGACATATCTGTGCCGCGGGTCAGGACCGCTTGTTCAGGACGTGCGCCAGCCATCATTACATCCGTTCGCCGCTGGTGCGATCAAACAGGTGGCAAATGCCAGCGCTGATCGCGGCGGCCACCGGTTCGCCAATCTTGATGCGGTAATCCTTACCGGACTTAATCGACACAATCGTGCCGCCCGCGCGCAGTGTAACCATCGTCGCTTCGCCCAGTAATTCAAGCGAATAGACCGCCGAGTTGGCCTGCGCAGCAGTATCGGAGACCTGAGCATCCTCGGCGCGAAAGCCAAGGGTGACGGGACCCGATACATCCGTGCGCAGACCTGAAATGCTGATTTTGTCGGCGGTAAACGTGCCGTCTTGCAGATCACCATCAATCAGGTTCATCGCGGGGCTCCCGATAAAGCCCGCAACAAATGTATTGGCGGGCATGTCGTAAATCTCGGTGGGGGTGCCAACCTGCTGGACCATACCCTTGTTCATAACAACAACTCGGTCAGCCAGCGTCATCGCCTCGATCTGATCATGGGTCACGTAAATGGTCGTGGTTTTCAATTCATGGGACAGGTTTTTGATTTGGGCGCGGGTGCTGACGCGCAGCTTGGCATCCAAATTCGACAGCGGCTCGTCCATCAAAAACACGTTGGGTTCGCGGACAACGGCACGGGCCAACGCAACACGCTGCCGCTGACCGCCGGATAATTCAGCTGGCTTGCGGTGCAGAAAATCATCCAGCTCAACCATGGCAGAGGCACGCTTTACAAGCACATCATGGTCGCCCGCAACCTTACGGACCTTTAGCGGAAAGCGGATGTTTTCGTAGACGTTCATATTGGGGTAAAGCGCATATGACTGGAACACCATCGCGACATCACGATCCTTGGGGTCCAGATCATTGATACGCTTACCATCGACGATAATATCGCCACCTGATGCGTCCTCCAGACCCGCGATCATACGCATCGTCGTGGTCTTGCCGCACCCCGATGGGCCGAGCAGCACAAGAAACTCTTGATCCGCAATCGTAAGGTTAAAATCATGCACACCAACAAAATCACCCCAGCGCTTGCTGACATTGCGCAGTTGAATTTCGGCCATTGGTGCCCTCCTGAAATCAGACATATTGCATAGGTTTGCAAAACACTGCCGCGATTCCACAAATCAAGCAATATCTCAATTTATAAACGCATAAAATATCGTATGGCGTCAGAATATGTCTTGCGCTTTTGGGGCGTTCTTTCGTTAAATTGCAAACGTATGCAAGGGCGCTCGTGATTCGGGTTGTCTCGATCACGCTTACGGAACACGATCCCGCAAAGGCGGGGCGCTTTTGACAACGGAGAGTGAACTTATGAACGTATTTAAGATTGCCACACTGGGGACAGCGACTGCAGTTCTCATGGGCACCACAGCAATGGCCGACAGCCACGCATGTGCCATTACAGATGGCCGTGTGAACATCGTGGGCAACGAATTCCCGGCGATCCAATCGGTTGCCGCAGCGGCCATCGCCTGCGCAAGCGGCGTCGACGCGGAGGCGAACCTGACCGCCGACCACCAGAAAATCAACCTCGCAGGCATGTCCGGCGATCCAGCTGAATACACATCCGCCGTCGTCGCCAACTCGTCCATCGTCGCCCTGATCAACGAAGACGTGATCCGTCCGCTTGACGATCTGGTCGCCATGTTCGGCGCAGACATCCCTGCCCGCCAGCTGATCACAGTTGATGGCAACGTCATGGCCGTCGCCTTTATGGCAAACGCACAGCACCTTGTGTACCGGAGTGACGTGCTTGAGGAAATCGGCATGGACGTGCCAACATCGTATGAAGGTGTTCTTGACGCTGCCCAAGCAATCCGTGCCGCAGGCATCATGCAAAACCCAGTGGGCGGCGCATATGCAGCGGGATGGAACCTCGCAGAAGAATTCGTGAACATGTACCTTGGTGCTGGTGGAGAATTCTTTGAAGCAGGCACAGCAAACGTGTCCATCAACAACGAAGACGGCATAGAAGCACTGGAAATGATGAAGGCACTGACGGCCTATATGAACCCAGATTATCTGACACACGACAGCAACGCGACAAGCGCTGAATGGGAAGCAGGCAACGTTGCCCTGATGAACATGTGGGGCAGCCGGACAGGCGTTTTGATGGATGACGAAGGCGCTGAAATGGACGTCTATTCCAACACAGTCGCAGGTGGTCCATTGACGGTTGGCGACAGCGGCAATGCAGCGTCCACGCTTTGGTGGGACGGTTGGACCGTAGCGAAAAACATCTCTGATGTAGACGCAGCGGCAACATTCCAAGCCCTAGCATACGCCACATCGCCTGCACTGCTGAACGAAGAAACAATGTCTCAGGCCGTATGGCTGATGGACGGCTTTGAGGCGCAACCAGTGAATAAAGGCGTTTTGGCAACTGTTGCTGCGGGCGCGAGCCCTTATCCAATGTTGCCATTCATGGGTCTGCTGCACACCGCCGCTGGCGATAACATCGCTGACTTCCTGCAGGGCAACGAGTCCGCGCAGCAAGCACTGATGGACATTGAAGCAGCCTACACCGCTGCCGCGACCGAGCAGGGCTTCTTGCAGTAAGAGAGTTACGCGTTCGGGCTGGCCCGCTGGCCCGAACGCACCCTACCCCGCCCTTGGCCCCAACAACGTCAGAGACATATCATGAAACATTCAACCTTCTTCTGGTTTGTCCTGCCTTCGGCCTTTCTTATGCTTTTGTTTATCGCACTGCCTGTGGTGTCTGTGGTCACCCAGTCGCTGTATACGTCCCACGAACAGGTGCTCGTGACGGTTGAAAACTGTGGGCCGTTCGGCTGTACGCCCGTCACCTCCATTGACCAAGACGCAACCCAAGCCCTGCAAGCCGAAAAACCGCTTGGGAAATGGGCAGGTCTGGACATCTACAAAGACCGCAACCACCTCGCATTTGCCGAAGTCGCCTCCGCATGGGTGAATGCTGATGGGCTTCCTGATTTCGGCAAAACCCTGATGAACCTGCCGTTTTACAAGGCGATGGCGTTCACGCTGACTTACACCTTTGTCGTGACGCCGCTGACAATCATCCTTGGGTTCTTTATCGCGGTCGCAGTCAATTCCGTGGCCAAGGCGCTTAAGGGGCCAACGATATTTCTGACGCTCTTGCCGTTCATCGTGACGCCACTGGTGGGATCGTTGATCCTGTTCTGGATGGTCGATGCGCGCGGCATCTTGGGCGCGGGGCTGCAATGGCTGACGAACAATCCGGACTTGTCTGTCAAGGCGTCGACCCCGTTGATGTGGATCATGTTGATGGTCTACGGCATCTGGCACGCGGCCCCATTTGCATTTGTGGTCTTCTACGCGGGGCTGCAAACGGTCAACACCGATAGCCTGGAGGCCGCGATGATCGACGGGGCAAACCGGTGGGAACGCATCCGGTATGTGGTGATCCCGCACCTGTTCCCGCTTGTGACCTTCGTGGCGCTGATCCAGTTGATGGACAACTTTCGGGTGTTCGAACCGATCGTATCGTTCAGCGCACAGGCGCACGCAACATCCCTATCCTACGCGATCTTTAACGATCTGGGCGGGGAAACACGGCTGCTGTCATCTGCGGCAGCCACGTCCGTGCTGACGATCATCGGCATCGCAATCCTTTTGTCGCCAGTGCTGATCCGCACCTACCGCGACTTTTCCAAACCAAGCTAAGGGGCGACACACATGGCCAATAAAGCCACAGCGCAACCGCTCTCGGTCAAATTTCTTGCCACGTCATTCCTGATGTTCTGGCTGGTGCTGGCTGCCTTCCCATTTGTCTGGACCCTTTGGGGATCGTTCAAAGTTGAAGGCGATTTCTTTTCCAAAGCGGATTGGGCCAACGCGCTTTTTGGCGGACTGACGCAAAAAGAAACAGGCGGTAGTTTTACAGGCGACGGGTACTATGGGGCATTCGTCGAAGAAGAATTTTGGCGCGCGTCGCTCAATTCCTTCATCGTGTGTTTCAGCGTCGTGACGATCTCGCTGACTTGCGGAACCTTGGGCGGTTATGCCCTTTCCCGGTCCACGCACCGCTATGCGTTCTGGTTCTTGTTGTTTGCACTGATCTTTCGGGCCATGCCGCCAATCACGCTTGTGTCGGGCTACTTGTTGCCGTTCTTTGAATGGAACCTTTGGGGGCGGCTATCTACCACGATCATCGTGCTTGTGGCGATCAACCAACCGTTCACGCTGTGGATGCTGCACGCGTTCTTTAAAAACATCCCCAAGGATCTGGACGAGTCTGCAATGGTCGATGGCTGCACCCGCTTCCAAGCGTTCCGGCATGTTATTATCCCGGTCATGTGGCCAGGTGTGATCACCACCGGACTGTTCAGCTTCTTGCTGGCCTATAACGACTTTGCGGTGACCTCTATGTTGCTGTCCAAAGACAATCAAACGATGGTGCCGAAATTGGCATCCTTCCTTGGAACCACACAAACCAAAGGGAATGTTATGTTTGCAGTCGCCGCCGTTGTGTCGATCACGGCACCCTTGTTTGTCATGGTAATGGTATTCCAACGGCAGATCGTATCGGGCCTTACTGCCGGAGCCGTCAAAGGATGATCGCAGCAGCAAAGCGTCTTGTCCGTGACCACTACGCGGCGATGGAAACGGCTAGCGCCGGCACCATCGGCGCGGTCCTTTCCGGTAGGACGAGCCCCGACTGGCACTGGCGCGGGATGCACCCGTTTTATGAACAACATGGTGCGGCAGATGTGGCGTCCGTATTCTGGACACCATTCCTGACCGCGATGTCATCCGTACAAAGGCGCGAAGACATCTTTTTTGCGGGTGAAAACTCGCTGAATAGTGACGACGGGATATGGGTCGTGTCTATGGGGCACTTGATGGGACTGCTGGATCAACCGTTCCTCGGCATCCCTGCAACGCGCAAAATCACGATGCTACGCTATGCGGAGTTCAACCGCGTGCTGGACGGCAAAATCGTGGAAACAGCAATGTTCTGCGATCTGGTCCACCTGATGCACCAAGCTGGGCTGCAGCCCCTGCCCAATCAGACGGGCCAACACCTGATCCAACCCGGGCCGCGCACGCATGACGGGCTGCAGTATGACGGGGCCGCTGACGGCAGCGAAACACTTGGGCTGATCGACCGGATGATCGGAGACATCGCGGCGAATTCCAACGCCACCGACATCGTCGCCCCGCGAGATGCAACACCGCAAGACGAACTTGCACGCTGTTGGCACGATGACATGATCTGGTGGGGACCCGACGGGATCGGGGCGACCTATACAATCGACCGCTACGTCGACCAACACCAGCGGCCATTTCGGACCCAGCTTGAGGACCGTCAGTTTCACGGACACATCGCACGGCTTGCCGAAGGGAACTATGGCGGCTTTTTCGGCTGGGCCAACCTATCGGTGACACCCACAGGCGGCTACATGGGCCTGCCCGCAGGGCCGCGCGCGCAAATGCGCGTTGTCGACATTTACCGGCGGGATGGGGACAAGCTGGCGGAAAACTGGGTCTTCATAGACATCCTGTATTTCCTCAAACAACAGGGCTTAGACGTGCTGGAGCGACTGAACACTGGCTGATCTGGTTTTTGCCCAGTATCGTCAGGGCAGACCAATAGGATTTCCAGCATGTTACGCAAAATATTTGCGATCTTTTGCTTTTGCACACTTACGACGCCAGTCTTGGCGTTCTGCGGTGGGGACAGCTATTTTGATCATCTCACATCGGCAGAGCAATCCAAACTGGCGGACCTCACTGCCGATATTGCTTACGGCCAAGGGACAATCTGGACGGCGACGCGGGGTGCGGACAAGCTGACGCTTGTGGGCACCATGCATATCAACGATCCACGTCTAAGACCCGTTATCGACGGGCTTAGCGATGTCATTGCCAACGCGGATCTACTGCTGGTTGAAGCGACGGCAAAGGAAGAAGCGCAAGTCCAAGCCGCCCTTACAAGCGACCCGACACTGTTGTTTCTGCCTGACGATCAAACCCTACTTGACCTGATGGACAGCGCGACATGGGATCAACTGATTAACGCGGCCCGTGACCGAGACATTCCGCCGTTCCTGATGTCCAAATTCCAACCTTGGTACCTGATGATGGCCCTCGCGATCCCACCTTGTGCGCTGGTCGATTTAGCCGCAGGCAAACGGGGATTGGACCACATGGTCATGGACGCAGCGATGATGGCAAACGTGCCTGTACGAGCGCTCGAACCGTTTGATACGCTGTTTCGCGTTTTGCAAACAGGCACGGTGAACGAGCAAATCAACACGCTTAAACTGGCACTCATGCCGAAAAAAGATCAAGAGGCCATGTTTGTAGCGCTGCTTGATAGCTATTTCAGCGGGGACATTGGACGGCTGATTGCGCTTGACCAGATCGTCGCTGAACGGGCTGACGGGCGCGATCCGGCAACTGCAAGCATCCGCGTGCAACGCAGCCAACAGGCCCTACTTTATGATCGAAATATCGCGTGGATACACGTGATCAACGCCGCAACAGACCAGCACGACAGCATCGTCATTGCGGTCGGGGCGGCACACCTGCCAGGTGATCAGGGGGTGCTAAAACTGCTTGAAAACGGAGGCTGGAACATCAGCCGACGCTAAACGTCCGCCCAATCAGCAAGGCCTTTTCGGCCGGCATCCGTCAGGTCATATACCCCGCGGGACACCCGCACAAACCAACCATAGTGATCATCCGCCATGATGCGTGTCGCGGCCGGGACCTCTGCCCATGCCTTGACCTTTGCCCCTGTGCTGGCTCCATGCACTGCCAAAAACCGCGCACACAGCAACGCATCCTGACGGTACCCTGTCACCAAACCGTGGCGTGTGGCACCGCCCTCATTGGGATCGCCCTTCAACCGCTCGAACGCTTTGAGCAATTTCTTGGCTGCTTTTGGTTGTTTGCGCGGCACATACCCACCCGGATCGGCATGTGCCGTGACATGACCATCACGCAAACGCACGGTCAAAACCCCCAATCCAACGCGGCGCGCAAGTTTTACATTGTCCTTGAGCGCACGGATCGCTGCCTTGCCGTCCTTTTCCGGCACAGCGACGTAAACCAAATCGGTCACTGACAAGCGATCAATGCCTTGATGGAACAACGCTAATGAAAAGCCTAGTTTCAGCTCGATCAAAACAGGCAAATCGCCTTTACGGACGGCCATCACATCAACCGCCCCAACCTCGCCTTTTACGGCATAGCCTTGGCGCATCAAAAACGCTTTTACAGGGGCATATAAATCCGCTTCGCGTGGTTTGGTCATGCGTCATACCAGCCATGGGCAATCTGCAACGTGACAGCCATGACCTCTCCCTTTATAAGCCGCTTAAATCCTCCCTGATTTAACGGAATAAAACAATGACAACTCTCATATTTGGGCACAAATCGCCCGACACCGATTCCCTCGGCTCTGCGCTGATCTGGGAATGGTTCATGACCCACACGGGCCACACGGCAGAAGCACGCCTTTTGGGCACGCCCAATACAGAAGCGGCCTTTGTCGCGACACGCTGGGGCTTTGATCAGCCCGAGATCATCACAGACGTGGCAGATGGCCAAGACGTTGTGATCGTAGACACCAACAACCCTGCGGAATTGCCTGCAAACATCAACGGCGCGAACGTGACCGCGATCATCGACCACCACAAATTGGTTGGCGGTCTGGAAACAGCTGGGCCAATCGACATCACGATTCGTCCACTTGCGTGCACCGCAACGATTATGCACGACCTGATGGGCGACCACGCAGCCCACATGCCCGACGCTATCAAAGGTCTGATGCTGTCATGCATTATTTCCGACACGCTGGAATTCCGCTCGCCGACAACCACAGCCGTTGACAAAGCGCTGGCAGACTCTCTTGCTGCTGATCTGAAAATCGACATGTCGGCATATGCGACCGAAATGTTCGAAGCTAAATCCGACGTGTCGTCGTTCTCTGACGCAGAATTGCTGCGCATGGATAGCAAGGAATATGCAGTCGGCGATACCAAGTTCCGCGTCTCCGTTTTGGAAACCACTGCACCGGCAATCGTGCTGGACCGCAAAGTATCCATCATGGCGTCCATGACCGATGTGGCATCCGAGGACGGCGTTGATCAGGTTCTGCTGTTCGTCGTCGACATCTTGAATGAAGAAGCCACGATGATGATCCCCAACGCACTGTCCAAAACAGTTGCAGAGGCATCCTTTGGTGCGACGGTCACAGGCGACACAGTTGTTCTGCCAGGCATCATGAGCCGGAAAAAGCAGATCATTCCGAACCTCAAAACCGCCTAAATACTTACGAATTGGGGCGCCTTGTGCGCCCTTTTTCTTGCCCCTCCCCCAACAGACAGGTTCCCCATGACCCAGATCATCACCCGTTTCTCTGACGTTTCAGACCAATATGACGCTGCATTCGTGGATCTTTGGGGGTGCATGCACAACGGGATCGAAGCCTTCACAGCTGCCGTCGCCGCCATGCAAAAATTCCGCGCTGAAGGTGGTATTGTGGTGCTTGTCACGAACTCCCCGCGCCCGCGTTTTTCCGTGGCTGAACAGATCAAAGGCATGGGCATTCCCGACGACTGCTACGATACAATCGCGACCTCAGGTGACAGCGCACGCGCCGCGATGTTTGGCGGAGTTGTTGGTGATAAAGTCTGGTTCATGGGCGAACCCACACGCGACGCTGATTTCTTTAAACCACTGTCAGTGCTGGATAATCCTATCGACATTCAGCAGGTACCACTCTCCGAAGCCACTGGCATCGTCTGCTGCGGCCCGTTTGATACCCAAGCCGACCCCGAGGTGAACCGCGCCGAATTCCTGTTTGCCCGCGAGAAGGGTCTAAAGCTACTGTGTGCAAACCCGGACATCATCGTTGACCGTGGTGAAACCCGCGAATGGTGCGCCGGCGCCTTGGCCGCGCTCTACACCGAAATGGGTGGGGAAAGCCTTTATTTTGGTAAACCGCACCCCCCCATCTATGACCTCGCCCGCCTACGGCTTGCTGGGTTAGACCTACTGTCGTCCGAGCCGCGTATCATCTGTATCGGCGATGGAATCGGCACTGATGTTCTTGGTGGCATCCAAGAAGACCTCGACACGCTTTTTATCACCGGTGGATTGGCTGCAACGGAGACAAAAACAGCCCAAGACCCCGATGCAACGGCGCTAACGACTTACTTAGAAACAGAAATGATGTCGCCGACCTTTGCGATTGGGTTCCTCCGCTAGGACTTGACTTTCTGCGCTTGCAAAGTAATAAAGTTACCACAGCCCAAGCTTGGGCATTCTTTTATTACTCGGCGGGAATGAAATGTTGGACAACGCACCACGCGGCACGATCTGCATCGAAGATATTGAAATCGGCATGACACGGTCCATCCGTAAGATTGTGACCGACCGCGATATCGAGCTTTTCGCCGAAGTGTCCACCGACCGGAACCCCGTCCACCTTGACGAAGACTATGCGCAAGACACCATTTTTGGGGGCCGCATCGCCCATGGCATGCTGACCGCCGGATTGGTGTCCGCCGTCATCGGTGAACAGCTGCCGGGCCACGGCACAGTGTATCTTGGACAGTCCTTGAAATTCCTCGCACCCGTACGCCCCGGCGACATGGTTTTGGCAGAGGTCGAGGTTATCGACATCGACCATTCCAAACGCCGCGTTACCATGAACACACGCTGCATTGTGAACGACAAAAAGGTGCTCGTCGGAGAAGCGATTGTCTTGGCCCCAAGCCGCAAATTCGACTAAGCAACGCACCGAACTTGCACGCCCGTCAAAGGCGCGATACGCAAAGCCATGCGCATTATTCGTGACACACATTTCATAGACCCCACTGACCGCGGCGCCGCTGCTGCGATCGGCAATTTTGATGGCGTGCATCTGGGGCACCAAGCGGTCATCGACCTGACCCGCAAGGCCGCCGCAGATACGGGCGCGCCCCTTGGGATTATGACGTTCGAACCGCATCCTCGCAGCTATTTCTCCAATGATCCCAAACCGTTCCGGCTGATGAATGCAGAAGCAAAGGCGCACCGTTTGGAAAAGCTTGGCGTTGAAAAGCTCTATGAGGTCCCGTTCAATGATACCCTCGCGGCCCTGTCGGCCCGTGATTTCGCACAGACGGTTATCGCAGATCAGCTTGGCCTGAAACACGTGGTCGTCGGTGCCGATTTCTGTTTTGGCCAAGGACGCAAAGGCAATGCAAGAACGCTGGCCGAAATGGGCGCCAAGATGGGCTTTGGTGTCACCATCGCCCCAATGATGCAGGTCGGCGACGCAGACATTTCGTCGACAGCAATCCGGCAGGCGTTGACCGACGGACGCCCCGCAGATGCCGCCAAAATGCTTGGCCACTGGCATCGCTTGGAAAACACCGTGATCCGTGGTGATCAACGGGGACGCGACCTTGGCTATCCGACTGCAAACATGTCCATCGACGGATTACACCCGCCCAAATTTGGGGTCTACGCCGTCAAAATCGACGTCCGCGATGGCCCGCATGCGGGCAGCTATAACGGTGCCGCGTCCATCGGCGTACGGCCGATGTTTGGCGAAAATCGCCCGAATTGCGAAACCTTCATTTTTGATTTCAAAGGTGATTTATACGGCGCCACCGTGTCTGTCGCTTTGGTCGAATACTTGCGACCCGAACTCAAATTCGACGGTCTCGATGCACTTATCACCCAAATGGACGCCGATTGCGTCAAAGCACGGGAAATCCTCGCTAATGTCTGACGCGTTCCGGCCCCGGTTTTGGGCAACGATCCCTATGGATGACCTGACCCGCCCAGAGTGGGAGGCGCTTTGTGACGGTTGCGGCAAGTGCTGCCTAAACAAGCTTGAAGACGAAGACGGCAAGGTCGAGCTGACGCGCGTGTCCTGCCGGTTGCTCGACGGTGATACCTGCCAATGCACGCGGTATCCGATCCGCCACCAATTTGTGCCAGAATGCATTGTCATGACACCTAAGACATTGGAAGATAACATGTATTGGCTTCCGCAGACCTGTGCCTACCGGCTGATTTACGAGGGCCGCGACCTTTACGACTGGCATCCATTGATCAGCGGTGACCCAGAGACGGTCCACGCTGCTGGCGTATCAATGAAGGGCCGCACGATCTCAGAACAAGAGGTCCATGAGGACGACTGGGACGATCACATCATCAAGGAGCCATCATAATGTTTTTCGCATCAGACAACTCAGGTCCGGCACATCCAGCGGTTATGCAGGCCTTGATGGACGCCAACACCGGATATCAATCGGGTTACGGCGCGGATAGCCTGATGGTCGAAGTCACGCAGATGATCCGCGACCTATTTGAAGCCCCAGACGCCGCCGTCTATCTGACGGCAACAGGCACAGCGGCGAATTCGATCCTGCTGGCCACGATGGCAAACCCGTGGGACACCATTTTCTGCTCTCCGGTCGCCCACATCCACGAAGACGAATGCAACGCGCCTGAATTCTATTCCGGTGCCAAGCTGACATTGGTGCCTGCCGAAAACGCCAAGATGACGCCAGCCGCTTTGCACACATCCATGGAAACCGAAGAATCCCGTGGCGTACATGGTCCACAACGCGGCCCCGTGTCGGTCACACAGGTCACTGAAAAGGGCACTGTTCACAGCCTTGAAGAGCTTCGCGCGCTTACAGATGTGGCCCACAGTTTCGGGTCCAAAACCCACCTTGACGGGGCGCGGTTTTGCAATGCGCTCGTGTCGCTCGGCTGCTCCGCTGCGGATATGACATGGAAATCAGGCATTGATACAGTCAGCTTTGGCGGCACCAAAAACGGTCTTATCGGCGTCGAAGCCTGCGTGATCTTCGATCCAAAACTGGCGTGGGAATTCGAGCTGCGGCGCAAACGCGGCGGGCATCTGTTTTCCAAGCATCGGTATCTGTCAGCACAGATGAAAGCCTACCTAACCGACAACCTTTGGCATGACATGGCGACAGCGGCCAACACCAGCTGCGCACGGCTGGCCGACGGATTGCGTGACCACGACGCGGCGACGCTCTTGTTCGAGCCACAAGCAAACATGATTTTTGCTGAATTTCCGCGCCGCGATCACAAGAAACTCTTTGATGCTGGTGCGAATTACTATGTCTGGAACGGAGATCCGCAGTCCGGCGATCCTGATCAACCGCTGATCGGGCGCTTTGTGACCGATTGGTCCATGACGCACGACGCGGTTGATCAGTTTTTGCAAGTTCTGCGGTCCTAGGCCTTCCCCGACCGCAGATACTTTGGCGGGCTTAAACCTTGCCCGCCAAAACTGCATCCAGATCATCAAGCCGATCTTGGCCCCAAAGCCGCTCGTCTTGATCAGTGATAAAGAACGGCGCGCCAAAGACACCGCGCCGCACTGCTTCCTCTAAGTTGGACGCAAAGGTATCAGCGCCGGTCAGCAATCCGCTGTCAGCAAGCGCAGGGTCGAAACCGGCGCCCTGCAAACAATCCCTAATCACGTCGTCCTGTGAAATATCGCGGTCTTCGGCCCAGCACGCCGCACCAAAACCATGCACGAGCTTGCCAATATCACCACCACCAGCGTTCTGCGCCGCAATAATCGCATATCCAGACGGCGCGCCATTCGTTGGCCAATGCGCGGGCTTCAGATTGATCGGCAGACCAGCAATAGCCGCCCGTCGACGCATGTCTTGCAGCCGGTATTCCTGACGGTTTGGATGGCGGTCCTTTGGCGGCATCCCACCCGTCCGCGAAAACAGCCCCATGATATCAAGCGGCTTATAGGTGACCGTCGCACCATGTTTTGCCGCAATCTCTTCGACCCGAAGGCCATTAAGATAGGTGAATGGTGAAAGCGTTGCAAAGAAGTAATCGATATGTGGCATTTTATGCTCCGGCAGGCTGCTGTTTCTTTGCGGCAAGGTGGCTGTGTGTTACCCCCGTGTCAACGTCACGAATCTGTCATAACTGCTCCCCTTCTGCCAAAGGACCACTCTCCCATGCCCAACCATAACGAGCCAAAGCTGATCTCTGGTAATGCCAACCGGCCGTTAGCCCGTGCTGTCGCCCGCCGTATGTCGATGCACCGTGGCATTGACGTCGGATTGGTCGATGCGCGGGTTGAACGCTTCAACGACGGCGAGATTTTCGTCGAAGTTTATGAAAACGTCCGTGGCGAGGATATGTATATTCTGCAGCCAACATCGAACCCGGCCAACGATAACCTGATGGAATTGTTGATTATCGCAGACGCGCTCCGTCGTTCGTCAGCGGCCCGTATTACCGCAGTTATCCCGTACTTTGGCTATGCCCGCCAAGATCGCCGGTCCAAGGCCCGCACACCGATTACGGCCAAGCTGGTTGCCAACATGATGGTTGAAGCAGGTGTTGAGCGAATCCTCACCCTTGATCTGCACGCGACACAGATCCAAGGTTTCTTCGACATCCCTGTCGATAACCTGTACGCGAGCCCCGTTTTTGCGCTTGATGTGATGCACAACTTCAAAGGCAACCGCGAGGACCTGATGGTCGTGTCCCCTGATGTGGGCGGCGTTGCGCGCGCACGTGATCTGGCACAGCGTATTGGTGCGCCACTGTCCATCGTCGACAAACGGCGCGGTAAACCCGGTGAGGTCGCTGAAATGACCGTCATCGGTGACGTGAAGGATCGCACTTGCTTGATCGTAGATGATATCGTGGACACGGCGGGCACGCTTTGCAAAGCGGCCGAAGTCCTGATGGAACACGGCGCAAAGGAAGTGCATTCCTATATCACGCATGGCGTTCTGTCCGGTCCAGCGATTGAACGGGTCAGCAAGTCAGTCATGAAGAACTTGGTGATTACGGACACGATCGAAGCGACTGATGCAGTCAAAGCCTGCCCGAATATTCGGATCGTCCCAACGGCGCCAATGTTTGGTCAAGCGATTTTGAACACATGGAACGGCACATCCGTGTCATCCTTGTTTGATCACAAAACGCTTGGTCCAATCTACGAAGGTATGTATTCCGCTTAAAGGTCCCAAACATCATCGGCGCGCACTGCGCCGATGGACTGCCATGCCACGCGACAGCGGGCGACCTGAGTGTCGCCCCATGTGCGAAACACAATATCAAAACCTGTGTCAGTGATGTTTTCGGCCTGCACATCTGAGCGGACATTGCCGCTGTTGGACACATCCAACATAGAAATCGACACATAGACGCTTGGCACAGTTTGATACTGTTCAGAATATGTCACAGCCATGCGCGTGTTACGCGGCCCGTCACCGGTCCACATTTGACCGTCATGTTCGAAATCGGAAAACAAGACGACGTCGCCTTGGTCGATCCCGATGACATTGCTCTCTAATTTACGCATAGTCGCGGCCTGATGAATAACTGATTTTATAAAATATAAAC
>JAGSGF010000025.1 GCA_023955335.1 Yoonia sp.
AACTAAACCGTGACAAGACCATTTTCGGCTGAAACTGTCCTCGACATTTGCAAGACGCAGTTCACCCCCACTCGGCCCAAGCGCTAGTGGCGGATAGCAAACGAACCACCAAGTCTCCGCTCTGGGCTCCGCCCGTTCGAACCTGAATTGATCCACTGGATCAATTCCAAGACGGTTCTCACCCCCCCTGCGCTATGCGCGTTCACTGCTCAAACTGTCCTCGACAGCTTGCAAGACACAGTTCAGCCCCCCAAATGCGACAACATGCCATTTGCACACATCGCGCCGCGCACTATCTCCACCACATGGAAAAATATGAAACAACCGCCGTGCTTTTCAATGCCGACTGCCCCGTCTGCAATTTCGAGATCACGCATTACGCGGACTATGCCAAAACCAACGGTCTCCCGATCCGCTTTGACGATCTCAACTCTGACGCGCTGGCGAATTGGAATTTGACCGCCGACCAAGCCGCGCGCCGCCTCTATGTCGTGCACAACGGCACGCTCACATCGGGCATCGAGGCGTTCATTGTCCTATGGCGTCAAATGCCGCGCTACCGCTGGCTTGCACGCATCGTCGGCCTGCCCGTCATCAAGCAAATCAGCGCCCTGCTTTACGACTATGTCGCGGCACCCCTGATCTATCGCTGGCATCTGCGGCGACAGCGCGGCTGACCAAACCTGCAATACGCAAAACTTACGCGTGCCATACGCAAATCATACGGCGCTTTCATCGATCCAAACCCTGACGCATTCCTGCACATGGCGAAACCGATCACCGCCCAGATGCTTGCCGCCGTACCACCGCGTGACCACGACAATCTGGCCCGTAATCCCCTCGCGCTCCAGCATTCGCAAGATCACCATCCCCGCCCCGCTTTCGCCGTCGTCGGCCTTGAGCGGTGTGCCATCGGGCAGGATAACTCCCCATGTATTATGCGTGGCCTTTGCGAATTTCTTGTTGCGACACAATATCTTAATAAATGCAGATGCATCGTCCGCAGACCCGCAAGCCCCACCCGAGACGGCATATTTGGACCCGCGATCCTTCACCACATTTTCAATAATTCGCATGGGTATTCGACCTTAGGTTTATATTGACCAGACCCGCAGGTCCGCTACCTAGACCTAAAGGAGAACGCCGATGTATCCAACCGCCACCATCCCCGAACGTATCGCCGACGGTTTCATGCATGTCCTTGGCGTCACCGGCGCGATCTTTGGCACGATTTACCTGCTAAATATCGGGACCTTAACCGCTGCGCTGGCCGTTTATGGCGTATCCCTTATCACGGCCCTTAGCGCATCTGCGATCTATAACATGACGCCCTTTGATGCCCCGCGTCCATTTTTGCGGCGCGTCGACCATGCGTTGATTTACGCCTTGATTGCAGGGACTTACACACCTCTTGTGGTCATGCTGGATACAACGCTGGGCTATATCATCCTTGCTATTGTCTGGGTGCTTGCCATCATCGGTCTGACGCTGAAACTGTTCTTTTGGCGCAGCCCCGGTCGCTTTGGTCCCGCGCTTTACCTGATCATGGGCTGGCTAAGCATCTTTCTGATCTGGGCGTTGGTCCCTGTGGTGCCAAGCACGGTTGTCTGGCTGATCGCTGCGGGCGGCGTATTATACACGGCAGGCATACCGGTTCATGCGGCCAAGCGGATGCCGTTCTCGACCGCAATCTGGCATGGCTTTGTTGTCGTCGCATCCGCGTGTTTCTTTGCTGCGATCACCGTTGGAGCAGCACATCACTAACCTGAATTGTCCCGCCTAAAGACTTAGGTCTACGCGATTTTTGCGCGGGTCTGGCCGATCATCAGAGCCGCTTTTGCAGCCTCGCGTCCTTTGTCCACGAAATGCGCTGCATAGATCGCATTATGATGGTCGGTGTCTTGGAAGTGATGCGGGGTCAACGAGACTGACAAGACAGGCACGCCGCTGTCCATCCCCGCGCGCATCAGCCCGTCGACGACCGCGTTTGCCACGAAATCATGCCGGTATATTCCGCCGTCCACGACCAATGCCGCCGCAGCAACAGCCGCGTAACGCCCTGTGTTGGCCAGATCACGTGCCAGCAGCGGCATCTCAAATGCGCCGGGTACATCGAACACGTCCACTTGGCCCGGATCGATCACTTCGCAAAATCCATCAAGCGCACGGTCCACAATCTGGTTGTGCCAAGCCGCTTTGATAAATGCATATCGGGTGAGTGTCATAAGTCTGCTCCTTTAAGTCACGACACGTCACTCAAAGGCGAAATCACACGTGCCCAGCCACGCCCAATGGCGCGACCTGACCCATGCTCTCTCTCATCCGGACTATGACCGTCGGCTCAGGGATTACACCTGATCTGCTGACCCTTTTACTGATGCAAAAGGCGCTCGCGGGCTGATGGGCCAAGACCCATTTACCGCCGGTGGGGAGTCTCACCCCGCCCCGAGAACTGTCTATTTGATGCATGATTGATCTGCGGCCTGCAAGCCCCAATTCCGACCCGCTAAAGCTGTGATGCGACCGCTTGAACAGTGGCTAGCCTGTCGGCGTTTGCGGGGTGCGTTCCGAGGAAATTATTACCCGGATCAGGGATGCGGAAAAAGAAGTCCGCGCCGCGCAGTGGATCATATCCCGCTTGCGCGGCCATCAACGCACCCAGCGCATCTGCCTCCAGCTCGAAATTCTTGGAATAGGTGCGTGCACCGATCCGCGCGCCAAGCTGTGCGCCCGCCCGCATAGTTTCTTCGGACCCCCCCGAAAACACCGATGCAAGCCCACCAACGATACGCGCCCCGACCAGTGCGCTTTGGTTCTGCCGTTCAATATGACCCTGTATATGATGCGCGGCCTCGTGGGCCATAATGAACGCCAGTTCGTCAATATTTCGCGCGATCGCGATAAGCGGGATCGTAAATGCGATGATCGGCCGTCCAGTATCGTCACGCGTTTGAAACGCGTTGGGCGGCGCCCCTTCGCGGTCATCCACCACGATTTGAAAGTCACAGTTCAACTGTGGTGCCCGTTCGCGGCAGGTCGCCTCTGCAATCGGTTCAACCGTTTCGACGACCTGTATGAAATTGCGGACTGCCGCACGCCCGCTGAGCGTTGGCATCGCAAAATCGCGCGCATCGACGGGCACAGCTGCCGGTGCGATGGCACAGCCCGCAAGCGCGGCGCAAAAGATAAATGGGGCAAATCGCATCTGTAACCATCGCTCGTTTTCGGTGATATAACAGTAGCATGCCAACCACGTAGAACCACCCCATTGGCGTGCACAATCGCGCGATTGGCAGGGTCTTGCTGCTACGCTAGGCTCGCCGCAGGATAAGGGGACAATCATGCGCACTGGGTTTTACTGGCACGAAAGCTGTTTTTGGCATTCCGGCGGAAATTACGCAGGTCTGATGCCTGTTGGCGGGTTGGTGCAACCGATGGCTGGCGGTCTTCCCGAAAGCCCGGAGACCAAGCGCCGTTTGAAAAATCTGCTCGACGTCACGGGCCTTTCGACTGAACTGCAAATGCGTGTGGGTCAGCCAGCAAGCCGCGAGGATCTGGCCCGCGTACATCCGGCCAGTTATCTGGACGCCTTTGCCGAGATGTCCGCGAACGGTGGTGGAGAGCTTGGCCTGCGCACGCCATTTGGCGCGGGCGGCTATGACATCGCGGCGCTGTCAGCGGGACTGGCCAAGGGCGCATTGATGGACGTGCTGTCAGGTGACCTCGACAACGCTTACGCCTTGTCCCGCCCGCCCGGTCATCATTGCTTGCCTGATTTTCCCAATGGTTTTTGCCTGCTCAACAACATTGGTATCGCGATCAACGCCGCCCGCGCGGCCGGGGCCGCCACGCGGTTCGCCGTGCTTGATTGGGACGTGCACCACGGCAACGGAACAGAGGCCGTTTTCTACGACGACCCGGATGTGCTGACGATCAGCATCCACCAAGAGCGGAATTATCCGATTGATACAGGTGCCGCCGCAGATCGTGGGCGCGGTGCGGGGCTTGGGGGAAACCTGAATATCCCACTGCCTGCTGGTACGGGGCATGTCGGCTATCTATCCGCGATGGATAAGCTCGCCCTGCCTGCGATCCGCGCGTTTGCCCCCGATGTATTGATCATCGCTTGCGGGTTTGATGCGGGGGCCAATGACCCCTTGGGCCGGATGCTGGCCACTGCCAAAACCTTTGGCGATATGACCACACGGGTGATGGATGTCGCGGCAGATGTTTGCGTGGGCAAATTGGTCATGGTGCATGAAGGCGGTTATGCTGAGAACTATGTCCCGTTTTGCGGGCATGCGGTTTTACAAACGATGTCTGGAAGTCAGATCAACGCACCGGACCCGTTTGCGGTGCCATTCGCGGCCCGACAGCCCGAGACAAGCTTTGATGCTTATGTGGACGGAATTCTGGACAAGATGGTGACCGCAATCGCCTGACCACTTGTCCGATCTGCCGTCGCCCCTTACTTAACGGGGACCTGCGCAAAAGGATGCCACATGCCGCCCAAGAACCAAGCCGCCCTTGATTTCCTGCTGACCCGTCGGTCGCGTCCTGCCAAGACGTTGACTGGACCGGTGCCAGATACGGATGCGCTGCAAACCATTTTGACCGCTGCCGCCCGCACACCGGATCATGGCAAGCTGGAACCGTGGCGGTTTATCGTGCTGGAGAAGACCGCGCTGACACGGCTCGCCAGTGACGTGACGTTGCGCGGCGCGGCCCTGACCCTTGGCGCAGAGCAGGTTGCCAAGGCACAGGCCCAATACGCACATGCAGACCTTGCTGTTGTCGTTGTATCTTCGCCCGTCCAGTCCGAGAAAATCCCATTAATCGAACAGGTCTATTCTGCGGGCGCAGTCTGCTTGTCCATGTTGAACGCAGCACTTGCAGCAGGCTGGGGGGCCAACTGGCTATCGGGCTGGCCAACCCACGACCGGGTTTTCGTCGAACAAAGCCTTGGACTGTTACCGGACGAATCTGTCGCGGGCATCATTCACATCGGAACCGAAACCAATCCACCACCCGAACGGCCCCGCCCCGATCTTGACCGGATCACAACGTGGATGCGCACATGATTTTCGCGGCGTTTTTCAAAGCGCTCAGCCAACTGCCCGACCCACGCTTTCGGCGGGTTGTGTTGCTGGGCATTGGCCTGACGGTTGCCTTGCTGGTCGGCACCTATGCGGCGCTGTTATGGTTGATCCAAACTGTGACGGCCGAGGGCGTCAGTGTACCTTGGATTGGGCAAGTCGGCTGGATCGGTGATTTGCTGAGTTGGGGGTCGCTTGGCGTGATGATCGTGTTGTCCGTCTTTTTGATGGTGCCTGTGGCCTCTGCAATCACATCGCTATTCCTTGACGATGTGGCCCAAGCGGTCGAAGACGTCCATTATCCGCATCTGCCCCAAGTCCCGCGCAATAATTTCTGGGAAGGGCTAAAGGATACGGTCAATTTCCTCGGTATTCTGATCGCGTCCAATGTCGCGGCGTTCTTGCTGTATGCGCTGCTGCCGTTTCTGGCCTTGCCGATCTTCTTTGGGCTTAACGGATATCTGCTTGGTCGCGAATATTTCCAAATTGCTGCAATGCGCCGCATCGGGCGCGAAAACGCGAAGGAATTGCGCCGCAAACACAGCGGCAAAATCTGGGTCGCGGGCTGCCTTATGGCGCTACCGCTTTCGATTCCACTGGTGAACCTCGTGATCCCAATCTTGGGGGCCGCGACATTTACCCATCTGTACCATCGGTTAAGCTAACCTCCGGGGTGGACATCCGGTTGAACCAATCCAAGTCCCGCACCGTGATGATGCCCGACAGGATCGTCCCCGCAATCACGACCCAAAGGCCGATGGCCCAAATGGTTGTCAGACGGGCCTTCGCGCGCATTTGCACATTGGCAGGGGCGGATCCGTGGGTACCGGGCACGATTTCACCTGCTTCGCCTTGAGTCTGCAAACCCAGTGGCAAAATGATCAAAAATAGCATGAACCAAATAACGGCAAATAAAACGATCGCGGACGTAATACCCATGGGGGCTCTCCAATACGGGCTCGAGACCCGCGTTTTTTGGTTAACAATTCCCCGCCGGAGTTTCCGACAGGGTCACTGGTCGATTACACTTGTTCTAGCTCGACCAAGCAGCCGTTAAAGTCCTTGGGATGCAAAAACAGCACTGGTTTGCCATGGGCGCCAATTTTTGGATCACCAGTGCCAAGCACACGGGCGCCCTCGGCCAGCAAATGGTCGCGCGCGGCCAGAATGTCATCAACTTCATAACAAATATGGTGGATGCCACCAGCAGGATTTTTGTCCAGAAACCCTTGGATCGGGGATGCGTCACCTAGCGGGTACAGCAATTCGATCTTGGTATTGGGCAGAGTAATAAACACAACCGTAACGCCGTGATCAGGCTCATTCTGCGGCGCGCCCACTTCCGCACCCAAGGTGTTGCGATACTGATTAATTGCAGCGTCGAGGTCCGGCACAGCAATGGCCACGTGGTTCAAGCGTCCGATCATAGGAAATCTCCATTCAACAGGTTTCAGGGTGTTATGCGGCGCAATTGGGACGCTGGCAACGGCACTCCTTAACCGAACGTTCACCTTGTGCTGATTTGTTGCACCCTGAAACGAGATCAACCGATGGGGGAACGGCAAGATGGATACTTTGGATGAATTTATGATGACGCGCCCGCCAACGGCAAGACGTCCACTGTTGGGCCTGACCGTGCTTGTGGTCGAAGACAGCCGTTTTGCCTGTGAAGCGGTGAGGCTGCTGTGCCTAAGGTCAGGTGCGCGGATCAGGCGGGCTGACAGCCTTGAACATGCGTCAAAACACCTCGGGGTCTACCGGCCGTCAGTGTTGATCGTTGACGTAGGTTTGCCCGACGGATCGGGATTGGAATTGATCGAAAGCTGCGCATCTGCTGCAACGCGGATTGATGTCATCCTCGGCACCAGCGGTGATGCGGATGCAGAAATGGCCGTGCTGGCGGCAGGTGCGGACGGATTTATCGCAAAACCGATTGCGAGCCTTAGCGCATTTCAATCCGCCATTCTGGCGCACCTCCCCGATGATCGGCAGCCACCCGGACCACGCCTGTTATCAGACGAGATCGTAAGCCCTGACATGATCGCCTACCAAGATGACCTCAGCCACGTGGTTTCGGTGATCGAAGCCGACGATGGGTCTGAAACTCTGGGCTATATCACGCAGTTTCTGGGTGGATTGGCGCGATCTGTTGCGGATGATGATCTGGATCAGGCTGTTTCCGCCTTGGCCGAAAAACACGCACTTGGCAGCAGCACTCACGCCGATATGACAGCCTTGGGCAAAATGGTCCAAACACGACTTACTGCGGGTGGTGCGCTTTAAGCCACAATCCCCGGATTGGAGCCCATCTCTAGCCCGGGAAAAACCGACTGCTCAATTGCGCGGCGCGAAATCCCAAGCAGGTCGTGCATGACCCACGCAGGATAAGCCCGCACATCGCGGGTCGGCATCAGGTCGCGACGATTATACAAATTCGCCTCGGCCAGACCCGGCCAATCGCCCAAAACGCGGCCACCGTTTAGCGCCCCACCGCCATAGATCATCGCGCCACCGGTGCCATGGTCAGTGCCCTTTGTGCCATTCTCGGCAGCCGTGCGCCCAAATTCAGTGAGGCATAGCACAGCCGTATTGTCCCAAACGGGTCCAAGACCAGCCCGCAATGTCAGAATCGTGTCGCTAAGTCGCCGCAACGCATTCTTGATCCCGCCTTTTTGATTCAGATGCGTATCCCAACCAGAAACGGAAAAACTGGCGATCCGCGTGTCGCCGCGCAAGCGGGCTGCCGCGAATTCGGCAAGCTGCACATGTTCCTTGTTGGTGTTAACCGCCGCCATCATCGGATCAGCCATCATCATATCGGCGCCCTCGGCATCAGACGCTGCCGTCATCGCAATCGACTGCGCAATTTCAATCGCCTGAGCCGACGCGTTTTTAAACATCGGATCCGCTTCATGGACCAACGCCAAAAGGCGCTCTGCTTGCGGTGATAAGGTCAGCTCTGATTCGGGCGACCAGCGCGCGGCGGGCGCATCACCCGACATGATTAATTGTTGATCGCGACCAATTGCAAATGCGGTCTCTGCTGTGATCCCCGGGATGGTTTGAAGCATGCGGTTCAACCAGCCATCATTTGACGACCCAATGATACCGGGGCGACCCGCCTCTAAAATATCTTGGCCATCAAAATGGCTGCGTTTATCGCGGTAAGGCGTGGAAACGGCATGTGCGGCCCCCATTTGGCCTGCCTGCCAAAGCGGCATCAGCGGCGACAAAGCCGCGTTCATGCCGAAAAATCCGGTCAAATCTATCGTGCCTTGGCGCAAGGTCGGGCGCAGGCTCGCATAATCGGGGTCACCCACGGGCCGAAATACGTCCAACCCGTCCATCGCGCCGCGTAAAATAATCACAACCAACCGCGTGTCCCAAGGTGCCTGCGCCAAGGCCACAGGCGTGACAAGCGGGCTGGCTGCGGCAGAGCAACCCAAAGCAGCCACGCGGGCTAAAAACTTGCGTCTGTCCATGGGCTTAACTCCTTTGAAACGCAGGAGAGGCCAGCACAACGCCAACCCCTTCGTCACGCACTTCGGCCGCGCTGGCCGCAAAAATCACATCTTGCCCAGCAAGTGATCCCAGCGCAGTTTGCACAAAATCACGCGGGTCCGGCAAACGATCTTGCACCAAGATACGCGGCGCAGTCATCGCCCAACTTATCCGGCCAGCCATACCTTGAGGGCTGATCCAATCCGTACTGTCTTCGGGCCAACCGTCAGGCCCGTTCGGGCGTTCCCAAGGTTGCCCCATCACCCGCAATGGCGAGACAAACAGCGCACGGGTATCGCGCCCGCTCGCCTGATCGACGCCATCACCAGTCACCCCAAGGGCACGCATGGCAGACGTGATAAACCGTTGTGGTGACTTGATTTTCTGCAAATCCGTGTGCCAAGCGGCTGGATGATCCAGCATGACGGCATAGACCGATGGAAGAAACCCATCGGTAGCAACAAAGGCGGCTGTCATTGCATCAACCAAACCAACATCTGGTGTATCGGCAACAAACGCAGCTGCGATTTTTCCGGAAATATGCCGCGCTGTTTGCGGATGCACTGCCAAATCATCAATCGCGTGCAAAATGTTATCAAGCCCATCCGCAGCATCATAGGTTATCCCTAAAACCGTCTCGGCTCCGGGTTCCGCAGAACGTTCATCGTAAAAGAATCCGCGCTGCCCGTTGTACGTCAGACCTGTGAGCAGTTCAGCCAGTTCGCGCACATCGGCCTGCGCGTAGACGCCATTCACACCAAGCGTGTGCAGCTCCAACAACTCTCGGGCAAGGTTTTCGTTAATCCCACGGTTCAGGCGTTTACCTAAGGAGCTTTTTGGCCCAACAGATTGAAACTGTTGAAGATAAATCAACATCATCGGATGCGTGATCACAGATCGCAACATCGCACTAAAGTACCCATTCAGATGGGGCGTTACTGCGTCTTCGACATAGGGGGTCACCAAATGTCGCTGCGGTCCGCCACGGGACTTGACGGTAAAATGATCTGCAAAAAATGCGCTTAGGCGTGGTTTAAATCCGACATTTGCCCCCACATGCCGCGCTAAGCTCGCCCGTAGTGCCTGATCGTACACACGGTTAGCCGCTTGACGCACGTCACGAAAGGCTTGCTCTGTCGGCTCAGCTTGATCTGTCCCGCGCGCCTTGTTGCGTGCCCTTGCGGCTTGCTGGAAACTCAAAATCGTCGGTTCAACGTCGCTATATCCCGGGACGACAAACGCGAAGGCGTCGTCGATCTCTGCCAAGACAGCGTCGGCATTTGTAGGGAGGCCGATGATTGGGGACAGCCCACTGCCAAATCGCACGGCGGCTAATGTCGGGTCAAATCGCATGGCGGTTACTCATTTGGGTTCTCTTACCCGATGATACGCAATCACCTGCAAAATTACGCGGGGAAACGCATCCCCGCGCCATTTTTTGCCTATTTGCTGTCTTGCGGCAGCACACGCAGGTGCAATTCGCGCAGCTGTTCGTTCTGCGGCAGGTTTGGCGCACCCATCATCAGGTCTTCGGCGCGTTGGTTCATCGGGAACATGATGACATCGCGCAGGTTGTCCGCATCAGCGAGCAACATCACGATGCGGTCAACACCAGCTGCACACCCACCGTGGGGGGGGGCGCCGTATTGGAACGCGTTAACCATGCCGCCGAACCGTTTTTCAACTTCATCAGCGCCGTAACCTGCGATTTCGAACGCCTTGAACATGATCTCTGGACGGTGGTTCCGAATGGCGCCAGACACCAGTTCGTACCCGTTACAAGCAAGGTCGTACTGGTAACCAAGCACGTCTTCCGGATTACCTTCCAACGCGGCCATGCCGCCTTGTGGCATCGAAAACGGGTTGTGTTCAAAGTCGATTTTACCTGTCTCGGCGTCACGTTCGTAAATTGGGAAATCAACGATCCATGCGAATGCAAAACGGTTCAGGTCCGTCAGGCCAAGCTCTATGCCGATAACGTCGCGGGCTTTGCCAGCGACGCCTTCAAACGCCTTTGGCTTGCCGCCCAAGAAGAACGCCGCATCGCCGACCGTCAGGCCAAGCTGCAGACGGATCGCTTCTGTGCGCTCTGGGCCAATGTTCTTGGCCAATGGTCCAGCGGCTTCCATGCCGCCTTCGACTTCACCGGATTTCAACTTGGCTTGCGCTTCTTTGACAGTGATGCCCAGCTCTTGTGCAACTGCATCGGCCATCTTTTCACGCCAGAAGATGTAGCCCATGCCGGGCAGACCTTCTTTTTGTGCAAACACGTTCATACGGTCACAGAATTTGCGGCCGCCGCCTGTTGGGGCAGGAATGGCACGGACTTCGGTGCCTTCCTGCTCAAGCAACTTAGCGAAGATCGCAAAACCGGAGCCTGCGAAATGCTCGGACACAACCTGCATTTTAATCGGGTTGCGCAGGTCGGGTTTGTCGGAGCCATACCACTGGGCCGCATCACGGTAGCTGATCTGCTCCCATGTTTGGTCAACTTTACGGCCTTTGCCGAATTCTTCAAAGATACCCGTGATCACAGGTTGGATCGTGTCAAACACGTCCTGCTGCTCAACAAACGACATTTCCAAATCAAGCTGGTAAAAATCGGTCGGGGACCGGTCCGCACGCGGGTCTTCGTCACGGAAACACGGGGCGATCTGGAAATACTTGTCATAGCCGGATACCATGATCAGCTGCTTAAACTGCTGTGGGGCCTGTGGCAGCGCGTAGAATTTGCCAGGATGCAAGCGGGACGGAATAAGGAAGTCACGTGCGCCTTCAGGCGATGATGACGTGATGATCGGCGTCTGAAATTCACGGAAACCTTTGTCCCACATCCGCTTGCGCATGGATGACACAACATCAGACCGCAGCTTCATGTTATCTTGCATCTTTTCGCGACGCAGATCGAGATAACGGTACTTAAGGCGCGTTTCCTCTGGGTATTCTTGGTCGCCGAACACCTGCAATGGCAGTTCCGCCGCCGAGCCCAAGACTTCAATCTCGCGAATGAATACTTCGATTTCACCGGTTGGCAACTTGGCGTTCACCAACTCCGGGTTACGTGCCTTCACTTCGCCGTCGATGCGGATACACCATTCAGAGCGGACCTTTTCAACATCCGCAAATGCGGCACTGTCAGGGTCGCACAAAATCTGCGTGATACCATAGTGATCGCGCAAATCGATGAACAGGATGCCACCGTGGTCACGAACGCGGTTGACCCAGCCAGACAGACGCACGGTATCGCCTACATTGGCGGCAGTCAGTTCGGCACAGGAATGGGAGCGGTATGCGTGCATTTTAAGGTCCTCAAAGGGTAAAACGGTCGCCCCGATACACCTTGTCACGCGCATGAAGTCAAGCAAACAGACGCCGATCTTTCGTTCAAGGCAAAATATGCCAGCTCGACATGTCGATTTTCGTGAAGAATTGACCGTGGCGGCTTGCACCCGCACGTGCCATCCCTATAACGCAGGACAATTTGCACATAACCGGTTAGGGGGCACTGCCATGCCAAAACGCGATGATATCAAATCGATCATGATTATCGGTGCGGGCCCCATTATCATTGGGCAAGCCTGTGAGTTTGACTATTCGGGCGCTCAAGCCTGCAAGGCCCTGCGCGAAGAAGGGTACCGGATTATCCTCGTCAATTCCAACCCTGCGACGATCATGACCGATCCCGGGCTGGCTGATGCGACCTACATCGAACCCATCACCCCCGAAGTCGTCGCCAAGATCATCGAAAAAGAGCGCCCTGACGCGCTTTTGCCAACAATGGGTGGCCAGACTGGTTTGAACACGTCCCTCGCGCTTGCCGACATGGGCGTTTTGGACAAATTCAACGTCGAATTGATCGGGGCGAAACGCGAAGCCATTGAGATGGCCGAAGACCGTAAACTGTTCCGCGACGCCATGGACCGCCTTGGTATCGAAAACCCCAAAGCGACGATCATCACTGCGCCGAAAATGGACAACGGCAAGTTCGACTATAAGGCGGGCGTCCAGATGGCTATTGACGCTATCGAATATGTTGGCCTGCCTGCAATCATCCGCCCTGCGTTTACGCTTGGCGGTACGGGCGGCGGCGTGGCGTATAACCGCGAAGAATACGAATTCTACTGCCGCACTGGCATGGAAGCCTCTCCGATGGCGCAAATCCTTGTGGACGAATCGCTGCTGGGTTGGAAAGAATTCGAGATGGAAGTCGTGCGCGACAAGGCCGACAACGCCATCATCGTCTGCGCTATTGAAAACGTCGACCCAATGGGCGTGCATACCGGCGACAGCATCACAGTTGCCCCTGCCCTGACGCTGACGGACAAAGAATACCAGATTATGCGCACCCAATCGATCAACGTGCTGCGCGAAATCGGCGTCGAAACCGGCGGGTCCAACGTACAATGGGCGATCAACCCGGAAGACGGCCGCATGGTTGTCATTGAAATGAACCCGCGCGTATCGCGGTCATCCGCATTGGCATCTAAGGCCACAGGTTTTCCGATTGCGAAAATCGCGGCGAAACTGGCTGTTGGTTACACACTGGACGAATTGGACAACGACATCACAGGCGTCACGCCTGCATCGTTCGAGCCGACGATCGACTATGTCGTCACCAAAATCCCGCGGTTTGCATTCGAAAAATTCGCAGGCTCGGAACCGCATCTGACCACAGCCATGAAGTCCGTGGGCGAAGTGATGGCGATTGGCCGGACATTCCACGAATCCATGCAAAAGGCGCTCGCGTCGATGGAAACAGGCCTGACCGGATTCGATGAAATCGACATTCCGGGTGCACCTGCGATCCCTGCGATCACCAAAGAGTTGGCCAAGCAGACACCGGACCGTATCCGCGTCATTGCCCAAGCCATGCGCTTTGGCCTGTCGGATGAAGACATCTTTGCTGTCACCAAATTTGACCCTTGGTTCCTCGCCCGTATCCGCGAGATCATGGACGCCGAAGCCATCGTTGCCAAAGACGGTCTGCCCGTTACCGAACACGGTCTGCGCAAGCTCAAGATGATGGGCTTCACCGATGCCCGTTTGGCCAAACTGACTGGCCGCGATGAAGACAACGTACGCCGCGCCCGCCAAAATCTTGGCGTCGTCGCATGTTTCAAACGGATCGACACATGCGCCGCCGAATTCGAGGCGCAGACCCCTTATATGTATTCCACCTATGAAGCCCCTGTCATGGGCGACGTGGAATGCGAAGCCCGTCCATCTGACCGCAAAAAAGTGGTCATCTTGGGTGGGGGTCCAAACCGGATTGGCCAAGGGATCGAGTTTGATTACTGCTGCTGTCATGCGTGTTATGCCCTGACTGAACAGGGGTATGAGACGATCATGATCAACTGTAATCCCGAAACAGTGTCCACGGATTACGACACATCTGACCGCTTGTATTTTGAGCCGCTGACCTACGAACACGTCATGGAAATTTTGCGCGTCGAGCTGGAAAATGGCACGCTTCACGGTGTGATCGTGCAGTTTGGTGGACAAACCCCGCTCAAGCTTGCGAATGCGCTGGAACAGGCTGGCATTCCGATTTTGGGCACCACACCAGACGCGATTGATCTGGCCGAAGACCGCGAACGGTTCCAAGACCTCGTAAACCGTCTTGGCCTGAAACAGCCCGTCAACGGCATCGCATCCACCAACCAACAGGCATTCGCAATCGCCGAAGACATCGGCTTTCCGCTTGTGATCCGTCCGTCCTATGTTTTGGGTGGCCGCGCGATGGAAATCGTCCGCGATCAGGCCCAGCTGGAACGCTACATCGCCGAAGCAGTAGTTGTGTCCGGCGACAGCCCTGTTTTGCTCGACAGCTACCTGTCTGGCGCGGTTGAGGTTGACGTCGATTGCCTGTGCGACGGGACGCACACCCATGTCGCAGGCATCATGCAACACATTGAGGAAGCAGGCGTGCATTCGGGCGATAGCGCCTGTTCCTTGCCGCCATATTCACTGTCCGACGCGATGATCGCAGAAATCCGCAAGCAGACCAAAGAGCTTGCTTTGGCGTTGAAAGTCGTCGGCCTGATGAACATCCAGTTCGCGGTCAAAGACGAAGAAGTTTACCTGATCGAGGTGAACCCGCGCGCGTCCCGCACCGTGCCATTCGTGGCCAAAGCCACTGATTCAGCTATCGCATCCATCGCTGCGCGCCTGATGGCTGGCGAGCCCCTGTCGCACTTCCCGCTGCGCCCACCATATGCCGCAGCCAAGGACCCGATGGACGTCATGCCGCTTGGCGATCCGTTCACATTGGCCGACCCAAACACTCCTTGGTTCAGCGTGAAAGAAGCCGTTTTGCCATTCAACCGCTTTCCAGGCGTCGATACGATCCTTGGGCCAGAAATGCGCTCCACTGGTGAAGTCATGGGCTGGGCACGCTCATTCCCGCGCGCATTCTACAAGGCGCAGCTTGGCGCAGGCACTGTGTTGCCCACCGAAGGTCTCGTGTTCATGTCGATCCGCGACACGGATAAAACGCCCGCAATGCTGGAGGCTGCACAGTCCCTGACTGATCTTGGCTTTCGCCTTATTGCAACCAAAGGAACGGCCAAGTTCCTGACGGATGCAGGCATGACCGTTGAAAACGTGAACAAAGGCTATGAGGGTGGGCTGACAATCGTCGACCGCCTGAAAGACGGGCACATCGCACTGGTGTTCAACACCACCGAAGGGTCCGCAGCCGTCGAGGATTCACGTTCCATGCGGGTCGTGACCCTGAACGACAAGATCCCGTATTACACCACCGCCGCCGCGGCCCAAGCCGCCGTTATGGCCATGGTCGACCGTGTGGACAGCGACATCAAGGTGCGTGCGCTGCAAGGCTGACTTGGCATTTCGCCGATAAGTTGTGTTATGGTCCTCATTGTATAGTGATGACCATAACATGGCACCCATCCGCGTTTTACCCTGACCAAGTAACGCCCCGTCATGATGGACACAGCCCAAAGGGTGACCCTAGGATAGCGCAGCGAATTCAAGGGGATCACCATGTTTACTGCAGCAATCACAGGGACCGGCGTTTTCACCCCGCAGGCGGTAATCACCAACGCCGAATTGGTCGTGGCATTCAACGCGCATGCCGATTTGTTCAACGCCGAAAACGCGGACGCGATTGCCGCAGGCACTATAGACGCCAAGCCCCAATCATCGGCTGATTTCATCTTTGCGGCCAGCGGGATTGAGCAACGTTATGTGCTTGACCGCGACGGCGTGCTGGACCCTGCGCGCATGTACCCGAGCCTGCCCGCCCGCCCTGATGATGTCCCCGGTTACATGGCCGAGATAGGGTTGGATGCAGCGCAAAAAGCACTGGTCGAGGCTGGATTGATTGGCGCTGACATTGATCTGGTGATCTGTGCAGCCTCCAATATGGAACGCGCCTATCCTGCGATCGGCGTTGAAATTCAACAGCTTTTGGGTGCTGGCGGCTTTGCGTTTGATATGAACGTTGCCTGTTCTTCGGCAACATTTGGCATCCAAACAGCGGTGGATATGATCCGTGCCGGATCAATTCGGCGGGCCATTGTGATCAATCCAGAAATTTGCTCGGCACACCTCGAATGGCGGGATCGCGATTGTCACTTTATCTTTGGGGACGTCGCCACGGCAACCGTTCTGGAACGAGATGAAGGCCTCGACAAGCCGCATTTCAAAGTCAAATCCACCCGTTGCGCGACCCAGTTTTCGAACAACATTCGCAATAACAACGGCTATCTGCGCCGGACCCACGACCAGATGGAAGACCGGCGCGACATGCAGTTCATGCAAAATGGACGGAGCGTTTTCAAAGAAGTTCTCCCGATGGTCAGTAAACATATCGCCACTCACATGGCTGACGAGGGTGTACATGCCAATGATCTGAAACGGCTTTGGCTGCACCAAGCAAACAAGACGATGAACGACTACATCGGGAAAAAGGTGCTGGGCCGCGTGCCGATGGACGGCGAACAGCCCAACATTTTGCAAGACTATGCAAACACATCCAGCGCTGGCAGCATCATCGCGTTTTCACAGAATTCGTCTGATTTGTCCGTAGGTGACACAGGGCTTATCTGCTCGTTTGGCGCAGGGTATTCGGTGGGCTCTGTGATCATTGAGCGGGCGTAGGATGCGTTTTAACGCATCATCCGTCGGGTTTATTGACACGGGCATGCACAGCCTCAAGGCTTTCTACACGTTCTGAATACCGGTCGGTTAACTGGGGCCGCCCACGGGTCATAACCGTAAAGCGCGCCAATTCTTCCATCACATCTACGATGCGATTGTATAACGGACCTGCAGTCATGCGCCCTTTGTCGAACTCGGCCCATGCCTTTGGCACAGACGACTGGTTCGGGATCGTGACCATCCGCATCCACCGGCCCAAAATACGCATCTGATTGACCGTGTTAAATGACTGCGACCCACCAGAAACCTGCATCAACGCCAGCGTTTTGCCTTGGGTTGGGCGAACCCCACCGATTGGCGACAGCGGAATCCAGTCAACTTGGGTCTTCATGATGCCCGTCATCGCGCCGTGGCGTTCGGGGCTAGACCACACCATGCCTTCGGACCACATCACCATCTCGCGCAATTCAGCCACCTTGTCGTGGGTCTCGTCCGCATCATCCGGCAACGGCAGGCCAGACGGATCAAACATCCGCGTCTCGCAGCCCAACGCCCGCAAAACACGGGCCCCTTCCATCGCGGCAAGGCGGGAATAGCTGACATCGCGCAATGATCCGTAAAGCAGCAAAATGCGGGGTGGATGCCCGTCATCATCGGGACCACGCAAGCTGTCCCAATCAAGCGGTAGCAGCGCATCGGGCGCCAGATTTGGCAGGTCAGACAGGTCCATCGTTAGACCTATTTACCTTCTTCCAAATGCAACTTCATATCCAACAACACCTTTTGTATTACTGTTGTTTCGCGCAGCAAACGCTTGGCTTCATTCAATGAGATAACGCCGTCTTCGATAGACAAGTTGTATTCACCCATCAACATCGCGAACCGCTGGCTCAGCTTGATCACATCCGAATTAATTCCGCCTTCAGAGTTTTCACGCGCTTCATCATACGACAACGTAATGCCGCGCATTTCTGCCAAAGCAGACGTGACGTGCGGGTAGGATGATGCGGCCTCAAGCGCAGCGACGGCGTCCACAGGCATGAATCGGTCAGAATGCTCGGCAGAATCAGAATAATAGCGGCCCAGCGTCGCCTTAGACTTGCCAGTTAATTCACACGCAGCCTCGATACCCACGTCTTTCACAAGCGCTTCTGTGTGCTTTTTCAAATAACTACCGTATCCGGCCATTCTGATCCCCTTTCGGTGCCCCATCATAATTTATGGGGAATACTAGTCTATGCTTCCCATTAATGCGGTTCTTAGAATTTGTCATGTCTGAAACAGCCGGTTTTTTAAGGCTTTTACCAGTATGGTGCCATGTTGCACCGCCAGTACGAGTTATGGCTGCAAGCAACTGAACAACCGATCCCTCGTTTCGGCTCAGAGGCGTGCAGCCATTTCCACGCAAGATGCATGAAGATCGCGCAGTGATCGACTTGCAAATGATCCCTGCTCGGCGCTAACAACGGCTCATGGCAAAGCTTTATTTCAATTATTCCACCATGAACGCCGGCAAATCGACCGTACTGTTACAAGCCTCGCACAACTATATTGAGCGGGGCATGCAAACCTACCTGATCATCGCCCAATTCGATAAGCGGGCCGGCGACGGACGGATCGGCAGCCGCATCGGGATTGGTGCAGATGCTGACACCTTTGGCAAAGACGAAGACTTATTCGCAAAGATCAAAGCCCGCCTTGCCGCCGCCCCCTGCGCGTGCATTTTCATCGACGAAGCCCAATTCCTGTCAGAAGCCCAAGTCTGGCAACTGGCCCGCGCGGTCGACGACCTTGGCGTGCCAATAATGTGCTTTGGCTTACGGGTCGACTTTCGGGGCAAGCTGTTCCCCGGATCAGCCGCTCTTTTGGCGCTGTCGGATGAAATGCGCGAAGTTCGCACCATCTGCCATTGTGGAAAAAAGGCCACAATGGTTGTCCGCAAAGATGCAGACGGTACCGTCCTGACCGATGGCGCCCAAGTCGCGGTTGGCGGCAACGAACGCTATGTCTCGCTGTGCCGCCGCCATTGGCGCGAGGCCGTGGGCGACAGCGATTAACCCACCCGTGTTGGCATCGCGTTGCCTGCGGCCCATGCGATCACGTTATCCAACGCCATCTGCCCCATCGCCTCGCGGACTTCCAACGCGGCTGTGCCAAGGTGCGGTAACAACACAACGTTCTCCATCTCGCGCAATTCTTGTGGGACCAACGGCTCTCGGGCGTAGACATCAAGCCCCGCCGCCGCAATCCGGCCTTCCGTCAATGCCGCAATCAACGCAGTCTCGTCCACGACATCGCCACGGGCCACGTTGATGAACACCGCGTTCGGGTTCATCTCGGCCAAGGCCGCAGCATCGATCAACTGGAACGTCTCTGCTCCACCGGGGACCGTCACGACAATGATATCCGCTTGGCTCATCAAAGATGCCAGATCGTCCACCTGACGGGCAGGCACTTCGACCTCTTTTGGGGACCGGTTGAAATAAATGACAGGCATTTCAAAGCCGTAATGACAGCGCCGCGCAACCGCCTGACCGATCCGGCCCATGCCGACGATACCCACACGCTTGCCTGTGACATGCATGCCCAGCATCTGGGTCGGTAACCAACCTAGCCACTGCCCGGACCGAACCAGCCGTTCACCTTCTCCGGCCCGCCTGCAGGCCGACAAGATCAATGTCATCGCAATATCAGCGGTCGCATCGGTTACGACATCGGGCGTGTTGGACACAGCAACACCAGCCGCCGACGCCGCAGCTACATCGATATGGTTATACCCCACACCAAAGTTGGCCAGCACACCACACCGGATATCCCCGCCAAACGCATCTGCGGTGAACTGATCGCCCAACGTGGGCAAGATCGCATCATAATCCGCCAAGGCCGCCGCCGCCTCGTCCGGCATCATGCCCTCGGTACTGGGCCGGACAGTGACGTCAAAATGGGCGCGAGCGTTTTCGATGATCGCATCGGGTATGACGCGGGTAATCAACAGACTTTTCAATGCAGTCGCCCTCCTTGGGGCACAGGTTTATCAGGGGTTGCCAAAACGATGGCCCCATCTTCATCAGGAAAGCCCAAGACCAAAATCTCGGACATAAATTTACCAATCTGGCGGGGCGGAAAATTGACCACAGCCATGACCTGCCGGCCCATCAACGTCTCTGGCGTGTAATGCGCCGTCACCTGCGCAGAGGTCTTTTTCACCCCAAGCTCATCCCCAAAATCGACCCATATTTTGATCGCAGGCTTGCGGGCCTCGGGATATGGCTCGGCCTGCACAACGGTGCCAACGCGGACGTCGACAGCCATGAAATCATCAAAGGAAATCTCAGCCACGACCCAGCTCCTTTGACCTTTCGGTGGCAGCAGCAACTGCGCGGGCCAACAATGGGGGAAATCCAGTTTCAGTATTCATCAACACCTCCAGCGCCGCATGGGTCGTCCCATTTGGGGATGTCACATTGACACGCAACTGCGCAGGATCCTCATCCGCAGCCTCTGCCAGCGCACCTGCACCTGCAACCGTGGCTTTGGCCAATTGCATTGCCATGTCTGCTGGCAATCCTTGAGCCACGCCGGCAGCCGCCAATGCCTCGATCAAATGAAACACATATGCGGGGCCCGATCCAGACACACCCGTCACGGCATCAATCTGACCCTCATCATCCAATCGGACCACCTGCCCCACAACTGCCAGCAACGCATCCGCCAGCGCAATATGCGCAGCACTCGCATGATCATTGCCAATGATGGCTGTGATCCCACGCCCGATCGCAGCAGGTGTATTGGGCATTGAGCGGACAATCGGCGTACGTGCGCCCAACTCCGCTTCAAATCGGGCAATCGGCGTACCCGCGGCAATAGACACAAACAGCGTCTGACCGTTGCCCAGCGCTTGCATGGCAGGCAAGGCATCGCCCATCATCTGCGGCTTCACCGCGACCAAAGTAACAGCCGGATCACTGGGCAACTCCGCATTGATATGTACACCTGTTCCGCGCAACCAGTCAGACGGATAAGGGTCCAGCACGTAAACAGACGCGGCAGGCAATCCGCCATTCAACCAGCCCGCCAACATCGCCGACCCCATTTTTCCACACCCCAGCAAAACCAGCCCGCGCGCGGCAACATCATCCATCATCTTGAACGTCTCCTCATTCTTGTTGCCCAAACTACGCAAGCCAATGGTCAGGCGCAACGCACCTCTTTTTCCGAGCTCAAATATGTCGGGGGTACGGGGGCTGGCCCCCGCCGTTCCAAGTCGTGTCGCCGCTATTGGCAGAAGTTTGTTCACAAACACCTAGAGGCCACGCAGGTTGGGACGTGGAAGCGGGCCGTAATTCATGCAAACCATCGACAAGCAAGTCTTGGAAACACCGTGTACCGATCGCGGTATGTGCAGCAGTAGGGTCACAAATGCGGTCGCCGTGTGCGCCGCCTGATGCGGCTTATGCATTACAAAGGCACGTTTTTGACGAGGAGCCGCAAAATTTCTCCAGTCTTTTTCGTTTGCTTGTGCCTATGCTTTGGCGACCCTACCGAGAAAGTCCTTTGGCAAGCTTTGCGTTGATGAGGATCAGGGCAAAGCCCTTAGCGGACCTCACGCGCGGCCGTAGGCGCCACCAATCGCAACCTGCACCGCATCGGCAGGGGTACGGTCAGCCCAAGTGACCAACTGAATGGCCGGATAATACTGTTCACAACTGGCAACAGCGGCATTGATCATCGTGTCGACCTGCTCTGATCCGGCAACCTGCTCTCCAGCAAGCACGAGGCCATAGCGGTAGACCATCATCTTTTGCTCTTCCCACCACGTGAAAGATCCGGCCCAACAGCGATCATTGATCGTGTTCAACGTCTCGTACAGGGCAGGCATCCGGTGCGCAGGGGGTTCCATCTCGAACGTACAAATCAAACGCAATGTCTCGTCAAAAGCCGACCAAGCCAACGTAATCGCATAAGTGCGCCACTGACCTTCAACCGCCATCGCAATTTGATCGTCATGGATACGATCAAATTTCCACTCGTGGTCTACGGCGATGTTCTCCACCAAATCAATCGGGTGCAGATCATCGCTATCGAAATATTCTGTCGTCAGCGTCATATGCTCGGCCTTTGGTTTTGGCCCTTAAACCGGTGCAGATCGGCTAAAAGGCTAGGGGTCCACTCAAGAGACAGTGGTGTTCTTGTTTTATTCCTACTTCATATGGTGCCGTTACACCCGCTGCGTGTAAAGCAATTTGTTGGGGATAAGTCGGTGTTAATGCAAAATTCATGTGGATAAGACACGCGTTTTCATTTTGCGGTACACAATCAAGACACACAAAACAGGTTTGATCCAATGAGCTTGTTCCGTTGCACCCCCAACGCAGACCGCAAGCCCCCCCCCGCCGTTGACGCACGCGCCGTGCAGATCGTGGTCGGTAAGCGCAATATTTTGGCGCCCTGTCTCGCACCCCTTGGCTGATTGTAACGCCTGCCCACCGAAGCAAGAAGTTCAAGGCAGATCATTGAAGGCACCGCAAAGCAGAACGCTGTTATTGGGGGTGTTTATTTCATGGGCAGCTACGATCTAGAAATTATGATCAAGCCGGAATTCCAAACCATATGCCTCGTAGTTATCCGCGCCAATTCCATCATAATAGCCAGATAAGTTCGCAATAAGCCCTGTCGTCGCCCGTTGCTCCAGGCCAAGTTCAATCCGAGCGCGCCCGCCGGTGAAGGCCGCAGTTCCGTTATTTGTCTCGAATGCCACGGCGACGTCCCCCCCCTGCGGAGATCTCGATTGTCGCAATCCCCTGTGCTGCGAGGGAATTCCCAAGACTGTCGGTGCAGGTCAACTGATCGTCACTGACATGCGACAACCCAAAGTCGGGATAGAGCGTCAGGGTGTCCATCCCGATCTCACCGGTCAGGCTTCCCGTTACAAGAAAGCGCGCACTGTCAAAACTGTCGGTATAGGTTCCATTGTAATGGTCACTGTGTCTGCTGTGGACGTCGCGCGATCCTCATCAGTGACCAGAAGGTTGAAGGTGTGGGTTACCCGGCAGGCCCCCACTGAAACGGGATCAGCGGTGAATGTAGGTTTCTGAGCTGTGGTGTCGCTCGGAGTTATCGCGCCGCCAGAACCACCTGTGCGCGTTTAGGCATAGCTGGCGATGCTGCCGTCACAGTCCAAGGACGCCGACGCATCAAGCATATTGGTCTCCCCGGATTCCACGCCATCTTGGTCAGGGCCAGCGTTCGCCCTTGGGACAACGTTGGGGGCTAAAAACAAAACGGTGACATCGCTGACCGAGCCGGAGTAACCGCCTGGAACCGTGATGATGAAATTGTGGCCGCCCGGCAGAGCACCATTCGCGGTGGTGGATGAAATTTGACTGCGGCTGATCACGATTAAGGACGAGCAAGAATACTCAGTGCCGGTCGGACCATGCGTTACCCGTGCTCCGGCGACAAATCCTGAGCCAGAAATATCAAGTGTGTAGGAAATGCCAGGGCGGACTTCCGTGGGAGAAATTGCTGTTCTAGAGGGCCAAGCTGCGGCGCCCGATAGAACCTCGCGCCAACAGATGCTGCTGGCGAAACCTTAGTCGAAACGCCGAAAGCTGTCTGCTAATCAAAAATTTTCTGTGGCGATCTGTGGCTTGAGGTTCAGTCATTTCGTGAGATTTCAGATTGTGTGGCTACTTATTCCGCTCCCGCTGTTCGGGCGGTGCAAAACGGGCATCCAGTTTCCGCCCAAGCTCATTTTCGCTGCGGACGCAAAACGACGAAAGCAGCATGTGGTGCCCGCGAAGCGAAGTAGCAATTTGTCCCGCACAGCTGCCACTGGTTCACAATCCGACACGCCTATTCAAATATCCTAGGTGCTGGCTGTTTATCAAAAACTAAGGCGCTGCCCCTCGGGGCAACTCCGGTACCGACATATTTAACCTCGGTAAAAAGCCAATTACTTTTTGGCTTCGAGCGCCTCAAGACGGGCCGAAAGGCTCGCATTTTCTTCGCGGGCTTTTTGGGCCATCGCGCGCACCGCATCAAATTCTTCACGTGTCACGAAATCACGGTCCGCAAGCCAGCGGTCCATCATGCCGCTGACAGCAGTGCCTGCTTCGTCTTTGGCGCCTTGGGCCACGCCCATCGCATTTGTCATCAGTTGCGAAAAATCATCGAGGATTTTATTTCTGGTCTGCATCGCAGTCTCCAATTCTGTCTGATGCATATATGGGGTGCGCGT
Organism: Yoonia sp.; assembly: GCA_023955335.1. Lineage (GTDB taxonomy): Bacteria > Pseudomonadota > Alphaproteobacteria > Rhodobacterales > Rhodobacteraceae > Yoonia. The sequence continues at coordinate 23,962 of JAGSGF010000025.1, forward strand.
GCCCGTCGCGCAAGCAGTTGACTTCCTGTCCGTGGTGTCAAAAGTAACGTTCATGATTGCAGCACTCACATTCCCCGATATCTCGCCCGAGATTTTCGCCTTTGACCTTTTTGGCTTTCACATTGCACTGCGCTGGTACGCCTTGGCCTATATCGTTGGCATCGCACTGGGGTGGCAGTTGTTAAAAGCCGCGATCACACGTCCGCAATTGTGGCGCGATGGGTCCCCGATGGTCGTGGCCAAGCTTGAAGACCTCACAACATATATTGTCGTCGGTGTGATTGCAGGTGGGCGGCTTGGGTATGTCCTATTCTATAAACCTGCCTACTATCTATCCAACCCGATCGAGATTCCGATGATTTGGACCGGCGGCATGTCATTCCACGGCGGGTTTCTGGGCGTTGTGGTTGCCGTATGGCTGTTTAGCCGGCGCCATAAGGTCGCCCTGCCCGCTTTGGCCGACGGAATCGCATTATCCGCCCCGGTCGCGATTTTCCTCGTGCGTATTGCAAATTTCATCAACGCCGAACTTTGGGGCCGCGAAACAGACGTCTGGTGGGGTGTGATTTTCCCAACCGAGGCCGCGCAAAGCTGCGCGACCGCCGCAGGCCTGTGCGCCCGCCATCCATCGCAACTGTATGAAGCGGGTCTCGAAGGGCTGCTGCTTGGCACGGTCCTATGCGTTCTGGCGTTTCGTTTTGGCGGCCTTATGAAACCTTGGCTTTTGTCCGGCGTATTCTTTGCGGGCTACGGCATTGCGCGGTTCTTGATAGAATTTGTGCGCCAACCTGACGCGCAGTTTGTGACCCAAGGTAATCCGCTTGGCCTTGCATTTCAGACGGGCGGCTGGGGGCTGACCATGGGCCAGACGTTGACCCTGCCGATGATCATCATTGGGCTTGGCGTGGTCTGGTGGGCTGCGCGCCGATGACAGCACTTGGCGATCTGATGGCTGCACGTATTGCCACCACGGGGCCGATCACGCTGGCCGATTATATGGCCGATTGCCTCATGCATCCGGTTCACGGCTATTACACCACCCGCGATCCGTTGGGGGCGACTGGTGATTTCACCACGGCCCCCGAGATCAGCCAGATGTTTGGTGAACTGATCGGGCTGTCGCTGGCGCAGGCTTGGCTGGATCAAGAATCCCCCGCGCAGATCACATTCGCCGAACTTGGGCCCGGACGCGGAACACTGATGGCCGATGCGCTGCGGGCCACACGCGGTGTTGCGGGCTTTCACGCGGCCTTGACCGTGCATTTTGTCGAAACATCTCCCCGCCTGCGCGCCAAACAAGCCGAACTGGTCCCGCACGCTCATTGGCACGACGACGCAAGCACCCTGCCCGATGCGCCGCTGTTCCTTATCGCGAACGAATTCTTTGACGCACTGCCGATCCGGCAATTCACACGGGACGCCGGCGGCTGGCGCGAACATATGATCGGAGTGACAGACGGTAACTTAACGCTGGGCCTCAGCCAAGCCGCGCCACTGGACGCGCTGGACCACCGGCTGACCGACACCAAAGACGGTGATGTGATCGAGGTCTGCCCTGCATTACCCGCAATCGTGGGCCACGTTGCCGGACTTATCGACACCCACGGAGGGGCCGCGCTGATCTTCGACTATGGCGATTGGCAGTCCCAAGGGGACACTTTGCAAGCGTTGGCAGGGCACAAAGCAACCGACCCGTTTGTGACACCCGGACAAGCGGACCTGACCGCCCACGTTGATTTCGCTGCAATCGCTGCGGCGGCCACAACATACACCCGCGTGACCCCGCAAGGGATGTTCCTCGAACGGCTTGGCATCACCGCGCGGGCGCAAACCTTGGCCAAAGGCTTGACCGGTGACGCCCTGACAAGTCACATTGAAGCACACAGGCGGTTGACCCATCCAGATGCAATGGGGAACCTGTTCAAAGTAATCGGATTATACCCAAACGGCGGCACGCCCCCTGCAGGATTGAACCCATGACCCTTGATATCATCACAGACGACTTGCTTGACGGCGTAAACCACGGGTTCTTTGGGCGGCAAGGTGGGGCGTCTTCTGGGGTGTTCTTGGGTTTGAACTGCGGTTTTGGCAGCAGCGACCAGCATGACATCGTCGCGATCAACAGGTCCCGTGTGGCAAGTGCCATGGGCGGAACAGCCGACGACATGGTTGGGGTGCACCAGATCCACTCGGCAGACGTAATCACAATTACCGCCGCCACGCCTGACAAGCCAAAAGCAGACGCCATGGTCACAGCCGTGCGCGGCATCACCCTGTCGGTGCTGACAGCAGATTGTCAGCCTGTGTTATTTGCAGACAAGGATGCAGGGGTCATTGGGGCGGCACACGCGGGCTGGCAAGGGGCGCTGAACGGCGTTTTGGACAACACCGTTGACGCCATGGTTGGCTTGGGGGCGGCGCGCGACAACATCGTTGCAGTCATCGGGCCGTCAATCAGCCAACGGGCGTATGAGGTCGGACCAGAGTTCGCGGAGCGTTTCATCGATGAGGACCCTTTAAGCGCACGCTACTTTGCGCAAGGCAAAGATGGCCGGATGCAATTTGACCTGCCCGCCTTTGGACTGGGACGGTTACGGGCCTCTGGGATCAAAGACGCGGCATGGACGCGGCATTGCACCTACAGCGATCCTGCCCGATTCTATTCCTACCGTCGCACGGTGCATGAAAAACAGGCCGACTACGGGCGGTTAATTGCAGCGATCCGGCTTTGATCTGGGCAGAAATGGGGCACAGGATTGCCCCAATCCAAGAAACAATCCCCACAAAACCTTGCTGATTGTTTTCGAGCGCAGAGCAAAGCCCTTATTTCATGGGGGCGTAGCAAATTGACAAAATGAGGCGAAAGTTTTCCTCAATTTTTACAAATACCTTTTGAACTGCCCCATTCCTGCCCCGCAAACCCATCAAGATGTATCCAACGCCGACAAACAAACGCGGCACATATATTCACCCTGAGGAGAGCAGTCATGGGATCATCTAAACGTTGGATCGACACCACAATCGAAGAAGCAAACAAGTGCGAAACTAAGATGCCATGGGAACGCGGCCTGCGCCGCCAAGCCATGATCTCACGTCGCATGGAGCAGGCCGAGCAGGCCAAAGTGTCTTTGCCACCGATGCCAAGCTTTATGACCACGGCGGTTTCTGCCTAAAACTTTAGACAATGGCCCTCGAGGCCCGCTTCCCAAGAGCGTTAAAGCCGTGTGGTCCTCCTTCCACACGGCTTTTTACTGTCTTAAGGCCACGATTCGGACTTGATTCGTGGTAAATGTGGCAAGTTAAGCCACGTTGCGTGAACAATCCGGGGCATCAACAGTGCATTGATGCGCGAACTCACCACAACATCCAATTCCTTTGACAACATGAACACTTTTGGGTCACATTCAGCCTTAACAGCAATCATCTCCTCAGATGTTGTCGGTGGGGCCGACAGATGATGTGACAAACCAACGTGGTGCGACGCATGAATAAGACCCCAAACACCACCGCAGGCCTCGCGGTGGCACCCTATACCTCTCGGGCCCATATGGGCCGGATCGCTAGTCCGAGTGGGCAACTTTCGCGCGTTAAGCCTCTGATGCGCAGATATGAAGTTGCCCACCTGACACCCTCCAAAAACATCGAAGATTTCGCCAAAATCGCACCCGCGATGCCCGTGTTCGAAGACGCTTTTGCAGCGTTCGGACGGGGGGCCATCTTGCGGACCCAATCTGGCATGATGGCTGTGGAAGACCTGTTGCCCGGTGACAAAGTGCTAACCAGTCTTGGCTATCAGACGCTGCTCTGGCGCGGGGCCATGTCTATCGTACCCGGTGCACAAAACCCACGTCCCGAAATTGGCACACTGACGCGCATTACGGCTGATGCGCTTGGCCTTGGACGCCCTGCCCCTGATCTGGTGCTTGGGCCAGCAGCGCGGATGCTGCACCGATCACCCGCAACGCGGCTGCTAACCGGTACCGACACTGCGCTGATCCCTGTGCGTGACTTTATCGACGGCGATCAGATGATCGAACTGCGGCCCATAGCACCAGTGCAGTGCTATCAGCTTGGGTTCAAAGAACACGCTTGCGTCAATGTAAACGGGATCGACGTGGAAACGCTGCATCCTGGTCCGGCACACGCCATAGGGCTTGGGCCAGACTTGCTGCCGCACTTTATGGCCTTGTTTCCGCATATGCGTGAACTTGCAGACTTTAGGCCGCTCGCAGCGCCACGCTTGCGCAAGGCCGATTTAGATTTGGTGATTGCAGCCTAATTTAAGCGTTTTGCGCCAAACGGGCCTCGAGCACGTCAAACGGCACGCCGGGTTCATCTTTGGCGCCACGGATCACCAGTGACGTTTTCACGCTTGCGACATTGTCCGCGCTCGTCAGGTCTTCGGTCAGAAACCGCTGAAACGTGCGCAAATCCGGAGCCACGCATTTTAGGACAAAATCGACCTCGCCGTTCAACATATGGCATTCACGGACCAGCGGCCATTGCAGGCACTTTGCTTCAAACGCAGACAAATCAACCTCGGCCTGACTGACCAGCCCGACCATGGCAAACACCTGTACTTCGAACCCGAGTTCGCGCGCATCCACCTCGGCGTGATAGCCAAGGATGAAACCCTGTTCTTCCAAGGTGCGCACGCGGCGCAGGCAGGGCGGCGCAGAAATACCAACCCGCTTGGCCAGCTCTACGTTGGTCATACGTCCATCTGCCTGCAACTCCGCCAGAATCATACGATCAATTTCATCAAGCTTTGCGCCTGGCATGTCAGCATCCCTTAGTTGGTTTTGCAAAGACTACGCCCGACGAAGCCTATGCGCAATAATGTTTCACACTTGCGCAACAAAATGATGCGAACACCAAGGTTACACCGCTGTCATGCGGGGTTCCAACACCTCCGCGCCACGGCTATATCGGTGGAAACACAGTAGTCAAAGGAACGCGCCGCCATGTCTGACACTCGCCACACCAAAGTTCTGATCATTGGCTCCGGCCCCGCAGGTTATACCGCTGGCGTCTATGCTGCACGCGCCATGCTGGACCCCCTGCTTGTGCAAGGTATCGAGCCAGGCGGGCAGCTGACAACAACAACAGAAGTCGAAAACTGGCCCGGCGACACAGAAGTCCAAGGCCCCGACCTGATGGTTCGGATGGAAGCACACGCGCGCGCCATGGGCTGCGACATCGTGGGCGACATCATCACATCGCTGGACCTATCCAAACGGCCCTTTACGGCACAATCTGACAGCGGCACGGTTTATACCGCAGACGCGGTTATCATGTGCACTGGCGCGCGGGCAAAATGGCTTGGCTTGCCGACCGAAGAGAAATTCAAAGGTTTTGGCGTGTCGGCATGTGCGACATGCGACGGGTTCTTTTACCGTGGCATGGAAATTGCAGTCGTTGGTGGCGGAAATACAGCCGTCGAAGAAGCGCTCTTCCTGACAAACTTTGCCTCCAAGGTCACACTGATCCACCGCCGCGACGAATTGCGCTGCGAAAAAATCCTTGAACACCGCCTGATGAAAAATCCCAAGATCGAAACCCTGTGGTTCCACGAGATCGAACAGGTTTACGGCACCGACAGCCCGCTGGGCGTTGAAGGCATCAAAGTCAAACACACGAAAACTGGCGAAATCACCGACTTGCCGGTCAAGGGCGTATTCATCGCTATCGGCCACGCGCCAGCATCCGAACTGGTCAAAGATCAGCTTGAATTGCACAGCGGTGGCTATGTGAAAGTCGACGCGGGCTCCACCCGCACGGCCATACCGGGCGTGTTTGCAGCAGGCGATTTGACTGACCACATCTACCGCCAAGCGGTCACATCCGCAGGCATGGGCTGCATGGCGGCGCTTGACGCAGAAAAATTCATTGCAGAGCAAGAGTAAGGCGCGCCGCAACGCCTAAGTTTGAGAAGCCTCCCACGTTGTTTCCCGCAGGGCACATATCTGCCCTGCGTTCACAGTTTTCCCCCCTAAACCGGGCGGAAATATCTTGATTTGCGTGGCTTTTAGGGCCAAGACCCGCCCAAAGACCGCAATTTATCCGCATCTGACGAAAGTATATTCATGTCCCAAGATCTTGCACCCATCCCGGAACTATATGCCTCTTATGACAGCGCCCAGAAAATGAAGGGCGAAGCAGCTGCGCTGACAAGCCACGATCTGACACCGCGTCAAATCTGCGATCTGGAATTGCTGATGAACGGTGGGTTCAATCCGCTCAAGGGTTTCTTGTCCGAGGCCGATTACAACGGCGTCGTCGACAACATGCGCCTCGCGGACGGCACATTGTGGCCAATGCCGATCACGCTCGACGTGAAGCCAGACTATGCAGACACCATCGAGATCGGCCAAGATATTGCGCTGCGCGACCAAGAAGGCGTGATCTTGGGCACAATGACCGTGACCGACAAATGGACACCAAACAAAGCACATGAAGCTGCTCAGGTTTTTGGTGCTGATGATAGCGCCCATCCTGCGGTCAACTACCTGCACAACCAAGCTGGCGATGTATACCTTGGCGGTCCTGTGACTGGCATCCAGCAACCCGTCCACTATGACTTCCGCGCACGTCGCGACACACCCAACGAGCTGCGCGCCTACTTTCGCAAAATGGGTTGGCGCAAAGTTGTTGCGTTCCAAACACGCAACCCGCTGCACCGCGCACATCAGGAACTGACGTTCCGTGCGGCCAAAGAAGCCCAAGCAAACCTGCTGATCCACCCTGTCGTGGGCCTGACCAAGCCGGGCGACGTTGATCACTTCACCCGCGTGCGGTGCTACGAAGCAGTGCTCGACCAGTATCCAGCTTCTACGACTGCAATGTCCCTGCTGAACCTTGCCATGCGTATGGCTGGCCCACGTGAAGCTGTTTGGCATGGTCTGATCCGCAAAAACCATGGCTGCACCCACTTCATCGTTGGTCGTGATCACGCAGGTCCAGGCAACAACAGTCAAGGCGAAGACTTCTACGGCCCGTACGATGCACAAGACCTGTTCCGCGACCATCAAGAAGAAATGGGCATCGAAATGGTCGACTTCAAACATATGGTTTGGGTGTCCGAGCGCGCGCAATACGAAGCGATCGACGAGATCAAAGACAAAGACGACGTCACCATCCTGAACATCTCTGGCACCGAACTGCGCCGTCGTTTGGCCGAAGGTCTCGAAATCCCGGAATGGTTCTCGTTCCCACAAGTTGTGAACGAACTGCGCCGCACCAAGCCACCACGCGACAAGCAGGGCTTTACCGTTTTCCTGACTGGTTTCTCTGGTTCAGGCAAATCCACCATTGCAAACGCATTGATGGTCAAGCTGATGGAAATGGGTGGCCGTCCGGTGACCCTGCTTGATGGTGACATCGTGCGTAAAAACCTGTCGTCCGAGCTTGGCTTTAGCAAAGAGCACCGCGATCTGAACATCCGCCGCATCGGCTATGTTGCATCCGAGATAACCAAAAACGGTGGTATCGCGATCTGTGCGCCAATCGCGCCATATGCAACGACACGCCGCGCGGTGCGTGAAGACATCGAAGGCTTCGGTGCATTCATCGAAGTCCACGTCGCCACATCCATCGAGGAATGTGAACGGCGGGACCGCAAAGGCCTGTACAAGCTGGCCCGTGAAGGTAAAATCAAGGAATTCACCGGGATTTCCGATCCCTATGACGTCCCCACCAACCCAGAGATGAGCATGGAGACCGAGAACGTCGAAGTCGACAACTGTGCACACCAGATCATCTTGAAGCTGGAAAGCATGGGGCTGATCAAGGCATAAGCCTTACCCTGAGAAAACAAAGACGCCCGCCTTGGTCACACCAATGGCGGGCTTTTGTTTTGAAGCAAGTGCTTAGCGCCTAAATCACATGTCGCGCCGCGGCGGGGTTCACTTATTGACGCAAGCGGTCAAACCGGCCCAAGGCTTGAGCAACATCAACAGATTGAGCAAACGGTGCGGCCGTTTTGACGCCACCATCATCCATTCTTTCTGATGTTCAGCGTCCTTGGGGGGCGCCCATCCACCAGCGGGCGATCAGGCGCAATACAACCAACCAGAACATCGTAAGGCCCATGTATAGATAGGTCATATTAGACCAAATTGGTCTTCAACAGGGGTATCAAGAATGCGGCCCGTCGCGCCAGCAAGTCATCCACCTAGTGCAATGCGACTGGTTTAAGATCATTTTCCAACGCAAGATGAACCGCCATTTCATTGGTCGCCACAAGCGCCAATTGCTCGCCCTTGGCGTTGTGCACAGCAAACAACTGCTCCAAGTCGCCAGCCTGTTCGCGCAACTCGGCCGGTAAATCCGCCACTTCAATCGGTTTGACGTAAACCGTCTTGGCAGCCATCTTAGTAAGATCAAATTTCGTATACATCAGATTATCCCTTCCGAATAATGATTGTTTGAACGACGCGCTCTGGCACCGATCTGTTTAGATCGACGTGCAGTAAACCGTTTTCCATGATAGCCTCGCCGACATCGACCCCGTCGGCCAGCACGAACGACCGCTGAAACTGACGGGCAGCAATGCCCCGATGCAAGAACACGCGGTCCTCGCTGTCGTCGACCTGACGGCCACGGATCACCAGCGCATTGTCCTCGACCGTTATCGACAGATCAGCCATCGCAAATCCGGCCACGGCCAACGTGATCCGGTAAGAATTCTCTGACGCTTGTTCAATATTGTACGGAGGGTAGCCGTCATTGCCAGTCTTTGCAGTCCGCTCGACCAATCGTTCAAGCTGCTCAAACCCCAACAGGAACGGATGGGTTCCCAACGCCAATTTTGTCATCACACGTGTCCTTAAATTCAAGCGACATATCTGTTCGGGCCCCGTTATGGCGACCCATACACGAAATATGGGGACCAAACCGCCCGCCTGCAAGAGGAACCATTAGGAGGAATCACCCCAATGGGCGTATTAGCAAGGCTTATCACGGTGACGAAGGCCCCATTTCATGAACAGTTCAGTCAATATGGACAAAATCGACGTGCAGCGCATTGAACTTGCCGTTCTGCGCCAAGAACACCGTGATCTCGACGATGCGATCAGCGCCCTGCAAGACCGCCGTTCAGCCGATATTTTGTCCATTAAACGGCTTAAAAAGCAAAAGCTTGCGCTGAAAGACAAGATCTTCGCGTTAGAAGATAAAGTAACCCCCGATATTATCGCCTAAATCGCTTTGCACCTTAGGTGCGCTTGAGCATTGCACGGACAGCCCGCGTGGGTATAGTGCCGCTTTCTTATCCAGCAGGGGATCACCATGACCCAACCTTTGGTCGGCATTATTATGGGCAGTCAATCCGATTGGCCCACCATGCGCGAAGCAGCAGATATGCTTGATGCGCTCGGCATCCCGTATGAGAAAAAGATCGTCTCGGCGCACCGGACACCTGACCGGCTTTGGGACTACGGCAAAACCGCGGCTGACCGTGGCTTGCAAGTCATCATCGCAGGCGCAGGCGGTGCGGCCCACCTGCCCGGCATGATGGCGTCCAAAACCCGCGTCCCTGTCGTGGGCGTTCCCGTGCAGACCAAAGCGCTGTCTGGCGTCGATAGTTTGTATTCTATTTTGCAAATGCCGCGCGGATTTCCGGTCGCAACAATGGCAATCGGAGCCGCCGGGGCCGCCAACGCGGGCCTGATGGCTGCAGGTATTCTTGCGCTCCAAGACAGCAATTTGGCCGCACGACTTGACCAATGGCGCGCCGATCTGTCGGCCTCAATTCCGGATGAACCTACTGATGACTAATGTGACAACAATTGGGATCTTGGGCGGCGGTCAACTTGGGCGGATGCTATCGGTGGCAGCCAGCCGTTTGGGCATAAAAACCCACATCTTTGAACCCGGTGCCAACCCACCCGCAGGCCACGTCTCGGATGCGGTGACAACCGCATCCTACGATGACCACGCGGCGCTTACGGCATTCGCACAATCTGTCGACGTCATCACCTACGAATTTGAAAACATCCCGACATCCGCGCTCGACCTGCTGGAAACACTGCGACCGATCCACCCCGGCAGGCAAGCATTAGCGACATCCCAAGACCGCCTGACAGAGAAAAATTTCCTCGGGTCGCTCGGCTTGCAAACTGCCCCCTTCGCGACCGTCGACAACGCGGCCGACCTTGACGCGGCCATCGCAGACATCGGCACCCCCGCGATCATGAAAACCCGCACCATGGGCTATGACGGCAAGGGTCAAGCACGGATTATGTCGCCTCAGGACGCGGCCCAAGCATTGATCGACATGGCAGGCGCACCTGCAATCCTTGAAGGGTTCGTAAACTTCAGCCACGAAGTGTCCATCATCGGGGCACGCAGCGCCGACGGGGCCGTTGCCTGTTTTGATCCAGGTGAAAACGTACACGTTGACGGCATCTTGCGGACAACGACAGTACCCGCAAAGCTAACGCCATCCCAGCGGACAGACGCCGTCTTGATCGCCGCCCGCATCCTGAACGCGCTCGATTATGTTGGGGTCATGGGGGTGGAATTATTCGTGACACCGCAGGGTCTTATCGTGAACGAGATTGCGCCAAGAGTGCACAACTCCGGGCATTGGACGCAAAACGGCTGCACGATCGACCAGTTCGAACAACACATCAGGGCCGTTGCAGGCTGGCCATTGGGCGACGGATCGCGCCATAGCGATGTCGTCATGGAAAACCTGATCGGGGACGACATGGACCGGCTGCCTGAATTGGCAAAGACGACAGCAGCCCTGCACCTTTACGGCAAAGCAGACGTCAAAGCGGGGCGCAAAATGGGCCACGTCAATCACGTCAAGCCGAGCAAGTAACGTTACTCGGACCCGAACAGAACGTCATCCAGCCCAGATCCGATCACATTGCGAAAGCTTAGACTACGATCAAAGCGGCCGAACTCTAAAAATGCCATCACCTGGGCCATCACCAACGGATTGTTCATCATAAACGTGTGGGTTACGGGCAATTCCAAATGGTCGACCTCTCCCAGTAAGTGAGTGCTTTCGACAGAAACCTTACCATCGTCGGGGCCCTCGATCAGAGCCGAATAAACAGGATTTAAACTGCGGGTTCCGGCGATAATACCGACTTCAACTTCAGCCAAACCCAATTGATTGGGTAGGCTGCTGGCTTCAGTTCCCAACTGCAATCCCGCGGGGCCATTAACCCATTGAAACGGTTCGAAATCGCCGAAAATATCAACCAATTCGGATCCGTTGTTTGGTGGGCCCAACATCACCACACGGCCCATATGTTTGGGACGATTATTTGCAAGCCAAGCACGCACCAAAATCCCGCCCATTGAGTGGGTCACAAAATTGACCTTGGCATCACCGCAGGCTGCAACATCAGCTGCTAAGTTCTCTTCGACCAAACGCTGAATCGAGTAATCTGTTGACGGGTATCCTCGGTTGACGACTTTAAAGCCATTTTTTTCAAGCACCAACGCCATCGGGGCGAACGAAACCTCGGAACGGGCCAACCCGTGCAACATTACAACACAGTCTTGCGCGGCGGCGGCACTGGCTGAGACCATAATCATCAAACTCGCAATAATTGTTTTCATACGCATTAGATAGCATGCGCCGAACAGATTGTTAGGGGGTGGGAACATGACCTTGCGTTGCGGAGGCTGGCGCGGCACCATCGGCGCATGAAACGCCCTATTCGCCTCGCGACCCGCGCCATCATCGTGCACGAAAACCAGCTGTTGCTGGTGAACGCATGGAAAGACCGATCTGACCTGTGGTGTGCACCGGGTGGCGGCGCCGAGCCACACAGCAGCCTGCCCGACAATCTGGCGCGCGAAGTGATGGAAGAAACCGGCCTCACCATAAGCGTCGGCGATGTTTGTCTGATCAATGAATTCCACGACCCAAACGGCAGCTTCCACCAAACCGATATCTACTTCCGGTGCACAATTACGGATGGTGAAATCAGCGACACTTGGGTCGACCCCGAAGGCATCGTGACACGGCGCAAATGGGCAACGCGGGCAGAGATCGGAGGCCTCCAGATCAAACCCGACAGCCTCGCGTCCGTAGCATGGAATGAGACGGGGGCGATCAGCTACGACCTGCTGGAGCCCATCGTACGTTAGACACCGCAATGCCACCCAAAACCAACGCGCCCGCCACGATCAGGCGAAAACTTAACGGTTCAGCCAAAAAGATAACGCCAGCCAGAACCGCGATCACAGGCACGCTTAATTGCGCGACGGCAGCCACTGTCGTCGGCAATGACGGCAACACGCGATACCACAACGCGTACCCCAATCCAGATGTGACAGCCCCCGCGACAATCGCCGCAGCAACGCCACCGAGCGATAGGACACCACCATTCGCCAGCAAAAGGCTCAGTGCGACCAACGGCAAACACAAAATGAAATTACCTGCCGATACAGCGAGCGGATCACGTGCGCCCTGACCCAAAATCGTATAGGCGGCCCACCCCGCAGTGGCTGCGATCATCGCAACGGTGCCTGTAAACGGGACCACGGCCACGCCACTAGGCCACAACAACACCGCCAAGCCAACCAATGCAAACGCTGCACCGGCCCATCGCATCATAGGAACAGCTTGCCCTTGTGCAACCGACCAGCCGAACATCATCATCTGCAAAACCCCAAATAAAATGAGCGCGCCCAAACCAGCACCAAGGCTGAGATACGCCCATGAAAATCCAACCATATAGACGGCCAAAGCCAGCGCGCCGCGCCAGCGTGTGACTAATCCGGCGAATGGTGATTGCCCTCGCAGGGCGACCAACACGGCCAAAGTCACGGCCCCTGCAGCCACACGAATGACAGCAAACACAAACGGATTCATGCCAAATGTGGCCACGCCCACGCGATTTAAAACCGAATTGGCAGCAAAGGCCGTCATGGTGACAGCAACAAAGAAAAAGAGCTTCATCTGCAATGTGTGCGCCAGCGTAGGATGGGTTTCAACCCATCACACCCCGTCAAAGGCAGCTGGATAGATCAACTCTTGGTCAGGGACGCCAAGGACACCAGCCAAGGCCAGATATTCGTGCGGGTAAGGGCTGCGCAATTTTGCAGCCGCATCATGTGAAAATCCTGTCTTGCTGTAAAAGTCTTGCGGGCCCAACACGACGACAGGTGTTCCCGTTAGACGTGCCCATTCGGTCAGCATCCCCATCATGCGCTTGCCGTACCCACGGCGCTGCACATCCGGGGCAATGGCGACGGGCGCAAGACAAAGCCATCCCTTCGGCTTGGTCATATAAGACAGGGCGTAATACCCTACGATGCGGTCACCCATCGGCATCACCTGTTCGCCCGCAATCAAACCAGACTTGCGCAGCTTATGAACCAGCTTCACTTCATCCGTGCGGCCAAAAGCCCCCGCGATCAGGTCGTCCACCAACGGTTCTTCGCCGCGTTTTAAGTCACGGGCAAAACTGGGCATGTTGAACATCTAAAATCCTTTGAGGATGATGGGTTAAAACCCATCCTACGGTGTACCGTTCGGACGACAAGTGGGAACACGAAAAAGGGCGGCCCCTTGCGGGACCGCCCTTAAGATCTTGATCAACATGATCGGCTCTCGATGATTTCTTCGAATTCACCTGCCGCCCTGTCGGTCAAATCCCAAAAGGACTTAACCTTACATCATGCCGCCCATGCCGCCCATGTCGGGCATGCCGCCACCGCCGCCGCCGTCTTTTGACGGCTTATCAGCAACCATAGCTTCGGTTGTGATCAGCAGGCCAGCCACAGATGCAGCGTCTTGCAGGGCTGTGCGGACAACTTTGGCCGGATCGATGACGCCAAACTTGAACATGTCGCCATATTCTTCTGTCTGCGCGTTAAAGCCGAACGCTTTGTCGTCGCTCTCGCGGATTTTGCCAGCCACAACAGAGCCGTCAACACCGGAGTTTTCAGCAATCTGACGCAGTGGTGCTTCAATCGCCTTGCGGATGATTGCAATACCAACATCTTGATCAGAGTTTGCACCCTTAAGACCGTCAAGAACTTTCGCAGCTTGGATAAGCGCAACACCACCACCAACGACGATACCTTCTTGAACAGCAGCGCGTGTCGCGTTCAGTGCATCGTCAACGCGGTCTTTACGCTCTTTGACTTCCACTTCGGACATGCCACCAACGCGGATAACAGCAACACCGCCAGCCAATTTGGCAACGCGTTCTTGCAGCTTTTCACGGTCGTAGTCGGATGTTGTTTCTTCAATCTGACCACGGATCTGTGTGACGCGTGCTTCGATTTCAGCTTTATCACCAGCGCCGTCAACGATCGTTGTTTCGTCTTTGGTGATGGCAATACGCTTAGCGGAACCAAGCATATCGATTGTGACGTTCTCAAGCTTCATACCGAGGTCTTCGGAAATCACCTGACCACCTGTCAGAACAGCGATGTCCTGCAGCATGGACTTACGACGATCACCAAAACCAGGTGCCTTAACAGCAGCAATCTTCAGGCCGCCGCGCAGCTTGTTGACCACAAGCGTCGCAAGCGCTTCGCCTTCAACATCTTCTGCAATGATCAGCAATGGCTTGCCGGACTGAATAACCGACTCGAGCAGTGGAACCATTGGCTGCAAGGAGCCAAGCTTCTTTTCGTGCAGCAAGATGATCGCATCTTCCAGCTCAACCGTCATCTTCTCTGTATTGGTCACAAAGTAAGGGGACAGGTAGCCGCGGTCGAACTGCATGCCTTCAACAACATCGGTTTCTGTTTCCAGACCTTTGTTCTCTTCAACAGTGATGACGCCTTCGTTGCCAACACGCTGCATTGCGTCTGCGATCTGACGGCCGATTTCAACTTCGCCGTTTGCAGAGATTGTACCAACCTGCGCAACTTCGTCGCTGTCGGATACTGGACGTGCAGCGGCGATGATCGCCTCAACAACCTTTGTTGTCGCAAGGTCGATACCGCGCTTAAGGTCCATCGGGTTCATGCCAGCAGCAACAGACTTCATGCCTTCGCGAACGATCGCTTGGGCCAGAACTGTGGCTGTTGTTGTGCCGTCGCCAGCTTCGTCATTGGTACGGGAAGCAACTTCCTTAACCATTTGGGCGCCCATGTTTTCGAACTTGTCTTCCAGTTCGATCTCTTTGGCCACGGATACACCATCTTTGGTGATACGTGGTGCGCCGAACGATTTGTCCAGAACAACGTTACGGCCTTTTGGGCCCAGTGTTACTTTCACGGCATCTGCCAGAATGTTCACACCGTTCAACATACGGTTGCGGGCATCTGTGCCGAATTTTACGTCTTTAGCAGCCATTGATTAGCTCCTTAATTTATGAATTTCAGATAGCGAACGTTTCAAGAGATCCTTACAGGATGCCCAGAATGTCGCTTTCTTTCATGATCAGCAGGTCTTCGCCGTCGATCTTAACTTCTGTGCCGGACCATTTGCCGAACAGAACTTTGTCGCCAGCTTTAACGTCCATCGCAATCAGCTCGCCGCTGTCTTTGCGTGCGCCAGCGCCACAAGATACGATTTCGCCCTCAGCAGGCTTTTCTTTTGCGGCGTCTGGAATGATCAGACCGCCCTTAGTTACGTCGTCGCCTTCGATGCGACGGACGAGAACGCGGTCGTGAAGTGGTGTAAATGCCATCTTAAGAACGTCTCCAGTTCGAGTTAATCTTGGGTTGTCACTCAACAGCTGTGAGTGACAACAAGCGGAACCTATGTATGGTCCCAACCCGAGTCAACGGCTTGAAGTGGATATTTTTTGCAAAAACAGAGACGGGATTAACCGACGTCCGTCCTACCACGCCGATCACTGCGCAAATTCGCATAAAGCACATGGTTCCGCCACCGCCCGTTGATCTGCAGGTAGCTTTGGGCGACGCCTTCGTATTTATATCCGCATTGCTCCAACAACCGGCGGGACGGCGTGTTTTCGGGCAAACAACCGGCCTCAACGCGACTAAGATCAAGCGTGCGGAACGCGTAATGCACGACAGCCTCAATCGCCTCTTTCATATAGCCATTGCGCGCGAAGGGCTGACCGATCCAATATCCTGTCGTGCCGGCCTGCGCTGGACCACGGCGGATATTATCGAGTGTGATGGCACCTAAAAGCATATCATCCGACCGCCGGACCATAAACAATGGCACTGCGTTGCCATTGGTGATTGACCGTTGCGCCCAGTAGACACGATTGGTGAATGCCTTGCGGGACAGATGATCGGTTGCCCACTTTGGCTCCCACGGGTTTAGAAATTCTTTGCTATCACCGCGCAATGCAGCCCACGCACGAAAGTCGGCATGCATCGGGGGGCGCAAAGTCATGCGCTCTGTTTCCAGACGAACTTTTTTGCGCAAACCCAACATCAGGCCACCAAACGGGCCTTAAGGTCATCTAACGTCGGAGCAGCCTCAGCAGGACCGTAAAGCGCCAGCGCAGACCCCGCCTGCCCTGCCATATGCTCTGCAAACGCCTTGACGTCTGCAGTCGACACAGCATCCACATGCGCGATGGTCTCGGCCAGCGGCGGAATACGTCCCCACATGGACCACAACCGCGCAAGGCGTTCAGCACGGTTCGACGGGCTTTCAAGACCCATTAGCAATCCGGCTTTCATCTGGGCACGTGCGCGAGCGACCTCGACCTCTGACATATCATCCGCGGCGCGTTTCATCTCGTCAATGGTGACATTCGCCAGCTCTGCGATCTCTTCGGCACTGGTGCCTGCATAGATCGTGGTCAGGCCCGTATCTTCATAAGCACCCGCTTGGGCGAAAATAGAATAGCACAGGCCACGCTTTTCGCGGACCTCTTGGAACAGACGAGACGACACGCCGCCACCCATCACGGATGCGTAAATCTGCGCAGTATATATCTCAGGATCAAGGTAGTTCGGCCCCTCAAACGCCAGCGCAAAATGGACCTGTTCGAGATCTTTGTTCCGGCGCAACTCGCCGCCACCAAAGACAGCAGGCTCAATCAACGTCGAAGGCCGGACAATCGGGGACATACTGCCAAACATCGCCTCGGCCTGTTTGCAAATAGCAATGTGATCAACAGCACCAGCCGCAGCCAAGACCATTTGGCCAGGCCCATAATGTCCGGCAACAAAGCCGCGCAGGTCATCTGCTTGGAACGCAGATACACGTTCTGTTGGGCCAAGGATCGAACGGCCAAGCGCCTGATCAGGGAAGGACACCTCTTGCAGCCAATCGAACACGATGTCGTCGGGGGTGTCGTTGGTCATGCCGATTTCTTGCAAGATCACGCCACGTTCAATGTCAACATCGGTGGGGTCAAACAGCGGCTCTAGCAAAATGTCACCAATGACGTCCAAGGCCAGCGGCACGTCTTGTTCCAGCACGCGCGCATAATACGCCGTGTTTTCGCGGCTGGTATAGGCATTGATAAACCCACCTACGTCCTCGATTGCTTCTGCAATCTGCAACGCGGTGCGGGTCGGTGTACCCTTAAACGCCATATGCTCCAGGAAATGCGCGATGCCGTTTTGGTCCAACCGTTCATGGCGGCCGCCGACATCAACCCAAATTCCGACACTGGCAGATTGCAAACCGGGCATATGCTCGGTGACGATCTGAAAACCGTTGGACAGGGTGTGCGTTTGAATTGTCAAAGGGCGATCCGTTCTTTGATAAGCGTGGCAATGGCGTCAAAATCATTGGCGACGCGTGTGACGCGTTCATCGCGGTCATACAAGTCCGCCATGCGCGGCGGAAGAGGCGGTTTAATGCCGGTCGCCGCATTCACAGCGTCGGGGAATTTCGCAGGATGGGCGGTGGCCAATGTGATCATCGGGGTTGCACCCAAATGGTCCTCGGCAACATGCACACCCACTGCGGAGTGTGGGCACAGCAATTCGCCATGTTTCGCCAAATAAGTCTTAATCGCAGCAGAGGTTTCTTCCTCTGACGCGCGACCAGATGTGAAGGTGTCGCGCAAATACTGATAGGCACCTTGCGAAATCTTAAAGCCGCCGGATTTCAGATCATCCATCTGAGCCGCGACAGCAGCACCATCGCCGCCATATGCATAAAACAATGCGCGTTCAAAGTTGGACGACACCTGAATATCCATCGACGGGCTAATCGACGGGGTGACACCTTCTTTGGTATAGGTGCCCGTTTCCAGTGTGCGGTGCAGAATGTCGTTCTGGTTTGTGGCTACGACCAGATCAGCAATCGGCAGGCCCATCTGCTTGGCGATATAGCCCGCAAATATATCGCCAAAATTTCCGGTAGGCACAGTAAAGCTGATCTCGCGGTGGGGCGCACCAAGGCTTACAGCGCTGCTGAAGTAATACACAACCTGCGCCAGCACACGGCCCCAGTTGATGCTGTTCACACCAGCAAGGCGGACACCGTCGCGGAACGAAGTGTCATTGAACATATCTTTCAGCATCGCCTGACAGTCGTCAAAGTCGCCGTCCATCGCAAGCGCATGTACGTTGGTTTCCACTGGGGTCGTCATCTGACGGCGCTGCACCTCGGACACACGGCCATGCGGGAACAGGATAAAGACGTCGACGTTATCAAGACCACGGAACGCCTCGATCGCAGCAGAGCCTGTGTCACCAGACGTGGCACCGACAATAGTGATCCGTTCGCCTGAACGGGTCAGGGCGGCTTGGAACATCTGCCCGATCAGTTGCATTGCGAAATCTTTGAACGCGAGCGTGGGTCCGTGGAACAATTCCAACAGAAAATGGTTTGGGGCCAACTGCACCAACGGCGCACGCGCATCATGGCCAAAGCCTGCATAAGCCCGATCAATCATGGCGCGGAATTCATCATCGGTAAATGTGTCACCAATGAACGGACGCATTACTGTGAACGCGATCTGCTCGTATGATTGCCCAGCCATTGCGGCGATCTGATCGTGGGCCAGCGTTGGCACTGTTTCCGGAACATACAAGCCACCATCGGTCGCAAGACCTGTCATCATGGCTTGTTCAAATGTCAGGGCGGGCGCGCCACCACGGGTCGAAATATAGCGCATCGGTCAGGTGTCCTTAGTCTTTGAGACGCGGAAAATAAGAAATAATGTCATAGCCGCCCAAACAAGGGCCAGTCCAAACCACGTCACCGCATAGGCAAGGTGGTCATTCTTGATCGTGCTTGTGTCGACAGGCAGCAAAGTCGTGCGCGGGTCCGGCTGTGTCATCTGGGCCGCGACGACCATAAGCGGCAGTGCATCCAACGCATCGGCCATCACAGCAAGGTCCCGACCGAACCATATGTTTTTGGGCAGGTCCGGAACAGGCGTCGATGAATTCATGTCATCCGGCCAGATCAGATTGCCAACCACATCCGTCGGGCCAAGCGTCGCAACCTCATTTTTAGCATCCAACGGAAGCAAACCAAGGTCGATCAAAATACGCCGACCATCGCTGAGATCAAACGCACG